>CAZTUQ010000008.1:0-52203 GCA_964616865.1 uncultured Muribaculaceae bacterium
AACACGCATCAGATTTTTATGTTTCTTATGACAATTTAAGTTTTTGCAGGCAAAGTGCCGGCTTTGCCGGAAATTGAGGTCTCCGCCCAAAGAAAAATATCCGGCCTTTATTGCGCTTTTTTATGTTTTTGTGGACAGAAGAAGCAAGCGAGTACTGGTTGTTAGGCGGTGGAGGATGATTGGAGAATTGGCAGATTTCTATACTGGCAAGGAGGCTGATATTTTCCGACAATCGGAGAGCCGGGAGCGACCGTGCGGAAGTAATCCAGTCAGGCAACAAGTAAAAGCAGGTTCAGATTACGATTTTTGTGTATATTTGGGGTTGCTTTAATATATATGTACATGAAACTAAACCTCAAATTAGCAGCCACGGCGGCACTGTTGTTTGCGTCCGTTGCAGGCTTCGCCCAGAACGACAAGGCAGATGCCATTCTTGGCAAGTTCCACTCCAAACAAGGAGAAGACGAATACAAGGTCCTCGTAAGCAAAAAGGCTGACGGTACCTACAAGGCTCAGATCTACTGGGTCGCGAACACCACCGACCCGAAAACCGGAGAAAAGGTCCTCGACACCAAAAACCCGGACAAATCCTTGAGAAATGTCCCCTGTGATCAGATTGTCCTCATGGACGGGCTCAAGTACAATGCCGGCAAGAAGCAGTGGGACGGGACTAAAATCTACGACCCCCAGCGAGGCATCAGGGCTTCGGTAACCGTCAAGTTCGCAGATCCTAACACTCTCAATGTACGCGGCACTGTGCTCGGTATCGGAGAGACCGCTGTCTGGAAAAAGATAGACGACTAAGACTGCCACGCCAGACAGATGACCGGCTGGTGAGAAGCCGACAACAGGCAAAGGCAGACAGCCGGAACCTGCAACAGGCAGACATTATATCAAACAGTCCCGACCGCAATATTACGGCCGGGACTGTCTTTATCATCCGCTCGGGCGTTTTCAGCCCTTCCAGAGTCCGTGGAGATTGCAGTGCTCTCGGGCATAAGCCGCTTCAGCATCCGTCTTGAATTCGGCGACAGGCTTGTCTGCCGGTGTCAGATACTTGCGCATGACGCCTCCGCCAACAGTCACCAGCTCAATCCACTGGATATAATGAGGCTCCGTCATGGGATGCTCGACTGCTCCGACGCTGACGCGATACCCGTCCGCAGTTTTTTCGATAACGGGAACATGTTTTTCCCGTGCCGCATCCACAGTATTCTCCACAAGGAGTTTCATAGGCTCTCCGCAGCAGACGGGAGTACCTTCTCCGGGGAGAACGACTTCCAGCATATTGCCACATTTGGCACAGCTGTAGATTTCACCTCTCTTGCTCATGGCAACGGCCGTTTAGAAGTTGTCGTTGTGCAGCTCGAAGTATGACTTGGGATGTGCACATACAGGGCAGACCTCGGGGGCTGCTGTACCTACTACGATATGACCGCAGTTGCGGCACTCCCAGACCTTGACTTCGCTGCGCTCGAATACAGCCGCTGTCTCGACATTGTGAAGCAGGGCGCGATAACGCTCCTCATGACGCTTCTCGATAGCGGCGACACCGCGGAACTTGGCGGCGAGCTCGGGGAAACCTTCCTCTTCGGCGGTCTTTGCAAAGCCGTCATACATATCTGTCCACTCGTAGTTCTCACCGGCAGCGGCAGCGGCAAGATTCTCTGCCGTGCAACCTACGCCGCCAAGCTCCTTGAACCACATCTTGGCGTGCTCTTTCTCATTGTCAGCGGTCTTGAGGAAGAGCTCGGCAATCTGCTCATATCCCTCTTTCTTCGCGACAGATGCGAAATAAGTGTATTTGTTGCGGGCCTGGCTCTCACCGGCAAAGGCCGTTTCAAGGTTTTTCTCTGTCTGAGTTCCTGTGTACTTGTTATTTGCCATAATTGTAGTTTTTTTATTAGATTGTACAGCGGTAAAGGTACAAAAAAATCTTATTCCTCCGCATTCGAGGAAATAAACAATCGCTCCCAACGGCTGACAACTTCTTCGACAGCGAAGCGGCGGCTCGAATCCACAGCGGCGAGCGACATGCGATGGCGGGCCTTGTCATCGCGCATCAGCCTGCGCAAGCCCTTGATATAGAGCCGCCGCTTGCGGTACGGCACCACCACGCCATTGACCCCGTCATCTATAATATCCCTCAACGATGCATAAGACTCATAGGCAATAGGCACAGCCCCGTATTGCTGCGCCTCGGTCAGTGTAATCCCCCAGCCCTCGAATGCAGAAGTCATCATGAATATTGAGGCCCGCCTATAATAAGGCGTGAGATCCGGCTGCCTGCCCTCAAACGCCACATCCCGCAGATGCAGGCGCAGTGCCATACGGCGATAGTATTCTTCGTCAGGTCCGCCGCCGACTATGACCAGGCGCCAGCCGTCGTGTTTTACCCTGGACCATATCTCCAGTGCCGATGACAGGCGTTTTGCCTTTTCGTCCAGACGACTGACTATCAATATCTCCTTGCATTTGTCCGCCAACTCTCCCTGTTCCATGAATGTATCGAATGACAGAGCATTGGGCATTGCAGCCAGGCCATGCACATCAGCATTGCCCGACAAAGCGGCAAATAACGGGATAAAGCGTTCTGACAAGAGCACGACTTCGTCCGAATTATCCCTCATCAGAGTATATCGGGAGCGTATATATTTGCCGCGGAGTGCGAGCAGCACAGAGCGCGGTGTAAGAGTCAGAGCCGCCTCTCTCAAATAATGCGGCACGCGCTCCCGACGACGGATATGCCACAGGCAGTTGCGCAGAGGCGTCCCGATAAGTTCTTCGCCAGGCATAGCATGATAGCAGGAGAACAGACGCGCCCCAGATGCCCGTGTCAGAGAATACAGCATAGGCAGGAGCAGACGCTTGTATCTGATATCTACAAGGTTGCACACCACCACATCAGCATCCGCCACAGCCGATGACAGCTGGTTTTCAAGCACTTCCATTGCGCCGCCGCGCTTGTGCACAAAAGCCGCACGCCCTATATGCCGCTCCACATCGAACAGATATTTCACGCTGAAAGCGGTCTTTTCACGGAATGCACAAGGCCTGAAACATAGCGACACACATTCGTGTCCGCGCGCCATAAAAGCAGTCGCGAGAGTAGCTGTAATGCGCTCCGTGCCGCCCTGCATAGGGCTGATTTCATTCTCGGTAACCCAGACTATTCTCATAATCAGGAAGCATTGTATCTACTGACGGGACTCCAGCATCCGCCGGAATAGGGCTATATAGGCATTCGCCTGTCTCTCACGCGAATAGAAGGATTCATATTCACGGGCTATCGGCCGCATGTCGGGCTGCTCGTCCAATGCCCGGAGCATCTCGTCGGCAAGGACGGCATCGTCGAATACAGGAGAA
Organism: uncultured Muribaculaceae bacterium; assembly: GCA_964616865.1. Classification (GTDB taxonomy): domain Bacteria; phylum Bacteroidota; class Bacteroidia; order Bacteroidales; family UBA932; genus Cryptobacteroides. The sequence goes on from CAZTUQ010000008.1 coordinate 3,367, forward strand.
TAATAGCGAAGCAGACTCCGCGTCGTCTCCCTCACCGGAGGAATGTCCGCGCACACAGCCGGCACGAGGTGCATTGCCGACTCTATCGGAGTCAGTCCGAAGCCCTCCATCGTCGAGCCGGACACAAAGAGCGACGCCCTGGAAAACAACTCATCCATCTGGGCCGGAGAGTAGACCTCGTCCAATATACGGACCCTGTCCTGCAACCCGTGCTCCATGATATAAGGCCGCAGCACATCTTCGCTGTACGAAGATTTCAGCCCCTTAAACCACAGCTGGTGAGGAATCCTGTCCATAATCCTCTCGAATGCGCGTACGATAGTCATCGGATTCTTGTAAGGCTGTATAGTATTGACGCTCAAGATATACGGCGGATTGGCCGCAGGCTCTTCCCTCTCCTCCATCCTGCGGAAACGCAGGCTCTGATATATAACCTCGACCGGCTTGCGCCTGAGCCTCGGAATCGTCTTGAGTATATCCTGCCGGGCAAAATCCGAGATGGTCACAAGCACATCCGCACGCGAGGCGTAGAACGGAGTGAAAGTGTTGTAGACCGCAGCACGGTAAAACTTCTTCTTGACTTTGAATCCCTGCGCATCGTGCATGACCGCGACCATAGGCACGCTATGAGTCCACAGGCAGCGGTCGGAGACAAAGGGCAGGAAAAAGAGGTCTATGCCCTGCTCCCGTATCACGCACTCCAGAGCCGGCTTGTTGATGAAGCCGTCTATGCTGTTGAACTGGCGGAATTCCTTGTAATCTATGGCAACCAGCCGCACGCCGGGCAGCCGATCCGAGAGCATGCCGACAGTCGAACGCCTCGCCAGTCCTACAATCTCCACCTCTCCCCTGCCATACTCCTGCAACGCAGGAATGATGGAATAGCTGAATACGGAAATGCCGGCGTATGAGTCCGCCTCGCTGATATATGTAAGGTCGAAAAGTATTCTCATTATGTGTCAATGTCTTTTGTGCAGGATACCGCGCAGTGAGGAGACGAGCGCAGGTACAGCCTCATGCTTCAACGACAGCTCCGCCACCATATACACCGCCGCTCCCGTCAATATATATACGAATATGAATGTCCACCCGTCCAGCAACAGTCTGAGCAGAAGGGCAAGCGGCACGAGCAACGCCGCACCGATGACCGACTTGAGCATCGGGACGGAAAGATCCACACGCACGAATGTATGCCTGCGCACGAAATACATCATCACCGCGAATATCACAAACTCCGCCAGTACCGAAGTCAGCGCAGCCCCTGTCGCTCCGAGCCACGGAATGACGACGCAGTTGGCGGCGAAATTGAGCAGCGCACCTGCAACTATCGAATAGAGATACTCCTTGTCCCGTCCCATGGCGATAAGTATCTGGGTCCCGGCGAGGGAACTCAAGGCTATCGCCACCATCACGAAACTCATGACACACAGCGGAGCCGTTGCAGGCACGAAACTGTCTCCATAGAACAACGGCACGAACTCGCGCGCCAGACAGCACAGTCCCACCGCAGCCGGCACCGATATCAAGATAATGAATGCGAATGAATTGCCTGCAAGGCGGTTGATCTCTTCCCGTGCCCCGTCCTTGAGATAAGCCGAGACCCTCGGCATGGTGACAACGGCAAGGCTTGTCAGCAATGCCACCAGCATCTTGGATATATTCGCCGCACTCGTATAGAAAGCCACCTGGTCATAGTCCTTCATAAATCCGAGCATCAGGGTGTCCAGCAGATTGTACACAGACACCGCCAGCGAGGACGACAGGAGTATGAGCGACGGCCTCAGATGCCGTTTAAGCCCTTTGGTCACAATCCTCGGTCTGAATCCCGAACGGGACATCCTGACATAATTCCAGATATTGTTGGCTACATTATTGACGACATTGATGACCGTATATATGAGCACATCCTCCCTGGTCTTGACAAAGAGAAACAGGGAGATGACACATATAGTCTTGACGAGCATCGAGCGCAGCGCAATGTACTTGAACTCCTCCAGTCCGCTGTAAAACCAGTCCACAGAGAATGGCGACAAGTACAGGACAAAGCCTATCACTATGAATATGACAAAGTTGGCACTTAGTTTAGGCACCAGCGCAATTGACAGCAGATATGGCACTGTCACCGCGACAGTGGAAAACACGGTCACGGAAAAGAGTTCGTCCGTGAGCCGGTGCAGGGCACTGGCGTCATCCCGCACCTTGGCTATCTCGCGTATCGCATAGGTAGGTACCCCGAGTGCCGCAAACAGCACGAAATAGGACACATACGAATTGGCAAAATTGAACAGCCCCACCCCCTCCGGCATGAGGACACGCGCAATATAGGGGGCGGTAACGAGGGGAAACAGCACCTTCAACACGCTCAACAGCGTGTTGTAGAACCAGTTTATCTTGAGAGAATGTGCCGCCATTATTCTCCGGATACGATATAGACATCATCACCGGGCTCGGCAAAGCGGAACCGCTCGCGCGCATAGCGTTCAAGAGTATCCTTATCCGTCGAAATGGCCTCCACTCGGTTTTCCAAGGCCGAAATCTCCCGTTCATATCTCTCAATCTGACGGTTTTGCGCACGCACGGTATGCCTTGCCTTGATCAGGACTATCAGATTGTCCTGCTGAATCAGGGCTCCGTAGACAATCACCAATGCGGTGGATATCAAAAGAAACGACAAGAATGAACTCTTTGTGATCTTTGTAAACGGTTTCATATCATTACAAAAATACTTATTTTTGTTATCAACAACTAATGTTTTTTCAAGTACAAAGACATGAAACCGACACTACTCGTATTGGCTGCAGGTATGGGCAGCCGCTATGGAGGGCTCAAGCAGATGGACGGACTCGGGCCCAACGGAGAGACAATCATCGACTATTCTATCTATGATGCTGTCGAGGCCGGATTCGGCAAGGTCGTCTACATCGTACGCGAATATTTCCTGGAGCAGTTCAAACAGACTGTACACGACAAATACAGCGGTGTAAAGTGCAAGGACGGAGAAGCATTGCAATTTGAATTCGCCACCCAGGAACTCGGCAAGATTCCAGAGGGATTCGAGGTCCCCGAGGGCAGGGAAAAGCCGTGGGGCACAGCCCATGCCGTGCTGATGGCAGCAGAAAAGATCAACGAGCCGTTTGCGGTCATCAACGGAGACGACTATTACGGCAAGGATTCGTTCCGCCTGCTCGGCGACTGGCTACGCGAGCACGAGCATTCAAGCGGTGTATACAGCATCGTAGGCTTCGAACTCCAGAATACTCTCTCCGAGTCAGGCGGCGTATCGAGGGGCATCTGCACATACGATGCAGACAGGCACCTCACCGATGTGGTCGAGCACCACAACATACAGAAAGAGGCCGACGGTGTCGTACGCGGTGACAATTCCAACACAGGGGAGAGGGTCACGCTCGACGGCAACGCACTCTGTTCCATGAACATGTGGGGATTCACCCCCGACTATTTACGCAGCAGTGGAGAGACATTCCGCAAATTCCTCACCGAGAACGGGACAGAACTCAAGAAGGAATTCTACATCCCCTACGCCGTGGACTGCATGGTAAAGAGCGGCGAAGCCAAATGCGATGTAATCGCCACATCCTCACGCTGGTTCGGCGTCACATTCAAGGAAGACAGACCCGGAGTGGTCGCCAAATTCAAGGAACTCACCGACCAGGGGCTCTACCCGACCCCTCTGTACAAGTAGAATGACTGGATTCCGCAACTATACCCCCGGCCCTGCAGAGGCCGGGGCTTTGATACTCTGGATGATAGCCGGATCCGTCCTCGGGTCGGCTGCCGCAAGTGTCCTGACCAGGATTTTCGGCTATGGCTTCTTTAAGTATTCGATGCTGGTGTCATACCCGATCATGTTCATTCCTCCGGCTATGTACGCCTGGTACAGGAGCAGCAGGAATGTCGGAGTCGAGCCGGGATACAAGTTGGACAACAGGCATTTCGGCAAAGCGGGACTGTGGGGTTGCGCATTGATGGCTGTGGTAGCGACATTCGCGGCCGGATTCATGTGCGACGCCGTCAATTCACGGATGCCGGAAATGCCTCCACGGCTGAAAACGATGTTGGAGGGCATGACTGCCAACGGCTCTTTCTGGGTCAATTTCGTATGTGTCTCCATTCTCGCACCGATATGCGAGGAATGGCTGTGCAGGGGCATGATATTGAGAGGTCTGCTCAATTACCGCCGCAAGGACGGTAGCCGCGGCATGAAGCCGGGTTGGGCAATATTCCTCTCCGCACTGATATTCGGGCTCATACATCTCAATCCCTGGCAGGCTTTGCCGGCGATAGTCCTCGGCGTACTCTTCGGATATGTCTACTGGCGTACGGGATCGCTCAAACTGACTATGCTGATGCATTGCTTCAACAATACACTGGCATTGATTGTCAGCCGGATAGACGCCTTGGCGGAAGCCGAGTACTGGACAGACATTCTCGGCAATCAGACTTATATGGTCTGCTTTGCCAATCTCACGCTGGTGCTCGTACTCATCATTCTGGCATTCAAGAGAATACCTATCAACGGAGAGCGCAGCAACTGCGACACCGTTTCTATCGGAGATATTGACTGAAAAAGTCCCAGATCTCCCCGAAAGTATCCATATCCGCCTCTGCCCAAGTGTGTTTGCCACCATCCACCTTGTAGAGGCGGACTTCGCATTCAGGACCTCCCTTCCATGCAGGCTCGCCGCCAAGGAATCTGTAACGGGTGACGACATTGCGCTTGACAGGTAGGGTCTCCTCTTCGGAATAACGGCAGCCGTCAGCCGCCACTATATAACTGACTGATACCGGGACAGCCAAGTAGGCTCCCCAGCCGCCTTTGTCTTCGGGGTCGCCATTCCATTCGGAAACATGGTCCGCAGTACCGTGTATCTCCATGAACGGCACGGGCTTGCGGTAGATTCTGTCCATGCTCGCGATGGTCAGGCCGGCGACAGAAGCATAAGCTGTAAATGTGTCAGGGGCCTTCTGTGCCATCAGATAGCACATTTCACCGCCATTGGACATTCCTGTCATAAAGGTATTCTCGCGGCTGAATCCGAATTCGCGCTGCAGGTGGCGGACAAGTTTGCGCAGGAATGCGACATCGTCCACCTTGTCTCCCTCATTGAACGGATAGCCCACTTTCCAGAAAGACTTGCCGCGGCCGTCTGTCGAGCCTTGGGGATAGCATACCGCAAATCCCTCCATATCAGCCTTATCCATAAGTCCGTTCTTGCCCTTGAGTGCAGATCCGCCGTATCCGTGGAGGGCCACGACGAGCGGTGCGCCGTCAGGCAGCCCTGCAGGACGGTAGAGCCAGAACTCCCTCTCCAGGCCGCCACTTTTCAAGGTATGGCGCGTGCACCTGTCAGCCACATCCTGTGCATAAATAGACAACGATAGCAACGCCGCCGAGGCGGCAAGTGCCAGTTTCATGAAAAAATTCTTGTTCATATACATTTGATTATAATAACGCACTACGGCAAATATAAACATTCTCCGACAGCCGCACAAGGACAACGGCATTTCCGGCCTTGGCAGGTGCCTGGCGGATTTTCAGCACAAGGGACACGGAATCATGGAAGATTATTGCTATTTTTGGACGCGTTCTTGCGCATTATATATAATTTGAAACATACACACTGCATAAGCATGGCACAGACATTCATCAACGAAGACTTCATGCTCACCAACGACACCGCCAGAGAACTATATCACAGGAGCGCGGAGAGCATGCCTATCATCGACTATCACTGCCACCTGAGCCCCCAGATGATTGCCGAGGACTACAAGTTTGCGGACATCACCGAGTTGTGGCTGGGAGGGGACCATTACAAATGGCGCGCACTCCGCGGCAACGGCGTCGGTGAGGAATACATCACCGGCAACAAATCCAGTTGGGAGAAATTTGAGAAATGGGCGGAAACTGTCCCCTATACGATGCGCAACCCTCTGTATCATTGGACACACCTGGAACTCGCAAGGGTATTCGGCATCACCAAGACATTGTCCCCGGCCACGGCGCGTGAAATCTACGAGGAATGCAATGCGAAACTCGCCACTCCGGAGTACAGCGGCCAGCAACTCATCAAGAAATTCAATGTAGAGACGGTCTGCACGACGGATGACCCTGCCGACGACCTGCGCTGGCACAAGATGATACTCGAACACCCGTTCGGTGTCAAGGTAGCGCCTGCATGGCGTCCTGACAAGGCGATGGCGATAGAGAATCCCGAAGAATACAATGCCTACATAGCCAGGCTGTCAGAGGCTGCCGGCATGTCCATCGAGTCCTATGAGTCTCTGATAGAAGCTCTTGCCAAGAGGCACGAATTCTTCGAGTCCATGGGATGCAGGCTCTCCGACCACGGCATCGACACTTTCTATGCAGAGGACTATACAGACCAGGAAATCGAATCCATATTCAAGGCAGTGCTCCTCGGCCACGCCCCCACTCCGGAGCAGACGGCGAAGTTCCGCAGCGCACTCCTGCACGACTGCGCCGTAATGGACGCAGAGAGCGGCTGGGCACAGCAGTTCCATGTAGGCCCCATACGCAACAACAACACCAAGATGTTCTACGGCATAGGTCCTGACACCGGCTATGATGCCATCAACGACCTGCCTTGCGCCGCCGCCGGGCACAGATTCTTTGACAGGCTTACTCTCGAGGACAGGCTTGCAAAGACTATCCTGTACTGCCTCAACCCCAAGGACAACGAGGTGCTCGCCACGATGGCATATACATTCAACGATGGCAGCTGCCCCGGCAAGATGCAGTTCGGCGCAGCATGGTGGTTCCTCGATCAGGAGGACGGCATGCGCAAACAGCTCAACGCACTCAGTTCCCTCGGCCTGCTCAGCAGGTTCGTAGGCATGCTGACTGACAGCCGCAGTTTTATCAGCTATCCCCGTCACGAGTATTTCCGTCGCATACTCTGCGACCTGCTCGGCAGCGATGTAGAGAGCGGCAGGCTGCCTGCAAGCGAGATGGAGTTTATCCACAATATGGTGAAAGACATCTCCTACGGCAACGCCAAGGAGTATTTCGGATTCTAATCCGGATTCACGACATAGCGGCAGAGTTTCCGCAAGGGATCTGACAGGGGCTAGCGCTCCTGTCAGATGTTATATGGAGTGAGTATGTCCATGTGGACGAAATTGTCCCTCTGTAACGGCTGCTTGTGCTTGAGCGCAAAATCCGCCACCGTCATGACAGCCTGCTTGGCATATTCCGTCATGTGCTGCCCTATCAGGACTGATACCGCGCCGCTGCGCAGAGCATCGAGATTCTTGTCAAGGTCATCATAGCCTATGACCCTGCGTCCCGGGACAGGATGGGCGGACAGCCAGTCCGCAATCAGATGCACACGGGAACTGAAAACCACCGCGAGGCGTGTATCCGGATGCTCGAGGGCATAGGCGTCAAGCACCTCCGAGGTCCGTTCGCGGTCATGTGGAGGGATGAACACATTGTGTATACGGCAATCGGGGAAATGCTCCCCTATATAGTCCACAAAACCGGCACGGCGTTCCTGGGTCGGGTCCGAAAGTCCGGACTTGTCACGCAAAAGCCTGACACACAATATGTCACAGACTTCCTCAGCAGGACAACGCTCTGTCAGCAGATGTGCCGCGAGCACGCCGCTCCTGTATGAGGGCATGCCGAAATAGGCAAGACAGCCGTCATCTTCTATCCTGGAGTCTATATATACATACGGAATGCGCAGCGCGCGCAGACGCTCTGTGAGCACACGGGTATCGTCACGGAACATGGGCGGCAGTATGACACCGACAGGAGAGGACGCAAGCATTTCTTCCGCCACACGGCGGAATGACTCGTCGTCATACTGGTCATACAGGAACAGACGGACATCCACACCGAGAGAGGACAGTTCCTCCCCTCCCATGATGCAGCCGCGGCGCACTTTGTCCCAATATTCACCGTTTTCCGGAACAGGCAGCAGGCAGGCTATGCTCATCTCTCTCTTGGTCGCAAGCATGGAGGCATGCAGATTTGGCTCAAACTTGAGTCTGTCTATCGCAGCCAGCACCTTGGCCTCGCTCTTCTTGGAGACCTCGCCACGATTATGCAGTACACGGTCCACTGTCCCCTTGGAAACACCGGCGAGTTTTGCTACATCTATTATGGTTATCTTACCCATTGCAACAGCAAATATAAAAACTTTTCCGTGCCCGTGCACGGAATAACGGATTGTTTTGCGTATTTTTGTTTCCTAAAAAAGGAAATACAATATTCATAACTATGTCAAGAGTAATAACATTCGGAGAAATAATGCTCCGGCTCAGCCCCTCGGGCAACGGACGGTTCATCCAGTCCGAGTCGTTGAGAGTCATCCCCGGCGGAGGCGAAGCCAATGTCGCTGTCAGCCTGGCAAACTATGGACACGATTCGCACTTTGTCACCAAACTGCCCGCCCATGAAATCGGGCAGATTGCAGTGAACGCATTGAGGCGTTACGGTGTCAATACCGACAATATCGTACGCGGCGGCGAGCGCATCGGCCTGTATTACGCAGAGACAGGCGCATCGATGCGCGCATCCAAGGTCATCTATGACAGGGCGCATTCCGCCATTGCGGAGGCAAAGGCGGAGGACTTCGATTTCGACGCCATCATGGAGGGAGCCGACTGGTTCCACTGGTCAGGCATCACCCCTGCCCTCTCGGACAATGCAGCCGAACTGGTAAAACTCGCCTGCGAGGCGGCAAAACGCCATGGCGTGACGGTGTCCGTTGATCTCAATTTCCGCAAGAAACTCTGGACTTCGGAGAAAGCCATATCGGTAATGCGTCCGCTCATGCAGTATGTGGATGTGTGCATCGGCAATGAAGAGGATGCAGCGCTCTGCCTCGGATTCAAGCCCGATGCAGATGTCGAGGGCGGTCGTACAGATGCCTCCGGATACGAAGGCATATTCCGCCGTATGGCGGAGGAGTTCGGATTCAAGATGGTCGCATCTACGCTGAGGGAGTCCTTCTCCGCCACACGCAACGGCTGGAAGGCACTCATCTATGACGGCAATAGTTTCTATGAGTCCAAGCGTTACGAAATCAACCCTATAGTGGACCGCGTGGGCGGCGGTGACGCATTCTCCGGAGGACTCATCCACGGACTGCTAAAATACAATGGTGACCAGGCTCAGGCTCTGGAGTTTGCAGTGGCGGCATCCGCTCTCAAGCAGACTATCGATGGCGACTTCAATCTCGTCAGCGAGGCGGAAGTGACGGCTCTCGCAGGCGGCAGCGCCAACGGTCGCGTGGACAGGTAGACTCTTTGGATTATGGCTAAATACGACAAGATACAGGTCCTTAAGACCATTGAGGAGACCGGAATAGTGCCGGTGTTCTACAACTCCGACCCGGAGGTAAGCAAAAATGTGCTCAAAGCCTGCTACGACGGTGGCATCAGGGCATTCGAGTTTGCAAACAGGGGTGATTTCGCGCAGGAGGTATTCGCGGAACTCGTAAAGTACGCGGAGAGCGAACTGCCGGGTATGATCATGGGTATAGGCTCAGTAGTCGATCCGGCCACCGCCGCCCTTTATCTCCAGCTGGGTGCCAATTTCGTGGTAGGCCCGCTCTTCAACCCGGAGATTGCCCCGATATGCAACCGCAGGCGCGTGCCTTATTGTCCCGGATGCGGCAGTGTGTCGGAGGTGGGCAAGGCACAGGAACTCGGCTGTGACCTCTGCAAGGTATTCCCCGGAGATGTGCTCGGCCCGGCATTCGTCAAAGGTCTGCGCGCCCCCATGCCGTGGAGCAAACTGATGATCACCGGTGGAGTCAAACCCACCGAGGAAAATCTGTCAGGCTGGTTCAAGGCAGGCGCTACCGCCGTTGGAATGGGCTCCAACCTCTTCCCCAAGGACGCCATCGCCGCCTGCGACTGGCAAAAGATAAGCGATCTTTGCAAGAACGCTCTCGATATAGTCAAAAAAGTCAGACAATAGTATAATATGAGTACACAGACAAAACTTATGACCAACTGGCGCTGGTGGCTCTGTTCGCTGCTCTTCGTGGCGACGACAGTCAACTACCTCGACAGACAGGTCCTCTCGCTCACTTACGAGGAGTTCATCAAGCCCGAGTTCCACTGGAGCGATGCCAACTATGGCACCATCACTTCTTTCTTCTCCATCTTCTATGCCATCGCCTGTCTTTTCGCCGGCAAGTTCGTGGACTGGATGGGCACCAAGAAAGGTTACCTCATCTCCATTGCCGTATGGTCCGCAGGCGCGTGCCTCCATGCAGCCTCCGGCTGGGCCACCGCCCACCTCACCGGACTGGGCAGCGTTGCAGCATTGAGGGCTGTCGAGGTCGGTTCCAATGCCGCTCTCGCCGTATCCACGACTTCGGTCTATCTGTTCCTGCTCTGCCGCGGTATCCTCGCTCTCGGTGAGGCCGGCAACTTCCCTGCCGCCATCAAGGTAACAGCCGAGTACTTCCCCAAGAAGGACAGGGCATTCGCGACATCAATCTTCAACGCCGGAGCATCCGTGGGCGCACTCGCCGCTCCTCTGTGCATCCCGCCGCTCGCTCTGCATCTCGGTTGGGAATGGGCATTCATCATCATCGGTGCGCTCGGATTTGTCTGGATGTTCTTCTGGCAGTTCATGTACGAGCAGCCTGAGAAGAGCAAGCATGTGAATGAGGCCGAGCTCGAGTACATCCACCAGGATGACGCTGCCGAGGCTGCTGAAAAGGCCGCCATCTCGGCACAGAAATCCATTCCTTTCGGCAAATGCTTCTGCTACAGGCAGACATGGGCATTCATCGTCGGCAAGTTCTTTACGGACGGTGTGTGGTGGTTCTTCCTCTTCTGGGCACCTTCGTATTTCAGCAACCAGTTCGGTGCACCTGCGACTTCGCCTCTCGGACAGGGACTTATCTTCACATTGTACGCAATCGTGACTGTCATATCCATTTTCGGAGGATACCTGCCGAAACTCTTTGTCGAGAAGAAAGGCATGCACCCCTATTCGGGTCGAATGCTGGCTATGCTCATATTCGCTTTCTTCCCTATCGCCGCATTGTTCGCACAGCCTCTCGGAGCGCATTTCAACAGCCCCTGGTGGCCTGCAATCCTCATCGGTCTCGCCGGTGCAGGGCATCAGGCCTGGAGTGCCAACCTGTTCTCGACTATCGGTGATATGTTCCCCAAGAGCACTATCGCGACTATCACCGGTATCGGTGCAATGGCAGGAGGCGTTGGTTCAATGATTATCCAGAAGGTCGCCGGTAACCTGTTTACCTATGCGGAGCAGGCCGGTTCGGCATTCACATTCCTCGGATTCGAGGGCAAGCCTGCAGGATATTTCATCGTATTCTGCTGCTGCGGCGTCGCTTACTTGCTGGCATGGACGCTGATGCGCATCCTCGTACCCAAGTACAAGCCTATCGAAGTCTAACAGATCCGTCCTACGGACGAATAAGAAACAAGGTGGCAGATAAAAGTGTCTGTCACCTTGTTTCTTTTTATGCTTCCGTTATCTACTCGAAGACAAATACATTTGAGCCACTTATACAGATAGCATTTCACATGACATAATTGAAACAGTATCCAGCGGCAGGCACTATATACTTACTTTGAGGGAAAAGACATGAGCGCTGCGCAATAAAACAATCGGGGCCGACCAAAACTATGGTCAGCCCCGATTTGTGTTACTGTCGTATATCGATTAGAAAATCTCCTCCTGAGGTGCTGCAGGCTCATTGTCTGCGGCTTCCGCTGCCGGAGTGCCTGCGGGACGACCGAATCTCCTGCCACGGCTCTCGAAACGGCGCTCTCCGCCCTCGTTGTCGTGACGGAATCCGCCATTGCGACGGTCACCGCCCCTGCGGTCGCCACCGCGGTCATTGCGGCGATCGCCCATGCCGCCTCTGCGGTCTCCGCGATCTCCGCCGCGAGGTCTGCGCTCAGGCTCGACATAGCCCTCAGGCTTCTCGGTGAGAGCCCTCATGGAGAGCCTCATCTTGCCTGTCTTGGCATCAATCTCGAGGAGTTTGACATCTACCTCGTCTCCGACCTTGAGGACATCCTCGACATTCTCTGTCTTGGTCCAGGCAATCTCGGACACATGCAGGAGGCCTTCCTTGCCGGGCAGGATCTCCACGAATGCACCGAACTCCAGAATGCTGACCACCTTGCCGTGATAGACTGTACCTACCTCAGGCACTGCGCAGATACCCTTGATCCAGTCGAGAGCCTTCTGCATGGCCTCTTTGTCATTGGAAGCGACATCGACGACTCCGATTGTGCCCTCGCCGTTGGGATTGGGCTCCTCTGTGATAGTGATGACGGTTCCTGTCTCTTTCTGTATCTTCTGGATAGTCTCGCCACCCTTGCCGATAATCGCACCGATAAACTCGGAAGCGACCTGAATCTGCTCGATACGGGGCACGAAAGGCTTGTAGTCCTCGCGAGGGGCGGGCAGAGTCTTGAGCATCTCACCCATGATGTGCATACGGCCTTTGCGAGCCTGCTCGAGAGCCTTCTCGAGGACATCGTAGGAAAGACCGTCCACCTTGATATCCATCTGGGTTGCGGTCACACCGTCGGCAGTACCGCAAACCTTGAAGTCCATATCTCCGAGATGATCCTCGTCTCCGAGAATGTCGGTGAGGATGGCATAGCGGTCGTTGGGGTGCACCTCATCGGTGATAAGACCCATAGCGACACCTGCAACGGGCTTCTTGATCTGGACGCCGGCATCCATCAGCGCGAGGCAGCCGCCACAGACGGAAGCCATGGAAGAAGAGCCGTTGGACTCAAGAATATCGGAAACGACGCGTACTGCGTAAGGATTTTCGGGAGCGAGGGGAACTACGGGCTTGAGCGCCCTCATGGCGAGATTGCCATGGCCGATCTCACGACGGCCTACACCTCTCTGCGGCCTGGCCTCACCGGTGGAGAAAGGAGGGAAATTGTAATGCAGGACAAACTGCTGATCCTCCTGGATAAGCACATCATCCGTCTCCTTCATATCCATCTTGGTACCGAGGGTCACACTCGCGAGGGACTGTGTCTCACCGCGGGTGAAGATGGCTGATCCGTGTGCGCAAGGCAGGTAATTGACTTCGCACCAGATAGGACGCACCTGGTCAGTCTTGCGGCCGTCCAGACGGAGTCCCTCATCGAGAATCATATTGCGCATGGCCTCTTTCTCGACACCGTGATAGTAGCGGGCCGCGAGGGTGACTTTCTGTGCGTAAGCCTCTTTCTCCTCCTCTGTCTTGGGCTCGGGAAGTGTCGCGATAAACTCATCGCAGATGGCCTTGAATCCGTCCTCGCGCTCGTGCTTGGGCTTTGCAGACTTTGCGAGAGCATAGCACTTGTCATAGCAGTATGAATGGACGGCAGCCTTGAGTTCCTCGTCCTGTATATCGTGAGGGTAATCCCTCTTGACATCCGTGCCAAGTTCGTGCATGAGCTCTTTCTGGACACGGCAGTGTTTCTTGATCTCCTCGTGGGCAAACTTGATGGCATCGAGCATGACGCTCTCGGGCACCTCTTTCATCTCACCCTCGACCATCATGATATTCTCCTCGGTAGCGGCAACCATGAGTTCGAGATCCGCATCCTTCTGCTGGGAGAATGTCGGGTTGATGACGAACTCTCCGCCGATACGGGCGACTCTCACCTCACCGATAGGACCGCCGAAAGGCAGGTCTGATGTCGCAAGGGCCGCGGAAGCGGCGAGACCTGCGAGAGCATCGGGCTGAATATCTTTCTCTGCGGAAATAAGCGTGACATTGACAAATACCTCCAGGTGGAAATCATCCGGCCAGAGAGGCCTGATAGGGCGGTCGATAAGACGGGACACGAGCACCTCGTAATCCGAGGACTTGCCCTCTCTCTTCATGAATCCGCCGGGGAAACGTCCAGCCGAATAATATTTCTCTTTGTAATCTACCGTCAGGGGCATAAAATCAGTGCCCTCTTTGACTTCCTTGGCTGCACACACGGTGGCGAGGAGCATCGTGCCTCCCATCTTGACCACCGCAGAACCGTCTGCCTGCTTGGCGAGCTTGCCGGTCTCGATCTCAATCACGCGGCCGTCCGCGAGTTCGATCTTTTTGTTGATAATGTTCATCTCTATTGTTTTCGTAAACGTCTTTCTCTAAAAAAGGGGATGGTTCCCCCGTTGTGAAGAACCATCCCCTGAAAATCTATCTCTTGTTATCGGCGGAGACCAAGCTCTTTGACGATATTTCTGTATCTCTCGATGTCATTTTTCTGGAGATAGTCCAGAAGCTGACGTCTTTTACCTACGAGACGCAGAAGGGAACGGCGGGTGACATTGTCCTTTTTGTTCTTCTTCACATGCTGCGTGAGGTGAGCGATACGGTAGGAGAATAGAGCAACTTGACTCTCAGGAGAGCCGGTGTCTGTATTAGACTTCCCGTACTTCGCGAAAATCTCTTGCTTTTTTTCAGGCAGCAGATATTCAGCCATCTTGCAAAAAATTTTGAATGTGTTTGTTAATAAAATCTGCGTTCTTGCACCAGCCGGTGCGAAAAACATGCAAATGTAGTCAAAATATTATTGATAAACAACAGTTTGATACCCTCATCGCACCTCTACAGGTCCGCGTACGGCGGAATTGGCCCTATAGTGCGGAGCGTACAACGACTCTATGGAGACCGACGGAGCGACGAAACGCCCCTGCGCCGTCACGAGGAATTCTTCCACGACACGGCTCTCCTCCTCCGGATACGAATCAAAATAGAACATGCTGCGGTCAGAGCGGACATCCCTGTACCCTCCAAAGGTAAAGCCCGACAACTGATTCACCGGCCTCAGTGACGCCTCGCGCGGAGCGGTCAGCAGGATATGGCTCCGGTTCTCTCCGTTCCATATCTTATATTCCACCCGTATCTTTTCACCTCGATGAAGCATCTCTCCCGGTGCTATTTCCTCCCACTTCGCCACTTTGGAGCTGTCTGCATCGTACATGTTACGCGCATCGGCATCAACGGTCACTTCTCTGAAGAAACGTCTCTCCACAGACATTCCGTTGCCGGTAGCGGAAATGTCCGAGAACGGCACACTGCAGGAGCGGCTCAACGCCAGCACGGAGACAGACTTGACGGATTCCGAACCGCTGATTACTGACTGGACAGCATCTACAAATGCCGGTTCGGCAGTCCATTGCTGCGTCTCTTTCTGGAGCATCAGCCATATCCGTATGCCATCAGACGCCCTGGCAGCCTGGCCGGCATATTCTGAATCCGGCCTGCAGGGTGCATACTCCGACATCAGGTCGCAGATGAGCGAATGCGCATAGGCTTCGCTCTCCAGCAGCCCTCTCCACGGCATCACCGCATTGGGACAATACATTCCTCCGTCCTTATGAGGCACCATGTATTCCAGCAAGGACGCGACATCCGCATCGAGGGACTTCTCCACGCGACCCAATCCATGGGCACCCCACGCCTTCGCCAACGCCATGCCCTCGTCAGACGCTGACAGCCGTGACAGGATAGCCGCCCTGCGGGCCTTGGCGAGGACACGCCCGCTCATGCCGCGCCCAACAGCCGGAAGAAGATATGAGGATACATATTTACGGAACTCCGACATGGTTTTCCCGTCCGCTCCGCGAATATCACCGAAAGGCACGGCCGGATAATAAGACCTCGCATAGAGGTACTGTTCATAAGATATGCCTCCGCGCCATATCGGTCTGCCCGAAGTAAAAGTACTGCTGTCGAGGAATTTCACCGCGCTGTCCAGTTCCGGAAAATCAGCAGGTATCAATCCTGCATCGCGGAGTTTGGCAAATCTCTCCAGCAGCAGGGCTGTGATGACCGGCGAGGATTCCATTCCCGAAAACCATGAAAAACCTCCGTCCGCATTCTTGCAGGCAAATATCTTGTCGCGGAGTTCACCGACGGACATTTTCGCATCGGCATCCACTCCGAGACTGCCGGCAACAAGACGCATATAATACGCTTCAGACAAATCTATGACATTGTCAGACTCAGGGTCAGTCCGGGCCGGTATCGCCGCACGGACCATATCCATCAGAGACAACTCCCGGACAATGATTTCGCCTGCTCCGCCAACATCCTCAAATGCGGAACGGAGCCCAGCGACAAGAGAATCCCGGTCAGCCCCCGGCAGCAGCACGGCAGAATGCGCTTCCGTAATGACCTGTTTATCCGGGAGCACAGGGACTGATACGAACATACCGTCAGACCATTTGCCGTCATCGGACACGAATACGAGTTTGAGCCCTATGACAGCCCCCTCTGCGGATACCGCCGCAGGAGCATTCACCGCAAATGACGATACTGCAACTGCACCAGGCTGCACGCACAATGATACGCATTCTTCCGACACGGGGGATGCCGAACGCCAATCCCCAGTGTCGTAACGGTACATATACAGTTTTCCGCCCACAGGCACATCCGCATTGGCCGACACCGTCACCGCGAGCGACAGCGAATCACCGGCATACATGTATTTCGGCTCCGACACCGCCAGTTTGAGCGGGAGCGTCACCACCATGTCCCTGCATACCACCTTGTTACGCATGGATCTATCATGCGCGTAGACCTGCACATGATAGGTCGAGAGTCTGTCCGAAGTCTCAAACGCCAGCGTCACTTTGCCATCTTGGCCAGGATATAGGAACGGCTCGAATGCCAATGTCCCTGCGAAATTGCCCCTTATGGCGACATGGTCCGCGGCCGATACAGCGGATGCCGATACCGGGGCCGCCAACAGTTCATTCGAAGATTCAGGACGCGCATAATCCGCCTCCGCAGCCTCCGCAACAAGAGCCTGTATTCCCCCTTTCGCCATGATACGTCCATGCCTGCCTATATAAGTATAAGACATTCTCCCATATATTCCTCCGCAGGACACATTTACGCGCACAGGTTCGCTATGAGGCAAAGTCTTCCTGACAACACCCCAGTCATTACGGACAATATTGTCAATGCTCCTGTCGAATACGGCTGCAAGGCATTCTGCCGCAGAATCTGCCTGCACCGAGATTTCACAATGCTGTCCCGGGAATGCCTTGTCCGTAAATGAAGTAAACGACAGCGGCAGGTCCTCCGTCTCTTTCGCTCTATAGAAAGAACACTTCCAAGACTTCTCTGACGAATGCTTGAAGTAAAACACATTCAAGTGCACGGCATCCGGCCATTCATCCTTATAGTCAAATAAAATATCCTCGAGAGACCCATCCTCTCCGCGTCTGCCGTCTATATGCACACAACGGGACCCCAACAGATGCCTTTTACCATCGAACACATCCACAACCGCCCAGACATCACCAGTAGTGGAGCCAAGGCGCAGACCTGTCCTGCCATTCTCATCGATTTTCTCGAAAAAGCAGTCCACAGGCGCATCTATGGCGCTTGCGTCCCTGTCTATCCTCACGAACTTCATCTCCACCTCCGCCATATCCGCTTCTCCATTCCGACCAGAGACAGACAAGCGCGCCTTCAGGCAATACATTTTCTGTTCGGGCAGATGCAATTCAAGCTTCGCACCCGGAACTGTATGCCCATGAGAGATTTCCGTTCCGCTCTCATCATGCAGGGAATAGCGGACAGTGGCTTCATGCGCGTCCGACGATTTAGGCGCATCCATGAACACGCACACGCTGTCGCCGGCCACCCTTACAGCATCGGCATAGCCTCCGCCCGGCTCAGACAACAGTTCCAGATGCGCGGCATGCGAATGGGGCGAGATGCTTGAGTCCCGGGCACACACATACATATACAGATACTGCGCCTTGGACACCCTCACACTGGTATTATAGACAAAACTCTCCCCTGTACCGTCCGCGAGTACGGCTTCCAGCATCACCTCTCCGCTGCGACCGTTAAAAGGCGTAGGCACTTCTATGACGAATGTACCGTCCTTCGCTATCTCTGCACTCCCCTCAGCGAGAACCGAACCCCATACAACGGCCATGTATCTCA
Source organism: uncultured Muribaculaceae bacterium (assembly GCA_964616865.1). Classification (GTDB taxonomy): domain Bacteria; phylum Bacteroidota; class Bacteroidia; order Bacteroidales; family UBA932; genus Cryptobacteroides. The sequence goes on from CAZTUQ010000008.1 coordinate 21,330, forward strand.
ATGCGGCAGACGACATTCCATGTCCGCTGTAACTCGTCACCTTGCCGGAAAAGCGTACCGTATCGCCCGGCATACGGATTATATCCTCCATCGCATCGAATGCAAGTTCGAAACTCGGCGTGACAAACTCATCCACGCGGACTCCGCGCGAACTCCGGACCGCCCCGTCTCCTGAAGCCAGTTCAAGGCGGAAATATCCTCCTTTGAGCCCCTTGGGAATGCAGAACGAACCGGCGGCCGAGCCAAAGTCATTTGTAATCAAGAGGCTCTCATCTACACGCTTGCCGTCCGCATCATACAGCACCGCCCGCACCTCCATTCCCGGAATGACCTCTTGGGCATCGGTTTCTCTATAGAATACAGACTTGAAATGCATGGTGTCTCCAGGGTTATAGGCTCCGCGGTCGGTAAACACAACGCATTCCTGCGCCGGAGATGACGATGCATGGCTGTAGCGCGATGTATGACTGTAGTACCCGGTATTCACTGTTTTACTCTTCAGCATCAGTCCGTCCTCCGAAGTACAGGACGCTGCCAGCCCGTATATATCCGAGGCATTTATCAGAGAGGAGATTTCCTGCGGCAGAGCTGTGAATCCCTCCTGCAGCGTCACCCCCTCAACGGCAACCAGCTGCTTGCCATTCTTGCACAGTTCCAGATTGATGCGCGACAAGGGCCTGCCGCTGTACTGCTCCGCAGCATATACGCTGTAGCCCTCGCTGTCTTCGCGCAATGCAAGCGAAATAGAGTATTTCTCGAACGAATACCTGTCTACTCCCGAACACTTTACGGTATATTCGCCGTCATCCAATTTCGGCAGCGCTATCCTGATGGTGTCATACGCATAGAAACTGCGGGCGGCATTTTCTTCTGCAGCGGAGAATATGAGTTTGCTGTCCTTATACAGCCCGACCCTCACGGAAGATTTATTGCGCAAGCGCAGCACTAGCGTATCCTCCTGCACAGCAGAGACTTCCACCTCTGACGAATTAAGACGCTTTATCAAGTCCCTGACCCCATCTATATCCCCGGCCATCTTCGCTTCTTCGCCACGCAAGGATCTGCGTCCGCGCTCAAAGGCCTCACAACGCGCGAGTAGAGAACGGTATCCGTCGCTGCCGGCACTCCTCCTCGCCAGCGATGACATCTCCATATCCAACAACTCCGCCTCCGCATAATACGCCAGAGCCTTGCCGGCGTACTCGGAAACAAAGTCCCGTAGCGCGTCCCTGCGCTTGTCTTCGTAAGATATTGCCAGAATGCTCCGGTAGCGGAGCATCCCGGCCACAGGGTAACGGTCCCCCAACACTGCGCCCAACTTCTGCGCGGTACGATTGTCCTTTAGCCCGTTTTCATTCCCCCAAGTCGGCAATATGGCCCACAGGGCATATTCATAGTCATTCTCAATGTATTTCGGGAGAGTCGCCGAGAATGCGGACGATACTTTCGAATCGGCATTCCAGAATGCCCTGTGCCGCGTCTGCCGGAGAGAGGCCGCCGAAGACTCTACACGGTCGAGGAGTTCGTATTCGGATTCATTGCCGTATTTGCGGGCATACTCAAACGACAGGAGAGGCTCTTCCATCTCGCGGACTTCATCCCCGAGGGAGGCAGTCAGAGAGTCTCTGAGTTTCCAGTTAATGGAACTCCTGACAGCCCCGTATCTGCACGAGGCATCCCACCAGTCCCACAGCAGATGCCGGTCAGAGGCATCTGCCTTGATTGATTCCAGTATTTTTGCCTGTTTTTGCGGATTGTCCTTGGCGAGAGCCTTGTCGTATTCTTTCCATTTGACCGCAAGGGCCTTGGCCGGGCGGTCCGGCTCAGGGACATTCCCGGCATTCGCATTCTTGCAGATGAGTCCGAGCGCAAGCGCAGTGGCTGACGCAAATGCCAGCGCAGTCAGTATCTTATCCATGACACACGCCGCTGCAAAAATAATGCAGAATCAATCTGCTGCCCGGTTTCCCATATATAACTCAAGGACGCCGCCATTGGCGATGTCAGAGAAGTCTATATAACTGTCCGGCAGTTCTTTTCCGTTCAATACGGCCTTGCGTATATAGATGTTCTCGGGGGAATTGTCATGCGCTATGACCTTGAATGTCTTTCCAGGCCAGTACCTGTCGTCAAGCCTGAACTCTACAGAATCGAACACAGGGCTGGTAATCTCCATGCGCGTGCTGCCCGGACATGACGGATGGACGCCGGACGCCGCCAGGATATACCATGCGGACATCTGTCCGACATCCTCATTGCCGACAATACCGGCCACTTGGTTTTTGTATGCGTGCGAACAGATGAACCTCGTCCATTTCTGTGTCAGCCAAGGTTTCCCGAACTGGTTGAACAGGAACGGGACCAGATGCACAGGCTCGTTGGCATGATTGTAATAATCGTTCCACAACATATCTTCCGGAGTGTTCTCGAACATCTGCTCGAGGTCCTTCACGGCTTTTTCAGTTCCGCCCATAAGTTCCGCCAGGCCCTCCACATCATGAGGCACGAACCATCCCTGCTGGTAAGGGTTGCATTCGATACAGCCGTACCACTCGGTAGTTCTCGCGTTCTCCGGCCATTCCGCCCATGAACCGTCCCTGTTCCTCGGACGGAACCATCCCTTGGAACTGTCGAAAATGTTTCTGTATGCCTGGCCTTTCTCGCGGAACACCTGCGCTGTTTTCTCCTCGCCCATCGCGGAGGCAAGTTGTGACACACACCAGTCAGCGTAGGCATATTCAAGGGTATGGGATATGCTCAGCCCTCCGGGTGTATAGCCGAGGGCATCGTTGCCGAATTTAGCAGAAGTGTTCACGGAATATTCCAGGGCCTTGTCCGCATCGAATGTGCGGATACCCTTGACATAGGCGTCGGCAATGACGGAAAGCGCAGGATTGCCGAGCATGCAGCCGGTATAGGCGTTCATAAGCTCCCAGCGTTCGAAATATTCCCTGCCGCTCTGGGATGCCATGCCTATGAGAGAGTTGATCTCGTCGCTGACCAGCTGCGGATTGATCATCGTTTGCAGTGGGAACTGGCTTCTGAACACATCCCAGCCGCTGAACACCGTCCTCTTGGTGAAGCTCCCGTCGCTCTCGTGCACCTTGAAATCACCGCCGACATACCTGCCGTCAACATCTTCATAGATGCGCGGATCAATCATCGTATGATACAGCGCGGTATAAAATATCGTCTTCTCGTCGTCGGTCCCTCCGCTTATGCGTATGCGCGAAAGTTCCCTGTTCCAAAGCGCAACAGCCTCCGTGCGTACTGTGTCGAAGTCCCTTCCGGCAATCTCCTTCATAAAATTCTTTTCTGCACCGTCCATATCGACAAACGAGATGCCGACACTCAGTTCTATGCGCTCCTCAGCCGCCGTAGGGAACTCAGCAAAGAAGCCCAGGTGCTTTCCTTGGAGTCTACTCACACCGGAGACAATCTGCGATTTCGCCACAATGTCCTGGTATTCAAGACTTTCAATATCCTCCAGTTTTCGGCTCCGTCCTTCGGGAATGTCCGCACTCCAGAAGCCGTATCCGGCGAATGGCCTGCTGAAACGGGCATAGAAATGGACAGTATAGTCCGCATGGCCCTCTCCGTTGCCCCAGCCTCCACCTTCCGGAGGACATTTCATCCATCCGCGGATGGTGCTGCCGTCCACGACCTCCACATACTGCTCCGTCGAGGTGCCTCCTGTTCTCCTTGCAAGGTCTATCTGGATTCTTGAAGCAGGATTTTCCGGGAAAGTGAATCTCAATATACCGCAATGCGGTGTCGCGCTTGCTTCCGCAAGAATGCCGTAATCAGACAGCATAACGGAATAATAGCCGGCCTTCGCCGTCTCGGAGGCCTTGTCATAGACTGAGCGCCAGCCTTTTACACTGCCGTCCTCCTTGCCGGCCACCGTGTACATTCCGCCCGAAGTCGGCATAACGAGGAAATTGCCGAGGTCTCCGTTCCAGCCCACGCCGCTCATCTGCGTCATAGCGAAGCCCTCAATGGTCCTATGCTCGTCGCTGTATCCCGAGCCGTTGTCCCCTCCGGTTATGGTCGTAGGATTGACCTGCACCATGCCGTAAGGGGTGGTAGCGCCGGGGAATGTCTTGCCGAGCCCGTGATATGCGCCGGCCGCGTCCACATTTGTACTCGCACCTATCATCAGATTCAAATAATCCGCAGGAGAGAAAGCCGGTTCTTGCACGGAACAGGCTGTAATCATTATCGCCAAAGGTATAATTCTTTTCATTATGCCTATAACTCTTTATGGTTTAAGATTGTATATAATTCAAGGATTAGCGGAATGAGGGCGGAGTCACAGATGTGCCCCACTTTGCGGAAGGCCTGGACGATGTCTTGAATTCTATCAAGGCACCGTTCTCCACATCCTCCCAGTCAATCCAGGTGCTGTCATAGGCCTTGCCGTTGAATTTCATGGAGGTTATGTATATGTTGTTGCCGGAGCCGCCTTTGATGGTGAGGTCTCCGCCATTGAGCCTGACGGTGACGGAAGGGAAAACAGGGGTATTGATGGAGAATCCGCCGATGCCCGGAATCACAGGGTAGAGGCCTATGCAGGAGAACACATACCATGCTCCCATCGTTCCGGCATCATCATTGCCCGGGAATCCGTCCGGTCTTGGACTGTACTGCTCCGTGAGGATTCTGTTTACAAGCGCCTGTGTCTTATACGGAGAACCTGTCCAGTTGTAAATCCACGGGTTGTGGAAAGTCGGCTCGTTCCCGCAGGCGAACCACTCGTCCCAATAGCCGGCATCGAGCCTGACGGTGTATTCGTCAAGCCTCTTCTCTGCCTCTTGAGGGCCTCCTATCAATTCGAACAGCCCTGCGAAATTGTAAGGGACCATCCAAAAATAATTCTTGTAGGTGGCTTCCCTGAAGTCTTCCGACAACGGTTTCCAGTCTCCGTTTTCGTCACGGGACTGCAGCCAGCCAGTTTCTTGGTTGAAAAGATTCTTCCAGGACCGCGCCTGCTCGAAGAAACGGAAACTTGCGAACTCGTCTCCGGCCGCCTTCAATGCGAACTGGCCGATGGCAAAGTCCGCGGATGTATATTCCAGTTGCTCGGAAGCATTGTAATAACCTTTCTCAAGATACTGTTTCAGTCCCGGCCTTGTCTCTATAGCCTGGGAACGGGAGCCCGGTTCCGTAGCCCCCTTGACCATTATCTTTAGAATTGCCTTCGCATCGTAATTGCGCGCTCCAAAGGCATAGGCATTGGATATGAGGATAGAAGTAGGATCTCCCTGCATGACGCCTGTCTCGATATTGGCGACAACCCATCTCGGGAACGAACCGCCGGACTGCTCCGCAAAGTCCTGGTGCGATACCACGATGTCAGAGGCCACATCAGGCTCCAAGATGGATATAAGCTGTATCTGCGACCTGTATGTATCCCAGTTACTGAATGCCGTATATTGGTTGAACCTGGTCTTGTGGACCTTGAAATCCGCGCCCATGTAGTCCCCGTTAACATCGCTGCAGAGGCTCGGAATTGAAAACACATGATACAGATGGGAATAAAACTGTTTTTTCAGAATGCTGTCATCGGTCTCAACGAGAATCTTCGACAGTTTTTCGTCCCACGCCCTCTCGGCATCCTGCCTCACAAGTGCGAAATCCCAGCCCGGGTTCTCGGCCATGAGGTTTTCCTTCGCGTTTTCCACAGATACATACGAAATGGCGAACTTGTAATACAGTTTTCCTCCATTCTCTGTATCGAATGTAAAATAGATTCCAGAGTTGCGGCCCTCAGCGAATGTCGCACCCTCGTGCAGTGCCTCGTCCTTCCACGTGCCGGAAATGACAGCGTCTTCGCTGAACTCGGCAGCGAAATATACCTTGTACGGTGTCGGATACCCACAGAAATTTCCTCCCTCGGCATAACCTTCAGCAGAATGCGTCCCGGTTATCACCACCGCTGCGTTCTCTATCGGTGTGGATGAGATGCCCGCGCCGATTATCACTGTGCCCTGCTTCTCGTCCTCCGGGAAGACGAATTCCGCAAATCCGGTCCTCGGAGTTGCAGTCAGTGACGCCTTGATGTCATCCTGGACAGTTGCCTCATAGAAACCGGCATGCCCCTTCTCGCCTGTAATCTGAATCCTGCAGCTTACCATGTCGTCCGGAGACATGGTGAGAGCACCCTTGAGCGGAAGCAGGGGAAAATTGCCCATATGCGGGCAGCCTACCCCCATCATCTGGTTCACTGAGAATCCGATGTTTCTGGTGAAGAATGCCGGGGTGAACTGGACCATGCCGTGCGGATAGACGGCCCCTCTGTAGCAATTGCCGGCCACAAGTCCGTATCCTCCGGCCCCTATGCCTGTATCGACCCATTTGGAGAGTTCTTCTCCAGATGCAGTGGAGAACGACACGCACACTGCAATCGCTGTTATTATCAGATGCTTGTGTATCATTGGAGTATCTGTTTTATCGGTCCGGACAGAGAGAACGGCGATGCGGACTTCTCCGTATTCCTTCCGCGGGCCGGTTCCGGCCCCATGACGAAGTGGAGAGTGCCCCCTGCGGCTATTTCACCGTATGTTATGTAGTTGCGGTCGAGGCTCACACCGTTGAGCGTGGCCGACTGGATATAGACATTCTCAGGAGAATTGTTCTCCGCCTCAATAACGAAGACATTGCCATTCTCCATGGTTATGGAAGCCTTGCCGAATGTCGGACTGCCTATCACATACTGGTCCGTGCCCGGAGTCACGGCATAGATGCCCAATGCGCTGAGCACATACCACGAGGACATTCCTCCCTGGTCCTCATCACCCGGGAAACCCTTCTCCGTGGAGTTGTAAAGCCTGTCCACAATCTGTCTTACCCAATACTGTGTCTTCCACGGCTGGCCGGCATAGCTGTAGAGATACGGCATGTGCTGTATAGGCTGGTTGCCGTGCGCATACTGGCCCATTCCGGCAAGCTGCATTTCCACCATCTCGTGTATCATGCCACCATACCATCCCGGCTTCACCTCATCGGTGTTGTTGAAGACAGAATCTATCTTCTCGGTAAAGGCCCTGTCGCTCCCATAGAGATTGATAAGCCCCTGGACATCATGGAATACCGACCAGTTGTAGTGCCATGCATTCCCTTCCGTATAAGGACCGCCCCAGACATAGGGATCGAAAGGCTCAAGCCAGCTGCCATCGAGGCCTCTGCCTCTCATGAATCCGACTTCAGGGTCAAATACATTCCTGTAATTGTACATCTGCCTTTCAAAGACACCGGCATAGAATTCATTGCCGATTGATTTAGCCAGAGCCCATGCGCAGAAATCATCGTAGGCATATTCGAGCGTCTGCGCTGTGGAACCGTGCGATTCCGGGAATGTAACATATCCGAGCTGAAAATACTCTTTCCAGCCGGTCCTGCCGTTGGCTCCGCCCCAGGGCCCCTTGTTCATGGCTTCGTGGGCGTATGCCTCAAGAGCCTGCTCCGGGTCGAAATCCCTGATACCTTTCGCCCATGCGTCCGCGAGAAGCGAAATGGCATGGTTGCCGAGCATTCCTCCTGTCTCTCCAGGATTGGACCAGGCAGGAAGCCACCCACACTCCCGCTGCGCGGCAAGAAGCGCGTTCATGTAGCGTCCCTGTTGGGTCGGGTGCAGGATGTCAGTCAGCGGAAACTGAGAACGGAAAGTATCCCAAAGTCCGTTGTCTGTGAACATATAGCCGTCATGCACAAGTCCGTCGTACGGACTATAGTAGTACGGCTCGCCTTCTGCGTTTATCTCGTAGAACTTGCGTGAAAAAAGATTGGAACGGAAAAGACAGGAATAAAATGTCCGGAGCTGTTCCTCGGAACATCCCTCCACCTTTATCCTGCCGAGAAGGGCGTTCCAGACTCCATGCCCGCGGCGCTTTGTATCCTCAAGCCTCCTGTCGCCGCCGAGTTCGCGCTCCAGAGTGAGCTCGGCCTGCTCCGGACTGATATATGAAGAAGCCGTCCGCACCTGTACTTTCGAACCCTCCCTAAATTTCAGATAGATACCGCATCCCGGGCCCTCACACTCGGCAACTCCCGCGGCGATGGTGTTGCCACGGTTCTCCCATACTCCGTAATCAACGAACGGCTTGTCGAACTCGATCACCATATAGCTCCGGAAAGTGGACGGATTGTTCACGAACCTGTGATTGTCCACCCAGCCTATGACACGCCTCCCTGAAGCGTCAATCTTGAATGCGCTGTTCCCTGTATACCCGTCGATAACAAGGAAAGCCTCTTCACCGGCAGGGTAGTTGAAACGAATATGTGCAGATCGTTCCATCGGAGCGATTTCAGTTGTTATGCCGTTGTCGAACCTGACCTTGTAATAGTGAGGGCTTCCCGTTTCGTTGGCATGCGAGAATGATGATGCCCTGTCCATCTCGTCTACAACAAGTTCCCCCACTTCGGGCATCAATGACCACACTGCATAATCGCCGCACCACGGACTGCACTGATGGGACTGGCAGAATCCCTTGATCTTGCCGACGGAATACTGGTATTTCCACCCGTCACCGTTCTTCCCTGTCTGCGGAGACCATCCGTGCACGCCGAAAGGCATCGCAGTCATCGGATATGTATTGCCGCGGCTGAGCGAGAAGTCAGAATCCGTACCCTGGAGCGTGTTCACATAGGACACATAGTCTACAGGTTTTTCTTTTGCGGCCATGACCGCGGACCCCAGTAGGACGGCAGCCGCAGCGCATATCAGAAACTTATTCATGAGATTCGAGTTTGTCGAGGTCATTGAGCATATGTTTTGACAATGGTATTGAAATCAGCTGCAATATGCCGATTATCAATATCGTATACCTGAGAGCAACCTCATCGGACACAAGCGCGGTGATGAGGATGAAGAGGCCGCATCCGAAGAAGCGTCCGACATACAGCCCGAACTCGTGCACAAAAATATAGGAATAGGGCGAACGCTTCTCCCTGCCGCTCACATAATCTATCGTACGCATCTGGATAGGGAAATATCCCATATCCATGAGAGGTCTTCCGAGGACCAGGCACAGCATGAATACAATAACGCCCTCCGCAGAATACAGCACCGCGTTGGACAAGCCACCTGCGGCGAACAGAAGCAGGCCGGCGGAAAAGATGTATATCCTGTGCTTCGGCGAAGCGAAACGGCCGAGAAGGTAGAGCAGCACAGCCGAGACGATGGCACTGACGGACTGCAGTGTGCCAAGGGTGGACTCATTGCCGATGAATGTCATGACAAGCATCGAAGGGGCCGTGACAATGAAACCTTGGGCTATGCCCTTGAGTATGGCCAGACACATCATCTTATTCCATATCTTCTCGAACTTGAACCAGATGAACCTGCCCGTTTCCTGCATGCCGAAACGGCCTCTGAAAAGCACTATGGAGGCTGTTACTGTGATGACGAACACGCACCCGGTGATGATTCTGTATGCAAGGTTGATGTCACCTCCGAGGAAGCCGTATTTCTCTGAGGAACCTATGAAAACGCCGACAACATACGGGACGAGCACTCCGGCGAAAGTATTGAAGAAGCTCTCCAGTCCGTAGTAATAGTTCCTGTCCGAATCGCAGGTCGAATTGAGTGCAAGAAGGTCCCTGTTTGCCCAGAAGAAGCCGTATGAGAACCCCATTATCAGTCCCGCGAGCACAATCCCCCCGAGGCTGAGGCTGCTCAGAGACATCATCACGGCCATGGAGACACCGCTCAAGATCATGCCGAAGGCATATAGGTAAGTGACCTTTATCCGTCTCAGCAGGAATCCATTCACGAGAAAGGTTATCGGGATGCCGGTATATACCGCGAGCTGGTAGCCGATCACATAGGCCAGGTCGGAACTGTTCCTGATGATATATGTCCCCACGAATAATTCGACCACCGGCAGCACGAACGCATAAAGCATGTTCGTGATAAGCAATGTCTTCATATTGCGCGGATAACGGCTGAAATGCCTTATCTCGGAGAATATTCTGCTTCCGGTGTTATCGTTCATCTGGTCCGTGATATTATCTGCGATTAAATCTTATCGCAAAAATATCTCAAGAGCCGTCCAAATGAGTATGGTATTGTTTCGAAAAGGTGTCCTATACCTCTGTTCTATCTCGCTCACCGGCAGTCCTGTACTCCTTTGGGGTCATCTGGAAGCGTTCGGCAAACTCACGGTAGAAATAGGACTTGTTGTTGAAGCCGGATGCGTACATTATCTCCTGTACAGTCATTGATGTCGTTCGGAGAAGCTGCGCCGCATGGCCGATCTTGATGTTCATTATGAATTCGCTCGGCGTTACAGAGGCAATATCCTTCAGTTTCCGGTACAGGCTCATCCTGCTGACATGCATCTTGTCACAGAGGAAATTCGCGGACATGGACTCGTCCGTCATGTTCTCCTCCACGATTGCGGTGAGCTGCACTATGAATTTCCGGTCCTCCTCCTTTACGGCTTTTCCGTTGAGCACGGTAGTCGTCGAGATGGCCGAATTGTAATACTGCCTGAGGTTTTGCCTGTTTCTCAGAATCCTCGACACGACGGCTTTCAGCTGCTTAGGATAGAACGGTTTCGGAAGAAAGGCCTCCACGCCTATCTCGTAACTGTTTATCTCAGTCTCGACATTGTTTTTAAATGTAAGGAACACTATCGGGATAAACCTGGTCAGTTCATCGGATTTGAGATGCCTGACAAACTCGATACCATTCATCCGTGGCATCATCAGGTCTGTGATGATAAGATCCACACGATTGTTTTGCAGCAGTTTGACAGCCGCCTCGCCGTTGTCGGCCTGCAAGACGGTATATTCCGGGCTGAATATGTCGGACACAAGGCTCCTGACCGACTCCTCGTCGTCCACTATCATGAGCCTAAGCCTGGCGCTGTCATCACGCACCGGCTCAGGCACAGAAGCCGATTCCGGAGCATATCCGCTCTCGATATAGTCCCGGTTCATTTCCTGCACTGAGGGAATGGTGCAGTCCTCCTGCTTTTCCACGGTATTTTCAAGAAGAATGCGGTCTTCCGGAATATGCGGAAGAACCAGCTCGAACTGAGTGTACTCTCCGAGAACGCTTGTCGGCACAATATCTCCGGACAGAATCTTTGCGAGGCTCAATGCAAGGTTGAGACCTATACCGTTTCTGAAAGGCTTTCCTTTCGCCACCTGCATCTCGAAATTTTCCAGAACGATGAACCTGTTGAAGATTCTTTTCAGTTCGTCCGGAGTCAGTCCCTTGCCGTAGTTTCTGATGATGAAATGCGTGCCGTCCTCCCTGTCCGACAAACCTATATCTATCCTCCCGTAAGAATGGGTATATTTGTAGGCGTTTGAGACAAGATTGTAGATTATCTTCTCCAGCGCTCCCCTGTCGCTCACTATGAACAGCTTTTCCGGAGGAAGCGACACATTGAGGGATATGCCCTTCTCGTCATTCATCTCGGAGAAATTGCCTATGATTGATGTCACGAAATCGGAAATGCAGACCTTACTGAAGACCGGTTTGAAATTGCCGGTATCAACTTTCCGGAACTCCATAAGTTCACCTATCAAACGCTGCATACGGTTCGCGTTGTTCTGGATTACGGACAGGTACTTGATTTCCTTGGCCGTCATCTTGCCGCTCGAGACAAGTTGTTCGCTCGAACCGCAGATAAGCGTGAGCGGAGTGCCGAATTCGTGGGCGATATCCGTGAAGAACCTCAGTTTCGCTTCATAGGTCGCCTTCTCCTGCTGCCGTTTCAACTCATCGAATTCGATTTTCTTCTTCCGCTCCATACGCTTCTTCAGGATGTAGATGAACAGCCAGGACATCATGGCCACCAGGATGCACCAGCATATCCTGGCAAGAACCGTGTCGTACCACGGATTCTTGATAACGATGTCAAGAGACTGCATATATGGGCTGAGCACCTTGTCCCCGTTGGTGCATCTGACCGCAAGCCTGTACTTGCCCGGAGGGACATTGGTGAATGTCGCCGAATTGCCTCTGCCGGCATCAGTCCATGTGTCGTCAAATCCCTGGAGATTGTACTCGAACCTGCAATTTGAATTGTTGATGTATTCGACAGCCGAGAAATTGACGACAAAGAAGTTGTCGCTGTGCTTCAGCACGAGGCTGTGGGTCTTTACCGTGTCCTGGAGGGAGACCGGACGGGACCGGACCATGATGCCGCTGATTTCCGGACGCGGACGGTATGTGCGCACCTTCACACTGTCGGGATGGAACCAGTCTATGCCGTCGTGGCCTCCGAGGTAGATAAGTCCGTCATGACTCCGGAAACACGCGCCGTCGGTATACTCGTTCTGAATGGAATCATAATTATAGAAACTGATATACTGCGAATTACCGAAATCGAGCATGGCAAGCCCCTTGTTGGTGGACAGCCACAGTTTTCCGTTATCATCCTCGATTATGCCGTGCACGGTATTGTTGGGGAGAATGTCGTCGCTTGTGAACGACTCGAATACGGCATGCTCCCCAGACAAGTCCGAAAGTTTGTTAAATCCGAAACTTGTGCCTATAAGCAGGGAGGAATCGCGGCTCATGCACAGCGACAGTATGTCATTGCTGCTTATCGATCCTTCCTCTCCAGTCACTGTATAATGTTCAAACTCCTTTGTCCGCGGATTGAACCTGTTGAGTCCTCCTCCCCTCGTCCCTATCCACAGAAAGCCCTCCGAATCTTTCAGAATAGAAGATATAATATTATTGCTCAGAGAATTGGCATCGTCAGGACGGTTTGTATATCTTTCCTGCCGGGTAATGGTATACTGCCCGTTCCTCATTTCCAAGCCGAGCCTGAGCAAACCGTCACCGAAACTTCCGAGCCAGATGGAACCGTCATCGGGGTCGATGAATATTACATATACCGCCCCGAAATACTCGTCTCCTGCCGGATGTATATGCGAAAACATCTTGGTTTTCGGGAAATATACCTCCAGCCCGTTGCCTTCGTGCCCGATAAGGATATTTCCATAACGGTCTTCCGTCATGGCATATACAGAATTGGTGGAAAGTCCGTCTGCATCGGTGATGTTTTCAGAAGAGCCGTCGGAATGTATGATGTACATTCCGTTACCTTTGGTCCCGATATAGACATTGCCGTCACGGTCCTTGTAGAACGAGCGCACCGGTCTGATTCTCTGCGAAATGGCAATAAGCGGAAGGCTATGGAACTGCTTGAGGTCATCGTATATCTGCATGACACCGTTGCCGTCTGTCCCCACGAAAAGGATTCCGTCCTGGCTTTTGCACAGCGTCACCACATCCGAATTGTGGATATGTTCGATTGGGCTCATCCTGCCGTCCGACAGGGAGCAGGCGAATATTTCGGAATATGTATTGGAGACTATCAGCAGGCCGTCATCCCATTTCAGGGCACTGACCAGTTCACCGGCAGCCCCGACATGTCCGAGCGGTGTCACGGCGCCAGTCATAGAATCAATCATCGTTACGGAGCTGTCCCGCAGGCACACGAACAGTTCATTTCCGTTCTTGAATATACGACGCACGCCGCGGTCCTGACAGAGGGGCGTGTTGTTCCTGACGGCCAGCCTTCCGGAGCGGTCGATGGAATACTCCACCTCATACAGTTTGTCGGCGGTGTCGAGAATCAGCAGCCTGTCATCACCGACACAGAAAAAGCTCCTGATGGCGGAAGTATTGACACCGCGTATGTTAAAAGGTATCATCTGGCCGGAAGCCGGATCGTACATGGCTATGCCCCAGCCGCCTGCGGAGGCGAATACGGTCTGCCCGGCAGAAATGTCCAGACTGAATATGTTTTCGTTTGTAGGATACTTGTTTTCATAGCCGAGATGGAAGCGGCTCCAGCCCGATTCACCTGGAGAGTGCTTGTTTATCCCGTAATCGGTCGCCACCCAGATTGTCCCGTCTCTCTGTTCCTTGACTGACCGGATTATATTGTCAGATATGGTTGCAGAATCTGCCGGATTGGACTTGTATGTGAGGACGGCACCGCCGTCATAGACATTCAGACCATCCCATGTCCCTATCCACAGTTTGCCCCTGGAGTCTGTCAGGAGGCAATTCACGCTGCTGTTGGAGAGTCCCTTTTCGTTGGAGATGTATTCGGTCTTGAAATCAGCCCTCAAGGGGGGGGGTGCCAATACAAGAGCCGTCAGCAGAATCAGGAATGTGCGTTTCAATGTCATAATCCGGTTTTCAGTTGAAACATAGGAACTTTTTTTAATAAAGATATGAATTTATCCGGAATTTCCGATTCCGGGCAGCTATGTACAAATACAACAGGCTGACCTGCCGGGGCCAGCCTGCCGCATTATAAAAGGAACTGTTACTTGTCGGCCTGTTTCAGGCGATAACCGTCATCACCGGCGGTCACAACCTTTGTACCGTCCTCGCTCTCGAACCAGCAGTAGATGTTCTCGATTACTGCATTGGCAGGGAGCGAGAAGAAATGGCGAGGATAGATGTACTTCTGATAAGAATTCTGAGGAAGCTTTTCCATCACGTTACCGGACCTTCTGCCGACAACAACCTCTCCGCCGCCCGCAAGTATAGCCTTGCCACAGAGAATCACCTTTTCCTCACCCTCAAGGTCGGAGTCGTTTGCATTGAACCTGACAGCGAAGATGTCGCCGTAACGGAATGCGGCCGGAACTGAAGATACGCGCGGCATGACTGTAAAGTCAAGTTCGTCCCCACCCTCTGCACCGGTCACCTCGAACACTTTGGTAACCTCGTTAGGCTCATATCTGTGATCGCCGTCATTCTCGGCAGAAGTCAGAAGACCGCGCCTGTAAGGCGCATAGCCTGCTCCGAAGAAGAACTTGATGTTCTCCGGTCCGGTAGTGAGCCTGATGGTCACGTCTGCCGTGATGGTCTCCTCGCTCACATTGTTGTCGATGATGAACATGGTCTTGGATTTGAACAAGGTCCACTCCACAGAGCCGTAGTTACCCATGGAGCCGACTTTCTTCTGGTAGGCCATAGGCCATGACAACTGCGTAGAAGGCTCTTTCTCCGTATCAGGGATGAGTATCATCTCCTCGTCAACCACATCCACACCGCCCTGGGTGTTATATCCGTGTGTGGAGAAAGTCACCTTTGCATTGCCTGAGGTGTTCCAGCTCTTGGGGGTCAGCATGGCGAACACAAACTCCGTCTTGTCATCGGAACTCGGCACGAGCGTGATCCTTGCCTTGATCTCAACCTCCGTATTCACCTTCGCATCCTCCGGAAGGCTGATGATTTCTGTTATCATGTCGCACGCCACCACGCATCCGACAAAGGCGAGCAGCGACAGAACGGCAGCTTTATGTTTCTTGAAGATATTCATGATGATATGTGTTTATTGGTTATTACTCAGCCACTTCCTTGAAATGGAATTCATAACTGATTTCCTCGCAGTCAAGCACGAAAGGAACTATCAGCTCTCCATTGACAAATGTCGCCACTATGTCATCAGTGCCCTTGATTTTAAGGATATTAGGAGACACCGTGTCGTCAAACTCGCACTCGGTCCTGCCTGAAGGCATATTGAAGCGATGGGCGGAGAAAGGAATCTCTCCGTTGTCATAGGTGAAAGAAACCATTTTTCCGTCAACGACATTGATTACGAAATTGAGGCTGCCGAAAAAGTCAAAATACTGGTAAACATCTATTCCGCTGATATTGACCGGATCTTTCTCTATCACAGAGCCGAGGGCGTAAGTGATGTCGTAAGTCCCGTTGT
Source organism: uncultured Muribaculaceae bacterium (assembly GCA_964616865.1). Taxonomy (GTDB): domain Bacteria; phylum Bacteroidota; class Bacteroidia; order Bacteroidales; family UBA932; genus Cryptobacteroides. Next base: position 37,037 of record CAZTUQ010000008.1, read on the forward strand.
AGTTCTTGTCCGCCTCTGTCGAGACCTGCTCACAAGAAGCAAGAAGAAGCAATGATACCGCAACCGCGATATGTGAAATATATTTAAACATAATGTCTGTTTTGTTTTATTGTAAAATCATTTCTTTTTCCACCCAGAAAAATCTCGGGCGATAGCTTGCGACATTCGTAGTCTGTTCCGAGAAATCGCTTGTATTGACATTGAATGAGACGAGAATCATACCGTCCTTTTCAAACTGGGGATGCCCCATGGCATTGTAGGTGTACCAGTTGGATTTGCCCAGATCCGGAATTTGGTATATGAGCGTCCTGTTACCCCACGGCCCTGTCGGAGATGACGATGTGAATGTGTATATCTTTCCGCTGTTGAATGTCTTGTCCTGAGTAAGCAGGACATACTTTCCGTCAAGCTTGAAGACATTGAACTGGGACGAGACCGGCACGGCATCCAGTCCTTCCAGTTTCACCGCATCATCAGGGTCCGGAGACCATGAGTACCCGGTCCAGAACTCCCATCTGTCGAGCAGGCTTCCCGGCGTTGTCCGCGCCACAAGCACTTCGGTGACGGGGTCAAGGTCATTCTCGATATCCACCTGGGCATATACATAGAGCCAGTCGCCGTCGTTGAGCGCAGCTGCTCCATAGTGGATTGTATCATCCGTCAATGAAAAAGGCAAAGGAGAATCCTTTATCAGTTTCACATCCGGAAGGCTGTACTCGAGCAAGTTGGTTTTCTCGTACCCGAAAGCCCAGCCGCCGCCCTCACCGGTGTTGTACATGAGGAACTGGAAGATGTAGAGACGGTCTCCGGCCACAAAGCCGTGTCCCGGCCAATACCACTTCTTTCCCTCGTCCTTCACCCCTGCCGGAACAGCCGCGGATGTATTTTCTCCGTTGGCGTTGCAGATGGCGGAAGTCTTGCCCCGGTCATAGATGAAATATGTATTCCGGTACATATGGTTTCCGCTGATCCTGCGTCCGTTTGAAACAGTCCCCGTATAGGAATCGCCCATCAGGAATATGCTGCGCCCGTCCGGCAGAGGAATGGAATACATCCCGTCACCCTCGGTCACGCTGCCGCTGTCAGGAATGATGCTGGAAGCGATGGAGCTGTCGAAGCCGTTTATATTCAGACTGATTTCCGCATAAGACACTTCCTGCGCCCCCTTAACCAAGGCGATTCTCACCGGATACCTCCTGTTGTACGGGGTATGGGTCAGCGCATAGGACATCTTGTCCGGAGTGAGCGTGACATCATGCCTCCCTTCCTTGTCATATATCCGGAATGAATCGAAATCAATGTCCTTGTTCTCGACAGTCCATGAAAGGAAAACAGTATCGGCATTCGAAGTCCACGAAGTCTTTATGTCCGGGACTCCTCCTTCGTCAAAGATATTTTCCCTCATGTGCTGTCCGCTGCCGGAGCAGCAGACAAGCACAAGCGGAAGGGCAAGGAGAGCTAAAGATCTAAGTGTTATGCACATCACCTATCTATCGCTTGAGATTAGAGTTGAGTCTGGACTCTCTGAGCGGATAAGGGAAGAGCAGGTCTTCCGCCTCGAATGCATTGCCGAGGTGTCCGGCCACTTTCGCACCGACAAGATCCTCGACGGCTGCGGAAGCCGGAACATATACCTTGCGTGTACGGAGAAGGTCGAACCAGAGCTGGCTCTCGAACGAGAGTTCCCAGACGCGCTCCTTAAATACAGTGTCGAAATCAATGCTTGACGGCCTCGCCTCGTCAGGAAGCGCGCGGTGGCGCACCTTGAACCAGGCATCGATGGCCTTGGCATCGGAAGTCGTGCCTCCGTCAGCCATCACTTTCGCCTCTGCGAGAGTAAGAAGCACATCTGCATAACGCATGAGCGGATAATTGACACCGGATTTTCCGGAGGAAGCGCACTCCTTGTCCCAGAACTTGTAGATATAAGGTCTGTCAAGGGTGATTTCGGAATTGTCGGCAATCGACACGCCCTTGGTCGTATAGTAGCCGTAGTCCTGCTTTCTGAGGTCGTCCGCGGAATATGAATTGTAAAACTCAAGTGTCGGAGACATGGCGCCGCCGGCGGTACTTACCTTGGAGATGTCGGCCACCTCCGGATAAGGAAGCATGGAATTGTGCAGAGGAGAACCGGCCTTGTCCGCCTCCCTCTGGATACAGAGAATCCACTCACCGGCATTGGAATTGGCATTGTCCCTCATCTCCGCATAGTTTGAGTAGAGCGAGTATGTACCCTTGTCATATACTTCGGCAGCCTTGTCGTAAGCCTTTGTATAGTACTCTTTTCCGAGACCGAGCGGATATCCTGCCATGGTGATGTACACCTTGGAGAGCAATGATTTTACAGTACCGAGACCTACATGGCCGCTGGCATTGTTCCAGGCCTGGTCAGCCATGAGTTCCTCTGCGTGGAGGAGGTCCTTCTCGATCTGCGCGAACACCTCGCTCTCGCTCGAAAGCGCGATTTCAACGCTTGAAAGGTCGGTTGTCGGAGTCAGTTTCATCGGAACCGGGCCCCAGAGGCGTACAATATTGAAATAATGGTATGCACGCATGAAATAGGCCTCGCCGAGAAGCTGGTTCTTGAGAGACGCCGCGACATCGGCGGTGCTGCCCTCGATTCCGGCTATGGCACTGTTGATGTTCTCGATTGCGGTATATGCAGTCTTCCAGAGAGCCTCGATATTGTTGTTTTCTTCTGTAATGGTAAGATACCTCGCCTGCTCCATATAGGTGCCTGAAGCCGACCTCGGACGGTCGCTGTAACCGGCAAGATATTCAAGGAAGACATATCTGTTGGTGCCCACCTCGATGTCTCCATTGAGGATATCGGCAAGATAAGGATAGATTCCATCTATAGCCGCCTGCATCTGCTCACCGGTGGTGAAGTAATTGTCCGGGGTAAGGAAAGTCTTCGGATGTTCTACGAGGAAATCACCGCACCCCACCATGCAGGTCAAAGAGACTGCGCCGATTATTATTGTCTTGATCTTGTTCATATAGTGTCCCTCCTGTTAGAATGTGATTTTGAGATTTCCGGAAATGGTCATAGGCTTCGGATATGAGTAGAAGTCAATACCGGTGCCTGTGTTTACATTTCCGAAGGCTCCTACCTCCGGATCATAGCCCGGATAATTTGTAAAGATATACGCGTTCTCAACGGTCACGCCGAGCATGAGGCCCTTCAGGAACTTGTTGTTCTTGATGAGGCTATGGGTGAAGTCGTAAGAAAGGCTTATGTTCCTGATACGGACGAAGTCGCCGCTGTAGATCATGCGTGTATCCTTCTCGTTTTCTCCCCAGTATGCGTCTGACGGCAGACGGAGCGCGGCCACGAGGGTGTTCTGGTGCTCCGGACGCCATCCGTCGAGCACGCTCCTCGTGGAGTTCGCGCCCAGCTGACGGTTCTCAAGCATGCCGGTAGTGATGTTCATGACCTTGGAGCCGTACTGGCCTCCGATATCGACCATTGCCGTGAAACCGTGGAAATTGAAGGTGTTGACCATAGAGAATTCGCCCTTAGGTGTGCCGGAGCCGACATTCTTGCGGTCCTTATCATCGATCACATAGTCCTTGTTCACGTCCTCGTATTTGATGTCGCCAGGTTTCTTGCCGTATTTGGCGGCCTCTGCGACTTCGTCGAGCCCCCATGTACCGATGCGGTTATAGACTATGAACGATCCCCACTCTTCGCCTTCGATAGCCCAGGCGTCATTGCCTAAGGAAATCTTCTCACCGTTGATATCGATGACCTTAAGTTTGTTGGCCGAGAAGATGAAGTCTGTGTCCCAACGGAAGTTGTGCGTGTCTATATTGTGCGATGTGAGAGTAATCTCGAATCCGGTGTTGCGGATTTTTCCGAGGTTGGTCCATGAAGTCTCGTAACCGGTAGTGTAAGGCACCTGCTTCTGGAAGAGAAGGTCGGTGGTTGTCTTGTTGTAGTAGTCCGCGATGATTTCGAGACGGTCCTTGAAGAGGCTGAAATCAAGACCGATATTGAGCTGCCTTGAAGTCTCCCATTTCAGGTCAGCGTTTCCGAGATTGGCGAGCTGTACGAATGTGGAAGCCTCCTTGTTGAAATAGGTAGTGCCTGTAGCGTACTGCGAGATTGTCCTGTAGTTGGGAATGGAGGCGTTGCCTACGGCACCGTAACTCGCACGGAACTTGAAGTTCCTCATGAAGTCCTTGACGGGCTCGAAGAACGGTTCCTCTGAAACCACCCAAGCGAACGACGCTGAAGGGAAGTATCCGAATTTGTTGTTGGCACCGAAGTTGGAGGCGCCGTCAGCACGGAATGTGAAGCCGACCATATACTTGTTCAGAATATTATGGTTCATTCTGAAATAGTATGAATTCATCGTGTTCTGCGCCATTCCTGATGCCGGATTTTGGATTTTGGCACCAGCACCGAGATTGTGATAGTCGAACGAGTCATCGAAGAAGTCTTCTGCGCCGGCAGTCGCATTTTCGGTCCTGTAGTAATACCAGCTGGCACCAAGCACATAGGATGATTTCCATTTACCGTCGAAGAAGGTCGGGCTCCATGTGAGGTAGTCCTCGTTCGCCCATTTGTTGGTGTCGGAGTAGCCTATGGTGGCGTAGCCGTTGTTGGTCTCGGTAGTCTGGATCAGGCCTTTCTCCATCGCATAACTGATGTTCTTGCCGTTGTTCATCTGATAGTCGCCCTTGACTGTGAGAGTGAGGTCGCGGTAGAGCTTCATGTTTGCGGTGAGGCTCATGACGAAATAGTTGGTCTTGTCCTTCTTGGTGACAGCATCCATGAGACGAAGAGGGTTCTCGGCTTCTTCTCCGAGAGGATAGTCATTCTTTCTTCCCCATGTTCCGTCTTCATATCTTACAGGGACGATAGGAGGCATCTCCATCATGTTTCGGAGAGAGCCTTGTCCGAAGCCGTTCTCGCTGTCGGCGTTGTTCGATTCGGTAGCGCCGCCTGTCATTATGCCCTGGATGTCGAGCCAGTCGTTGACCTTGGTCTTGACATTCAAGGTTGCATTCAGACGGTTGGAGTTTGTCCCATGGAGGAGACCCTGCACATCCTGATAGGAAACCGCGGCATATACGGAAGTCCTGTCGGTACCGGTAGTGAATGACAGGGAATGGTCATTCACGATGGCGTTGCGTGTCATCACATCCTGCCAGTCGGTATCATATTTCGGAGATGCTATAAGGAGGCCGTTCTCATCATACACATAGTTGCCGCCGCTGTCCTTCTTATAGTAGAAAAGATTTTCCATCGGATTGATGAGGTGAGGCATGGTGGCACCGCTGTATGCGTAGGCCCTCCTTTGGACTTCCATGAACTCGTCGGCGTCCAGGAGATCGAGTCTGCGTGTAAGCATGCTGACACCAGTCTTAGCATCATAGGTCACAGAGCCCTTGCCCTCCTTTCCAGACTTGGTAGTGATGAGGACGACTCCGTTCGCACCTTTTGCACCGTACATCGAAGTCGCAGCGGCATCCTTGAGCACATCGATGCTCGCAATGTCCGAAGGATTGATGAGCGACGGGTCAATGTCCACCACGCCATCCATAACATATATAGGGTCGCTTCCAGCATTGATGGAGCCCATTCCTCGGATACGCAGGGCGGAGGTTCCGCCGGGACGGCCCGAGAAAGAGACGCTTCTCACACCGGCGACCTTGCCGGCAAGGCTCTGCATGATATTGAGAGCGGATGCCCTTTCGCTGAGTTCATCGCTGCTGACCGAGGCGACCGATGACGACAGTTCCCTCTTGATCATCGTACCGTAACCGACTGCGACAGCCTCGTCAAGGCCGAACGCGCTTATCTGCATCTGCACATTGTAGAATGCATTGCTGCCGAGAGCGACTTCCTTTGTCTCCATTCCGAGACATGAAAAGACGAGCACTTTCGCGCCGGCGGGAACAGCAAAGGTAAAGTTTCCGTCAAGGTCAGTTATCACGGCGTCGGAACTGTTCCCCTCCGCCATGACAACAACGCCTGCAAGAGGCGCACCGTCGGGATCCACAACCTTTCCCGATACAGTACCGGGAATCTGCTGGGCAAAAAGTGACGATGCTCCCGACAGGAACATTGCCATGAGCCCGATAATTGTTGAAATGATTTGTTTGTTCATAAAGTTGGTTATAAAGTAAGTAGTTTCGTGTTATGTGGCAATTGCGAAAATACTTCCGGCTGCCGGATAAAAAGTACACTATGGTATCAAGAAAATATACTGGTGCATCCTGTGCGACTCCCTGAGGCAGCCTAAAGCATCCGGAGCATTATATGACGGCTCACCGGCTTGTTGATACGGTAGATCTCGTCCACAATGTCATCAGCGTACTTCTTCCACAGAGTACGGATTTCCGGGAAATAACTCTTGCGGTACCAGTAGTTGCTGTTTGCCACGAACCAGTCGGTCTTCGCATGCTTCTCGATTGCTTCTATCGATTTCCAGTCGTCTGCGAAAAGCTGGTCCGTGCCTCTAAAGGAATTGTATTCTATCCATACATATTCCCTGAAACGCTTGTCTATCTCAAGTCTCTCCTCATTGAGATACATGACGGCCGAGGCCTGGCGGTACTGTGGTGTAGTCGTGAACTCAGCCATGTTGATGCCCTCTGCAAGTTCGTCCGCAGTGAAGTCCGCTATCGGCTGTCCGTCGATTGAAAGAAGCCACCTGCCGTCCTTGAGCCCGGTCACGCACAGGTCTTCGCGATTGAACTCCTCGGTAAAAGGAATAATCTTCAAGGCGTCTTTCTGCGAATGGATATTGCCCCAGCCGTGCTCGGAGATGGAATCACAAGGGTAAGGAAGCGACTTTGCGAGATAGTCGAATTCAAGTTCCTTCGCGTTGGCCTTTATGCCGCTTATCGAGCAGTTTTCAGAAAGTTCGGCCTTCTTACGCTTAGCGTTGATTCTGATGTCTGCCACTTTCTTTCCTGCAAGCCCCTGGGCTTTGAGGAATTCATAAGCCATGACCATCTGCCCGTCCTTATCCGGATGTATCCTGTCCGCAGGGCAGAAAGAGTATCGAGGGTCGGTCTCCTGAAGTTTCTTCCCGAGCTCGACCATAGGGGTATTGAAATCCACGAAGCCCCAGCCGAGGGCGGCCGCCGTGTCTTTCTGCGCATCGACTAACCTGCGGATGGCGGCATTCTTGCCATGGAGGACACCGTCGTTGAAAGTGGAAGTCTCGTCATACGGAGAACCGCCGATCATGACGACTGTCGCTTCTGGTGCCTTTGTCTTGAGCGCATCCACAATCCTGCCGAAGTTCTCGATGCTCAAGGCAACTCTCTCTCCGGCCAGTTCCACGGAATTGTCCTTATTATATACATCCATATATCCCGTGTCATTCATTCCGAAAGTAAGAGTGACATAGGTAGGCTCTTTGGAGAATACATCGTAATCCAGACGGACGAACATGTCGGCGGCCGTGTCTCCTCCGACACCGCAGTTCATTATCATCAGCGGCATGTCCGGGAATCTGGTCATATAATACAGCCAGATATAGGAATGATAATGGCCGCCGTGGGTAATGCTGTCTCCGATGAGAGCCACCCTGTCTCCGGCCTTGAACTGAGGAATCAACTGCTGGGCCGCAGCCGGAAACAAGGTCCAGGCACACAGCAGCAATGCAGCAAATGCTTTTTTCATTATAGTATAGTGTTGATTCTGGAAATGCAAAACAACTATCTGGAGAGTCTGAATGTCTTGAAGCCGAGATAGGGCATCGATGTCTCGAAGCATCCGTCCTCCAGACGCACTGTCCCGACAGTATTACCGGAAAGATCGATTTCCTCCGCACCGCGGAAAGATTCACCGACCCTAACCTTGTGCGTAGAGTTGTCCCCGGTGTGGTTGAACAGGCGGACAATCACATCATCGCCGTGCATATATGCGGCAACTATTTCATAGCCTCCGGCGTCCGCAAAGGACACATTCTCGGCCTTGAGACCTTTAGCGCAATATGCATTGAGCGGTTCGTTCCAGTCATTGTAGCTGCCTACGGCCTCTTTCCATCCTCCGTCATGAGGCACTATCGCAAAATGCAACACGGTAGGACCGTCTATTTTATAGTCTCTGCCCCAGAGACCGTTACCGGAAGACTGCACGGTAAGTGCAAGAGGCCTGTCCGCACCATAGACATAGGATGTCGTATGGTCTGACAGAAGAGCCATTCCCACATCTTCACCTTCAACACTCACCCAGTCGAGCAGGATATTGTGCTTGATATTGTGCCAGTTGCTGAAATTGGTATCATCGAGGCGGCTCTTCACGACATCGAAAGGAGCGCCCTTGTAGAGTTCCGGCCTGCTTGCGGCAGCCGGGAAATACATGTTCAGATGGTATCTGTCATCATAGAATGCCCTTTCGGGATTGGCATAGGCATCTGCCTGGCGGTAAGCTCCGATACCTGGATTGCCCTGCCAGTCTATCTTCAGGTCGAAATCTATCTTCGGGTCGCCCTCCCTGAGAGTGACAGTCTCCACGAACGGATGCGTCCCGAGCATTCCGGCCACCCTTATCTTTTTCTCGAAACGGTTGTCTTCGACCACGGTGATGAAAGCCTCCGCATCGGCAGATGAGATGAAACGGTTCTCGTCATAGAAGAACCCCTTCAACTCGCCGAAAGCATATTCACCTTTCTTGACAAGTTCCTTTCCGCCATCTTTCTTGCATATTATGCTCTTAATCGTTCCTCCCCTCTTCTTGTCGAAGACTATCCTGTACATATCGTTCTCTATCACATTAGAGTTGTACGGAGCACGCACGGAGAGTTTCTTCTCGCCTTCGTCCTCAACTGTCCATGTGGCATAGCCGAATGACGGTACTTCCGCACGGAAGATTATCTTGACATCGCCGTCCACGAGAACTGTCTCGCTGCTTACAGTCCTTCCCTGTGCGTCTTTCAGAACGATTCCATGTCCTGCAAGCCTGTCCGGCAGATTCACGGACACGACTTCACTGCGCGCCTTGCCGGTGGTGTTGAACGCCCTTATAAAGAATGGCGCGCTGTTGTCTCTCCACGCGAATGCATCTGTCGCAAGGCTTGACCCTGCCTCGCGCATCACTCTCGCGGCCACCTCTCTTGTGGACACGGTCCATCTGCCGCAAATCCAGTCGGCCCATGTTCCATGATTCTTGAGATTGTTGTAAGGTACAATCCATGAATCATGATGCTGGGACAGAAGAAGGGTTCTCCAGCCTTCGTCAACGAGACTGTCGCTGTATCTGTAGCCGTTTGCGATATTGGCCATGACTCCGATTTTCTCCGCGCTGACGATATCGTTCTCGGCTGTCCTGACGCTCTTCCCTATTTCCTGCATGACCTGGGAGCCCCACACGAGGGCACCGAGCACATCCTCCTGATCAGAGATGTAGTCCACCGGAGTGACATCCGCAGCTATGTTCCCGAAGAAGTTGCGCCATGTGGTGTATGTGCTTGCGACAGGCTTCTTGTCACCGAAATCAGCCCACTGGCTTTCGAGCCACGGACCCATTGTCCACCCGGCGTCCTGATAGGTCATTCCGACAGGATGCCTGAAGTTTTCCTTAGCAGCTCCGGCGAGATACTCCTGATTATTGTTGTTGGCAAGGGTGCTGAAGACATTTTCATTGCTGAGCGCCTCGAAGCCGTGTCTCGGAGAACACAGGACAGAACTTCCGTCCGGGCCCGTCCAGTTCACTATCTCTCCGTCAACAGTATCGTAATATCCACCCCAGCAGGTGTTTGGATTCTTCAGAGAAGCATATTTAAAGCCGAAACCCTTGAGTATCTGGGGCAGGCAGCTCGTAAAGCAGGGCTCCTCCACGGCATAGGTGTCGAAAGTCATTTCCGGGAAATGCTCATTAAGTTTTCTGATGCCGTACTGGAACTGCCTGATGATGCTTTCTCCCGGAATATTGTACATGTAGGGCTGGGCATAGGTCGGATTCGTATATTCAACGCGGTTGCTCTTGACTTTGTCCTTGAACCTTATATACTCTCCCGGAGTCACGACCTTGACGGAATCCCATGTCTCCGGTTCTATCTCCAGGCACATGACCCAGTCCGGATGCTTTTCGAGAAGATCCGACATGTATTCCGTATATGTCTTCAACGGGTAATGCCCATAAACTCCACCGTGGAATCCGTCAACAAACCAGGGGCCGTCCTGCGCATGCCCCGAAAGGCAACAGGCGCACAGAAAGACTGAAAACGCGATTTTCTGAATGCTCATAGTATTATCATTTATGTGAATCACAGTATATAGCGTTTCAAAATGCAGCCGTAGCCATACGCGGGCGGTCACTTTTCGTCCGATGATTGCCGGATGCATATATGCAAGCGATGTAAATATAGAGGGACACAATCTCTAAAAGGTATACTATTATCTCAAAAAAATATATACATCCCATGTTGAATGTTTTGAGACGATAGTGTACGGTTTCGCCTTGCACCTCATATAGTTTTGTGTAAAAACCATTATATGGATATAGCAAAGCGCTTCCCGCAAAATCCTATACTGCGTCCAAAGGACCTGAAACCCGCGGTTGACGGCATGGAAATCACCTGTCTGTTAAATCCGGGAGCATTCAGGTACGATGGAAAGACCTGGCTTCTGCTGCGCGTGGCGGAAAGACCAGTCCAGAAAGACGGTGCTATCAGTTTTCCGGTCATGAGCGAAGACGGGACGGTCAAAGTGCTTTCGTTCGATAGGAACGATCCGCAGCTCGACTGCTCGGATCCTCGGGTGATCAATTACAAAGGACAGGACTATCTGACAACGATGTCATACCTGCGCCTCGTATGCTCGGACAACGGTGTGGACTTCCATGAAGAAGCCGGTTACCCTCCGGTCTTCGGGCAGGGAAGATATGAATCGTTCGGGATAGAGGATGCCAGAGTGGCGGCTTTAAGAGAGGAATACTGCATTACCTATACGGAAGTATCCCCGATTGCCGTGGGCGTGGGACTGATATGCACTTCCGACTGGAAGAACTTCGACCGGAAAGGAATGATATTCCCACCGCACAACAAGGACTGCGCATTGTTCGAGAGTAAGGCAGGCGACAGGTATTACGCTTTCCACAGGCCGAGCAGCCCCGAACTCGGAGGCAATTACATTTGGCTCGCAGAATCATACGACCTGCTCCATTGGGGAGGTCACAGATGTGTCGCCACAACGAGAAAGGGCAGATGGGATTCAGCGAGGGTCGGAGCCGGTGCACCTCCAGTCCTGACAGAATACGGCTGGCTTGAAATCTATCACGGGGCCGATGAGAGCAACAGGTATTGTCTCGGAGCACTTCTGCTCGACAGAGATGACCCATCCGTTGTCCTTGCACGCAGCGCAGAGCCGATTATGGAACCTACAGCCGATTATGAAAAGACAGGATTTTTCGGGAATGTCGTGTTCACCAACGGACATATCCTCAATGGAGACGAGCTGACGGTATACTATGGCGCAAGCGACGAGGTGATCTGTGGAGCGCGCTTGTCCGCCAGAGAGATACTTGCAAGCCTCGGGAGACTGTAGGACTGTCATTCCGGCAGAGTATCGCGAGTGGAGAATACTTATAAACAACCGCATCATAATGAAACGAATCTCAAGATTATTGTGCTTTATGGCAGTCCTGACATCGATGTATTCATGTGCCGGCAGCCGGATGAAAGAATCCGGAATCGGCGACATCGATCTGACGGGACGCCTCTACCCGACAAATCCTGTCCCGACGGAATCCCTCGTCATCGTGGACCTTTCCAATGACGACATAGAAAGTCAGGTGGCTGCCATCGGCCTCCAGGGCATCGTTAACAGGACTGCCACCGAAAAAGTCTATGTAAAGAACAGCCGCTGCAAGGACAACCGCGGCAACTGGCAGGTCAAATGGGGCACGATGGCCCAGATGGGACAGTTCTGGCTGGACGAGATTTTCACAGACACGCCTAAAACGGTTCTCGAACTGGAGGCCGGCCACAAGAATCCGGGGTTCGAGGCGATGCTCGCCAGATACCGCGACTGCGTGAAGGGTGCCGTCATCTACGACCCCGAACTTGTGGAGGCAACAATCGAGGCGGCCACCACAATCGCTGCGCAGACCGACGCCCTGATACTCTCCCCCTCCCTTTACAAACAGCTCGACGGCATGGACATTCCTGTGATAGAGGACCTTCGCGGAAAGTTCAGTTCCAACATCGAATGCCTCGACTGGCTCATGGACAACTATTTCGAGGGAGCAAACCATGATGTCGCGTTCACATGGTCGCACATGACCACAGACTTCGACCTCAGCTGGGGTGCCGCTAACAAGGACTATGTAGTGGCGAACAGGCTCTTCACATTCTTCCTCGACATCAAGGTGCCGGAGGAATGCCAGTATTACGAGAAAATCATCAAGAACTATCCTGCAGGGACACAGATCATGGGCTGGACCGATGAATTGTGGGCCGACAAACTTTTCGCCGACTACGGATATGTGATGGTCCCTTTCATCTCCGTGGAGAACATGACGGTGATGTCGTCATATCCTTCAATAAAGAGGGAACCGATGGAGCCGAAGGCATACGAAGTGGACAACAACACGGTATGCATAGCGTTCCTCATATCGGACGGTGACAATCTGTTGCACACGATGGTCTATATGCCTAACACCATCAGGAATTCTCCGGCTTTCGGTGAAGTGCCTATCACATGGATTATCAACCCCGGCATAGTTGACCTCGCGCCGAGGGTGTTCGACTGGTATCTCGACCGCTTCGAGGGCACGGGCCAGGAACTCGGTGCCATGATGGGCGATGGCTCTCCCGATCCGGAGCGATATGAAGGATTCTCCTTCTACTGCGCGCTGACAAAGCATTATATCGAGCAGGCCGGCATCCTTACCGTCAAGCAGATGATCGGAGGAGAGCCGGTAGCGTGGAATGTACAGCCTTATGTTTTGCAGGGTGGCTATGCCGGTACGGACTGGCGCGGAATCGGTCCTTACGAGTATCACATGGATTCTAACACGTTCCATATCGGTACGACAAACCATGCGCCTGAATATCTCGACCCCGTACTCGACAATGCCCCTTCGGACGAACCTCTGTTCCTTTCGGTCATGGTAGGATGCGCGGACACTGACTGCGTCTCCCATGCTGCCGAACTCCAGAAAAAGATTCTCTCGCGTAACGACGGCAGGAAATACATTTTCATGCGCACTGCGGACCTCGCAGCCACATACCGCCAGTACAAGGGGCTTCCAGCACGATGACACAAAATGGACGAAGTAGAACTCACAACAACGATATTATGAACATAAGAAAAGTTCTGTTTGCCGCGACGCTGCTGCTACCGGTGCTCGCAGAAGCAAAAATCACCCTGCCGCCATTCTTTTCGGACAACATGGTGTTGCAGCAGAAATCAGAACTCGAATTCTGGGGAAAGGCCAGTCCTGGCAAAAAAGTAAGGGTCACGACATCATGGGACGGAAAAGTGATAGAGATGAAGGCTGACACCCATGGAATGTGGAGCACGGTGCTTTCAACGCCGGAAGCCGGAGGTCCGTACACTATTTCCATCACAGACGGTAAAAAACTGGTCCTCGAGAACATACTTATCGGAGAAGTATGGCTCTGTGGCGGACAGTCCAATATGGAGATGGAAATCGACGACAAGGTCACAGGCTGGCAGGAAGAAAAAGCTGCAGCCTCGAAACTGAAGAATGTGCGCATCCTCCATGTCGAAAACTCAATCAGCCCCGTTCTGGAAGACAATATCGTCATCAGGCACGGAGGATGGCAGGAGTGCAGCCCTGAAACAATAGGAGATTTCTCTGCAGCGGGCTACTTCTTCGGTAAAAACCTCAACGAGAATCTCGACATTCCGATAGGACTGATAGAATCATGCTGGGGAGGGACCCTCGCGGAGGCATGGACAAGCGAAAAAGCCCTAAGGGACATACCGTATTTCCACAGCAAACTCAACGACCTGAAAAATATCCCGTCATCCCTTGAAGAACGCGAAACCCGTTTCATGGAGCAGATGGACAAGTGGGAACTGGAGATGAAAAACTATGACAAAGGCTTTACGCAGACCGGGGCATCATGGGCGGACAATAATTTCGACGATTCTGGCTGGGCAGAATGCCAGGTCCCTGGATTCATGCAAGACTATGGCATTCATGACCTACTCGATTATTTCTGGATGCGAAAGACCGTTGACATCCCGGAGACATGGGCAGGAAAAGACCTTGTGCTCGGCGTTGGAGCCGTGGATGACAATGATTTCACCTATTTCAACGGCGAAAGGGTCGGACGCACCGAAGGCTGCATCGCGCAGAGACGGTACACTGTCCCAGGGCATCTTGTAAAAGCCGGACGCAACACGGTGGCAATACGCGTCATGAACACCGGCGGACTGTCCGGAATACTCGGGGACGACAATTCCATCATGCTCAAAAAGTCCGACAATGAGACCATTGCTCTCACAGGGATATGGAAGTACAATTCTTCTATAGATCTTGAGGAAGCTCCTGTATTCCCAGTGAACACCGCGCATGAGGCCAACTACCCTACCTTCCTATACAACGCCATGATTCATCCGCTTCGCAGATACGGTGTAAAGGGCGCCATCTGGTATCAGGGAGAGGCAAACACCTCACGCGCAGAGCAATACAAAGACCTGCTCCCCCTCATGATAAAGGACTGGAGGGAGACTTTCGGTTGCGAACTGCCGTTCTACATCGTCCAGCTCGCCAACTACATGACCGTGCAGACCGGCGCGGAAGAGTCGGAATGGGCGGCTCTGCGTGAGGCACAGACAGAAACTGCCGCACATCTCGAGAATACAGGTCTCGCTGTCACCATCGATATCGGTGAAGCAAACGATATACATCCGAAGAACAAGTCGGAGGTGGGCAGGAGGCTCGCTATGAACGCCCTTGCTGGTACATACGGCAGGGATATAGAGCACTCCGGTCCGCTTTATGACAGATACACGATTGAGGGCAGTACAATAAGGATACACTTCAGCCACACGACTGGAGGACTGAAGGCTTATTCATACGGCAAAAAGACGGAAGAGGCGGTACTCGAAGGATTCTATATCGCCGGCGGAGACCATGTGTTCCACAAGGCAGACGCAAGGATCGAAGGTGATACGGTAGTAGTGTCTTCGGACAAGGTCGGGCACCCGGTCTCGGTAAGATATGC
>CAZTUQ010000009.1:0-51506 GCA_964616865.1 uncultured Muribaculaceae bacterium
CTACAATATCCTCAGGACCGGCAACGCCGACGCATTCAGGACCGCAATGAGGCTGCATCTCAAAACGCAGTTTGACAATATCGACAACAATCTGGACAAAGCATTCGAACAATGACAGCCCTGCTCACCGCAGGGCTGCTGCGTTTCCCATCCCGTCGGGGTGGTTTACACTTTTTCCAGCGAATCAGGGCGTGCGGAGTATCTGTTTCGCCTATGGCAAAATCGATATAGTTTCGCTATATTTGTATAGGTGTCGGCACTGCGACGGAGAGGGGCCACAATGCTCCCCGAAGGCCTCGAACGCCGGACACCACGCGAGACGGAAATAACATTGTGGATAAGTATATATTATTGATTGTCAAACACATTAAAAATGAAGAAAATCCTTTCCTGTCTGTGCCTCGGCACCATGGCATTGGGCGCAAGCGCACAGACATATATTGACCAGCGCCCCGCGCAGGAAGAACGCCTGTTCACTTCTCCTGCCGTAGAGAGTCTCATCGATTCCGTGACATCGGTTCTCACCAACCAGAAACTCAGCTGGATGTTCCGGAACTGTTTCCCCAACACACTGGACACCACCGTCCATTATAGCGAAGATGAAAACGGCATCCCGAGGACATTCGTCTACACGGGGGACATCCATGCCATGTGGCTGCGCGAC
This sequence comes from uncultured Muribaculaceae bacterium, assembly GCA_964616865.1. Lineage (GTDB taxonomy): Bacteria > Bacteroidota > Bacteroidia > Bacteroidales > UBA932 > Cryptobacteroides. Next base: position 665 of record CAZTUQ010000009.1, read on the forward strand.
TCCGGAGCACAGGTCTGGCCCTACATCCGCCTGGCAGGAAGCGATCCCGCCATAAAGAAAATGCTCGAAGGCGTCATCCGCTGCCAGTTCAGCCTAATCAACATCGACCCTTACGCAAACGCATTCAATGACGGTCCTACCGGCGGAGGATGGATGACCGATTTCACCGAGATGAATGACAACCTCCACGAGCGCAAATGGGAAATCGACTCACAATGCTATCCGGTGCGCCTCGCATATCAGTATTGGAAGACCACCGGTGACGCATCCATATTTGATAAAACATGGCTCGAGACAGCACATAATATCTACACGACCTTCAAGACACAGCAGCGCAAGGAAGGCCGCGGCCCATACAGTTTCCGCCGCACGACTGACCGTCAGACCGACACCAAGAGCGGTGACGGCTGGGGCAACCCCATACGCCCCGTAGGCCTCATCGCCTCCGCATTCCGCCCCTCCGATGACGCGACCACATTCGAGTTCCTCGTCCCGTCCAACTTCTTCGCCGTGACCACCCTGCACAAGATGGCGGAGATTCTGGAGACTGTCAACGGAGAGCCCGCATTCGCGGCAGACTGCCGTGCCCTTGCAGACGAGGTCAGCGCAGCCCTCAAGAAACACGCCGTGTACAAACACCCCAAATACGGAAAAATCTACGCCTTTGAAGTGGACGGCTTCGGCAATATGCTCCTGATGGACGATTCCAATGTCCCTTCGCTCCTGGCGATGGCATATCTTGGAGATGTTTCCCCAAAAGACCGCATCTACCGCAACACCCGCCGCTTCGTATGGAGTGAGGACAACCCGTATTTCTTCCGCGGCAAGGCAGGTGAAGGCATCGGCGGCCCTCACTGCGGCATTGACATGATCTGGCCCATGAGCATCATGATGAAGGCATTCACCTCGTCAGACGATGCAGAGATCAAATGGTGCATCGAGACTCTTCTCTCCACAGATGCAGGCAAGGGCTTCATGCACGAGAGTTTCCACAAGGACAACCCCGAGAATTTCACCCGCGCATGGTTCGCATGGCAGAACACGCTCTTCGGCGAACTCATCCTCGACCTCATCGACCGCGGCAAACTGCCTCTCCTCAACAGCATCCAATAGAGATTATTCCCCCGCACCCGCGGGGGAATGCTTTTGTCAGGCGCGTTCATATCATAAGCGCAAGGCTCTCAACAGAGCAGTCGGTACTGATTACAAAACAATGACCGCCGGAAGCGTCTTTGCTTCCGGCGGTCGTTTGAATATATGCGCTGCAGATTACTGCCTGCTCATGGAATACGGGCGGTCTTCAGGAGACACCCCCCTCGTGTAACAAGGCTCCGGAGACATCGTGAACTGAAGCCTTGCGCCGTCTACCAGGTCGCTGTGCTTGATATAATTGTGCGAGTAATTGCTGCCATCGAGTCTGAGACTGCGCACATAGCAGTTACGCACATCGTCAGCCTCAATCACGACATCGCCGCCGGGGAGATGGAGCGTGGCCTTCTCAAAGAGAGGAGCGCCTAAGACATACTCATCACTGCCAGGGCAGACAGGATAGAATCCCAAGGCGGAGAACACATACCATGCAGATGTCTGGCCGTTGTCCTCGTCTCCGCAATATCCGTCAGGCATAGGGGTATAGAACTTGTCCATAACCTCGCGGATACGCGCCTGCGCCTTCCAGGGCTGTCCGCACCAGTTGTACAGATACAGCATATGCTGGATAGGCTGATTGCCGTGGGCGTAGTTGCCCATGCCCATCACGGTCATTTCCACAATCTCGTGAATCGGGAAGCCATAGTAGCTGTCATCGTACTTGGGAGGCATCACAAAGACTGTATCCAGCTGAGAGGCAAACGCTTCCTGACCGCCCATGAGATTGACGAGCCCGTCCACATCATGGAATACGCTCCATGTATAGTGGAGTGAATTACCCTCTGTGAAATCACCACCCCATTTGAGCGGGCTGAAAGGACGCCTGAATGTTCCGTCCTGGTTGCGTCCGTTCATGAGCTTGTACTCGGCATCGTAAAGATTCCTGTAATTGAGGGCGGCAGCCTTGTAGGGGGCGAGTTCCTCCTCGCTCTTGCCGAGCGCAAGTCCGAGTTGCCAGATGCACCAGTCGTCATAGGCATACTCCAGCGTGCGTGCAGCATTCTCATTGATACCCACATCGCAGGGGACATAGCCGAGCGAATCATAATACTGCCATCCGAGACGGCCAGACGAAGATACATGGGGATGCACGGCATGTGCGTCTTTGGTAACCGCCTGCCAGAGGGCCTCGATATCATAGCCGCGAATGCCCTTGAGCCATGCGTCCGCCACGACAGAGGCGCTGTTGTTGCCCACCATACAGCCTCTGTGGCCTGGGGACGCCCACTCGGGCAGGAATCCGCTCTGCAGATAATCGTTCACCAGACCCTCCTGCACCTTTGCGCTCTGCTCCGGATACACAAGGTTCATCAGAGGGAAAAGACTGCGGAATGTATCCCAAAATCCAGTATCGGTAAAGAAATAGCCTTTCTCGACCTGTCCGTTGTGAGGACTGCGGTGCACGCGCTCCCCTGCTGCAGTGATCTCGGAGAGGTCACGCGGGAAGAGCAGCGACCTGTACAGGCAACTATAGAATGTACGCAGATTGTCCAGATTGTCGTCCTGCACCTCAATACGGCCGAGGGCGTCATTCCAAGCCTGCCTGGCATCTGCCTTGACAGTATCGAATGCCTTGACTTCAGCAAGGTTCTGCACGGCCTGCTCCCAGGAAATGAAAGAAGACGCGGTGCGGAGTTCCACCACCTGTCCCCTTCTGGTCGGGAATCCCAGGAGTATCTGGGCATGGTCACCGGCCTGCTCCTCCACTACAGTAAAAGGAGTGTCAGACTCCACGACGAAGTAGTTGTTATAGTCCTCTGTCACTCCGCCGTGATTGTGATGGCTGGAGCCATAGACGCGGTTGCCCTCTACATGGAGGCTCGAGCCCCCGGGAAATCCGTCCACCACTAGATAGCTCATCTCGCACTCCGGATATGTCAGGCGGAATGCCGCACCACGGCTGGTCGGGGTCAATTCCGCCAGGACATCGTGGTCAGCCAGATATACGCTGTAATAATATGGTGTGCTGCACTCTGCCTTATGGGAAAACCAGCTTGCACGCTTGTTTTCATCCATATACGGCCCTGTCGTGACAGGCATCAGGGAGAAACAGCCATAGTCGTTGATCCACGGACTGGGCTGATGCGTCTGCTTGAGGCCGCGGATATGGTTGGCACTATAGCAATATGTCCATCCGTCTCCGTCCCGTCCCGTCTGAGGGGTCCAGAAATTCATTCCCCAAGGAACCGCCACGGCAGGATAGGTATTGCCGGTAGAAATCTCGTAGGAGGATGCCGTACCCACCAGCGGATTGACATAATCCACCGGGTCAGTCTTCTCTGTTTCGGCACTGTTGCACGCTGTCGCGAGCAAAGTGCCGAGAATCAATAATCTAAAATTCCTTTTCATTTGTCCAGGAGTTTGATGAAATAACCGCCCACGACACTGCGGGCGCGGAAGCCACGGAAATTAGGCTTGTCCGTATAGACCCAGTCGGACATAGGGATACGGTCGATTGTCTCGTTCTCAAAGCGCCACACAGGCTCGATGAAAGACTCAAAGACTGACTTGTCATCGGACATTGTAGCCGTCCATATAATCCAGTCCAGTTTGGTGTAGGTCTCGCGGTTGTCCAGAGGCAGACCGTACTCGTTGAAACGGGACGGATAGTATGCGAGTTCCTTCTGCGCGACACTCTCTGGGAAGATATTCAGGCCCAAGAGTTTATCCCACACCAGATTGTATTTCATGCTCCACGAGCCGGGCTTGTCGAATGTGAGGCGGTAGTGGTCGCCGTCGTCAGCCATCTTGACCCACTCGGCGGCCATCTCCCGCGCTGCGGCGGTATACTCCTCGGCGACATCATTCTTGCCGAGCAGACCTGCCATATAGCCGTAAGACGCCACTCCGAGAATAGCCTTGATGGAGAGGTTGGCATTATGTGCAAAATGACCTGCAAAGTCATCGGTGCAGAGCTGGTTCTCGGGATCGAGTCCATGCTCGCGCAGATAATTGGTCCAGACCGTGAGAGTCTCCCAATGCTTTGCCGCATAGTCGGCGCTGCCGGAATATTTGCACACGGCCGCCGTGCCGATAATCATATTGCCGGACTCCTCCACAGGCATGTCACCGCCATAGGTCTGGCCGTTTGCCTGCGGATAAGTACCCACATCGTGCGCGGCAAAAGGCTTTGTCCACTTGCCGCTCTCCGAATAGTAATAGATATGGTTCATCAGGTACTCCGCAAACTTGGGATTGTAGCGGAGAAAAAGTGGAAAGGAAGGATAAGTGATGTCTACAGTACCGATAGAGCCGTTGGAATTATTCTCCTTGGAGAGCCAAAGGAGGTCACCGTCAGGTGCCTGCACCAGTTTATGGGCATGCAGCGACTGGCGGTAGGCCAGAGCGCAGAGTTCGGCATATTTACGGCCACCGGCAGTCTCGCATTCTGCCATAAGGCTGCGGTCAAAGGCGTCGCAACGCTTCATTATGGAAGAATAAGCCTTTTCCGCGGCCTGGAACATATCGGCAATGGTCTTGTCTCCGTTGCGGTTCCAATAAGGACGCAGGTTCTCACCGAAATACTGGATGGAATAGATGTCATCATAGCCGATGAGCACATGGTCCTCTTTCCCGGCCTTTACCTTTCTCACGAGCGCCATACGGCCTCCGAGGTCTTCTCCGCTCTTGGCGGTGAAATCAGTTCCGTCGAGGAATGCCTGACGCAGGGTAAGCCCTGTGCCGATACCGGTCTTGCCGTCTGCGGCATTGATATAGAAATAGCCCCAGTCAATGCGGAGGTCGTCTCCCCTCTTGGCCAGGATGTTCTGCGCCTTGCTGCCGCACTTGAGCCACACGCCGTTCCTGTCGGCATAGGTCTCCGATGCGGAGGGCTGTCCTGCCTGGTCTATCGCCCAACGCGGCGACGCCTCGAGGTAGAGTTCGATGTCATGCTTCTTGCCGTCCTGAGCCACAGCCTTGTAAGTGATATAATTGACTGGGCGGGACATCAGTTCCATGTCGTCCATCAGCAGGGGTGCCGTGAATGTAAGTTCCAGTTCCACCGGACCGCAACGGAAACCATAATGGGTCTGCGTCGCCTGCACATCGGCATAGAGCTGCTCCGCTGCCGTCTCAAGCGCGGTATGAGGCTCGTTCTGCAACATCAGTCCCATATCCAGATATGCCAGACCGCCTGTATCGATGCAATAAGCGGCAATAGTATTCTTGCCCTGGCGCACAACACCGTCAGGAATGAGTGCGAATGCATTTGTATGGCACTCGTGTCCGGTGTTCAGCACTTCGACACCATTGATATAGAAAATGGCGTCATCGTCATTGCTATAAGCCAGATACACATGTTTGCCGCTCAGGTCTTCGGAAATCTCGACCTCGCGGCGCACCCACACTTTCTCGCTCTGCCATGCAGTCGTGGAAGTCAGATAACCGGGAGTGCCGAATGCCGCAGGACCTTCATGCCATCCCGCGGTATTGTACTTCTCCGCATACCACTCCCCCTTCGGTTCTGTGAATGTGTACACGCCTTTCCAGGCACTTTCAGCCGCCAGAGGGGCCAGTGCCGACAGTTCAACTTCCTCCTTGCCTAGGAAACGGTAGACGGCACCGTCCACCTTCAATGCGCCGATCAGAGGAAATTCCGCTCCGGTCCAATGCTTTACCGGACCGTCATACAGATGGTCATACATGCTCCACGCACTGGTATACGGGTCGATGGATACCAGCGGATAAGCAGGTGCGCGCAGGGCATTGCGGTCCACCGGTGCTTCCTTTTGGCAGGAAACGACGGACATTGCAAGTGCTACGCCAAACAATAGTTTATTCTTCATATAATTACCAGTTGATTTTCACATTTACCCCGTCAGGGTTGTTGTCGTGGGAGAAGAGACAGGTCTTCGAGCCCTCGTCCCAGTCGAAATCGGCAGCAATGCCATTCACAAGCACCTGATCCGGCTTTGCAGGGAGCAGCACGCGGGTCACATTCACCGTCTCAGACGGGCTCTTGCATACATAGGAGAAACTGTGTCCGCTCTTGGAAATGTCATAGGCACGGCTGGCTGCCGCGAGGATGCAGGGGGCCTTGGGAGCCTTGGATACATCATAGAGGAAACGCTGTGTACCGGGGATGACATCGAGCCTGTCATGCACGGCCAGTGCCGGGTCATAAAGGTCTATATACTTACCTTCCAAGGTATAAGCCTCGTCACTGACGCCCTCGTCCACCACTGCGACCAGTTTGTAAGGTCCGCGGTCGAGAGTAAAATGATTCTTCAGTTCCAGAGGACCGTAGGCGGCAGTGACTGTCTCCATGAGCAACGCATCTCCGCCCTTCTCGAGGACAAACTCCTTGGGATCATGACGCAGGACATGGACTGTACCCTTGCCTACGCTGTAGACGCCCTCTGCCACACCGGCGGCAATACCCATTTTCTCAAACAAATGGTCCGCAGGTGCCGCATAATGCATGTCACCGGTATTCCACCATTCCTTAACGCCCTGGAAAGGATCCGAATCAGTGGAGCAATAGATGAGGCATCCGCCTTTGCGCACCCATTCCGCCAGATGGTCATGGGCCTGAGGGTCCAGGGGCTTCATGTTGGAATAGGTCATCAGCAGCACTCTCACATCCTTCAGTGCCGCAGGATAGCCGAGATTCTCGATATGGGTGATTTCCACAGGGATACCCCTCTTGACGAGCGGCATGGCCATACCATAGAAATTGGACAGCTGGGGATCGTCATATCCCTCATGCACAGGGAAACGCTGGAACATTAGGGAGTTGCCCATCAGCACTGAGATACCGTGACTTCCGCTCAGGAGGTTCTTGCTCACCGGCACGTCATGCGCCGCATTGACCATCACCTGCATCATCGAAGAATAATCCTTGGGAATGCGCGTGCGCTCCTCCGAATCCGCACTCGTGCGGTAGAATCCACGATATATGCGCTCCGGCCATGGCATTATCTCATAATCTGCAATCTGGGGATACAGGAGCTGCGCGGTAAAGGTCGCCTGATAATTGCGCTTATAGTCAGCCCAGTCCCTCGGCCAGTCCTCGATAGGATCTGTAAGGAACCATACCCTGCGCCCGGTAGGCGCGGTCATGGATGCCATGCAGCCGTACTCCAGATAGGCGGTCTCGAATACGCGCTCCTTGTAGACTCCGTCGAAATAGTCCGGCTCGCGGGAGGTTCCCGTCCAGACCTGGGCTATATAGCCGTCAACGCAAGGCAGGGATGCCAGCGAGGCTTCCGGAGAGACAATCTGCCACTGTGCATAATTCAACAGAGAATGGGTAGGCACATAGCACTTGATGTCCCGTCCCTTGGACTTGCCATATTCCTTGGCAAAGGTAAACGCTTCCTCCAATGCCCTGTAATAGAGGTGATACTTCAGTTTGGAGGACATGTATGTCGCTTCCGGAGACTCGTCCTGAGGACGCCACTCCGTACCATAATATTCTTTCCATTCACGCTTGAAAGCGTCGCTGTAGCCGCTTCTGGCCCAGAATTCCGGCTCCTCAAGGAATATGGCATCGATACCGGCATCGATGACCCGCGCAATATGACGCTCCTTGAAATATTCAAGATAATTCTTAGTAGGGACAATATAGGGGACCATGTGTCCATGCCAGATGGTATCCCCGCTCATCTGCACCTGGCCTTCGTCCAGATGCCATTTGCCGTCCCACTCCCCTGTAAAATAGTCCTGGTATTCGCCCCATGCGATACCGGTCATAAAATGTGTAGTGTAACCGCGTTCTTTCCAAGATGCAATCCGGCCTTCCAGCGAGAGGTTTCTTCCGTCTTTGTCTGAAGGATTGCCGCCAACGCCATATATCATCACGGCATCGGCTCGGTTATCAATGTGTTCACTCCATCCCCTGGAGGTCTGGAATGTAGTCTTGTCCACAGAATTGGATCCTATTCTCGGAGAACAGGACAACACTGACAGAACGCTTGCTACAAGTATGAATCTTTTATGCATCTTCCTAAAGTAATAAAAGGGTGGATGAAATCATAGAACTCCATCCACCCACACAACTAATTATTATGAAACCAAAACATTAAGGAATGTACACCTCAATAGGTTCTGAATAGTTCCAGCGACGGACATTCTCGGTGGCGTAGTTGATACGGGCGGCTGCGCGCACATACACCTTACGGCCGGAAGGAATGGCTCCGTTGGAGGAAATGGCAACCTGTGTTCCAAGCAGGTCTTCGAATGAAGATCCGGCATACTCGATAGAAGAAGACCAACGGTCATCCCTCGCACGATAGCCTACCGATGACGAGTAGCTCACAAAGAGCTGGATGTCTGTAACATTGATAAAGTCATCGCTATAGTCACCCATAGGCTCGATCTTGGTCTTGAAGTCATCTTTGGAAACGTTCCTGGTCACCTTTACCTGTGCGGTGATCTTGCCGCCGGCAGCCTGAGGGATGCCGACAAGCTCGACATTCAGGAAAGGCTGGACAACAAAATTGACCTCTGTCTTGCCTTTGATGTGAGTATTCACAGACTCGTCTGCCAGGAGAGTGCCGTCCGATGTGGAGCGCACCAGAGGGATGAACGGTCCGTCTACGCGGATATTATAGTCCGCCTCAAAGAGTTTGGTATTGGTAAACGAACCGTCGGGACGGCAATAGAAGTCCTGAGGTGTCACGTTTCCACCCCACGAAGTCTCTGTGAGACGCACGCGGATACCCTCAGAGCCCTGGTCGGTAAGAACCGGTTTGCCGTTTGCATCGGTGACCTTGCCAAAGAGAGTCTCTTCAGGAGCATTGTAGTTGTCGAGTTCAAACAATGAGCAGGAAGCCATACTGAAGGCTGTCGCTGCCAAAAGTACGATAGTAGATATCTTTTTCATATCGGAGATTATCTGTTAGGCTGTTGGTCGATAAACTTGCTCTTGGACACTTCGCCGCTGGGGATCTGGAAGTAGTAGTCTATCGGTTGATAGCTGAACTGCTTGTCAGAGAGGCACTGGAAGTGCTCGTCCAAGAAATACTTGCCGGTCGATGTGGAATAGAACGGATACAGACCACGGAAGCGGAACTGGGGACCGTTCGAGTACAGGGAGGCGTCACGGGTCTCACCCCAGAAGCCGTCACGGTTATCCTCGTCGATTACCCTCCAGCGACGCACATCCCACTTGGACTTGTGCTCGAATGCGAGTTCCTTGCGGCGCTCACGGCGCACGATGTTGCGGCTCTCCTCGTTGGCCTGGAGATCTGCTGTAAGTTCGTCGGCACCAGCGCGGTCACGGATATCCCTGATGGCTGCGGTAGCCTGTGCGAGGACATCCTCACCGTCACAGCTGGTCTCACCTGCCAGAGCAAGCTCTACACCTGCCTCAGCAACTGCGAGGAGTGCATCCGCATAACGGTACAGGATGAAAGGAGACTCCGACTTGCCCTCGCCGATCTCTTCGTCAGCCATATCGGGGTTGAGCCATTTGCGGAGATGGAATCCGGTGATGGTCGCCTCAAAGTCAGTGGCGAAAGGACCGCAACTGCCGCTGAGGGTCATACCTGTAGCCTCATCCTTTGCATTCTCAGTACGGGACTGGCCGATCTTGAGTTTGTCATTGCCCAGAGCGCTGTATGTCTCTGCCGCATGACCATAATCATAATTGGCGATAGGAGCGATGCTGGTCTCGGCACCGGTATAGATGCCATGACGGACCTCGATCAGACGATTCTTGAAATAGTCGTTAGGCAGCATCACATAAGCGCGGAGACGGGGCTCGGCATTGGCAAAGATGTCAAACGGACTGTCGTAGAGGATATAATTACCGTCAGCGTAAGTCTCGCCGTCAGTCACACGGAGCTGGCCGTTGGCATAACGGGGCAGACCGTCATAGAGTTCCACGAGATCCAGTGTAGGGCAGGTACCTCCGGAGAGAGGGCTGTGCCACAGACAGGGAGAACTATATGCGTCGATACCATGGGAGACATTGGGATACTGATAGTAGCGCACCCAGATGTTCTCGGGAGAGCTGTCATCACGCCACATGTCCACCATGTTCTGGTACTTGTCGCTGTTCTTGCGGTAGAGGGAGAACTTGTTGCTCTTGACAACAGCCATGCCGGCCTTGAAAGCCTCCTCGAAATACTTCTTGGAAGCGGCCGCCGCCTCGGAAGCCTCAAAGCCCATCACGCGGTTGCCGGATTTCTCACCGATACCGGTGAGACGGCCCTGGACGGTCTCATTGTACTTGGCGACAGAACCGGCATAGAGCATTGCCTCGCCTTTGGCGGTAAGTGCAGTATACTTGGTAGCATAGCCATTGACGGAAGCCTCTGCAGGCAGATACTCGATAGCCTTGTCAAAATCAGCGCAAATCTGATCCCAGGTATCCTTTTCAGAAGCACGGGGCAGTTCCATTGCTCCATCTTCGTCAGGATTGTACTGGATAGTGCTGGTAGGGAGCGGAACACCGCCATACCTGCGGGCAAGTGCATACAGGGTGAATGCACGCACAAAATAGCCCTGGCCCACGAGTTCGCTTGTGACAGCGGCACCCAATGTGCCTTCATACTCGGGAGCGGTCTCTATGAGATGGTTGGCATCGTGGATGAGCGTAAAGCCGGCTCCCCAATACGGGTTATCCTCATAGGTAAAGGAACGGGACAGTCCCTCACGGCTCACAGCCTCACCGCTGCCGGCCAGACCGAAAGAGCCCAGCCAGGAGTTGAATGTGACGCCCCAGGCTGCCTGGTACTTGAAGTCCTCGATAGGAAGATTGCTGTACAGGCGTGACATATACACCTGGGCTGCGGATGGCGAGGAGAACAGATCATCGTCACTCACCTTGTCCTTGGTAGGACGGTACATATCCGAGCAAGATGCAAGGACCAAAGCCAGAGCGGCAAATATAAATGACTTTCTCATAATCAAATGCATTTTAGAAGGTGATATTCACACCCAAGGTGTATGTCTTGTTCAACGGATACATACGGCCGTAGGAATCGGACGGGTGCTCCGGATCAACAAACTTCAGTTTGGTGAATGTGAGAGGGTTGTATGCGTTGGCATACACGCGGAGGGACGCTCCGTCAAAGGACTTGAGTTTGAGAGTGTATCCCAGTTCGACGCTCTTCAGACGCAGGAAGTCAGTGCTTACCCTGTTGAAAGAAGAGTTGCTGCGTGCCCAACGGCCGGAGAGCGCGTAGTAACCGGATGTCCAGTTAAGGCTCTGGTCGTAAGGATCTGTCCAACCCTCGTTGGTAGGATGCCAGCGGTCAAGGAACTGTGTAAGCACACCACCACCGCTCTGGGGAACACCCCAGACCTCATGCAGGGACTCTACATACTCCATCGAACCGAGTGCGGAACCCTGGAAGAGTACCGAGAGGTCGAAATTGCGCCAGGATGCATCGAAGGAGAACGAGTAGTTCATCCAAGGAGTCTGGTCGAATGCATAAGGATGCTCGTCAAGGCCGCTGATCTCACCGTCACCGTTCCAGTCCATATACTTGTAGTCTCCGGGGAGAGCGTCACGCTCTGTGTAGACCTTCTGGCCATACTCCCAGATGTCCTCCCAGGAAGTGAGGCGTCCATCGCTCTCGTAGCCGAACTGGACACCCTGATAACGGTTGTTCAGGTTGTCATTGCGCCACTGCTCATAGGAGTTGCCGTAACCACCGTTGCGGAGGGATACGCCATACTTCTGACGGGTAATGGTGAGCATTCCGGTGAGACCGTAGTTGACCTCGCCTACCTTGTTGCGATGGGTGACCTGCAATTCCAGACCCATATTGTAGTCGGACTCTCCGTTCACCAGAGGAGCACCTGCACCGACGACCGTAGGCATGTCATTGGTGTTCTGGGTGAGGAGGCCGCTGCGATGACGGCGGAAGTAATCGAAACTCACGCCCAACAGACCTCTCCAAGCCTCAAAGTCGACACCGATGTTGAAGGTATTGATCTTGTACCAGGAGTAATCCTCATTGGGAAGAGGCTGGGGATCAGCAGTGTAGATAAACTTGTCATTGAAAATGTAGCCGGGAACATATCCGTTGTACCAGCCATTCTCACTGGTCTCGCCACCACGATAGGTATAACCTGTCATCCAGGCATAGTCGCTCGGGCCGCGGTCATCACCCATAATACCGTAACTTGCACGGAGTTTGAGCTGATTGATGAAGTCAAGTGCAGAGAGGCTCTTGAACCAAGGCTCCTGCGAGATGCGCCAACCGGCACTGACCGAGGGGAACCAACCCCACTGATGACCGGGAGCGAAGTAAGAGGAAGCATCGCGACGGATCTGGGCCTCGAGGATATAACGCTCGTCGTAGTTGTAGTTGAGCCTGCCGAAGAAAGCCTTGTGCTCTACATCACGATACTGTCCCACGATACCATAAGCGTCCTTATCTCCGGAAATGGAGGTGAAATAAGGATTGCTGAACAGCAGGTTGCCGGAAGCGTTGGTCTGCTCGCTGTTGAAGATCTGGTCTTCGAAACCGAGGAGGCCGCCCACATTGTGCCTGCCAAACTTACGCTCGTAATTGAGAGTGGCCTGGAAGAGGTTCTGTGTGCTCTGGAAATGCTCCTTGGCGAGGTAAGACGGGGTGGAACCGCTATAGACCTTCATATTGTAGGTACCGTCACCATTGGCAGAATAGAGGTTGTACTCCTTGCGGTAGTTGGTGTTGGTATCAAAGCGTACATCATAGCTGTACAATACCTTGGCCTTCAGGCCCTGGAGGGCATCGGCGACAGTGCCGAAGTCATAAGAGAGGGAAGCTGAGCTCTGGAGCTGCTTCTTGTTGTATGTACGGTAACCGGAAATATCAGCCGTCATTTCGGCGATAGTGTTCTCGTCAAGGTCCATACCTGTGTAGCTGAGCATAGTGCCTTCGGGATCGGCATAAGCCGGATAGAGGGCGCCCTGACGCCACCAGTTACGGATAATCCTGTCAGAATCCGTCTGAGGCTTGTTCTGCTGGTCGATAGTACCTGCGACACTGACATTCAGATCGAGTCCCTTCACAACCTCCGCATCGATGTTGGCACGCACATTATACTTGTCATAATTGAGGTCACCGCTCTTGAAGAAACCCTCCTGATAGATGTAACCCATTGAGACATAGTACTTGTACTTCTCAGTGCCGCCGGAGATGGATACATCGTGCTGGGTCTGCGGAGCGATGCGCTGGATGACAAGGTCATTCCAGTCGGTCGCCTTGCGGGTACCGTTGATGTAATCCTGCATAAACTCGTCCGTGAACATGGGAGAACCGCCGTTGATATTGTTGTAGTTCATCTCGTTGCGGATCGTCATGGCATCGATGATGCCTGCCAGTTCGGGCAGTCCGGAAGGTGTCTGGAAAGTATAGGAACCATTATAGTTCACCTTTGCCTTGCCTTCGCCGCCTTTCTTGGTAGTCACGAGGATGACACCGCTACCGCCACGGACACCATAGATAGCCGCGGCCGCATCTTTCAGGACGGAAACATTCTCAATGTCAGCGGCATTCAGACGGTTGAAATCATCGATGCTGCGGGGCACGCCGTCAATGACCACGAGGGCCTCTCCGAAACCGCGGATGTCGATATTTGATGAATAGGCACCAGGTTCTGCAGTTTTCTGCCACACGCGAAGGCCGGGAACACGACCGGTAAGCATATTCTGCGGGTTCTCTGTCTTGGTCTTCACCAGATTGTCGGCCCCGATACCGGCGATGGCACCGGTGATGGATCCTTTCTTCTGGGTACCGTAACCCACCGCAATTGCACTGTCAAGGAAAGTATTGTCCGTTGCGAGGACAACATTGATTATCGTACGCCCGTTTACCTTCTCGACTACGGTCGCAAGACCTATAGAAGAGAATTCGAGGGACGCGTCAGAAGGAACGGTTATGGAATAGCGGCCATCCAAGTCTGTAGGGACACCGTTCTGGGTGCCTGACACTAAGACACTGGCGCCTATGACCGGCTCGTTGGAGTCGTCAAGCACTGTTCCGGTAACCGTGACATTTGTCTGCGCGAAAGCAAGCGCCGGTGCCAGTATTCCTACCAGGCAGGCTTTTGCAAGACGCGAAATCAAGTTACAATTAGTGTGCATAAAAAAGTTGGTTTGTGTTTTATGGTTACTTGTTCAAGTATCTGGACAACACTGCATACTCCGCTGCAAAGGCAAAGGTGAACATGCCCTCAACATTGTTGCGGCTCCTGTCTATGTTCCAACCGACAAGCAGGCTGGACGGCAGCATTCCCTCATAGAGGAAATTGTCCCACGCGTAGTCCAGGTTCTTCTGAAAAGAATCAATGGCGGCAGATGCTGCACCGTCATAGGCGCTGGCGTCTACATAGCCGCGGAAAAGCACTCCGTTGAACCAGTTGTTGAATCCGTCTATCGCATAGGAATAATAGCCGTCCTTCTGCTGTCCCAACTTGGCAAAAGCCTTGAAGCTGTCTGTATCAAGGGACTGCAGGTCTTTGAGATAAGCGGCATCTTGGGTCACGCGGTACAGGTCCGCAGCACCGGAAAGCATTGTTCCGCTGTTGTAGGACAGGGCCGGGCCGTTGAAATCATGCAGGTCGGCAGGCTTGCGGTAGCGCTGACCGTTGATGACCTCATACTGGATGTCAGCACCGATGTTGGGGCCGTTCAGGTTGTCAGCATAGACCCTGGAGCCGTCCCTCATCATCAGATTGTCATGCTGGTAAGCATAGACCTTCTTGGCGAACATCAGATAGTAGTCGGACTTGGGCATCTCCTCCGTGCGGCGTGTACGGCCGTCCGCGAGGTCAATGTAACGATGCGTGATCTTGTCAGACTTGCCTTTGTAAGCCTCATGCAGCCAGACCAGCGGACTGACCATAGGACCGTTGCTGCAGGAATGTTTGGAATAGTAGCCGGGGCCCCAAGGGATACCGCCACGCTCCTTGCCACCCTTTACAGTGCAGTCCCATCCATCCAGCACATACTCCGTAAGATACTCGGCCTTAGAGAGATAGTTGCTGTTCTCGGTCAAATGCCAGGCTTCGATGAGTTCTCTGATGAGCCACTGCTGGTCATCGTACACATTGTCCTTGCCCGCAACCGATGCGCTGCCGGGAGCCTTGCCGCGGTTCACACCATATACCGTCCAATCACGGCTCTGCGTAAAGGAGGTTAGGGAGAATGTACCGGCATAATACTCCAGACGGTTGATCAGTTTGTCCAGCAATTGGACATACCTGTCATGATTGGCATCGTACAGCGCTGTATTGCCCTTGGCCTTGTCGGCGTCAAGTGCCTTCAGAATGGCATTTACCGCCTCAATGGAACTGGTATACATCCATACGCTGCCGATTTCGTTGTTCTGGTGGACCTGGTTGTAAGGATTGTAGTACCTGTACATCGCAAAGCCGTCAGCCTCATTAAAATAATTCTTGACTGCAGCATCTGTAAGCGCGATGGCGCGCTCAAGGTTTCTGGCAGCCGTAGGCTCCGTGCCAATGTTCGGTCCAGGTACATCCCCGCCGCTTCCCGGGGAATCCTGCTTTCCACAGGAAGGCAGAATTCCACAGGCTGCGAGGGCCATTATAACCAAGATTAATCCAAAAATTCTTTTCATCAAAACGCTTTGCTAGTCAAGTGTAATGTCATAGAATACGAGCTTCTGCTCACCTCCGCGGGTAGCACCCTTGTGGATACTGATGCAGATGACGACATCCTTGCCGGAGAATTCGCTGAGGTCGTAGCGGAATGTGGCATACTTGTCAGGAGATCCCTTGGAGCCGTCCTCGTGTATGAACTTCCAGCAGCCGTTCTCTGCCGCCTCGGCAGACTGTGCATTGTTCTCATAAGGAGCAATGGCCTTTGCAGTGCCGTCGGTCGTGATTGCAGTCACGCGGAACACGGTAGGCTCGGAAGCCGAGAAGTTGCGGACGCGCAGTGCCATGTGGTCATTGGCATCGGACACGGAGAACTTGGAGTACCAGAATGACTCAGGCAACTCATAGTTGGCATCCACGTCTGCACGGGTCTTGATGATGAATCCCTCGCTTGCCAGCGGCTCGGTGTCCTTGCTGACATACATAAAGCCCCACTGTGCAGCGATATGATTCTCGCACTGATACTGCCAGGCCTTGTACTGAGGGCCCCAGTTGTCGCGTCCCCATACCTCTACTCCGTCAGGAGTATAGGCGGTGAAGTGCTTGTTGGCGTTAGGCATCATGGATTTGAGCTGCTCCATGGTGAGATGCCAGCCGGGAAGAGCCGCGACTTCCGTACCTGTGAGATAAGCGTCTCCGTCGACATATTCGGGAGCGAAAGTGACATGCTTGAGAGGAGCCTGGATCCAGTAATCGCCTGCATCCCAGCGATGTACACCGATAGCGATGGCGATACGCTTGCCGACATAGGCAGAGAGGTCATAGCGGAAATTGAGATAGTCGCTGCTGGAGAATCCCTCACTGTACTCCTTCTTGTCGGTCTCGGGCAGACGCACTGCATCTGGATCCTCGGATGTCATATCCACCACGACAACACTCAAGTGAGCAGGGCCCTGATGGGTACGGACATTCACTGTAAGGCACTTGTTGTCAGCGGTGATGTCCTTGATACCATAGACATAGGTATCGTGGAATTCGTGGTCTGCAGGGTTGTTGGCCTGATCGTCAGCCTCATTCCTGATACGCATGGTCATACCTTCACCCTGGTTCTCGATGTTGCCCTCCGACTTGAATTGGGCAGACATGAAGGAGCAGGACCAGTCGGTCAGACCGCCGCCGCCCCAACCGCCGCGGTAGTCATTCATATAGAGGTAAGGAGCCTGCTGCTTGATCTCATCAAGAGATTTGCCGCGGAAGAGTTCCTTGCCACCCATACCGATGTCTTCGAGGACGATCTTGTGGTCTACGAAATCTTCTTTCTTGAGCTGGCGCGTAATGGTCATTGCACCGGTCTTGCGGAGTGTCAGGGTATAATCCTGAATGGTAAGGTCAGTGAATGTAAACACACCATCAGCACCGGTCGTAACTGTCTTGGACCCGATGGATGCAGTAACACCTGCAAAAGGAACATTGCCATGGCTGGCATCCAGCACGCGTCCTGTGATGGAGGCGTCAGCCACTTCAAGAACCGGATTGAGAGTCACCTTGCCGTCGACGAAATTCTTGTAAGGCACGGTCATGCCGACGAGGGCATATCCGGTCTTCTGGAATTTCACAACATTGGTCTTGCGGATTGTAACATCCAGCGAGAAAGTACCGTCAGAAGATGTGGAAGTAGACAAATCTGTTCCATCCACGGTCACGGTAACGGATGCGACACGGCCACCGCCGGTATCTGTTACGACACCGGAGATGTTCCCCGTACCCCAGTCTTCCTCTGCAGACTCAGTCTCATGGCTGCAGGAGGACAGCATCGCAACACTGGCAAACAGTGCTGACAGCGCGATGAATTTGGATTTGGATTTCATCATTGCTTTGGTTAATTAAGATTGGATTATTGAATTGTGGATAAGTAATTCCGTGTCTGTTCGGGACGATATGCCATCCTGACGCGCCAGATGAGTTCCTGCGCCGACACCGCCTGGAAACGGTCAGGCAACTGGTCCATGCATGCCTGCGCCGCAGCAGCCGAGCGGCATCCGGAGAATGCGCTCCATGCGTGGACGCAGCACATTGAGAATGACGGTTTGTCGAAAGGCTCCCAGGCACTCATCGACCGGGCCACCTGTGCGGGGTTGCCTCCGCCAACATCCACCGACAAGCCGTTCCATAATGTATATCTGGCACTTATTATAGGTATGTCATAGCCTTTTTTGTTGGTGCACCACCTGATTTCTCCCTCGCCGCCGGTATACGGAGAATACTGGATGACTACTATGCCCTCCAGCTGGTCATTGGCATCTACGAATGCCTGATAAGCCTCCATGGCATCCTGGCAAAATGCCCTCCAGGATATGAGCTGCAGGACCTTGATCCTGTGTTGGCGCATGTGCACGGCCGTACGCCTCGCTATAGTCGCGAGACTCGACTCGAGGCGGTCTGTCTTGCGCGCATAAGTATCTGCATAGAAATAACCGCCGCCAAAGGTCTCCATAAGCGTATTCTCCTGACCGCAGAGACCGAAGAGATGCGAATATCTGTCCGGAGCCAGTTCCGCGACCGCCTGGGCAGGCAGGCCATAACTCATCCGGGTCGCGGCACGCTCTTTCTGCACATAGAAATCGTCTACAAAACCATCCCCCATCACCCACTGATAGTTGTCACCGTCACTGAGAAAGAACGAGACAAAATTTTTCTGCTCATTATAATCAATGTCCCGGGGATTGATGACCGGAGCCAGGGCAGCCGGCTGGCGCTGACACGCAGCTGCGGATGTCAGAGGATGATTGTAACTCCAGTCTGCAGCCAACATCAGATGCCCGTAGAGAGAAACCTTGCCGACAAACTCATCCTCACCAAACTCTCCACTCTCCCAGCCCAAAACGAGCGAATTGGGCTCGAGCCACGCCAGTATCTCATCAAACAGACTACTGTTCATACCGGCTGAGGTCGTCCCCTGCTTCTTGTTGAGATTGAATGTAAACAGGCGGTTGCAGATGGCGTAGTCCCTCAGCTCTGCAGTACCGACCGGCATGACGACGAGAGACTTATTGGAGCACTTGTCTTTAAACTCGTTCCAGGCGTCCAGCGTGGTCTTTTCACGCGCATCATAGGTCATCGTGAGGCCGGAGAAACGGTCCAGGAGAGAGATATCCACTATCACGGACTGATACACATGCGCCGCCACGGACGCGACAACGGCACTCTCCGGATTTTTCTCCACATCTGTCAGAATATATCCGCGAATGAGGTCCCCCACCTGCACATCTGTCCCGTTCACTGGAGAATATTTATTGAGAATCAGTTCGTATGCAGTCTGACGACCTATCTCCTGTCCGAGTGCAGCCTTGCTTTTATCATAGGACCGGGAATCTATGTCCAGCCACACGGCCACATCCGCGCGGTTTTCCCGGAACGCTCCATTGACAATGCCGGCCAGAGACTCACACAGCAACTGGTAAGGAAGTCCGTACTGTTTCATGTCCACACAATTCCAATACAATTCCGGAATACGGGTACACTCCGGAATATAGAACTGGCCTGCATCTTGCAATGGATCGCACAAATCCTCATACACTGCAGCTTCTGCGGAGGATGGCGGTATCATGACACCGCCATTATCGTCATGAGGACGGCAGGCTGACAACATCAGAGAAGTCACCAATGCGAGTGTAATCAAAGGACTTGAATTGGACATCAGTTCGCGTGTTTTAGCGCAAAGTAAAGCCTCATATATTAAAAAATGGGTTAATTAACCCTTATCTAAAATAATAATTTGGGTTAATTGCGCGAAAAATGTACATTTGCCTGCAAATGACGAAAGCAATGAAAAGGGGGATCATTCTTTTACTTATTGCACTGAACTGTCTTGTTGCCCACGCACAGGGGATCCATTTCAGAGGAATGGAGTACCCTATCAAGGACAGGAGCAGCATGAGAATCCAACCGGTCCAAAGATTCAGGGACTCTCTGGTACTCGGTTTCGATTTCTCTCCTTCAAAGGATAGCGATGTCGGATTTGTCTTCAGAATAGGTCGCGGCAGCGAAGAAAACGATACGGGTGGCGTATGTCTGTACATGGACAGCAGAGGAGCTGATTATACATTCAATGTCATACTGGAAGGAGTCCGCAGCATCTCCGAACTGTCCATACCGAGGTCCGAAGTACAGGAAGGCAAGTGGCTTCCCGTCAGTTTCAAACTCTCCCCCCCCAAGGACAGTGTGTACCTGACCATAGGCCAGCATTCAGTTGCAGGAGGCCTTGCATTGGATGGCTGGACAAAAATAGTCCTATGCATCGGGAAGAACGAGTACAGAATAGAAATCCCCTCGTTCGACTTGCGTAACCTGTCCATCATAATGGATGAAAACACAATTGTTTTCCCATTGGACGAGGATTCCGGGAATACGGCTTCAAGTTCGCACCCCCTCATCAAGGCGAAACTGAGCAACCACGAGTGGCTCAATCAGGACCGCCTGCATTGGAAAAAACTCTACACCCGGAGCAGCGATGGATTTCTGACCTGCGGATACGATGCTGCCAGGCATGAAGTGTATATGATTTCGCGGGACTCGCTGGTCTGCATTCCTATAGGCAAGGGCAGCATATCTGCCAGGAAGACAGCGACCCGCAACCCGCTCTTGACATTTCTCGGCTCAAGTTTCCCATGCAACGGAGGATATTATTGTTACGAGCCTTATTACCAGGACAATGTTGCAGCGGACACTCCGACAATCGCATTTCTCAGTTACGACGGGCACTGGACAAGCCTCTCTTCCAAGCGGCTTCCCACGCAACTGCATCACCACAACCTCATAACGGACACGCGCAGAGACCGCCACTATATCTACGGAGGCTTCGGCAATCTGCAGTATAACGGGCAGCTTTACCGCTTTGATACAGACAACAGCTGGAGCGCAGCCCCGGAATTCCGCGGAGACCCCGTCTATCCCAGATATTTTGCATCCGCCGGATATGATCCAGGCACAGACATGGTCTATCTGTTCGGAGGCATGGGCAACGAAAGCGGCAATTCTGTCTGGGGACGGCAATATATGTACGACCTGTTCGCCATCGACCCGGTCACTTTCGAGGCCAGACTGCTGTGGACATTGCCCCAGCAGTCGCCAAATAAAATCCCTGTCAGGAATATGATACTCCCGGGAGACAAGTGTTTCTATACGCTGATGTACCCCGAGAGCAACACAGAGACAGAACTCCAGCTCTGCCGTTTCTCGCTCTCGGATGGCGAGATGCAGACATACGCCGATGTCATTCCGATGAATTCGGATAGGATACTCACCAATGCCAATCTCTACTATGACGAGACTCTTGCCAAACTGATTGCTGTCATAGAAGAGTCTTCCAACGACATTGACTCCAAGGTAACGGTCTATACTCTGGCATTCCCTCCACTCAAGCGCGACATTTCGACCCTTAACCTGCAAAGGATACAGTTCTTTGCCGGAATGCTGTCGCTGTTCCTCATCTTGAGCGGTGCAGCGGTGCTCTATATACGCAGGAAAGCCAGGACGCGCAGGAGGAAAGGCAGCATCCCAGCCGCGGCTCTCGAACCGATGAAGCCACGGCCCAATTCCATCTCCCTGTTCGGAGGCTTTGCCGCATACGATGCCGGCGGCAACGAAATCACGACAGAATTCCCCGAAAAGATCCGTCACCTGCTGTTGCTGATTGTCCACGGAGGAGAAAAGGGAGTGAGTTCCAAACGCATTCACGCCATCCTATGGCCGGACAAGGACAATGAGCACGCCAAGAACCTGCGTGGCGTCACCATGAACAAACTGCGTAAGGCACTCTCCAGCATAGAGGGAGTATCCATCGAATACGAAGACGGCTATTTTATACTCCGGTGCCAGGAACCGTTCAGATGTGACTATCTGATGTTCAGAGAGATTCTCAAGGATGAGAATCCGGATATGAATATGCTCGTAAGGCTGCTCTCCAAAGGCAAATTCCTACTCGGAGAGTCCGATCCGCTGTTTGACAAGATGAAAGACGATACCGAACAGCAGATACAGCCGCTAATACAGAGTGAGATGAAACGGCGTCTGGACATGAAAGAATATGCCAATGCCATTCTCTGTGCTGATATCCTCTTCAATATAGACCGTCTGGACGAGGATGCCCTCAAGACCAAGGTCCAGGCGCACCGCCTCTTGGAGCGTGAGGACGAAGCCCGTGTCTGCTACCAGAGTTTCATCTCGCGGTACAAACGCGAATACGGCGAGGAATACGGCACCTCTTACGAGAATCTATAGCCCCTTAATACCTCTCGACCTTGACGAGTTCGATCTGGAAGACGAGGGTGCTGTTGGCAGGGATGTCGTCCATGCGTGTGGAGCCGTAGCCCCATTTGGCAGGGATATATACCTCCCACCTGTCCCCCTCGCACATGCGCGTCAGGACAATCTGCCATCCCATGATGAGATCCCGTATCACAAACAGTCCGGGCAGATTGTCTCCTTCGGTCGAGTCGAAGACGGTCCCGTCAATAAGACTGCCGGTATAATGGACATAGACAATGCTGCGCGTATTGGGCTTCCTGCCTCCGCGCCCCTCACGCAACACCTTATAAATTACACCGTTATCCAATACAACAACGCCCTCTTCTCCTGCCTTTGCCTGCAGGAACTCCTCATTGGCGGCCTTGTACAGGTCCGGTTTCTTATTCTTTTTACGGCTCATAACTCTCTTATTTTTCGTGATTATTGCATTCAGTGGCGCCTGACTCCGCGGACCGGATTCGCATCGAGAGGGTCATCAGGCCAGGAATGTTTGGGATAACGGCGGCGGAGTTCCTTGCGCACCTCGAAATATGTACCTCCCCAAAAACTGCGCAGGTCACTCGTCAGCTGCACCGGCTTGTATCCGGGAGAGAGCAGTTCCATCAGCACGGGCAGCCTGCCGGCATCCACTGTAGGCGTATCCGTCATGCCGAAGCACTCCTGCAGGCGTACCCTCAACACCGGTGCGTCTGCGCCCTGGCGATATTCGAGATGTATCCTGCTGCCCGTAGGCACTGTCACATGCGAAGGTGCCAGCCGCTCAATCTCCTGCCGCATGGCATGATCCATACGGCTCCACACCACCTCGCGCATATCTATCTTCTTAAGTTGCAGAACATTGGACGCATCGCCTATGAATACAGGCCCCCATTCATCCGCTGACGCGAGAATGCTGTCCGTACTCACATCTGGAATAGACATCTCCGGATGCCACGCCGCCACCGCTGCGATACGGCGCTGCAGATTGCATACTTCTTCGGAAAAATCGAACATTGACAGGCCCTCCTTGCGCACGGCATCACAGATGACCTGCAAATTCCGTCCTTTAGCCCCGTCAGGCATAGGGGCGGACGAGAGGAGCAGACTGCCGAGACGCATCTCCATACGCGCGACAACCCTACCGGTTTTGGAGTCCCAGAACACATTTTCGCGCCGCACGGCAAGCGGCTCTATATCGGACAGTGACACCGGACTTGCGAGGAAGACACGCCCGACACCTCCCGGCCTGGAATTCATTGCAGGGGCGACTATCCATTCGCATGCGGCCAGAGGGTCAGACGGCTCTACAAAGACTATCTCTCCGCCGGACAGGCGGAAGCGTCCCACGCCCTCCGACCACGCCTGTCCCACCCTTTCGGGATATGCAGACGCCACGACAGCCCCTATCTCATAGGGATTGGCCGCATCATTGTCCTCCTGCGCCCCGACCATAGCCGAATACTGCCCGGCAATGCGTATAATACCTGCCCACCTGCCATGTGACGAAGAGCGCCGGGCCTGCCTGAGTGCATTTATACGGATGTCAAGCCCTGTCTCATCCGACTGCGAGAGAGGGTCCCTCTCTTCGAGCACGGCCGCAATATCCGCGGCAAGAGACCTGCCCCGTGGTGTAGACGCTGTGACAAGCATCTGCGCGATACGAGGATGACACGGCAGTGTGGCAAGAGCCTTGCCATGCGTCGTGATGCGCCCGTCCTCTTCTGTCGCAGCGAGGGAGCGCAGCAGAGCCTGCGCCTGCAGCACACGCGGCCTGGGCGGCGTTGTCAGCCACGGCAACGCCATAATGTCCTTTTCTCCAAATGCAGTCGCGTCCAATATGAGTCCGGACAGGTCCGCATCGAGTATTTCCGGGCTACGGACAGCAGCCATGCGCGCTTCGGTCGCCATGCTCCACAGACGGTAGCACACACCTGGTGCCACACGGCCGGCACGACCGCTGCGTTGGTCCGCCATATCGATACTGATGCGTACCGTCTCGAGACGGCCGAGGCCGCTCCTCGGATCGAATACCATCTTGCGGCAAAGACCGCTGTCCACCACGACCCGCACGCCCTCAATAGTAATGGATGTCTCGGCTATAGGAGTCGCCAGCACGACTTTCCTCTCCCCTGCCGCGCTCGGTGCGATGGCGGCTCTCTGCTCCTGCTGTGACAGCATTCCGTACAGAGGGTACAGATGAGTATCGCCAAGTGTGCCGGCGAGCGATTCGGCGCAGCGCCGTATCTCGCCCTCACCGGGCAGGAATGCAAGAATGTCCCCGTCATGTGCCGCATGGGCGGCTTTGATTGCGCGGACGACTGCCAGCACACAGTCTTCCGGAGCGGCATCCTCAGCAGAGCGCACCAACTGCACCGGAAACATGCGCCCCTCGCTCTCTATCACCGGAGCATCAAAAGCCCTGGACAACTGCTCCGTATCTATGGTAGCAGACATCAGGACTATACGCAGGTCATCCCGTAGCAGAGTCTGGCTCTGGAGCGCGAGGGCGAGAGCCTCGTCACATTGGAGACTGCGTTCGTGGAATTCATCAAAAATGACGACCGACACGCCCTCCAGCGCGGGATCGTCTATAAGCATACGTGTGAGTATCCCCTCCGTCAGCACCTCGATACGCGTCTCTCGCGACACCTTGGTCTCGAAGCGAATGCGGTATCCTACAGTCTTGCCGACAGGCTCCCCCAATGTCGCAGCCATTCTCACGGCTATCTGCCGCGCAGCGATACGCCGCGGCTCCAGCATCAGGATGCGGCCGCTGTCAGGCAAGCCCTGGAGTATAGTTAAAGGGAGCACGGTAGACTTGCCGGCTCCTGGAGGTGCGGTCACTATGACGCGCGTGCTGTCGCCCAGCCGTCTGTTCAGCTCGGCGGATATGCCGTATGCCGGCAGTGTCATATTCCGATTGATTTACGCCCCAAAATTATCCAAACAGGCGCTAAAATGCAAATGACACCGCCGGCGGCCGGCATAAACGAGGTCATTTCACCTTGAAGCGGAACTCTTTGGCGTATTCCTGCAGAATCGCCAGTCTCAAAGAGCGGTCGCTGAGGTTGTAGAGAGAGGACCACTGCGTATGAGAGGTAGGATCGCTCTCCACAG
Source organism: uncultured Muribaculaceae bacterium (assembly GCA_964616865.1). Taxonomy (GTDB): domain Bacteria; phylum Bacteroidota; class Bacteroidia; order Bacteroidales; family UBA932; genus Cryptobacteroides. The sequence continues at coordinate 25,724 of CAZTUQ010000009.1, forward strand.
AACTCTGAGAGACCTCGCCGAGAAGTTTCATAGCATTATCGGCAGTAGGACGATAATTATACTCTGCAAGACGGACTGCAAGCGTATCATAACGGGCTCTGCCGTGCTCCGAATACTTGCTGCCGTGCGGGCTCTCCGACATTGCAGGCGAGAGATAGAAATTGGTCACATAGCGGCATGTGTCGGCACCGCGTATGACATCCATCACCGAGGGGATGTCACTACCTTCCGGACAGACATATTCGACTGTGGCATAGTCACCCGTAGCGTCTGCCATGAAGAAATGATAGCTGCCCTTGGACGCCATGGCCATATTGACATTGTACTCATTGAGCATCTTTATAGCCTGGTCTACCGTAGATACCCTGTCGAGCAGCATTCGCATTGTGGTGGATGTACTTGTACGATATTTACGATCGGGATAGTTCTGCTGCGCAGGAGTGCCGTCGAGCGCAAGTATTCCTATGGCGAATCCGTCCTCGTTGATACCGTCCATTATCACATAAGGGGCACCCATCAGCGCGGAAATATCCGTAGTGCCGTCATTGTAGAAGCCCTGAAAATAACCCAGCCAATAAGAATCCGCTATCGACACGGATTTCTTGCCTCCCTTGGGAGAAGTGTGCAGGACTATGGCCGCTATCGGCAGATCACCCTCTCCAGTAGCCGGATTCCTGTGCCTGTAATCAAAATTACGGCCCATCAGATAATCACCGCTGCCGGCCTCCTGCACAGCAAACGCGCTGCACCCTGCTCCATACCCCATATCGACAGACTTGGAAGGCATTGTGTCAAACAAAGTCTGGAACACAAAAGCCTGCAGGTCTGCTGCCGTGACCGGCCCTGCCGCGAGCACCTCGTCGAGTTTGTAGTCCGCGGTATAGTGCATCTCATATATGCGGCCGGTGCCGTCCAGGTCCTTGAGCGAGCGCACCGTCTCTATCTTTGCCTTGTCTGTTATGTAGACTGCGGGATTGTCGGATTTCGGCTCGTCTTTGCCCTTATCACTGCAGGATACTGCCGCCAGTGAGCATATAAGCGCAACACCGGCGATGTCAAAAAATCTGATTTTGTCCATTTTGATTCATTTGTTTTTTATCAGTGCCAAATATGGCTTCACCCAACGACTTATCAAAGTAAATGATACCTTGATTTTCGTCAAAAACAATTAAATTTGCACCTCAAAAAATGTCAATAGCACAATCACATGCACGAAAGAAATATTTTATCCTGCATTTTGGCATTTCTGCGTCGCCTGATGCATAAAGACGACAGCATTCTGGGGAGGCAGCATCTGCTGCTCATGCTGTTCTGCTATTTGCCCACCATTGTGTATCTATTGGTATGCCTGATGGATCTGGCCGGCCCGGATGATGCCTTTTTTGACTACACACACGGGATTTTTCTTGCCGTCATCACAGTATTCTTAATATTGTTCTTCCGCGACAAGGCCGATGTCGTCACCTGTCTGAATGCATTTACCATTACAGGGCAGAGCCTCGTCTCAATGGAGATGCTGTATATCGCAGGCTCTCCGACTTTCGAAAACGAGATGCTGATAATGGCAAACGTCGTGCTGCTCGCCCTGAATGCAATGATTTCCATGGCGGCTTACCTCAAATGGACCACCATCGCCCTCACCATCGCGACTTCAATGACATATCTGTTTTGCGCGTTCATTTCCCAGAGTCCGTCACTGTGGAGTTTTGCAGTTGTATTTATCATCGCGTTTTCATCTTTAGGGACAATAGGTCTCCTGATGGCGAGGAATTACGAACGCCTCACCAGCGAAAACGGGCAACTGAAGAAAAGCGAGGAGGAACTGCTCAGCATCATGATATTGAGCAAGGAAGACATAAAGGCCTGCATATCTCTGGCCGCGGACAAGCATTCCGATACGGAATCATGCCGGCTGATAGAGCAGCTTGACAAGAAATCCAGACGCAATCTGCTGAACAATATAGGCACCTACCTCCAGGCCATGAACTACGACCAGATTACAGTCTCAAGCGCATTCCCGGAACTGTCCGCGTCCGAAAGGGAGATATGCAGGCTCGTGCTGCAAAACAAGAAACTGACAGAGATATGCACCATACTCGACAAGACGGAGAGCAATATCAGTACCCAGCGCGCCAACATACGCAAAAAGTTGGGACTGGCTCACGATGACAATCTGAAAGAAAGGCTGCTGGCACGAATGTATGAACAAGTAGCCACCCCAAAGCCCGCGCGGCACGGCAAGAAAAGACTGATATAGCAACGAGACACGCATGGACATTGTCATAATAGGGGCAGGAGCGGCAGGATGCTTCTGCGCCATCGAGACCAAAAGGCTCCACCCGGACGCCACAGTCACCATATACGAATCAAAGAGCCGTCCGATGGCGAAACTCGCCGTCACGGGCGGCGGAAGGTGCAACATCACCAATACATTCGCCACCGTCCGCAGGCTACAGGATGTCTATCCGAGGGGCGAGCGGCTCCTCAAAAAGGCGTTCTCGACATTGTCGCCCGCAGACACTGTGAAATGGTGGGAAAAGGCCGGTGTCAGACTCGTATGCGCCGACGGGCAGCACATATTCCCTGCATCACAGGACGCCATGCAGGTCGTAAAGACTCTCTCTCGCCTCATGGAAAGGCTCGGCATCACACTCAAATGCGGCTCCAAAGTGACATCCATAACGGCAGAGGCGGACGGAAAGTTCCGCATCGGATTTGCAGACAGCACAGCGGTGACAGCAGACAAGACAGTAGTCACGACGGGAGGCGCAGCCACAGCCATGCTGTCCTGGCTCGACATCCCCATTGTCAGCCCGGTGCCGTCACTGTTTTCGTTCAAACTCAATGACGAATCGCTCAAAAGCCTGCAGGGCAGTGTAACAGACCATGTCTCCGTCAGCCTGTCCGGCGGCAAATATCGCTCGGAGGGGACGCTGTTGGTCACAGACTGGGGACTGAGCGGCCCTGCCATCCTCAAACTATCATCGTATGGGGCCAGGTATCTCGCCGACAATGCATGGCAGGCCACCCTCGTCATCAACTGGCTCTCCCTCTCCGAGGAAGACGCCAGGAGTCTCATGTCAGAATGCCTCGCCGACGGCAAGAAAATGATAGCGACCACAGTCCCCGAGGGACTCACCCACAGGATATGGAAACATCTCATGTCACGGGCCGGACTGCGCCAGGACATCAGATGGAGCGAAATGGGGAGTAAAGGCCTCAACAGGCTGGTCAATGCCTGCATAGCCGACACCTACGCCGTTACCGGCAGAGGCACATTCAAGGAGGAATTCGTCACCGCAGGCGGAGTCTCCGCGGCTGCAGTGCGCCCGGAATCATTGGAGTCACGCACATACCCAGGGCTTTTCTTCGCCGGAGAGGTACTTGATATAGACGGGATTACAGGAGGATTCAACCTCCAGGCCGCATGGTCCACCGGATACCATGTCGCACGACATATCGCCTGAGCGTCACTGCCGCCCTGTGAGGACATCGAGCAGACCCTCGCAGCCGCGCAATATATCCTGGAATGTCGTCTCGAAATCCCCTGTATACCATGGATCGGCCACATCCCTGCCACGCCCGGCATAGGACATCATCAGATGTATCTTGCGCTCCGGGTCTTCGGGGACAATCCTGCTGATAAGGCGCATGTTGGACGAGTCCATGCAGACAATCAAGTCAAAGCGTGCGTAATCCCCAGGCGTGACTTTCCGCGCCCGTTTGGCCGGGTCGAGGCTCACGCCATGCTGGCTGAGGCAGCGTTTTGCCGGAGGATAGACAGGATTGCCGGTCTCCTCATCCGACACTGCCGCCGACTCGATATGGAACAGCTCTTCCATACCCCTGGCACGCACCAGCGCCTTCATTATAAACTCCGCCATAGGGCTGCGGCATATATTGCCGTGACAGACAAATAGGATATCCATATTCTGATACTTACATCACCCCATTATCCATTTGCCGACGACGGGGATACGGCGCACCACGACGCATACCGCAGCCACTGCCGTAAACGACAGCACCGCAGACGAGAGCATCTGCACGGGAGTCGTCCAGACTCCCAGGGCACCGGCGTCCCCCACACCGAGAGCACTGCGCAGCCACGCCGATATGAATCCGAGTATCACCATGTGGCTGAGATACATGCCATAACTCGCCCCTGACACAGGCAGCAGGACCCTACGGCAGAATGCAGTCTCTGTATTGAATTTGCGGAATACGAGTATCCACGCCACTGTCATCAACGCCACACCGAAAGTGTCATTGAGCCACATACCCTCCCAGATAGCAGCAAGTCCGACCGGCCCCTCCACAGGGAATGTCCCCTGCGCATCGGCATTGACCCCGTGCATGAAGCCTGCCGAGCAGATGGCAAAGCCTGCCGCGAATGCCGGTATGGCTATCGCCAGTGTCTTGCGCCAGCTCATTTCGCCGACGAAGCGGCGGAAATACAGTCCCAAGAGCATATAGCCTATGAAACCGCTGAAATAGTAAAACAGCCCGTACGCATTCCAGCTCGCCTCGCCCCATAGAGGATATTTGGCAGGATTGGGAATGCCCGTAGGACCGTATATGACCGGCGCCGGACCGCCAACCCATTGACGCACAAAGGGTATCAATGTCGTAAGCAGGCAAAGTCCAAGGTAGAAGCGCAACTCCTTGCGGCTCACCTTCTCCGCCCACGGAGACAATACAGGCATAAGCAGATAGAGGCCCAACAGCATGTACACAAACCACATGTGCCCGGCCGAATAGTTGAAATTGAGCGCAAGGTCCTTGAAACTCCCTGCCGGATCGGCAGATATGAGGGCATACACCACAGACCAGAAAGCGAACGGTATCAGAATGCGCCCGGCCCTCCGGCGGAAAAACTCTCCCGTGCTATAATGCAGCGGAAACTGCAGATAACTGGAAGCCACCACAAACAGGGCGACACACGCCCTCGGCAGCACATTCAGGACAGACACCCAGAGGGCGTCGCCGCGGGTCAGTATCAGAGACCCTTCTCCCCCGAGATAGAACGGTTCGCAGCAATGCGTCAGCATCACCATAAAACAGGCCGTGACACGCATCCAGTCGACCCATATTTCCCTATTGGCAGTTCTTTTCATATACTATATTATATATCTATCTTATCGCCCAGATACTGAGGCTGGGTATCCATCACAATATCCAAAAACATCTTGACTCTCGACAGGCTCTCGCGTACAATGGTGATCATCATGCTGCGCTTGGTCCGCTTGGCATCCTTGGCATTGTATCCGACTGCATCGATACCATAATGCCTCGCAAGGCAGATTGCCCTCTCGTTGTGGAACCGCTGCGAGATGATTGTCAGTTTGTCCTGCCCGAACACCTCCTTGGCCCTCACAACAGAATCCAGCGTCCTCAAACCTGCGTAATCCATGACAATGGCAGATGCCGGCACGCCTTTTTTGATCAGGGCGCGGCGCATGGCTGTCGGTTCGTCATATTCCTTGGTATGATTGTCACCGCTGACAATCAGTTTTTTCACTTTCCCGGCCTTGTAGAGTTCCGCAGCGGCATTGATCCGGGTCGTAAAGAAATAGTTGCTGTGCCCAGTCACCGTATAGGGGCTGGTACCCAGCACGAGCCCGACACGGTTGTAGGGAACCTCCTTTACGGTGCTGTACACTCTGCCTTCCGCCCTTTTGGAAGTCGCATGATACGCCGTCACTATCAGCAAGAACACGGCTATGACCGCCAAGACGCAGCCTCCGAGGATTTTCAGCAGGATTTTCATTACAAATTCATTGAGAATGCAAATATAATCAGTTTGACGAAGTTCCCCGAAACTATTTCTCCGGACGGACGTTTTTCTTATATTGCACTTGTTTAAATGTATCCGATATTATGAAAAGGACGATTACCTGTGCCATTCTGACACTGGCGGCTGTATTATGCAGCCGGGCACAGACCGGTGACTGGTCAGGGAAATTAGATGTATATGGCAATTCATTGGCGGTAGTGTTCCACTTCACTGCAGATACGGCGTCATTCGATTCACCAGACCAGGGGGCATACGGCATTGCGGCAAGCATCGAAAGGAGTGCCACGGGCGTCAAAGTACGCATCCCATCGATAAATGCCGTTTACGAGGGACTGTTCCTCGGAAATATGATAGTCGGTACGCTAAACCAGCACGGACAGTCATTCCCCCTGACATTGAGCCCGGGAGAGATAGCGAGACGGCGTCCGCAGACACCGGGAGCCCCATTCCCTTATACGGTCGAGGAAGTGAGTTTCAGCAATGGTGAGGCGGTCCTGAGCGGCACGCTGGTCCTGCCGGAGGGCTGCAGCGAAGCGACTCCGGCACTGATAATGGTGACAGGCAGCGGATTGCAGAACAGAGACGAAGAGGTATTCGGGCACAGGCCCTTTGCTGTAATAGCCGATGCATTGGCACGGCACGGAATCGCAAGCCTGCGCTATGACGACCGCAGTTTCGGAAAGTCCACAGGGAATGCAGAAGCCGCGACGACTGAAGATTTCAAGGATGATGCGCTCGCCGGCATTGAACTGCTGCGCAAACGCTTCTCTACCGTCGGAGCTCTCGGGCACAGCGAGGGTGGCACCATTGTGCTGATGCTCGCGGCGGAGGGACGGACGGATTTTGCCATAAGCCTCGCAGGATGTGCAATATCAGGAAAGGAGACTCTGATAGAACAAAACCGTTACGCCCTCACGATGTCAGGGCATTCCGAAGAAATACGGGAACGCTATCTCCGCGTGCTGGAGTACATCTTCGGCGAACTTGCCGCAGGCCACACTCCGACACTGGAGGCATACGGGCTCCCGGACGAATTGGAACGCAACCTTCACGCTGTGGTCGCACAAGGCAGTTCTCCATGGATGAGATACTTCCTGTCTCTGGACATTTCCGCCAGTCTGACGGACATAAAATGCCCCATACTCGCACTGAACGGCACGATGGACAGGCAGGTAGACTGCGACAGAAACCTGTCGGTATTGAGAGAGAGGATAAACGCCCCGAAGCGGATACGCGCCATCGAGGGCGTCAACCACCTGTTCCAGCATTGTGGGAGCGGAGACCCTTCGGAATACAAGGAAATCGAAGAGACATTCGCACCGGAGGTGCTGGATATAATCAGCACATGGATTGGAGAGACATGCCGATAGCCAGCACTAAAAGGAGAGCCTACAGTTTCCTGTTTTTGTAGGATTCGATGCAGGAGGGTATGACGCGCTCATAAGTATCATCCCCGAAGAGCGGAGAGGAAATGATGAAGTCAGCGGTGCTCCTGTTGGTTGCAAAAGGGATGTTGTAGAGCGAGGCGAGGCGGACAAGTCCCATCACATCGTTCTGGTGTCCCTGCATGATGAGGTTGTCGCAGAAGAATACGAGCATATCTATCTTGCCCTCCGCAATCATCGCACCTATCTCGAAATCACCTCCGAGAGGGCCGCTCAGGAGGCAGGTCACCTCTGCGGCGTCATCCCCGTATATCTCGCGCAGCGCCTCTCCTATCAGCCTGCCGGTCGTACCGGTCGCGTAGAGATGGCATGACTTGAGCGTCAATGCATTGAATCTGACCCAATTGACGAGTTCTTCCTTGCGCGAGTCGTGCGCTACGAGTGCAATGTTCATAACTGTGTCCTTTATCGTTTTTGTCGGGGCAAAGATACATTTTCCTGAAGAAAAACTCATCGGAAAAGTGACTGCTATACGGGGAAACAGCGATTCCGCCTTGAGGGGCTCAAGCCATCTGAAGAAGAGCCGCGGTGCCTATAGTTTCCTGACGGGGTGACGGATGACGGTCTTCCACTTCTCGGGCGCGACCTTTCTCACATCGGACATGTAGATTTCATGGTGCAATCTCGTCTCGGAGAAGTCATTGACATAACCGTTTTCGGCCAGATATTCATCCATCATGGCGACAGTCGCAGGCTCGTTGTCGAACGGACCGACATGCATTATCTGTACGCACAGGCCTTCTTCTATCGTCATGAACTCGACTGACGAACAGTCTAGCTTTTTCTTGCGTGTCGCGGTCTCCACCGCCCATTCAAAGTCTTTTTCGGTAATGAAGTCCGGCAGACGGATGACAGAGATCCAATTGAATGCGGATTTGTCGTTATAGTCGAATCCCTCGACATTGTCCTGCCACCAGAAGCCTTCGAGCGGAGGGACCACATAGTCAAAGAACCCCTCAATCCTGTAGTCGGTCATATAACTCATTTTCAGAGTATAGGCTACCGAATACAGCACCGCTATGGACTGTTTGTAGGCCCCGCCCTCTTCGTTAGGGTCTCCCGTACCTCTGACCGCGATGTAGTTCGCCTTGGGGACATTCACAATGCCGGGGCTGTTCTTCGGCATGTAAAACTCCTTGTACTCTTTCTTGAAATCGAATGCCATAATTCATCTGTTTAAGGTTACAGCCAGTAAATATAAGAGAAAAATCTTTCCCAGGAACAGCCACTAACGCCCCCTGCGTTCATAGCGCACATATCCGCAAGTGCTGCTCTCCGCCCGGACCTCCATCACCAGACGCACCGCCTCACAGAGCCGCAATTTGCGCTCCCTCAAAGGCAGAGACTGATCCGGCATGAAAGGCCCGTCTATATAAATGGTGGTACGAGGCTTCTTGCCTGCCCCACGGCTCTGGTATGTAGTTGTCATCGCAAAGACCGGCAACTGTCTGCTGACAGGATAATGGAACGCAGCCGCACCGAAAGGACGGATACGGGTATAATACGGCCATACATGCGCCTCCGGGAATATCACCACAGGTTCGGCATGGTCACAATACCATGAGACAGCGTCTTCCATCTGGCGTAATCCCTTGGCTGTGGACGCTGTCGGGATGACTCCCATATACGGCAGCAAACGCCCAAGCACCGGCAGCCCGAAATTGGCAGGAGCCGCTATTGCCCTATGCCTGCGACGGATACGCCCTCTGCCCGCAACGAGAGCGATCATCGGGTCCCCGAACGGCTGCGTATGATTGGCATAGATAAAATACCCCTTGCTCCGCGGCACACGCAGGAGTTTCTCCAGTCCCACGAAACGCGCATGCAACCCAAAACGGAGATAAATCCTCCCGACCAATGCCAGTGCGGCATACAGCACCGAGCACAATCCCCTCTCCCACCATCGGTCCTTAATGATGCGATACCCCTCCGGCATACGATAGTCCTGGCCGGAGTTTTCCGTCACATCCTCATCGAATCCATTATAATAGAATACTTTATCCATCTCAAAAAAAGCCGCCGGGGTATTCAGGCCATCAAAACCCGCCCGTCATTAAACAGTCTCGGCCTCCTGCAGGGCAATGACCTCCATATCATTCTCCAGACGCGGCAGCAGGTCATCCACTGAATAATCCTTCAGCACCTTGTGCATTCTCTCGGTGTCCCACGGCTTGACAGATACAGTATGCAACCACGGAAACAGTCTGAATGTAGTACTGTAATGGCGGAAAACCGTATCTGCATGCGGCCGGCGCTGGTCATTGTATTTCCGGTCCGCGATAGAGACAGATACTGCTGCACGGTTGAGCGCATGCTGGTCCGGCAGGAGCATCTTTTCGTCACGGCACAGGCTGCGGCATTCTGCCAGCATTCCGCTCTCCCGGATACGGGGCATATTGAGCAGGAGAACACCGGAATTGATGTATTTTTCGCTCCTCAGCGTCATCAGAGCATAGAAACGCTGCCCATAATAGTCAGGTACAGCGACATACTCCACATCATCGATACTCTGATTGTAAAATTCTGACGGATCATCGCAGCACACCGCATCATAGTCGAGATACAGCAGCCTGTCCGGCATTTCCGGCACCATATCGGTATATAGGCGCAGCATGCAGTAAGGCGTGAAACGCGTATCGAGATTGGCGATCGGAGGTGCGCCCTGAAACATGTCCGTACAGTCTATCAACCTCACGGAGCCACCCTTACCATCCCGTTTCAGCACCCATTCAAGATGCCGGGCAAATGCCGCACTCATAGGCCGGAAACGCTCTCCGTCACCATACGACATGGTCAGCAGATAAATATTTAACAGCTCGTCAACATGCTCCAGCATGGAGAGCACCGACAGCAGAATACCTTTCTGTGTATTCCGGTCACCGCAGTATAGGATATTCATGCCCACAAAGTTAGCAAAAAGGAGATTGTTTGCAGCCGCCATACATTTTTTAATGAAAGGATGCACTTTTTATATACCGCACCTGCCAATCATAGGACAGCACATCGGCCGTTTGGGAAATCAATCGACGCCCCGTAATTTATAGCAGGTAGAATTTGGTGGAAAACGGCGTAGATTACATACCTGTATATATGACAATGTTTTTATAGGCAGACAACTCTTATACTCTTACATAAGACATCCAAAAAGCGGGGCCGGCTGACAACCGGTCCCACTTTCAATACCGTCACACACCGGCTACGATGCCGCCACGAAAGCATTTATCTCGGATATGAGTTTCTCCGCACGCACGCCACGGAGTTCCACCACTCCGGTGATGTCCACATACGCATAATTGGAGAATCCGAATAGTTGGGCATATACAATGCCGGCCTTCGCGCTATAGAATGTCTCCAATCTGACGACACCGCCGGTGCCGGGCTTCTGTAGTTTTAGTGCATCGCCCTTGCCTGCCAGATAATCCGTCAGCTGCTCCTTGCAGGAAGACGACACATCGAACGCCGCCTTTGCGAGGACTGTGTCGTCCCCTACCATTTTGAAAGCCGGCCTGTACAGGACCAGCATCAGCGCACCGCAGGCGATAAAGATAAAGCCGAGGGCGGCATTCACAAAATACAGACCTACGCCTGCAAGCAGTACTACAGCAGATATTGCGAGTCCTTTGGATGTATGGACCCTTTTGAATTTGATTTCCATGATTTTATAAATATTCTGATAAACAATAACACTCCGGGCAACGAATTGCCCGCCAATACATTGGAGCGCAAAGCTCCATATTCCGGCAAATTATCGGCAGGAGCCTGTGCTCCCATCTTTGCAGACCGCTATAGGCGCAATCTGCAGAGCCAGTGCAGATATCCGCCTCCTGTCTCGCCATCCAATGACGGCAGCGACAAGATGGTCAGAAACGGACGGATATGGTTATTGTCTATGAGTTTCCCGCTCTTGAACATGACAGAGAGGGACTTGGCGTGTGAAGAACCGCGCTGTCCGGCACCCGGGGCACGCAGCGAACCTCCTGTCACATTACTCTGCCAGGCAGCGCACAGACCCGTCAATGACGCGTTGCTGACAATTGTGCCGTCTTTGTCTTGCAGGGGAATGCTGGCACGGAGAGAACCTCCGGAGACCGATGAATCTACGGCAACACCGCCATGTACACAACTGCTGTCCTTACACCCCGAAATATCCCCTGCAGACAGCAGGGAGAGCACGAAGCATAATATGAGCAGAATCCGGTTCACAAGCGGCAAATATACACATCTTTCCCCAAGAATCGCATAAAATGCCTACATTCGCAGAAATCCGAAAAGACATGACACGAGGCACACGCATATCTCTCATCATACTATTACTGGCAAGTGTCGGCAACCTGGCATGCATACTCACCGGCAACGGTGCCGTAACCGCATTCAAGGCCATTCTGATGCCATCCCTCGCGGCGGCTGTCAGATTTGCCATGCCCGACGGCATGAAAAGGCTGCGTTCCCTGACTGTCGCGGCATTGCTGCTATGTTGGACCGGCGACATGCTGCTCGAATTCAGCGGTCCGTTCTGCTTCATGGCAGGGATGGGCGCATTCATGCTCGGGCATGTATGCTACATTTGGGGCATCTCCGGAGAAATGAAACGGCACAGCAGCACCCCCGACAGCCGGAAAACACTCCCCAGCAACCTCATCATAGCCTTATGCTGCCTGGCTGCAGGAGCTGCGGTCTCATTCGGAGTATTCCACAGAGAGGGTGTCATGGGCATCGGGGTAGCCTGCTATGCCGCCGTACTCATAGGACACTTCTCCACAGCCTGCCTCGCTGTGGCACATCAGGCAGGACTCGCCTCACGGCACTGCGATGACGGCCTTCTCCATAAAAGAAGCAGCCACCCCGTCGGATGGCTGCTCATCGGAGCATCGGGAGTACTGACATTCATATTGTCCGACTCGCTGATTGCTGTCAAGATATTCCTGGGCATCGACTTCATGGGACGAAGTTTTTGGGTAATGGCGACCTATATCGCCGCCCAGGTCATGATCTGCACCGGCATTGTCAAAGGCTGCCGGCGCGACTGAGTTATCGGGCCTGCTTCTTGTCCGAAGGGAAAATCGCCACAAACAGCACCAGCAGTACGAGAGCATAGCCGGCAAATACCAGCCAGGCATTGCTCCATGACGGCTCTGCCGCATTGTAGACAAAGTGGTTCACCACCAATCCGGCAGACAGAGTGCCGATAGTGGCACCGAGCCCGTTGGACATCAGCATGAAGAGCCCCTGTGCGCTTGACTGTATGTCCTTGTCCGTCTTCTGATTGACAAAGAGAGAGCCAGATATGTTGAAGAAGTCGAACGCCACGCCATAGACTATGCAGCTGAGCACGAACATCCACACACCGGAGCCGGGGTTGCCGATGCCGAAGAGGCCGAAACGGAGCACCCACGCCAGCATCGATATGCTCATCACTCCCTTGATGCCGAACCTCTTCATAAAGAACGGAATCAGCAGAATGCATACAGTCTCCGACAACTGCGAGATGGATATGAGGGCATTGGCATTGTTTGCACCCCAGGTGGCAGCGTATGTGGGATTGTCCTTGAAAGAGGCGATGAAAGGATTGGCGTAGCCGTTGGTAATCTGCAGGGCTGCTCCCAACAACATCGAGAACAGGAAGAAGAGAGCCATCTCACGGCGTTTGAAGAGGCTGAAAGCCTTGAGCCCGAATGCATCTGCAAGGCTCTGGCCCTTGGTGCCCTTGCTGACAGGACAGTCGGGCATGGTGAGCGCATACACGCACATGACAAGGCTCAGGACACCGGAAACGCAGAACTGCATGTAACTGTTCTGGAACTGCACACCGTTGCCGTCACGCATGAAATTGACAAAAAGCATCGCGCAAAGGAAGCCCACGGTGCCGAAGACCCTGACCGGCGGATAATCCGTCACCGGATCCATGCCCGCCTTTTCCAACGCCTTGTAGGATACCGAATTGCCAAGGCCTACAGTCGGCATATAGAACGCCACGCTGATCGAATACAGAGTAAAGAGGATGCCGAATGACGGCTCCGGCACTGACGAGCAATACAGGCCGGCACCCAGCATAAATATACCGGCAAGTGCATGGCAGAGAGACAATACTTTCTGAGCCGGAATGAACCTGTCGGCAACAATACCTATAAGTGTAGGCATAAAGATGGACACGATGCCCTGCATGGCGAAGAACAGTCCGATCTTGGTACCAAGGCCGACCGCGCCGAGATAACTGCCCATGGATGTGAGGTATGCTCCCCATGCACCGAATTCGAGGAAGAGCATGACCACAAGCCTTAGGCGGGTGGAAAAATTGTTCATATACAATTGGTTATTTATCAATAACGCTTCCCCACAGAACCATTCCGCAGTCAGCGCAATCGCAAAAATACAAGTTTTCTCTTTAAAAATAACTATCTTTGATGTCTTCAAATACTGATGAACGAGATAATATGAAGTTTCGAGTCATCGCCAAAGACCCCGGAAGCGCAGCGCGCAGGGGCGTGGTCACGACTGACCACGGCGAGATACAGACCCCTATATTCATGCCGGTCGGCACTGTCGGCTCGGTCAAGGGCGTATACCACAAAGAACTCAAGGAAGACATCGGTGCCGAGATTATCCTCGGCAACACATACCACCTGTACCTGCGTCCAGGACTGGACATACTCCGCGCTGCAGGCGGACTTCACAGATTCGAGAACTGGGACCGTCCCATACTCACTGACAGCGGTGGGTTCCAGGTATTCTCACTCAGCAAGATACGCAAGATAACCCAGGAGGGCTGTACATTCCGCAGCCACATAGACGGCTCCAGGCATATGTTCACCCCTGAGAACAATGTCGAGACCCAAAGGGTCATCGGTGCAGATATAATGATGGCACTGGACGAATGCTGCCCCGGCGACGCCGATTACGACTACGCCGCCAAGTCCCTCAGACTCACTCAGGGATGGCTGGAGCGCTACGCCCGTCATTTCACCGAGACAGAGCCGCTGTACGGATACAACCAGACATTCTTCCCCATCATCCAGGGCTGTGTCTACCCCGACCTGCGCATCAAGGCGGCAGAACACGCGCTGCGCTATTCGGAGTTAGGCATCGCCATAGGCGGACTGGCGGTCGGAGAGCCTACGGAGAAGATGTACGAGATGCTGGAGGTCCTGGATCCTGTCATTCCGCAGGACAGGGCGAGATATCTCATGGGAGTGGGCACGCCGGCCAACATCCTGGAGGGCATAGCCCGCGGTGTAGACATGTTCGACTGCGTCATGCCCACCCGCAACGGCCGCAACGGCATGCTGTTTACATGGAACGGCATCATGAACATGCGCAACGAGAAATGGGCGGACGACTTCTCCGAACTCGATCCGGAGGGAACATCATTTGTGGACCACCAGTATTCCAAGGCTTACCTCCGCCACCTCTTCGTCGCCAAGGAAATGTTTGCCGGCATGATCGCGTCCGAGCACAATCTGGCATTCTATCTCGATGTGGTCCGCCAGGCACGCGCACACATAGAAGCCGGAGACTTCGCCACATGGAAGGAGGAAGCCGTGCGCAAGGTTACCCAAAGACTTTAAAGGCCTATGTTGGGAATACGCAAAATTGACTGGTACATCTTCAAGAACTTCATCCTGACGTTCTTCATAGCGTTGCTGCTCATCATCGGCATCGTCATCATATTCGACATCAGCGAGAAAATTGACGACTTCGTGTCTCACGAGGCACCGCTCAAAGCCATCATATTCGACTACTATGTCAATTTCGTGCCGTACTTCATCAATATGTTCAGCCCCCTGTTCGTATTCATCACAGTGATATTCTTTACGAGCAAGATGGCCGGCAATTCGGAGATTATCGCAATACTCTGTGGCGGAGTCAGTTACAGGCGTCTGCTATTGCCATATATGGCAGCGGCGGGCATGATAGCCGCCCTCTCCCTGTATCTCAACCTGTTCGTCATACCCAATTCCAACCAGACGCGGCTGGAGTTCCAGGACAAATATGTCAAGCACAAGTCTGTCACCAACAGGTATGTGCATTATCAGATAGACCCGGGTACATTCGTATATGTGGAGTCTTTCAGCACCTGGAACAACACGGCATATAAATTCACCCTCGAGGAAATACGGGACAACCAGCTGCGGAAGAAGATTTCTGCGGAAACCGCCGTCTGGGACAGTACCATGGCAGGCTGGCATCTGCGCAAATGCTTCACACGCGAGTATATTGACGGGGTGCAGGACAAGGTCAGCACTTGTGACCAGATAGACACTGTCATCAACCTCGTCAAGGCTGACTTCTACCGCAACAAGCACACCGTAGAGACTCTTCCCGCCAAGGAACTGGATGAACTAATCAAGACACAGAAAATGAGAGGGGACGCCAATGTGATGTATGCCGAGATCGAGAAGCATACGCGCCTGGCCCTACCGTTCTCCGCATTCATACTCACGGTGATGGGCGTCACCCTGTCATCCCGCAAACGGCGCGGAGGCATAGGATGGAATCTCGCCATCGGCATCGCTTTGGCCTTTTCATACATTCTGTTTCTGAAATTCAGCCAGATGTTTGTCTACACGGGCACGATGTCGGCATTCGTGGCGCTATGGCTGCCTAATGTGCTGTTTGCAATCATCACGGCGTTCCTGTACAAGACCGCCCAGAAGTAAGAGCAAGACATGACCGTAAAAATCATCAACCACTCCCCCTACCCCATGCCGGCGTATGCGACACCTCAGTCCGCCGGTGTGGATTTGAGGGCTCATATACCTGCCAATATCACCATAGCACCTCTGCAGAGGGTCATCGTCCCGACCGGGCTGCACATGCAGATTCCGGCCGGTTTTGAGGGACAGGTAAGGCCGCGCAGCGGACTCGCGGCGAAGCACGGCATCACCGTGCTCAACACTCCGGGTACGATAGACTCGGATTACAGGGGCGAGATCAAGGTGATATTGGTAAACCTCTCCGACAAGGCATTCGACATAGAGCCTGGCGAGCGCATCGCACAGATGGTGTTTGCAAGGCACGAGCAGGCCGTTTTCATCGAAGCGGAGTCATTGGAAGAAAGTGAAAGAGGCGATGGAGGCTTCGGCTCCACCGGCACAAAATAAGCATTCATGCACAGTATATACGAATTGTTTCTCCAGTGCGGCAGGCACATTGCTACCGACAGCCGCACAATCAGGGGTGGAGAACTGTTTTTTGCCCTCAAGGGCGAAAATTTCGATGGCAACGAATATGCTGCATCAGCATTGGAGCGTGGCGCAGCATACGCTGTAGTTTGCGAGGGCAGCGCGGCAGCGGCGTCCGGAGACACACGCATAATAGCCGTAGCGGACACCCTCTCGGCATTGAAAGACCTCGCACGGGAGCACCGGATGACATTCGGATTTCCGGTAATAGGGCTGACCGGCACGAGCGGTAAGACCACAACAAAGGAACTCATACGCGCTGTGCTGGCTACAAAGTTCCACACCGCAGCGACACAGGGCAATTTCAACAATGACATCGGAGTGCCTCTGACCCTGCTCGGAATAGACCCGTCGGAGACAGACATGGCGGTCATAGAAATGGGCGCGAGTCACCCGAACGACATCGCCACCCTGGTCGAGACCGTCTGTCCGGACTACGGACTCATTACGAATGTCGGCAAGGCGCATCTGGAGGGATTCGGCGACATTGACGGGGTCCGTGCAGCGAAAGGGCAGCTCTTCGACTATCTGGAAGCCCACGAGGGCTCTGCATTTGTCAACGAAAGAGACCCTATGATACAGGGGATGGCTGCGGAAAGAGGCGGCATGAAGACCATTCCATACGGCATCAGCGCAGAGATTTCAGACCCGACTGCAGACAATCCCTGCCTCTCGATGAATATCGAGGGATATGGTCTGCTGCACACTCAACTGATAGGCAGTTACAACGCCGCCAATGTATTGGCGGCCATTGCAATAGGCACTCATTTCGGCATTTCGCTCCAGGAAGCCGCGCAGGCCATAGCCTCATATACGCCGGAGAGCAAACGGTCGCAACTGATGAAAGCAGGCTCCAACACCTTGATTGTAGACTGCTACAATGCCAACCCGAGCAGTATGAGCGCGGCATTGGACAATTTCGCCTCCATGACAGCACCGCGCAAGATCGCATTGCTCGGAGACATGATGGAACTCGGAGAGGAGTCCTTCAAGGAGCATACGACAATCGCCCGCAAGGCGATGGCGGGCGATTATTCGGCTTATTTCGTAGGCGGCGAGTTTGCCGCGGCATTGTCAGCGATTGCAGGCGTGCCGGACCTCGAGTCCAACGGGACTTCCCTTTCGCCCCGCACATTCGCAGATGCGGATACTCTCGGCGCTTATCTGCGCGAGCATCCGCTCCACGACTGTACCATACTCATCAAAGGCTCGCACGGCATGCACATGGACAGCCTTATACCAGTCCTTGATCTGCCATAGCGTTGGCAACCTTGATGAAGCCTGCTATATTGGCGCCTTTTACATAGTTCACATATCCGTCCTCTTCTGTGCCGTATTTCAGACATGCGGCATGGATATCGGACATGATGGTGTGCAGATGCGCATCAACTTCTTCTTTGGTCCAGTGCTGGCGCATGCTGTTCTGAGTCATTTCCAGACCTGATGTGGCCACACCTCCGGCATTGGATGCCTTGCCTGGCGAGTACAGCAGTTTCGCAGCCTGAATCAACTCTATAGCCTCCGGAGTGGTAGGCATATTCGCACCCTCGACTATGCAGCGACAGCCGTTTGCAATGAGATGACGGGCGTCATCGGCATTGAGTTCGTTCTGCGTCGCGCAGGGCATTGCGATGTCGCAAGGGATGTTCCAGGGACGCTCGCCGGGGAAATACTGCGCCTCGGGATATTTGGTGACATACTCCTTGATACGGCCGCGGAGGACATTCTTGAGATACATCACATATTCCATTTTCTCCTCGTCAAGTCCCTGAGGGTCATATACAAATCCGTCCGAATCCGACAGCGTGACGACCTTTGCGCCGAGACGCATCGCCTTCTGCGAAGCATATTGGGCGACATTGCCCGAACCCGATATGCAGACGGTCTTGCCCTCGAAACTCTCACCGCGCGTGCCGAGCATCTCCTGTGCGAAATAGCATGCACCGTAGCCCGTGGCCTCGGGACGCAGCAGACTGCCTCCCCATGCAAGGCCTTTGCCGGTAAGAGTGCCGGTAAACTCGTTGCGGAGTCTCTTGTACTGTCCAAACATATATCCTACCTCGCGTCCTCCGACACCTATATCTCCTGCAGGCACATCGGTATCCTGGCCTATATGCCTCTGAAGTTCAGTCATGAAACTCTGGCAGAAACGCATCACCTCCGCATCGGACTTGCCTCTCGGGCTGAAATCCGATCCGCCCTTGGCACCGCCCATAGGCAGGGTCGTAAGCGCATTCTTGAATGTCTGTTCGAATGCGAGGAACTTCATGATACTGAGGTTTACGCTGGAGTGGAAGCGTATTCCGCCTTTGTAGGGGCCGAGTGCGCCGTTCATCTGCACGCGGTAACCGCGGTTGATGTGGATTTCCCCCTGGTCATCCATCCAGGGCACACGGAACATAATTACCCTCTCGGGCTCGGCCATGCGCTCCAGAATCTTGAGGTCCAACAGATGAGGGTCATACATCACATACGATGCGACACTCTCAACGACTTCGCGCACAGCCTGATGAAACTCGCTCTCGCCAGGATTTCTGGCGATGAGCCCTGCCATGAACGCATCCACGAACTGTCTTGTGTTCTTCTCCATTTGTCAAAGTATTAGAAATGAAACTGTTGTCAGATCAATGTCTCACGGCACGCCAGCACCCGAACAGCACGGACATGGCAAGATGCCGTTTTCCATTACGCAATTTAAAAGTTGTTTTTGTTTTATCCAATTTTTTCAGAACGGCATTTTCATGCCGCCATACCGCGGTCCAATCAGTAAAACGGCTCAAAACATTACATTCTAAAAAACTCAGGGGCATTTTTTATAAAAAAAACGATAAAGATTCACTATCTTTATGGACATTATAAAAACAGCTTCCGAAGCAAATGACAGAACAACATTTTGATGTAATCATAATCGGTGGAGGCATCACCGGTGCCGGTACGGCGCGCGACTGCGCATTGAGAGGGCTGAAAGTGCTCCTCATCGAGCGCGGAGATATAGCGGACGGCGCGACAGGACGCAACCACGGTCTGTTGCACAGCGGTGCGCGATACGCAGTCAAGGACGCGGAATCCGCACAGGAGTGCATCAGGGAAAACAAAATCCTACGCAGGATAGCATCGGCATGTATCGAGGACACAGGCGGACTATTCATCACACTGCCAGAGGATGCGGATACCGGATACGGACTGGATTATCAGGCCAGATTCATAGACGCCTGCCGCGACGCCGGCATTGAGGCAGAAGCCGTTTCCCCCAAAGAAGCCCTCGCAATGGAGCCATCCGCCAATCCCAGGCTGATAGGAGCCGTCAGAGTGCCTGACGGTTCGGTCGATCCGTTCCGCCTCTGCGCTGCCAATGTCCTGGACGCGCAACTTCACGGGGCCGAGATATTGACACGGCATGAGATTTCCTCTTTCATCATGGATGGAGACCGCGTCATCGGTGTGGAAGCTTACGACAAAGCCACCGGGACGGCAGGGCGTTATTTCGCCGATGTCACGGTGAATGCAGCAGGCATCTGGGGACATCATATCGCATCACTCGCCGGCATCAGCCTCAACATGTATCCCGCCAAGGGTGCGTTGCTGGTATTCGGCCACCGCGTCAACAATATGGTGCTGAACCGCTGCCGCAAATCCGCTGACGGAGACATTCTCGTCCCCGGATGCAGCGTCACCGTGATAGGGACGACATCGACAAAGATACCTTTTGGGGAATGCGATGACATACATGTGACACGCGAAGAGGTCGAATTGCTGTTGCGCGAGGGCTGCGCATTGGCACCATCCCTCGCAAGTACCAGAATATTACGCGCATACGGAGGCGTAAGGCCGCTCGTGGCGGATGACAGCGACCCTACCGGGCGCAACATCAGCCGCGGTATCGTCTGCCTCGACCACGAATCGCGTGACGGCATCAAGGGGCTCGTCACCATCACCGGAGGCAAACTGATGACCTACCGCCTGATGGCAGAGCAGGCTGCAGATGCGGTCTGCCGCAAACTGGGCGTAAACACCGCCTGCGCCACAGCCACCACTCCGCTCGTAGGATCGGAGCACGGAGAGGCGAACGCGGAAAACCTGCCCAATCTTATCAAGAAGATATTCCCCGTCAAACCAAGTCTCGGCCAGAAAGCTGCAGCAGAGCGTCTCGGCAACAGGGCCGCAGAGATTGATTACAGCACCCCGGAGGACAGACGCGTGATATGCGAATGCGAAGAGGTGACCGTCGGTGAAATCAAGCACGCGGTCAAGTCGCTGGGTGTCAAGACTCTCGAGGACCTGCGCAGGCGCACCCGTGTCGGCATGGGCACATGCCAGGGCACATTCTGCATCTGGAGAGCCGCCAAGGTACTGGCTGATGCACTCGGCACTCCGGAAAAGGCAGAGGAACTGACCCGTTCCTATCTGAACGAGAGATGGAAAGGCATGATGCCGGTAGGCTGGGGCGAAACGCTCCGCGAAATGGAATTCATGCAGAGAGTTTACAAAAACGCAAAACCGCACAGCTATGGCGATGAATTTTGATGTGGCAATCATCGGAGGCGGGCTTGCCGGCATGACGGCCGCGCTCGCATTGCACCGCGCAGGAGTGTCCACAGCAGTAATCAGTTCCGGGCGTTCGATACACGCAGTGGACTACAGGACATTCCGCAGCGAGGGAGGCACGCTCCTACTCGGAGACAGCGCAGAGAAGATAGACGGGCATTGTATATATACCTCGAGGCTCGGCAGCAGCACACCCATCAATGCCGGCATCATAGTGCTGGCAGGGGGCAAATTTTTCGGCGGCGGCATTGTCTCTGACATGGATGGCATCAGGGAGCCGTTGCTCGGAGCGGATGTCGAATGTGGCGACACCCTGTTCGCGGCAGACTTTATGGACGAGCAGCCGTTCATGCGTTTCGGCGTCAAGACGGATGCCGACGGACATGTGCTCATCGGCGGCTCCGCTGCCAAATCCGTATTCGCCTGCGGCGAAATACTCGCGGGCATCTCCGCCGCCGACAAGGATTCGGACAGACAGATTATAGACAGCGCACTGAAAGTGGCGCAAAAGATAATAAGCGATGCAGGAAAAGGAAATCAGCAAGTTTAATTTCGAACGCTGCCAGAAATGCGCCATCTGCACCACTGTGTGCCCCGTGATGGCCAACAATCCGCGCTATGCGGGTCCCAAGCAGTCCGGCCCTGACCAGGAGAGGTACCGCCTCATGAACGGGCTGTTCTACGATGATGCCATCAAGTACTGTCTCAACTGCAAGCGTTGCGAGGTGGCATGCCCCAGCAACATCAAGATTGCAGATCTCATACAGGCCGCCAAGATGAAATACGGACACGGGCCGGGCATACGCGAACTGATGGTTGCCAATACCGATTTCGTAGGCTCGCTTGCGGTACCGTTCGCCCCTGTCGTCAACTGGGGACTCGGTCTGAAACCGGCTAAAGCAGTACTGGACAAGACTATAGGTATCGCCAAGAACGCTCCTATGCCGAGTTATGCCGGCAAGACCTTCACATCCTGGTTCAACAGGCAGGCGGCAGAGGGCCAGAGTGCCTACAGGCGGCAGATAAGTTATTTCCACGGATGTTATGCCAACTATAATTATCCGCAACTCGGCAAGGATTTCGTGACGGTAATGAACGCATTTGGATACGGAGTCAATCTGCTCAAGGACGAACGCTGCTGCGGAGTTGCAAAGATTTCCAACGGCCTGGCAAAGCAGGCTGCAAAGGATGCAAGGCACAATATCGACATCATGCGCAAATCAGTGGCTGAAGGGCGTGATATCGTCACGGTATCTACCTCATGCACGCTGACGATGATTGAGGAATACCCCCATCTGCTCGGAGTGGACAATGCCGATGTGCGCGATCATATCAGGCTCTTCGAGAGATTTATCTGGGAGGCTATCGAGAGCGGGACTATCAAGCCCGTATGGAGAACGGATTACAAGGCGCGGACCGCATATCACACGCCATGCCATCAGGAGCGTCTCGGCTGGAGCGTATTCACCGTCAATCTGCTCAAGATGATACCGGGGCTGGAATTGACGGTGCTGGACAGCAACTGCTGCGGCATAGCAGGCACCTACGGATTCAAGAAAGAGAATATCGAAGTATCCAAGAGGATAGGTGCGCCTTTGTTCCGCCAAATTGAAGAGGTCGCCCCTGACTTTGTGGCATGCGAATGCGAGACCTGCAAATGGCAGATAGAGGGCAACACCACGGTACGGGTCAAGAATCCCGTTTCGATATTGGCGGAGGCTCTTGATTTGGAGAAGACAGCGGCGCTGAACAGAGACTGAATCCGTCAGCCGTTGGCTGTTTAGATGACTTGGGAACGCATCGGCTCCGGGATAGCCGGCTGCCGGACCTCAACGGTCCGACAGCCGGCTCGTTTCACGACTTTTTGCGGACGGCGTCCAGATTCATCTCGACAAGCGCGATGCCAAGCATGTCTATACGCACGGCGATGCGCTTGGCTCCGTTGAAATTGACCAGTTCGCAGACATTCCCTTTCAGCGGGCCTTCGACAATCTCGACAGTGTCCCCCGGAGCAAGCTGGGCGGTGACAAAGGTCACCGGAGCGGAAGAATGCTCGACCATAGCCTTGAACGCCTGCAACTGGCTTTCCGGGACGATTGCTGAGCGTTTGGTCGCGCGGTCAAACATATATCGAGGAATCTGAGGCACTTCCTTGAGGGAACGGATACGCCCGGGCTCGTCTGTATGGACGAATATCATGTGCGGCAGGACCAGCTGCTCAATGACCTTGATGCGGTCGCTCCACTTGCGTTTCACATTCTGTACAGGCAGGTAGCATTCTATTCCAAGCCGCGCCAGCATGCGCGCCGCGACACGCTCCTGACCCGGACGGACATAAGCCACAAACCAATGTTTTTCATCATCTGCCTGCATGTCGGCAAAGATAGCAAATGTCCCTCAAAAAGGCTATTTTTGAACCTGTTTTGAAAAGAACGCCACCAATGACCAAAGACGACATACGCAAAGAAGTCAGGCGCAGGCTCTCATCCCCGGATGTCAGTCGGGAAATCCCCCAGGACACACTTGCAGCCATATTCGCTTCGGAAGAATGGCACGCGGCGCAACGCATTCTACTGTATTGCGCATTGCCCGACGAGACCGCTACCGGCAGCCTCATAGTCAAGGCCCTCGACGAGGACAGGGAGGTCATTCTGCCGAAAGTGGACGGAAATATGGTGAGGCTGTTTCTGTATTCGCCGGAGGAGGGGCTGCACGGAGGGCGTTTCGGCATAGACGAACCGGCGGAGGGTTCGGAGGAAATCACGGACTACAGCAGCATAGGGCTCGCATTCATTCCTGGAAGGGCATTCACGATGGCTGGAGACAGGCTTGGGAGAGGACGGGGATACTATGACAGACTGCTGCCGTATTTGCAGTGCCCCAAATGGGGGCTCGCATTGGGAGAGCAGATCTTTGATGCGCTGCCGACAGATCCGTGGGATATCAGGCTCGACAAGGTAGTATGGTGACTCAGACAAACATCATCATCAGCAACTGGGCGGATATTACCCTTACGAACATGCTGAGCGGATAGACGGTGGCGTATGCTTCCGAGGCTTCCGACTCGTCGCTGGTGGCGTTGGCATAGGTCAGAGCCATAGGGTTGGCCATTGCTGCACAGAGTATTCCGGCGTTGGTGGCATAGTCAATACGGCCGAAGCGACGGGCGATAAAGCCGGTGACAATCACGGGGACTACGGCTATCAGCAGGCTGGCACCGAGCCACAGCAGGCCGCGGAGACTGAACACTGTCTCGGCAAATCCGGGACCTGCACTAAATCCGAGACATGCCAGATAAATCACGATACCGAGCTGACGTATCATCAGGTTGGCACTGCGGGTGGTATAGGTGGACAGATGGAATCTCGAGCCGAAAGCCCCCATAAGGATACCTATAATAATAGGGCCGCCGGCGACACCGAGTTTTACCGCTGTGCTGATGCCAGGGATTGCAATGGGAACTGCTCCGAGAACCACACCGAGCAGCAGCCCGATGAAGATGGCGACGAGGTTGGGACGGTTGAGCACACGCTCCTCGTTGCCGAGAATCTCTCCGACCTTGTTGATGGCGGACTCGGCCCCGACCACGGTCAGGCGATCACCGAGCTGGAGTCTCAGCCCCGGATAAGCCACGAGTTGCACGCCGGCCCGGTTGATACGGGTCACATTGATATCAAACGAGTTACGCAGATGCAGAGAGCCGAGTTTGACACCGTTCACCTCTTTGCGCGTCACGAGGATATGCTTGGATACGAGGTTGCTGTCATCAATATTGTTCCAGTCAATGTCAGGGCGGTTGAGATCTATGTTGTCCTGCTCCCCGAATATGACTTTGAATGTCATCAGGTCATCGCGTTTGAGCACTGCGAGGATATGGTCATCTTTCTCCAGCACCGTGGTGGAACTGGGTATGAGCACCCTCTCCCCTTTCATTATGCGCGAGATGATGATATGCTTGTCTGTGAATTTGTGCAACGCACCTATCGGCTGGTCAAACACGGCAGGATTGCTGATATGGAACTCTGCCACATAAGTCTCCCCTGCCGGATCTGCAGGATGGGACTTCTCCTTGCGCGATATATATCGGAAGAATACCATGCAGGCAAGGACACCGATCACACCGCAGGGATATGCGAGAGCACAGGCGGTAGCCATGTTGTTGGCATCAGCGACCGCACCGGGATTGATGTCGAGGAGCGATTGCTGCGCCGCACCGAGCATAGGGGTATTGGTGACGGCCCCACAGAGGAGACCGATGGTGTCAGTAAAGGAGATGCCGGTGCAGGCGTATATCAGCAGGGCAACGACAGTCGTCAGCAGTATCGCGAGCATGCCAAAGAGGTTGTACTTGATGCCTCCGTGCTTGAGCGAGGGGAAGAATCCGGGGCCCACCTGCACACCGAGTGCATAGACAAACAGGATGAGACCGAAGTTCTGTGCGAAGACCAGCATGTGGGAATCCACCACTATGCCGAGGCTGTGGCAGACATGTCCCACGGCAATGCCCACGAAAAACACGAAGGCTGTGCCAAGCGACACGCCCTTGATCTTGATCTCTCCCAGAGCCAGCCCTAAAGCGGAAATCAGGGAGATCAGAATGACCATCTGAAAATAAGACGGCTCACGTATGAGATCCACCAACCACATATATTGCGGCAAATGTAGCAAGTTTTTTATGCGAAGCCATTAGATATTCAAAAATTTTTACCATATTTGTAAAGTTTTCTTCAGGAGAGATGCTCGAGTGGCTGAAGAGGCACGATTGGAAATCGTGTGACCGACAAAATCGGTTCTAGGGTTCGAATCCCTATCTCTCCGCT
>CAZTUQ010000010.1:0-50775 GCA_964616865.1 uncultured Muribaculaceae bacterium
GGACGCCAGGAGCGCAATTTGGAGATTGCGAAGAACTTGCTGGCCAAAGGCCTTTCGATAGAGGATATATCAGACGCTACCGGGCTGAGTGTGGAAGATTTGAATAAACTGCAGTAACTGCAGCACATAATTATAATCCCCATCAGTCTCTCCTTGGAGACAGATGGGGATAAAATGTATCAAGGCATTTTTTTTGTAATTTGCGGTCTCTGGATTATTGAATAGGTTTTCATGAAAGTACTGATTATAGATGATGAGCGTGCAATCCGCAATTCGCTCAAAGAGATACTCAGCGATGAAGGGCATGAGGTGGATACTGCCGAGGACGGAGCGGTCGGATTGGACCTGGCACGCAAGGATAGATACAACGCCATATTCTGTGATATTAAAATGCCTGTAATGGATGGCATGGAGGTGCTGACCAAGATTATAACGGAGGGCATTGACTCGGCAGTAATCATGATTTCCGGGCACGGGGATATAGAAAGCGCGGTCGAATGTATGAAAAAGGGTGCGTTCGATTTTATCCAGAAGCCTCTCGACCTCAACCGTATACTCATAACTCTAAAGAATGCAAATGAGCGGACAAGCCTCGTCCGCGAAAACAAGATACTCAAAAAGAAAGTCTACAACATTGAGATGGTGGGCAACAGCGCGCCCATCCAGCATGTACGTGAGATGATAGACAAGGTGGCGCCTACGGATGCGCGAGTGCTTATATTGGGACCTAACGGCTCGGGCAAGGAACTTGTAGCCCGCAATCTGCACCTTCAGAGCAACCGCAGCGCGATGCCGTTTGTGGAAGTCAATTGCGCTGCCATCCCTGGCGAATTGATAGAGAGCGAACTCTTCGGACACGAAAAAGGCTCGTTTACCTCAGCGGTCAAGCAGCACAAAGGCAAGTTTGAGCAGGCAGACGGAGGTACACTGTTTCTTGACGAGATCGGGGATATGAGCCTTGCGGCTCAGGCCAAAGTCTTGCGTGTGTTGCAGGAAAAGAAACTCTCAAGGGTTGGCAGCGACAAGGATATCAGTGTGGATGTGCGTGTCATAGCCGCCACTAACAAAGATCTCCAGGAGGAGATAAAGAAAGGCAATTTCCGCGAGGACCTTTATCACAGGCTCAGCGTCATTGTAATCAAAGTCCCGGGGCTCGATGAACGCAAGGATGACATCCCTCTGCTCGTGGAGCATTTCGTCAAGAAATACACCGAGGGGACCGCGCCACGCACATTTTCACCGGAGGCTGTCGAACTCCTGCGCAAGAAATCATGGCCTGGCAATATCCGCGAACTGGATAATGTAGTGGACCGGCTCATTATCCTCGGAGGCTCTCCCGTGACAGCTCAGGATGTGCAGACTTATGTCAATCTGTGATTTTCGCGGCCTGCGATGACTCGTAGGCGGCTTTCGCCCTCTCGACGGAAACCGATTTCTTGAGAACGAATCCGGAACCTAAGTACTTGGTGCGGACATCTTCGTCTGCGGCAAGTGCTTCTGGAGTGCCGGCCTGGAGTATCGTACCCTCGTACAACAGATATGCGCGGTCGCAGATGGCGAGTGTCTCACCTACATTGTGGTCGGTGATGATGATGCCGATATTCTTGTATTTGAGCGTCGCGATTATATACTGTATATCCTCGACAGCGATGGGGTCAACTCCAGCGAAAGGCTCGTCCAGCAATATGAATTTGGGATTGATTGCGAGTGCCCTTGCGATTTCGCAGCGGCGCCTCTCACCTCCGGAGAGTTGGATCCCTTTGCTCTTGCGTACCTTGGAGAGGTTGAACTCATCTATAAGCGACTCGAGCCGCTCGTATCTCTCGGCTTTTGAGATGCCGGCCATCTCCATGACTGACAGAATGTTGTCCTCTACCGACATTTTACGGAACACGGATGCTTCCTGCGGCAGATATCCAAGTCCTTTCTGCGCCCTCTTGTACATCGGGAGTCCGGTAATCTCCTCGTTATCAAGGAATACGCGCCCGTCATTGGGGACTATCTGTCCCGTAATCATGTAGAAACTGGTCGTCTTGCCGGCACCGTTGGGCCCGAGGAATCCTACGATTTCTCCCTGGTTTATCTCCATGGAGACGCCTTTGACCACAGTACGGACTCCGTACTTCTTTACGAGATTCTCACAATGCAGCTTCATAAATCTTGTCTATAATCTGTGTTCTATACGTCCAAATGCAAGTCGGTGACTAAGTTGCGGACCTCTGGATTGGCATTCATCATTTCCTTGACCTTCTCCTCGTCGGTGTACGCGACATCCTGTATTACGACCTCGGCAGCAACTACATCCAGGCGCACCTTTGGGCTGCCTACAATCTCCTGATATGCGGTCTCCAACTGACGGAGGCAGTGCTCCTTGATCCAGTTGCTCTGTGATTCGTTCGAGACTTCGAACTTGAGCGTCTTGAATGTGCCGTCCGAACTTACATGCAGTGTGGCATTCTCCAGAGTGCTGTGCAGGCGAGGTTTGGATGTGTATTGCGCAGTGAGGCCTTTCCATTTGTCCAGCATCAGTTCGTCTGTAGGGAGGGGAGCATCTTCAGCTAGCTGCTCTGTCTTAGCAGCGGCATTGGAAGTGTCTTCTCCGGATACAATAGCATCAAAAGATATGGCCTTGACCGTCTTTCGCGTGCGTGTCCTTGGTGACGCTTCCGGCTGTTGACGGACCTCTGTTTTGTTCTCTTGCGCGGTGGAAACTGTCGGAGCAGCCGGGGTCGTCTGCGCTGTGGGCGTTGCCGAAGTTGCTGCAGCAGCCGGAGTGCTTGGAGCCTTTGGCGTTGCCGGAGCATCAGGGGCTGCCGGTGCGAATGCTGCCGCTGTTTCGGCCGGAGGAGTTACGGGTGCCGTCGTTGCTGCTGAATCCGCTGGTGTCGCGGGCTTTTCTGAAATTGCCGGTGCCGTTGAGATACTTGGTGCCGCCGGAGTTATAGGTGCTGTTGGCACCGAAGCGTTTGACATTGTCGGAGCAGCCTGTGCAGCAGGGGCTTGCCTGACGGTCTCCTTGGCGGTTTCTGCGCCTTCCGGCAGGCCTACGAGGAAGCAGAGCCGCATCAACGCGTATTCTATGTGCAGGCGCGGATTGACGGCTGCCCTATATCCTGCTTCGCACTGCGAACTTATGGACAGCGCGTCGTACAAAAACTTGATAGAGCACCTGTCCGCCTGTGCCGCGTATCGGTCGCGAAGTGACTGCGGCATATCCAGCAGCGAATCCAACCCGGCAGTCTTGCTGACCATCAGATCCCTCAGATGCGAACTCAATTCGAGCACAAAATGCAGGGCGTTGAATCCCTTTGCGAGAATCTCGTCGAACGTCAGCATCGCACGGCCGTAATCCTTGCTCAGGAATGCGTCCACCAGGGTGAAACTGTATTCGTAATCCAGTACATTGAGATTGCGCATGACATCCTTGCAGTGAATGTCCGTGCCGCAGAATGCTACCGTCTGGTCGAATATCGTAAGGGCGTCGCGCATCGCACCGTCCGCCTTTTTCGCTATGATATGGAGCGATTCCTCATCGATTGTGATGCCTTCCTTGGCCGCTATGTCCCTCAAGTTCCCGGCAATGTCGGATATGGAGATGCGGTTGAAGTCGTAAGTCTGGCATCTTGAGAGTATCGTGGGGATAATCTTGTGCTTCTCCGTTGTCGCCAGGATGAATATGGCATGTGCCGGCGGCTCCTCCAGAGTCTTGAGAAACGCATTGAACGCCGCCTGCGAGAGCATGTGGACCTCATCTATGATATAGACGCTGTACTTTCCCACCTGCGGTGGAATCTGTACCTGCTCCAACAGCGTCTTGATATCATCGACACCATTGTTGGATGCGGCGTCCAGTTCGTGAATGCAATATGACCGCCCTTCGGCGAATGAACGGCAGGACTCGCATTCTCCGCACGGTTCCATGTCGGAGGTGGGGTTGGAACAGTTGATAGCCTTGGCGAATATGCGAGCCGTACTGGTCTTTCCGACACCTCGGGGGCCGCAGAACAGATAGGCATGCGCTATCTTGCCCCTCTGAATGGAATTCTTGAGGGTGCGGGCTATCACTTCCTGGCCGATTAGCGTCGCGAAACTCTCGGGCCTGTACTTGCGGGCTGATACTACATACTCTGACATAGGATCCGATTTGCGTATTTGTCTTAACTTACAAAGTTAGCATTTTATCTCCGGAAAACCCGATACCTGATTTGCAATGTGTATGCTGTATTAGTTGTAAATTTGCAGCCGTATTCAAAATGAAAGATATGCATCTGCCCCTCTTTGTCTCGGTGATCATTATTGCGTTGCTGAGCGATATCTATATCTGGCTGTCGTTCTTGCAGACAGCAGTGCCTGTCTGTCAGGTGCTTCACTTCCTGCCTACGGCCGCCATAGCGCTGTTGCTGGCCGTCATGTTCAGTTGCGGGGCAGGAACGAGGCTTTTCCAGGGAATGTTCTTCCTGCTGCTCTGCTTTGTACTGCCCAAACTGCTGTTCGCCATATTTTCGTTACTGGGCCATGGATTCGGTCTGGTGGGTATTCATGCCTCTAATGTGCTGGATGCATTGGGACTGTGTCTGGCGTTGATAGTCGCAGTAGGAGCCGGTTACGGACTGCTCTATGGGTGGAGGCAGATTGTCGTCAGACCGCAGACAATCGTCTGTGAAACATTGCCGGAAGGCGCGGACGGCCTCAGAATAGTGCAATTGTCAGATCTGCATCTGGGGACATTCACCGGTAATCCGGAATTTGTCGACAGGCTTGTAGATAAGGTAAATCTGGAGCAGCCCGACCTTATTGTGTTTACAGGTGATATTGTGAACAGGGATAGCGGTGAGCTGGAACCCTTTATGTCGAAACTGTCGCAATTGAAAGCCCGTTACGGCGTGGTGTCCGTTCTCGGCAACCACGATTATGCCGTCTATGGGCCGTTACGCGATGACGCTACGGCTCGGGAGGCGGATGTGGAACGCCTGGTTGAAATGCAGAGGCAGATGGGATGGATTGTGCTACGCAACGAACATATTATGATTCATCGCGGCGGTACTGAGATTGCCATTGTCGGAGTGGAAAACGAGGGCGATGCGGGAGGTGTACGGCGTGCCCGTCTGCGGGACGCCATGGCGGATATTCCTGAGGGTACATTCACGCTGCTTCTCACCCATAATCCACAGCATTGGCGTGAGGAAGTTGTGCCTGAGACTGATATTCCCCTTACACTCTCGGGACATACGCATGCCGGTCATTTCCGCGTAGGCGGATTCTCCTTTGCACGGTGGATGTCATGCGCTGAATGGGGAGGCCTTTATTCGGAGGGAGGGCAGCAGCTGTTTGTATCGGCAGGCCTTGGCGGCATTCTGCCTTTCCGTTTCGGTGCATGGCCCGAAATCAACAGCATTCTCCTGCTCAACAGACTGTTCTTGCCAGACAGGGGATAGCGCGTTCAAGATAACCCTCGGGTGGGCCGGATGCTCCGGCATATTCGGTGAAAATGACTATATTTGTCAGTTACCGTCATTGGAGCGGGCCTTTGTGCCTGCATGACCATGTGACGGCAAAATGCAAAAAGTCACGACTGCATGGAGATACCTGATATCATAATAGCTATAGACGGATATTCGTCTACCGGCAAGAGTTCGCTGGCGCGTCTCGTCGCGAAGGAACTCGGACTTCTGTACCTTGATTCCGGCGCGTTGTACCGCGCTGTGACATTGTATGCACAGGAGGAGCGGCTCATATCCCGTATGAATGTCATTTCCCCGGATCTGGCAAAAGAACTGGAGGGCTTGGACGTGCATTTCGGAGAAGGCGGTACCCATATCGGGGACAGGCTGGTAGAGAAGCAGATACGCAGTATGGAGGTGGCGTCTCAAGTCAGCCCTATTGCAGCGCAGGCATGTGTCCGTGACTATGTGGACCGCAAACTGCATGAGTTCGGGGCAGGCAGGCGCATAGTGATGGATGGCCGGGATATAGGCACTACGGTATTCCCGGACGCGGAGATAAAGATATTCCTGACTGCGTCCGAGCAGGTCAGGGCGCAGAGACGGTATGACGAAATGGTCAGAGGAGGAGCGGTGCCGTCCATGGAGGATGTGGTCGCCAATTTGCGCGAAAGAGACTATATAGATTCGCACAGGGAAGTGTCTCCGCTCCGAAGGGCGGATGACGCATTCGTCCTGGATAATTCGGAAATGGCTCTCGAACAGGAAACCGCATGGGTCGCCGGCCTGGTCAGGGGCAAATTCGGCATTCTGGAAGCATGAACTTGGATGTCGAGATAGACGGACACGCCGGATTCTGCGGCGGAGTGATACGGGCCATAGACAGCGCGGAACGCTTTATGGCTTCGTGCCCGGACAAGGTGCTGTATTCGCTCGGGTCGATAGTGCACAATGATGAGGAACTGTCCCGGCTGCAGGGTAAGGGACTTAAGACCATTTCAGTGCAGGATCTCGAAGCGATGGGCCTGGGGCATGAGGACGAGACGCTGCTGATCAGGGCACACGGAGAGCCGCCTGCCACATACAGGCGTGCTGGAGAACTTGGCTTTGAGGTGATAGACTGCACCTGTCCGGTGGTGCTGCGTCTGCAGCAACGGATACGCGAGGCCTATGCTCCGCTCAAAGAGCGTGGGGGTACCCTGCTGATATTCGGCAAGGTGGGGCATGCGGAAGTGCTCGGCCTGCTCGGTCAGGTGAACGGTGACGCCATAGTGGTGGAAAGCCCGGAGATGCTCGAGTCCCTCTCCGCTGCAGGAGAGATCAGATATGACCGTCCGATAGAGATATTTTCGCAGACGACCAAGAGCCCGGAGGGATATGCCGACATCTGCGGACGCATCCGCTCGCGGATGCAGGATGCTTCGGAACTTGTCGTGCATGATACTATATGTACGCAGGTGGCGTCCAGGCACGGGCGGCTCGCTTCTTTCGCGCGTGCGCACGATGTGGTGATATTCGTATGTGGACGCATGTCCTCCAACGGGGCGGTCCTATGCAGGCTCTGCGCTTCCGCCAATCCGCGGACATATCATGTCGAATCCGCTGCCGAACTGCGCCCCGAATGGTTCCATGACGGAGACAGAGTAGGAGTGAGTGGGGCGACATCCACTCCCAAATGGCTGCTCGAAGAGGTGGCAGGGTGGATTTCTGAACAGTAAACCTTATATTTGCCTTTTCAATTCAAACACAGAAACATGACAGATACAAAATGCCTTATACTCGGTGGTGGCCCTGCCGGATACACAGCGGCCATATATGCGGCCCGTGCAGGGATGCAGCCTGTTCTTTATGAAGGACCTGTGCCCGGGGGACAATTGACGACCACGACCGTTGTCGAGAACTATCCCGGCTTTGCGGATGGCATCGAGCCGTTTGCGATGATGGATGCCATGAAGCGCCAGGCAGAGAGGTTCGGCGCGGAGGTCCGCAGGGGAGTGGCCGCATCGGTCAATCTGTCATCCCGCCCGTGGAAGGTCACAGCCGATGATGGGGAAGAAATCTCCGCGCAGACACTGATTATAGCCACAGGTGCATCGGCGCGCTATCTCGGGCTGCCTTCGGAGACCAGATTCCGCGGTCTTGGAGTTTCCGCATGTGCCACATGCGACGGATTCTTCTACAGAGGCAAGAATGTCGCCGTGGTCGGCGGAGGAGATACGGCATGCGAGGAGGCATTGTATCTTGCAGGGCTTTGCAGCAAGGTTTATATGATAGTCCGCCGCGATGTGCTCCGAGCCTCGGAAGTGATGCAGGAGCGTGTCAAGGGCAAGGAGAATATCGAGATTCTGTGGGAATGCAACACACAGGAAATTCTCGGCGATGACTCCGGAGTGACCGGTGCCAGGCTGCTTCGCCGTGATGGTACTGTTTTTGATATAGCGGTGGACGGATTTTTCCTTGCAATAGGGCATCATCCCTGCTCGGAACTGTTCTCCCAATGGGTTGAGACAGACGCGGATGGCTACATCCTGACCAAGGACGGCACTTCCGTTACCAATGTGCCCGGAGTGTTTGCAGCCGGAGACGTGCAGGACCCGAGATACCGCCAGGCGGTCAATGCCGCGGCATCTGGTTGCCGTGCCGCCCTGGATGCAGACAGATTCCTCAAGGAAATGCAAAAATGAAAATGATGAGACATACACATATACTGGCTCTGCTCCTGCTCGTGGCAGGATGCTTTGCGTCATGCAAATCCGCCTATGAACTGCTCCTCAACGGCAATGACACCGATGCCAAGTACGAGGCGGCGTTCGATTACTTCAATCAGGGCAAATACAACAAGGCCGTGCAGCTGTTCGAGTCCATTTCCGTTGTGACCAACGGCACGCCCCAGGAGGATACGGTGCAGTATTACTGGGGATTGAGCAATTACAAGTACAAAGACTATTATACGGCCGAGACCAATTTTACCAGTTTCATAACCAAGTTCCCGCACAGCCCGTTCACGGAGAATGCCACCTATCTGAGGGTGGACTGCCTCTATCGTCAGACATTGCGCTACGAACTGGATCAGAAGCCTACCGCCGCATGCCTCGCGGCAATCACGGAATACCTCACCAATTACCCTACTACAGAGCATCTTGAGGTCTGTCAGAATATGATAGACGATCTCTCTGACAGGCTTGACCGCAAGGCATACGAGGGCGCACGCCTGTATTACAGGATGGAGGACTATCTTGCAGCGCGTACGGCATTGCACAATGTGCTCAAGGAAGATGCGGACAACAAGTATCGCGAGGAGATTCTGTACTATACAGCGATGGCGTCCTACAAGTATGCGCATGAGAGTATTCCGGAAAAGCAGAGAGACCGTTATCTGGACTTTACGGACGATTATCTCAACTTTGTGGGGGAATATCCCGAATCCCGTTACAAGAGAGAACTGGATGTGCTCAACCGCCGCGCACAGAGGGCGCTTGGCAAGAATGTCGTTGCTGATGACGATGACGCGCTCACGGACAAAGACTTCATCAAGCAGCGCAAGGCCGAGGACAAGAAGTCTGCCGGCAAGGCTTCAGAGAGGAAATAAAAGTTTTGAAACTTTCCGTCACTGACTGGCGGTATCATTTGTGAGAAAACAGAATAATACAATATGGACAACAAAACGAAGAAAGTCCCCTCCAATACAGTAACGAGGGATATCAAGTACCTTGCAGAGCCTACAGGCAACATCTACGAGACTGTCGTTATCCTTTACAAGAGGGCCAACCAGATCGCTATCGCCGAGAAGAAGGAACTCTCCAAGAAACTGGAAGACTTCAAGAACGAAAGGGACACAATGGATGAGGTGTTTGAGAACAAGGAGCAGATTGAAATCTCCAAACTGTATGAGAAGCGTCCCAAACCGGACCTCGTCGCCATTGCCGAATTTGAAGAAGGAGACTTGTATTATCGCGAAGCCAAGAGCGAGGACAAGGATCTCCGGTAACGGAGGGCTTAAATGCTCAGATCCTTACATATCAGCAACTATATCCTGATAGACTCTCTGGAGATAGCATTTCCGGAGGGTCTGATTATTATTACCGGTCAGACAGGAGCCGGCAAGTCAATACTCCTCGGGGCATTGTCCCTGATTCTGGGCGGCAAGGCGGATGCTTCGGTCATCCGTGACAGCGATGACAACTGCGTCCTGGAAGCGGAGTTTGAAGTGGAGGATGAGGCTACGGCCGCATGGCTCGATGAATGTGAGGATGTAGAATGGGATGGCCGCAGTCTGGTCATACGCCGTGTCATATACGGCTCCGGGCGCTCGCGGGCATTTGTCAATGACTCTCCGGTACAGTTGTCGCTGCTGTCGGAACTGTCATCGCGTCTGATGGATATACACTCCCAGCACCAGAGTCTCAAATTGACCGACCATTCATTCCAATTGTCGGTGTTGGACTGGTTTGCAGGCAATTCCGGACTCCTCGCACAATGTTCTGCACTGTGGCGCAGGCTGCAGTCCCTCAATCAGGGCCTTGCAGACCTGGATGCAAAAATGTCCAGAATGTCAGAGGAGAGGGAGTACAATGAAGCCATGTTCGCCAAACTCAATGAGGCCGCCCTCGTAAGCGGAGAACTCGAACAACTCGAAGCCGAGCAGAAGCAGTTGGCGAATTCTGGCGAGATAATGCAGATGCTGCATGCGCTCGAAGAGCTCAATGAGCCGACAGAGGATGATGCGCAGGGGCTGTCCCGGGCGGTGAAGGAGTCCTGCCGCCTGCTGCAGAAATTAGGACACTACATGTCTCCTGCCGCGGCATTGGCGGATAGACTGGAGACCTTGCGCGTAGAGTTGGAAGACATATTCTCGGATGTAGATGCGCTCGGAGGAGGGCTGGATTTCTCACCGGGCAGGCTGGAGGCTGTGGAAGAGAGGATGTCGTTGCTCTATGATCTGCTGCGCAAGCATAAATGCGCGAATGTGGACGAACTGATAGCCAAAAGGAATTCCCTGTCCGAACTTCTGTATGATTCGTCCGCTCTTGAGAGCCGCCGTGAAGAACTGACGGCGGAGATTGCCGATGTGCGCCATTCCTTGGAAAAATGCTCTGCAGAGTTGCATGACAGGAGACTTTCCGCTGCGGCACCACTTGCCTCCCGTATTACAGAGGGACTGCATTTTCTCGAACTGGACAAGTCCCTGTTTGAGATAGGTATCGATGCTGCTCCCCTGTCGGCTGCCGGCAGCGATGCAGTCACATTCCGCTTCGATGCGTCCGGACGCATGCCCACTGATGTGGCAAAATGTGTGTCCGGTGGTGAAATATCCCGTATCGTGCTGTGCCTCAAGTCTGTTATGGCTGAGTACACCGGTATGCCCACCATGATATTCGATGAGATAGACTCCGGAGTATCCGGCAGTGTCGCCGACAAGATGGGCTCCATGATATGCGAGATGGGGCGTCACATGCAGGTGATAGCGATTACTCATCTGCCTCAGGTCGCAGCCAAGGGGGAGGCTCATTTCCTCGTGACCAAATCTTCGGACGGCACCTCGTCCATGGTGACACGCCTCGATGCCGAGCAGCGTGTGATGGAGATTGCCCGTATGCTCAGCGGCTCCTCCATAACTCCCGCGGCTGTTGCAAACGCCCGTGAACTCCTGGGCTAAGTCTTTGACTGTAACCATAAAACTTATATATCATGAAGCGTATTATACTCTTCTCATTGGCGGTCACAATATTTGCATCCATAGCAGGTGAGTGGACCGTCTCTGCGCGTGTTGCCGCAAAAGTAGGTTTCCACAAAGAATGCGAACGTGAATACATCTGGCCGAAAGGCAAGATGCCTGATGCGCAGGCAGGTCAGATTGCGGCCATGACAGATGAGACATCTGCTGTAGGATTCAAGGAAGACAAATACCGCATACCATATATAGAATGGTTTGACGCCCCTGCGGACAGCATCCGTAAAGGGGTGTGCATGATTCTCATTTCCGGTGGCTCCTACCAGGACTGCTGCGATGTGGGACTCGTCGAGGAATGGAGCCGCAAACTCACCGCGCTCGGCATACAGTGCGTCAATTTTGTGTACCGTACACCGCGTCCGGTGGCGCTTCCTATCTATCAGACCGCCTGGGAAGACGGGCAGAGGGCTGTCAGGATGGTGAGGAATGAGGCTTCTCGCCGTGGTTTCGACCCCGAAAAGATTGGCGTCATATCCATGTCTGCCGGATCGCATCTCGCCCTCTTGCTGGCAACGAGTTCACAGACAGCGGCGTATCCTGAGGTGGACGCCTTGGATAAGGTTCCCTGTCATATCAACTGGGCTATAGTCAATGCACCTGCTTATGTCACTACTGACGCGGAGGCTGGAACGCCATCCGTCAGACAGGGCTATGGTGCGGATGTCCGTCTGAGTGAAGTATTCAAATTCGATTCCTCGACATGTCCCATGAGCCTGCATCATGGTGGCGAAGACCCCTATTCTCCCAATGGCTCGACATTGGTGTACAGGAAGTTGCGTCAGATGGGAGTGCCTGCAGAGTTGCACCTCTATCCCGGCAAAGGGCATGGGGCATTCGGCTTTGACAGGGGAGTGGAATTTATGCGCCAGATGGGCTGGCTCGGGGAGTTAGGTGAGGAGATCCGGCTGATGGACCGTTATACGGGTGACGATGCCGTTGCGCAGCACATCGTGGAGGATATATGGCCAGAGGGCAAAATGCCTGACGCGCAGGAGCACCAGTGCAAGCCTTATCTGGAGTGGTACATTCCCAAGAATCTGACCACTACAGCTATACAGATAATCTATGCCGGAGGGGCGTACCAGTTCAATCACCCGGAAGACTTCGAGGTCACACCGGCGAGACGCTATCTCAATGCCAAGGGAATGGCCGTAGTTACTGTAAAATATCGCACGCCGCGTCCGGAGGGGCTTGCCAAGCACACTACTGCGTGGCAGGATATCCAGAGGGCCGTGCGCATCGTGAGGAGCGAGGCTGCGTCCATGGGACTGGATCCGGAGCGGATAGGCATTATGGGCAGTTCTGCCGGTGGACACCTTACGCTCATGGGCGTGACTTCCTCCAGGCATCAGTCCTATCTCCCGATAGATGCAATAGACAAGTTGCCATGCAATGTCCAGTGGGGCATAGGCATCTATCCGGCGTATGCTCTGACTGACGGTGTCGATGACCATAACGCCACCGGCGGCAATGATGACACTGCCGTTCTGGTACCGGAGTTTTCTTTCGACCTGGACACTGCTCCCATGCTGTTCATACATGGCGATGCGGACGGCTGGGCAGCCATGAATTCTGTCAAAGTGTGGGAAAAGATGCGCTCTATGGGCATTCAGTGCGAACTGCACACCCTTGCCACCCGTGACCACTGTTTTCAGAGGGAGGCTTCTCCCGGCACGGGCAGTTATACATGGCTCGACAGGATAGCCGACTTTCTTACTTACTGCATAAAATAGTGAGCACAAAAACCTTCTTAACTGCATTTTTGCGGTTCTTGCCCTCTCGGCCTGCGGGCCTGGAGAGGACGGTCCGATGCCCGTGGTGCCGCCGGGTGGCATTCCTGGGCCAATATGAATGTCGAAGCGGAGACCCTCACGGAGAAAGGCTCTCTTTTCTCATGGGGAGAGACTCGGACGAAAAGCGTTTTCTCCCTAAAGACTTACAAGTGGTACGGCTATGATGCGAGCAAGTATACCAAGTATACTTCCAAACCCGAATCTGCGTACAAAGTAGACAACAAGCTGGTACTGGATTCGGAGGACGATGCGGCCTATGCCGCCACATCCGGAGAGCTCAGAATGCCGCTGATTGCAGAACTCAGAGAACTTGTAGATACGAGCAATACTGTCATGGTCGGCGAGACCTTGAATGGAGTGCTGGGCGTCAGGGTTACAGGCCGCAAGACCGGCAACTCGATATTCATCCCTTGTGCAGGATACAGGACGGATAAATATACATTTGGCGAAGAACGGATTTTGCTGCTGGGAGCAGACCGTAGTCCGTACCATGTCAACGGGGTCTGCCGGTTTCTGATTATCGAGAATGTTTACGAAGGCCGTACTCCTACATCCCGTTTTGAGTCATTGAGCGTTCATTACGGTTACCGGGTAAGGGGCGTCAAGTAGCCTATTCGGATCCTGTCTCGGGGTAGGTCACTGTAAAGCAGGCTCCCCCGAGCAGGAACGAACGGGAGTAGCTGATGCTTGCATTGCATTTCTCAAGAATACTGTGGCAGATGGCAAGGCCCAGCCCGGTACCGCCGCTCTTGGTGGTGAAGTTGGGAGTGAACAGTTTGCTTCTGTTCTCCTCGGAGACTCCATTGCCGCTGTCTTCCACTACAATATCATAGCAGTCAGGGTGCGACGAAGACCTGCGGAGCGAGACGCTGACTCGTCCGGGCTCGGGTTCGCGCCCTGATTCTTTTTCTTCCTGCCTGCGCATGTCCACGGCCTGCACCGCATTGGTAATCAGATTGACGAATACGCGTGTGAGCTGGGGTTTGGGCCCGGATACCAATGCGCCGTCCAGTCCCATATACAGGAACATGATGTCGTCCCTGTTGTCGAACATCGCAATCTCGTCCTTGAGCAGGGCGTCTATATCTATCACCGTCGGCTCCTCAGAATAGAGTTTCGCAAATGTGGAGAATTCGTTGGCAGTATCCGTGAGTATGTCTATATGGTCGAGGATAATCTGACTGCATTCGTCGAAACGGGTCTGCCATGCCGGGTCGTTGCGCTGTTTGAGGCGGATGATTCTCTGCAACTGCAACTTCATGGGCGTCAGAGGATTCTTGATCTCGTGCGCGACCTGACGGGCCATGGCGCTCCACGCCCTGTCGCGCTCCGCCTGCGCGAGCTTCTGCGAGCTCTCCGTCAGGTCGTGCACCATGCGGTTGTAGGATTTTACCAACGAGGACACTTCGTCATCCCTGTCGTACTCGATATATTCGAGCTTGTCAATGTCGGCAGAACTCATCTTGTCACCTATCCTCACGAGAGGCCGGAATATCTTGTCAAAAATCGATCCGATAGCCACGCGTGCCACTATCAGCAGTATGAGGAACACCGTGACTATTGTGATGATATGGATGACCGCGCGTGAGCGGAAATCCGAGCTCTCGTCCACAAACGGGGCACTCAATATGGCGAGCATCTTGCCGTCGCGGTTGAACACTGGGGCATACATGACATAGAAATGCCTGTATCCTATCTTTTCCCTCAGTATACTGTACCTCTTGTGGTTATATATAATATCCTCAAATGCTTTCTGGTTGAGCCTGCTGCCGAGTATCATCCTCTCGTACACCGCCGGTATAGTGGACTTGAAGACTTTTCCATCCGTCGTGAACAGGGAGACATCCGTCTTGGACACTTCGCCGGCTATCCTCATCACTGCCAGAAACTCCGGGCTGTCGAGGTCCTCGGTCGATCTTGCCAGCCCGCATTCCTCCTGCAGCAGCCCCTGCAGGGAAGTGACCTTTCCCGACATTATCGCATCGAGATTGGAACTGTTGCGCTGATACACAAATGCGACACTGACCAGCGTCATGATGAACAATGTGGCTATAAGCGAGGCCACCAGTACAAACATAGCCCTGTTCTTGTAATAATTGTGCGACACCGCAGGCATCTCCGGTCTTCTCCTGATCAAGGAGAATAACTTGAGTATTATATATATGAATACCGACAGGAAAAGTACCGACAGTATGTATATGAAACTGTCTACCTTGGGCCTTGTGATGATTATGACGCTATCCGTATCTACATGATTTACGAAATGAGTGTATCCGTCCTCGACATAATGGCATATGTCCGGATCGTGCATCACCCCGTAGAGCCTGTCGTTCAGGTGGGTGGGGTAGGCGTAATTGCCGTTGTAGGAGACCAGATCCCTGCCGGAATACCTTGCGGACGAATATAGGGGAGGCATAGCCACGCGTCCCGGGGATGACATCCCGAGCAGTTCGGCATAGCCTCTGTTTGACCTGTTGTTTCTCGGCGTGACTTCCAGCAGGATGCGTGACACACCGCTGCCCGGTACATAGTACATGAATATGCCGGAATACACGGCACTGCCATTGGCGGCTGTGGAATACAGAAACTTGGAATTGTCGGCTATGGGCTGGCCGTTCTGCATCTTGCTACGGAACAATGCGACCCCTTCTGCCGTCTGCCTGTTGTCGCGCATGACATACACCTGCATGTTATACGCCTGGCTTCCACGCCACAAATAGTTCTCTGTGATTCTGTTGAGGATGAGCGTGGCGGAGTTGTCCATGGCAGAGAGCGCTGCTATCACACCGTCATTCGCTATGGCATTCTCCGCATTGCGGAGCTGGACTTCCAGCATTACATCCCTGGTCATGGATATCCTGTTGGCCCACAATGCCTGCCTGGACTCCTCTTTTCTGAATCCCCATGCCCCGGTACTGACGACGAGGAATACGGCTATGCACACTGCTGTCGCCACTGCCATCCCCTCCGAGAACATGTCGTAGCGGCATCTCCGGTATATCCATGGCCTGAATATCTGCATCATCAGAGGCACCATCAGCAGTATTGAGAGCACCGACAGTATCACGATGGCCGAACTGATATCCAGCCCGGACAACTTGTACGCCTCCAATGTGATGCCGGAGTTGAGCGTGACACTCCTGATTTCATATAGCGCGAGTGTCGGGATTGAGGCAGTGAACAGTATCAGCGCTGTGCCGGCGATGGCAGTCACCGCTTTGCCGCGCCTGTGCAGCCATTTAAACAATGCCCTTCTCGACAGATATGTGCAGATGGCGAATGCCGTGACGGCAAGGTTTACGATGACCAGCGCACCGAGCGAGTAGAAAAAACGCCCGTCCGCGTACAGAGACGGAGAGAATATCCTCTGCTCGTTTGGAGGAAGCACTCCACCTGCGATATACATGGCTGCCGCGGACAATGCAACAGCGGCGCATGATATGAGGTACTGCGCCATGCTTCGCCTTATGTCCGTCATCAGTACCACAGCGATGAGCAGGCACATCAATGCTCCCCAGAACAGATACATCATGCTGCCGGTGGGCTCTATGTTGTTGTCAAGATAGATTTTGAATACATCAGTGCCGTCTATGGATACCGGTATGCCGCCTGAGCGGTCCATAGACAGTACTCTGAATCCTCCGTCCAGATGCAGGCGCGGGTTGGTGTTCCCGAAGCCGGAGCCGCTGATGTCATTCACTATGACGACACCTCCTATGATGCGCGTGTCTCCGGATGTGGATGATTTGACTATGTACCATTTGGAGCCCATGTCCATCAGCACGGGCGTGTCTGTGGCTCTCGCGAGCGGTGAAGATATGATGCCTGGCGAACTCACTATCGCCGGGATTCTTATCCTGTCGGCGATATTGTCATTGATTATCGTGAATTGGTTGTTCCAGCAGCGAAGCGTGTCATCGATGTATTTGTACACGACCATATCGTCCGGCAGGCCTTTCAGCTGCATCCATGCACGGTCACTCTCCATGGCTTTGTCCATGAATGTCTGGAGCACCTGCATCCTCTTGCCGAGCGACTTTTCCATCTCGGCGGCTGCCTTTTCAGTGCTTCGGACATGGCTGTTGGCCCTGATGCCGGCAACGAGCAGTACGGCTGTTGCTATGAGCAGCAGCCAGATTGTGAGCCGCCTGAATCTATGTAAGTTGTTTGC
The DNA here is from genome assembly GCA_964616865.1 of uncultured Muribaculaceae bacterium. Classification (GTDB taxonomy): domain Bacteria; phylum Bacteroidota; class Bacteroidia; order Bacteroidales; family UBA932; genus Cryptobacteroides. The sequence goes on from CAZTUQ010000010.1 coordinate 17,137, forward strand.
GCTCATTGCAAATCTGTGCACAATAGCAAATATAGGCATGTGGCTTGAATTTTGCAAAGTGCATCCATGTTATGGTCAGATTCGCAGAAATACTGATGCTGGCGTCTTCATTGATGCTGCTGCCGCTGAAAGGCGGGGCGCAGAACGGATACGATGTCTTTATCCCCATTGCCAAATATATATCGCAGGGAGATGCGGACAGCCTTTCCAATTGGTTTGCGGACAATCTCGAAGTCACGGTCAGTTCTACAACCAATGACTCCAGCCGCAAACAGGCTACGCAGATAGTCAAGACATTCTTTTCCAAGCACAATCCACGCTCATTCGATATTACCCACACGGCGAGCAATGGCAATGCCAAATATGCCCTGGGCACTCTGAATGCCGGAGGCGAGACTTATATGGTGACGCTTTTTGTCTGTCTGACAGGGGATAAATACAAGATTCAGCAGATTCGCATAAATACCATTCAGTAATTTGGCACGCGCATTGCAATAGTAGCATTGAGTTAGTAATAAGTTTAAGGTTGGTTAGAAAAGGAGCGGCCCCGAATTCTCGGAAGCCGCTCCTTTATTGTAATCGCGTCCGGTGTTTTGGGCTTAGACCCTCTGACCGTAGCTGCGATCGTCTGTATTGACAGTGATGGTGTCATCCTGGTTGATGAAGAGAGGAACCATGATCTTGGCGCCTGTCTCGAGGGTGACCTCCTTGAGGGCACTTGTGCTTGCAGTGTTGCCCTTGACGGCAGGCTCTGCGTAGGTGACCTGGAGAGTTACATATGTAGGGAGCTCGCAGGTGAGGCACCTTTCCTCTGCTCCGGCGACGAACATCATCTCGACATGCTGTCCCTCTTTCATGAGGTCTGCGTTCTCAACGGTCTCTTTGGGGAGCTTGATCTGCTCGTATGTCTCTTCGTGCATGAAGTTGAAGCCGTCCTCCTCTGCGTAGAGGAACTGATAGGGACGCCTCTCGACATCGATGGTTTCGATCTTGGCACCGGCAGTGAAAGTGTTCTCGAGGATGCGTCCGTTCTCCAGATTGCGGAGTTTGGTCTTGACGAATGCAGGACCCTTGCCGGGCTTCACATGCTGAAACCACACGATCATGCAGGGCTTGTCGTTGAACTTGAGGTACAGTCCGTTCTTGAAATCTGCTGTTGTTGCCATCTGTAAAAACTGATTTTTATAATATTATTTTGAATAATCCATTGAAAAACAGCGCAAGTTAGCAATTCGGCCCCGATATTGCAAATCTAGGGAAGCGGCCGCAAAGGGGCTTCCGCTACTTTGCAAGGGCTGGTGCTATCCTGCGTCAGTCTCTTATTTCTTGCGTATATATACTTGTATCGGGCAGCCGCGAAAATCGTATGCCGAGCGTATCTGGTTTTCAAGGAAACGCTTGTACGGGTCCTTGACATACTGAGGAAGGTTGCAGAAGAACGCAAACGACGGAAACCGTGTGGGCAACTGCGTCACATACTTGATCTTGACATACTTGCCTTTCCATGCCGGTGGAGGTGTCTCCTCCACGACTGGCAGCAGGGTGTCGTTCAGGCGCGCAGTAGGAATCTTGCGCGTGTAGTTCTCGGCCACCCGGGCAATAGCATCAAGCACATCCATAATGCGCTGTCTGTTGGTTACGGATGTGAATATTATAGGTACATCGTTGAACGGGGCTATCCTCTCCCTCAGGGAGCGGTCGTATTCGCGGAGCGTGTTGCTGTCTTTCTCAAACAGGTCCCATTTGTTTACGACGAGCACGCAGCCTTTGCGGTTTCTTTGTATCAGGTTAAATACATTCATGTCCTGAGCCTCCATACCTGTGGTGGCGTCTATCATCATGACGCAGACATCCGAATGCTCTATTGCCTTGATTGAACGCATGACAGAGTAGAACTCAAGGTCTTCGTGCACCTTGCCCTTCTTGCGCATTCCGGCAGTGTCCACGAGCATGAATTCATGTCCGAACCTGTTGAAATGCGTTGATATGGAGTCTCTTGTCGTGCCGGCTACCGGGGTGACGATGTTGCGCTCCTCGCCCAAAAGGGCGTTGGTGAGCGATGATTTGCCTACATTCGGCTTGCCCACAATGGCGATGTGCGGCAGCGTGGATACTTCCAGCTCTTTGGCGTCCGTGTCTTCGGGCAGCACCCTGATCAGTTCGTCCAACAGGTCTCCCGTGCCGCTTCCGTTGGCGGCGGATATGCTCCAGATCTCTCCGAGCCCGAGCCCGTAGAACTGGTAGGCGTCATACATCTTGTCACCGCTGTCTACCTTGTTCACGCAGAGGATGACAGGCTTTTTGGACCTGCGCAGCACCTGGGCAATCTCCGCATCATAGTCGGTGATGCCGGTCGCAGCCTCCACGAGGAAGAGCACCGCTTCGGATTCTTCGATGGCAATCTCGACCTGGCGGCGGATTGCAGATTCGAATACATCGTCCGAATTGGTGGTATAACCTCCCGTGTCCACTATGGAAAATTCACGACCGTTCCATTCGCATACTCCGTAGTGACGGTCGCGTGTCACTCCGGCTGTGTCGTCGACTATGGCTTTGCGCATGCCGACGAGGCGGTTGAAGAGCGTGGACTTACCGACATTCGGTCTGCCCACAATCGCTACAAGACTCATTGCACTCGATTTTGCTTGTCCCGGTGCCGCGACGCCTCGCCGCAGCTTCCGCTTCTTCCTGCTTCATGCATTTGATGCCCATCTTGCGCATCTCCTTGTTTTCCCCGACCTCATATTCGGGGAATTTGCCGTCCTTCCGGAATATGATGTTGAAACACATTCCGAACACGCAGAGTGCCACCACTGCGATGCTTATGAGGACGATTTGAAGCATCAGTGGATGAAATCGGGACTGATAGGTTCGTAATTGTAAACTTTGCGTATGATGCTGGCGAACACCGGAGCCATCGACACGACGGAGATCTTGGAGGTGTCCGCTCCTTCCGGCGCATGCAGGGGAATGGTGTCGCTGATGATTACCTCCTTGAGGGGGCTTGCAGCGAGGTTCTCAAACGCGCGTCCGCTCAGCACGCCGTGTGTGGCGCATGCCCTGACGCTTGCCGCGCCTTTCTCCATCAGCACCTCGGCGGCCTTGCGCAGTGTGCCGGCGGTGTCGATCATGTCGTCCACAATGACAATGTCGCGTCCCTCTATTTCGCCGATTGCTGTGATGTTGGAGACGACATTGGCTTTCTCGCGGGTCTTGTGGCAGATGACCACCGGGCAGTCGAGAGCCTTGGCGTAGGAGTTTGCCCTCTTGGCACCTCCCATGTCAGGAGCGGCTATGGAGAGGTTGGGCAGATGCAGGTTCTCGATATAGTCGAGGAATACATTGCTCGCATAGACATGGTCTACAGGGAAGTCGAAGAATCCCTGGATCTGGTCGGCGTGCAGGTCGCATGTCATCACCCTGTCGGCTCCTGCCGAACGCAGCAGGTTGGCAATCAGTTTGGCGCCGATTGATACGCGGGGTTTGTCCTTGCGGTCCTGTCTTGCCCATCCGAAATAGGGCATTACGGCTATGACATTGTCTGCAGAAGCCCTCTTGGCGGCATCTACGGTCAGCAGCAGTTCCAGCAGATTGTCTGCAGGGGGGAATGTGGACTGGAGGACGAACACGGTGGCACCGCGCACGCTCTCGAGAAACTGGGGTTCGAACTCCCCGTCGCTGAATTGGCTGCATTCCAGTTCTCCGAGATGGAATACCTCCTCGTCGTCGCGCCTTGTAGCGTTCAACTCATCGATGACTTTGCTGGCGAAACCGCGTGAAGCCCTGCACGCGAATATCTCCATTCTGTGTTCCTTGATCATGCCTGAAGTGATGATAAAGTTGTCTCTATATAATTCAAAATATCTTCTCTGCCTTGTCCGGTCTCTGAAGAAGAGAGCAGCATGTCCGGAAGTTCCTCCCACTGCCGGTACAGGATTTCCTTGTCCCTTTCTATTTGCGCCGCGAGCACATTCGGACCCTGCTTGTCGCATTTGGTGAATATGATGGCGAACGGGATGCCATGCTCACCGAGTTCCTCGAGGAACTCCATATCTGTCCTTCCGATGTCGTGGCGAGAGTCGATGAGGACGAACAGCATCACCATTTCACGGGAGTTGAGGATATAGTCGCTGATGACATCGGCGATGCTTTCCTGCCCCTTGCGCGAAGCCTTGGCATAGCCATATCCCGGGAGGTCCACAAGGTACCATGTGTCGTTGATACGAAAATGGTTCACAAGCCTGGTCTTGCCGGGTGTCGCGGATGTCTTCGCAAGTCCGCGCCTGTTACATAACATATTGATAAGGGAGGATTTGCCGACGTTGGAGCGTCCTATGAACGCGAACTCCGGGAGCTTCGGTCCCGGCTTTTGGGAAATCCGTGTGCTGCTGCCTGCAAATCGTGCCTCTGAAATCTTCATCTTATCCTCGCTCAAGGGTGGTGCAAAGATACATAATTTTGGCTAAATTTGTGTACTTGCATGGTTGCCGATATGGAAAAAGAGATTTTTGACCTGTACAGCCTGCTCGTCGCTCTGCGTACGGGTGTTGAGGAACTTTTCCCCGACAGGGTGTGGGTGCGTGCTGAAATATCTTCGGTGAGTGTGCGCAATAACGGGCATTGCTATCTGGAACTGTCACAGGGCAAGGGCGGGGTGCTTGTCGCCAAGGCCCGCGCCGTCATCTGGAAGTCCCGCTATACAATGCTGTCCCGTTATTTCGCAGAGGCTACAGGCGGCAGTCTGCAGGCCGGCATCTCGGTGCTCGTCCGCGTGCAGATGTCGTATAGCGAACTCTACGGAGTGACCTTGGTGATTGACGATATAGATGCTGACATGACGCTCGGAGAGCAGGAACGCCGCAGGCGCGAAACCATAGCGCGCCTGCAGGCGGAGGGACTGCTGGACATGCAGCGGGAACTGTGCCTGCCGCAGCTGCCCTATGCGCTTGCCGTCATTTCTGCCCATGATGCCGCCGGATATGGAGATTTTAGGAGACACCTTGATGAGAATGAATACGGATTCGTGTTCCGCATGGATTTGTTTGAGGCTGCGATGCAGGGTGCAGGCGCTCCGGCGTCCATCAAGTCCGCAATGGAAGCGGCGGTGGCGTCGGATGTGCATTATGACGCGTTGCTCATATTGCGTGGTGGCGGTTCTGCGCTGGATCTTGCCTGTTTTGATGATTACGGCCTGTGTGCCGCCATTGCCACTTGCCCGATACCGGTATTGACAGCGATAGGACATGACCGGGACAGCCATGTGGCGGATATGGTCGCACATGACTATACCAAGACTCCGACCGCGCTTGCGGACCTGTTTATAGATTGCTATATAGCTGAAGACGAGAAATTGTCCTCGTGTATCAGCCGCCTGCGAATGGCGTTCCTGTCCAAGGTGTCGCGTATGGAATCGCAGGTGGAACTGCTCGCGGGCAGGATACGGGCGGCTGATCCCCGGAATATTCTCTCTCGGGGATACACTCTCGCCGTGGACGGCTCCGGGCGTGTGCTCAAGTCTGCGGAGGGGCTCTCTTGCGGAGATGCCGTGCGGCTGATGTTTGCGGACGGGACAGTCGAACTTGAAGTAAAAGGGAAGATATGACAATGGAGAATTTTGATTACGACAAGGCGGTAGCCGAACTTGACGCCCTTGCGGCCCGTGTGGAAGATCCGGCTACCGGGATAGGGGACATCGACAAATGCCTCGAGCGTGCGGATGTCCTCGTGCGCGGCTGCCGCGAATATCTGCGTTCTGTCCGCGACAAACTTGATAATATTGACAATACCCGATGACAATGATATACGACAGCGATCCTTATCTGGCTCCTTACCGGGATGCCATAGATGCACGCCACGACAGGATTCTTGCCGAACGGGGCAAACTTGAGGACGGAGGCTCCCTTTCTGCCGGAGTTAACAACCATCTCTATTACGGACTTCACAAGAATGCTTCCGGAGACTGGGTTTTCCGCGAATATGCCCCCAATGCCACGCGGATATGGCTGGTCGGGGATTTTAACAACTGGAGGCGTACCAACGGCTATGCCCTCGAGCCTCTCGGTGACGGTAGCTGGGAGATAGTCGTGCCTGCGATGCTCCTGCGTCACGGGCAACTTTACAAGATCTTTGTCGAATGGGCCGGCGGAGGGGCGGAGCGCATTCCGGCATATACCACAAGGGCGGTACAGGACACGGACACCAAGGCGTTCTGTGCCCAGGTATGGGACCCTGCCGAGCCGTATCTCTGGCAGAATGCCCGTCCCGGCAGGAAAGAGCATCCGTTTATATACGAATGCCATATCGGAATGAGTTCCGAAGAGGAAAGAGTGGCGTCGTTCGAGGATTTTCGCAGGGAAGTCCTGCCGCGTGTCGCGGCGCTTGGCTATGATGTCTTGCAGATCATGGCCTTGCAGGAGCATCCTTATTATGGCTCGTTCGGCTATCAGGTGTCGAATTTTTTTGCGTTGAGCTCCCGTTTCGGTACGCCCGAGGAGTTCAAGCGTCTCGTGGATGACGCCCACGGTATGGGCATATCCGTCATTATGGATATAGTGCACAGTCACAGCGTCAGCAATGAGGCAGAAGGACTCAGCATGTTTGACGGGCGCGAGGACCTGTATTTCTACAGCGGACCGCAGGGACATCATCCGGCCTGGGACTCGCGTTGTTTCAATTACGGGCTGGAGTGTACCAAGAGTTTCCTCCTCTCCAACTGCAAGTTCTGGATGGAAGAATATATGCTGGACGGGTTCCGCTTTGACGGGGTTACCAGCATGATGTACTGGGATCACGGACTGGAAAAGGATTTCGGGGATTACCGCTATTATTTTGACGGAGGCGTGGACGAAAGCGCGGTGACCTATCTGGCTTTGGCGTGTCAGCTGACGCGCGAGATATATGGGGATGCGATATTGATAGCCGAGGATGTCAGCGGTATGCCCGGGCTGGCGGCACCATTCCAGGAGGGAGGTGTCGGATTCGGTTTCCGGATGGCGATGGGCATAGCCGACCATTGGATCAAGTGGATTAAAGAAAAGAGCGATGAGCAATGGTCACCGGGCGAGATATGGTGGGAACTCACCAATAAGAGAGTTGAGGAGCAGACAATCAGTTATGCAGAGTGTCACGACCAGGCTCTGGTTGGAGACAAGACCATTATTTTCCGTCTGATAGACAAGGATATGTATTGGTCGATGGATGTCGGTTCGGACAATATGTCCGTAGACAGGGGAGTGGCGCTGCATAAAATTATCCGTCTCGTCACCGCGTCCGCCGCCGGAGGAGGGTATCTCAATTTTATGGGGAACGAATACGGCCAGCCGGAGTGGATAGACTTCCCGAGAGAGGGCAACGGATGGTCCTATGCCCATGCCCGCAGACAATGGTCGCTTGCGGACAGGGAGGACCTGCGCTTCCGTTTCTTGAGGGAGTTCGACAAGGAGATGGTGCATTTCCTGCGCAGCCGTTCCATTCTTTTTGACAGCCCGGAACTCCTGAGGGCTGACGAAGAGAAGAATATATTGATATTCAAGCGCAAAAAATGTATCTTTGCGTTTAATTTCAATCCTGTCGGGTCTTTTGGGGATTATGGTTTCGAGGCTCCGGCCGGCACTTTCGTGCTTGCATTGAGTTCGGACGATGAAAGTTTCGGCGGGTTTGGCAGAGTGGTCCAGGGTGAGAGCCACACTACATCGGACGGAATGCTCCGTCTGTATCTCCCGAGCCGTACCGCTCTTGTATTTGAAGAAAATTCTGAATCAGGTAAGAATACACGATAATGGCATTGCTTAAGTTCAACAAGTCCGAGCTGGTGAACCTCTCATACTCGCTCAAGCGGGAGATTATCCTTGCGAACAAGTCCGGAGCCTATTGCAACACCTCCATCATCACTTGCAACACGCGCAAGTATCATGGTCTGCTGGCAGTTACGCTGGACAGGTTCGGCGGAGACAAATACATGATGCTGTCCTCTCTCGACGAGAGCATTGTCCTCGGAGGCAAGCAGTTCAATCTCGGTATACATTGTTACGGAGATATATATGAGCCCCGCGGACACAAATACATAGTGGATTTCGTTGCGGACAAGATCCCGCAGATTACATACAAGATCGGTGACATCCTCATCCGCAAGAGCATCGAACTCGCGCCTGACAGGGATCAGGTGCTGATTCGCTATGAATTGCTGAATGCTCCTTCCGATGCGGTGCTGCAGCTCCGTCCCCTGCTGGCATTCAGGAATGTGCATGCTCTTACGCAGGAGAATCCGGTCGCGGATACTGCGGCTTCGGAAGCGGAATGCGGAGTGTCGTTCTGCATGTATCCCGGGTTCCCGGATCTGTATCTGCAGATGAACAGCCGTTCCTCGCGCTTCAATTCAGCCCCCTGCTGGTACAAGGGCGTCACTTATAGCGATGAATATCGTCGCGGATATGACTGCCGTGAGGATCTTTACAATCCCGGATACTTCGAAATCCCTATCAAGAATGGGGAGTCTGTCGTGTTCTCGGCGTCCATGCGTGAAGAAAAGCCGCAGATGCTCAAGCGTGAATTTACCTCTATAGAAAAGCGTGCGCACGAGACGGTGGACGGGCATGACCAGCTCCTCTACTGGGCGGACAGGCTCATCTGTACCCACAACGGCAAGGCGAAAATCAATGCCGGACTGTCCTGGCTGTATACCGGACTGCTCCGGGAGAGCCTGATGTCGCTTCCCGGGCTGACACTGTATGCGGACGGTAACAAGAAAGTGTTCGAGGAAGTGCTCGATAATATAGTCGCTGATGAACAGGAGCGTCTGTTCCGCCGCACGACTCAGGTAGGAGCACCTCTGTTGTTTGCGGTGAATCTGCAGAAATACATTGATTTCGGTGCTTCGCCCGAATATGTCTGGCGCAAATACGGTGATGTCATGTGCGGCATCGTGAAGAGCTATCTTCCCGGAGTGCGTGCCGAGGTGGCGATGCAGGCGGACGGTCTGCTGTGGGCGCAGAAAGACAATACAGCCCTCAGTTGGATGAATACCTATGTTGACGGCCATCCTGTTACGGAGAGGGCCGGCTATCAGGTGGAGACCAACGCGCTCTGGTACAATGCGGTGTGCTTCGCTGTAGAGATGGAGACTCTCTATGGCGGTCACGGTGATTTTGTGGCGGAATGGTCGAGGGTAAGGGATCTGATCAGGAAAAACTATCAGCCTACATTCTACAATGCGCAGATGCGTTGCCTTGCGGACTATGTGGACGGGGCGGGCCAGCATCTGGAAGTCAGGCCCAACCAGATAGTCACATTGTGGGTGAGATATTGTCCCGTGGATGATGCGGTGGCGCAAGAGGTCCTGAGGGTTGTGGACAATGAACTGTACACGCCGAGAGGTCTTAGGAGCCTGTCTCCGAGGGATGTCTCCTACAGAGGCGTCTATGACGGCTCGCAGATAGACAGGGACCATGCCTATTATCAGGGCAGTGCTCATCCTTTCCTGCTGGAGATGTATGCGGATGTGTCATTCCGTATCAAGGGCGAGTCTTTCCTGCACAAGGCGGAGGGTATTGTCGCCGGCTTCTACGAGGATCTTGCGAGACACGGCGTGGGCGCATTCTCCGAGTTGTATGACGGAGATCCGCCGCAGGAGCCTCATGGAGCGATTTCCTCGGCTCTCAGCACATCTGCATTGCTCGCGATAGATTATATGGTCAAAAAACATAAAGAGGGGTAACTATGAGAGTTCTGATGTTCGGATGGGAGTTTCCTCCGCATATCGCAGGAGGGCTTGGCACGGCATGCGAGGGCATTGTCAAGGGACTCGCGTACAATGGTGTGGAGTCTATCTTCGTGATGCCTCATGCCTTTGGTGACGAGAACCAGGATGCCGCCCGTATCATCAATGCCAGCGATGTGCCGGTAGAATACGAATGCAGCACGGTAGACGAGTTTATCAATAAGGTGAAATTCATGTATGTGGACTCGAACATTGTGCCTTATGTGAATCCGGAGGAGTATTACACCGCCATCGAGGAGATGAAGAAGAATGCCGTCACCCGTACGGAGGTAGGATTCGGACAGAAATTCAATTTCTCCGGCAAATACGGAGCCAACCTCATGGAGGAGGTGTCCCGCTATGCCCAGGTCGGCGGTACGATAGCCATGCGGCACAAGGACGAGTTTGATGTCATCCATGCCCATGACTGGCTTACCTATCTGGCCGGCATAGCTGCCAAGGAACTCACAGGCAAACCCCTGGTAGTGCATGTTCATGCCACTTCCTATGACCGTGGCGATGAGAAGCATATAGACACCCGTGTCCTGGATATAGAGACCCGCGGAATGCAGGCTGCCGACAGGGTGATTACTGTGAGTGACCTCACTCGCAATATAGTCATCAACAAGTATCACATAGACCCGGCCAAGGTCGTCACGGTGCACAATGCCGTGGACTTCAGCGGTCGGGCCGACATGAATGTGCAGCGCGGCATCGAGGACAAGGTCGTCACCTTCCTCGGCAGGATCACTTTCCAGAAAGGCCCTGAGTATTTCATCGAGGCGGCGGCCAAGGTGCTCGCCCGTACGGAGCATGTCCGCTTCGTCATGGCAGGTAGCGGTGACATGATGCAGAGGGCTATCAGCCAGGTAGCCCGTCTCGGCATATCCGACCGCTTCCATTTCACCGGCTTCCTCAAGGGAGATGATGTTCAGAAAATGTTCGCGCTTTCGGATGTGTATATCATGCCGTCAGTGTCGGAGCCGTTCGGCATTTCGCCGCTTGAAGCCATGCGCTCGGGCGTCCCGTCCATCATCTCGTTCCAGTCGGGAGCCGCCGAGGTGCTGAAATATGCCCTCAAGGTGGATTTCTGGGATGTGGATGCCATGGCGGACGACATATACGCTCTGTTGCATTATCCCGCACTCGCCGCTTTCGCCGCAGAACACGGCTTTGATGAGGTCAATGAACTCAAATGGAACAATGCGGCAGCCAAAATGAAAACCGTTTACGAATCTATCATATCATGAAACCGAATATCTGTCTCTATCTAAGGGTCCATCAGCCGACCCGGCTCCGTCTCTACCGGTTTTTCGACATCGGAACGGACTCGCACTATTATGACGATTTCGCCAACAGGACGGCGGTCGTTTCCGCAGTGGAGAATACATATCTTCCGTTGAACAGCATTCTGCTGGATCTGATTGGCAAGAGCAAAAAGCATTTCAAGATAGCCGTGTCCATGTCCGGCTCGACGCTCGAACTGTTTGAGCGCTATGCTCCTGAGGCCATTGACAGTTTCAAGGCTCTGTTTGATACGGGGTGCGTGGAACTGGTGGCAGAGCCTTACTTCCACAGCCTCTGTTCTTTGGCTTCCGGCGCGGAATTCCGTCGTGAGGTGGGCAGGCAGATGGATAAACTCGAATCCGTATTCGGTATTCGTCCGGTCACATTCTGCAATACCGAAATGATATATTCGGATGCCATCGGCGCGGATGTGCGTGAGATGGGATTCAAGACTATGATTACCGAGGGTGCCAAGAATGTCCTTGGCTGGAGGAGTGCAGACCATGTGTATTCGAGTACGGCATCGGGACTCAAACTCCTGCTCCGCAACTATTCGCTCAGTGATGATATCGCTCTGCGATTCTCCAACAGGGATTGGGACGCATGGCCGCTGACTGCAGACAAGTATGCTTCCTGGCTCGCCGGTTCTGACGGAGAGGCTGTAGTGCTCGCTATGGACAGTTCCGTGTTCGGAGGAGTACATTCTGCCGAAAGCGGAATATTCGACTTTGTCAAGGCACTTCCAGAGGCGGTTGAGGCGCAGGGCATGAAATTCCGCACTCCGTCGGAGATATCGAAAGGTGCAAAGGGCGTGGCTGAACTTTCCGTGCCGGATGCCATTTCGTGGACAGGCGTGGAGAGCGATGTGTCTGCATGGCTCGGCAATGAACTGCAACAGGACGCCTACAACAAACTCTATGCTCTCACGGAGAAACTTTCCATCATTGATGACCCGGCCCTGTGGGCGGATTTCGGCCATCTCCAGGAGAGTGACCATCTGTACTATATGAACACCAAGTTCTTTGGGGACGGCTATCGTCCGTACAGCCCGTACAGCACTCCGTATGAGGCATTTATCAATTATATGAATGTATTGAACGACTTTACGATAAGGGTGAATGACAGGCTGGATGCCAAGTAAGACCCTTGTCGCGAAGTGTCAGATAAACACAGTGTATTAACTTTCAGAAAGAAGATGAACGAAAACAACATGCCGACATGGCAGAGCGTGATGGTTACACGCCATCTGCCTGAGGCACTCTCCGGGATGGAGAGATTGAGCAAGAACCTCTGGTGGTGCTGGAATGAGTCGGCCAAGAACCTTTTCAAGACAGTGGATCCCCAGGTGTGGCACGATTCCAGGCACAACCCCCGTGCTGTACTGGATACGGTCAGCATCAAGCGTTTCCAGGCTCTCGCCAACGATCCGGTCTTTGTGGCTCAGTTGGACGAGGTGATGAACGAGTTCGATACCTATATGGCAGCGAAGTCGGAGCGTCAGGACCCCTCTATAGCATACTTCTGCATGGAGTACGGACTGGATACCTCGCTCAAGATCTATTCCGGAGGACTCGGCATACTTGCAGGAGACTATCTCAAGGAGACGAGCGACATGAATGTCAATCTCGTCGCCGTGGGTTTCCTGTACAGATTTGGATATTTCACCCAGGTCATTTCCGCGCAGGGAGACCAGATATCCGAGTATGACGCCCAGGACTTCCTCAAACTCCCTGTGGAGCCTGTATTGGATGCCGAGGGCAAATGGATGACGACATCCGTGGATTTCCCCGGCAGGACTCTTTCTGCCCGTATCTGGAAAGTCGCAGTCGGCCGTACGGATCTGTATCTGCTTGATACTGATTTTGAGGCAAATATTCCCGAGGACCGTCAGGTGACACATCAGCTCTATGGCGGAGACTGGGAGAACCGTCTCAAGCAGGAGCTCCTGCTCGGTATCGGCGGCATCAAGGCTCTGCGTCTCCTCGGGCTCAACCCGCAGATCTACCATTGCAACGAGGGACATGCTGCATTTACCGGTCTCGAGAGGCTGCGTGAGTATGTGCAGGACGACCATCTCGATTATACCGAGGCGGTCGAGGTTGTCAGGGCATCGTCTCTGTTCACGACCCACACTCCGGTGCCTGCAGGGCATGACGAGTTTGACGAGGCTATGCTCGGACGCTATATCGGAGCATATCCCGACATGCTGCACATCTCTTGGGAAGAGATGATGAAACTCGGCGAACTCAATCCTCGCGATCCCAACGAGAAGTTCTCCATGAGCTATCTTGCCGCCAATCTCTCCCAGAATGTCAATGGTGTGTCCATGCTGCATGGGGAAGTGAGCAGGGAGATTCTTGCGGGAATGTATCCCGGTTACCTGCCTGAGGAACTCTATATCAGCTATGTGACCAATGGTGTCCACTATCCTACATGGACAGCAAAGGAGTGGAAGGAGATTCATGCGGAGGTGTTCGGTGAGGCGTTCAAGACTCACCATTATGACAAGACTTGCTTTGAGGGCATATATACTGTGCCTGACGCCAAGATATGGGATGTTCGCAAGGTGCTCAAGAAAGAACTCGTACGCAATATCCTACTCCGTCTGGACGATACGTCGATCTGCCGTCATTATTCCCCAAAGGAAATCTCCATCATCAAGGAGAGACTGCGCGATGACATACTCACCATTGGATTCGCACGCCGTTTCGCGACATACAAGAGGGCTACCCTTCTGTTCCGCGACCTCGACAGGCTTGACGAGATAGTGAACAATCCTAAAAATCCCGTTCAGTTCATATTTGCCGGCAAGGCTCACCCTGCAGACAGGGCAGGCCAGGACCTTATCAAGCAGATTATCGAGATTTCCAAGCAGGATCGTTTCCTCGGCCGTATCGTATTCGTGCCCGGCTATGACATTACCCTCGCCAAGAGGATGGTCCAGGGAGTCGATGTATGGCTCAACAACCCTACCCGTCCTCTGGAGGCGTCCGGCACATCCGGAGAGAAGGCCGCGATGAACGGTGTCATGCATTTTTCCGTACTCGACGGCTGGTGGGTCGAGGGCTACAAGGAAGGTGCAGGATGGGCTCTCCCTCAGGAGCGCAAGTACGATGACCAGAACTATCAGGATGAACTGGATTCGTCCACTATATACAGTATCATAGAGCATGAGATTGCTCCTGCGTATTATGACACGGACGAGGCCGGGCTCTCCACCCGCTGGGTCGGTTATATCAAGAACACAGTCGCCCAGGTCGCAAGCAATTTCACGACCAACAGGATGTTGACTGACTATGTGGAGCAGTATTACAGGCCCCAGTGCGAGCGCAGCGGCATGCTGAATGCCGATGACTATGCCAAGGCAAAGGAAATCGCTGCGTGGAAGAGGCAGGTACGTCGTGCCTGGAACGATATCCAGGTGGTGTCCTATACCCAACCTGCCGCGTCCTATGTGCTCTCCATGGGCAACGAACTCAAGTCCGTCGTGGAACTGCGTGTCGGAGATCTCAACCCTCATGATATAGGGGTGGAGATGCTTTTCACTACCAGTGACAAGAAGGGTAAACTCCATATCCAGGACAAATGTGAGTACAATCTCGTGTCCTTTGAGAATGGAGTCGCCAAATATGAGGCGTCCATTCTCCCTGAAAAGACGGGAATGTACCAGGTGGCGACCCGTTTCTATCCCAAGAACGATTTGCTGCCTCACAAGCAGGATTTCCCTCTTGTCAGATGGTTGTAGCCACAGGATTTTTCGATGGTGTCCATCTGGGACACCGTAGAGTGATAGCCGGACTCGTCCGTGCCGCACGGGAACGCGGCACGGAGAGTCTGGTTCTTACTTTCTGGCCTCATCCTCGGACAGTATTGCAGAAAGACGCCGCCGGTCTGAGACTGCTCAGTTCACCGGAGGAGAAGAAAGCCATGCTGACGGCATTGGGTGTGGACAGGGTCGAGGTCCTGGAGTTTACAAAAGAATTCAGCCGGATGACGACAGAGCGTTATCTCCGTGAGATAATCATCGGTAAATATGGCGGCACGGCTGTGGTGCTCGGTTATGACAACAGGCTCGGGAGCGATGGCGCTGATACGGAAGAAGTCGCCCGTACGGCAGGGTCTCTCGGTCTGGAAGTCATACGGATAGATGCCTTGCAGGAGGCTGATGTGACAGTCAGTTCCACCAAGATAAGGGCGGCGTTGACATCGGGTGATGTCTCCCTTGCATCTCGCATGCTCGGCTATGACTACAGTCTGCGCGGAGCTGTGGTTTCCGGCAACGGCTATGGCCGTAAGTTAGGTTTCCCCACGGCAAACATGCGGCTTTACGAACCGTTGAAGATGATTCCCGGCAACGGGGTATATGCCGTCAGGGTAGAAGTGCTCGGCAGGCAGATGTATGGCATGACCAATATCGGGTTGCGTCCTACGGTGACACATGATACGGTGCCGGTCATAGAGACTAATATTTTCGATTTCGACGAACAGATATACGGACTGGACATCAATGTCTCTTTTCTTGCCAAGATGCGGGATGAGGTGAAGTTCGGCTCCGTGGATGAATTGAAGGTACAACTTGCAAAAGACAGAGAACTATGTCTGAAAAACGTACAGTCCGCACAATGAAAGTCTCCGGAACTTCCGGCAGACGGGCGCCCCGTAAATATGGCCCTGGAAAAGGGAAGCCGACAGCGCGCCAATATCATGACCCGGCTCCTGCCGAAGAGCCGGAGTCTTCAAGCAAACGGCTGATAGACAAGAAGAAACTTATTATCTACGATGCGGTGATGCATCCCAAGTTCGACGAATAGGCTGGATTACAGATCCATTTGCATGTGCCACATGTCGTGTCCCTGGAATTTGTTGACACCGACACGCCTGAAACCTATCGCGGTGTAGAGTTTCTCCGCCGCAGGATTCTCAAAATCCACCAGCAGGCCGGCCTTGCAGTGCCCTTCGGCCTTGGCTCTGTCGCATATCGAGTGGATCAGTTTTCTGCCTATGCCGTATCCCCGGAATTCTGCGAGCACACCGATGGAGTCGAGATAAAACTCTCCTGGCGCTGTCTCGTCTGTCACCTGCCGTAATTCTCCGGTATGGCGGCGGATTGTTTCGAGGGTTACCTTGCGCAATTCGTGCAGACGCGCGCCGTCATACCCTATGACCGCACCTGCAGCTACGCCGTCGGCTTCCGCCACCATTGCGTTGTGATAACTGTATTGTGAATCCTCCGAGGAGGCGAGTTCTTCGAATACTTCCATGTATTTGTCACCGCAATACAGGCGTGAGCAGTCTTCGCCTATGGCCATGGCGAGTGCCTCGGATATTATTTGTGCGTCCTGCGCAGTCGCCGCCCTGAATGTCATAGTCTTCATATTCATTTCTGTTTCAAAGAGTCATATTTGCTGCAAAGATAACCAATGTCCGCTTGACTTTCAGACCGGGTTCCTCTTATTCCGAATAAATTATTATCTTTGTCAATAATGGTTGAGGGTTCTGCCGTTTTGGGCAGGACTCCTCGTTTAATTATGTATTGGATAAAAGTTAACTGATATGGCACAGGTTCATTATGTTACGGCGGAAGGTCTTGCGACATTGAAGAGAGACCTCGAAGAGGCGTTGGCGCAGAGGCCTCTGATTTCTGCGCAGATTGCTGAGGCTCGCGAGAAGGGAGACTTGTCCGAGAATGCCGAATATGACGCAGCGAGGGAAGCGCAGGGGCTGTTGGAAGTAAAGATTGCAAAACTCAAGGAGCAGGTCGCCAATGCCAAACTCATCGACGAGTCGCAGCTCAGCGCCGACAAGGTAAATATCCTCTCTAAGGTTAAGGTGGAGAATCTCGGCAATAAGGCGGTGATGCAGTTCACTATAGTCGGGGAAGCGGAAGCTGATTTCTCTCATGGCAAACTGGCGGTCACCACGCCTATCGCTAAGGCCCTTATAGGTCATTCCAAAGGTGATGTCGTGGATGCAGTCGTCCCGTCGGGAGTGATGAAACTCAAGATACTCGAGATTTCCCTCTGATCGATGGCTACGATTTTCAGCAAAATAGCCGCCGGCGAGATTCCTTCGTACAAGGTGGCGGAGAGCGAGGACTTCTACGCATTCCTCGATATAAATCCCATGGCTAAAGGCCATACCCTTGTCATTCCCAAGCATGTTGAGGATGACTATATCTTCCATCTGGATGAGA
Source organism: uncultured Muribaculaceae bacterium (assembly GCA_964616865.1). Lineage (GTDB taxonomy): Bacteria > Bacteroidota > Bacteroidia > Bacteroidales > UBA932 > Cryptobacteroides. The sequence continues at coordinate 34,371 of CAZTUQ010000010.1, forward strand.
AGACCTATGATGGGCTGTGGGCTTTTGCGCGCAAAGTTGCCAAGGCTCTTGGCACGGCAGTCCCCTGCAAGAGGGTCGGAGTCGCGGTACTCGGCATGGAAGTGCCTCATACACATATTCATCTGGTCCCTTTACAGGCCGAGGGGGATATGGACTTCAGGAAGCCAAAACTGGAAGTGTCCCCGGAGGAACAGGCTTCGATAGCCGGGGCGATATTGTCTGCTTATGAAAGTCTTTAGATATATTGCGCTTGCTGCCGCATCGGCGGCGGCGCTTTCATGCTCGCATTCTGCGAGAATAGACGGGACGGTGGCGGATTATCCGCAGAGCCCTGTCGTTGTGAAACTCCTGGATGTCAATACTTACAGGGTGCTTGATACGGTCATGACGGATGCCGCCGGCCGTTTCTCCTGCAAGGTCGCTGTAGAAAAAGGCGAGCCTGAGTTTGTATACGCGTTCAAGGGAGATACCAAGATTGCCAGTGCGGTCGTACTGCCCGGAGACAGGCTTGTGATCAAGGCGGACACTCTCGGCCATTATGATGTGGAGGGGTCGGAGGAGAGTCTGCTTCTCAAGGAGGTCGAGCTCGGCTATGCCTCATTCCTTGATGATGTGTCCAAGGCAATGGCTCCGTTGTCCCAATCAGCGGGCAGCGCACAGAATGCCGAAGTCAGCCGTGAGGTTTCTTCCCTATATTTGCAGTATTATCGCAAGGCGTTGTCTTTCATTATGAAGCATCCGCGCTCCATAACATCTGTGCCCGTATGCTTTCAGACTGTTACGGAGGGCTTCCCTGTATTCAATACCAATACGGACGCGATTCGATTCCGTGCGCTTGCTGATTCTTTGGAGGCGGTATATCCGGAGTCCAAATATGTCAAGGCCCTGATCCGTGAGACGGAGCGCCGTGAGAAAATGCTGGCGCTGGAGGCCAATATCAGGTCTGCACAGCCGAGCGGATTTCCCGACATCATTCTCAGCGACATGCAGGGTCAGAAGTCTTCGTTGTCATCCGTGGACTCCAAGGTCATCCTGCTGCATTTCTGGGCGACGTCCGATGCACAGCAGAAACTCTTTAACCAGGACGTGCTCAAACCGGTATATGCCAAATATCACGACAAGGGATTTGAGATATATTCTGTCTCTCTCGATACAGACAAGTCTGCCTGGGCGAGCGTAGTCAAGGCTCAGCAGCTGCCTTGGATCAATGTCTGCGACACCCGTGGCGCGGCATCCCCGTATGTGGCGACATACAATGTGACATCCCTGCCGCTGTCGTACATTATATGCGACGGTGAGTTGAAAGGCGATAAGATAAGCGACGCCAAAGGGCTGGAAGCTTTCCTCGCCAAGAATCTGAAATGATGATTTAGAAAAGTTTTCTTGAGCTCACTGTTGCGGTGAACTCCTTGAGATAGAAAGGTTCGAAGTACGCGATGTCTTTGAACCTTTTTTGTTTGTATTCCTCTTCGGCGATTGCTGCCATTGCGTCTGCCCTCGGGCAGCACTGGACAAAAGAGGCGTTTGCGGAATTGATGACGGTACTGCATTTGCCTGCGCCGTCTCCTATAAACAGCACCTTGCCCTCGGACAATTCCCTTGAGAAGCTCTCCTCCGTGACTATTACCGGCTCAGTCTCGGAGAGCCTCCTGCCGTCCGGAGTGAATATTGCCGAATATACCTCCATGCGACGGGCGTCTATCATCGGGACGATGTATTTGCAGTCTTCGCTGACGGCCCCGTCAATGCGTGCCTGTGCGGCGAGAATGTCCGGCGTGCCTAAGGCTATCAGGGGAATGCCTGCGCCGAAGCAGAGTCCTTTTGCGGTCGATGAACCGACCCTGAGGCCCGTGTATGACCCGGGGCCCATGCTGACGCATACTGCGTCGCAGTCTGTTACGCTCAGTCCGCAACTCTTCAACACCTCTTCTATGTAGGGGGCTGTCATGGATGCGTGCATCCTGGGTGCGTTGCTTTCCTTGTAGGCTACGGCCTTGCCGTCTTCGGCGAGGGCTGCGGAACAGAGCGAGGTAGAAGTCTCTATCAGTATGATTCTGGCCATGTTACAATTTAAAGAGAAGAGCCTTGAGGTAGGGGAATATCGTGTATGCGATGTCCCGTACGGGGGCGTATAGTTTGGATTCTGCGAGCACTCCCTGGCTGATGAAAGGGAAATGCGCATTGATGCTGTCTATGATTATGATTGCAATGCCGACCACGAGTACGGCGGTGCACAGGCCGAATACCAGCCCGAGCAGGTGGTCCACCCATCCGAGGCTGGCAAACTTGAACAGCCCCTTGAGCAATTTCCCTAACAGGGACATGAGCAGTATAACAATGACGAGCACGGCTACAAAGCCTATGATGTGCAGTGTGGCTTCAGGCATTTCGCCGAAGTGCTCCATGAGTTTCTCGCATGCCATCTCCGAAAAGTGGAACGCGAGCCAGACTCCGGCGACCAGTCCGACCAGTCCGAAAGCCTGCGAAATGACCCCCTTTAAAGCACCGTGAATCATGGCGGGGACCACGCACACTGTCAATATGATGTCGACTATGCCCATAATTGGTAAAAACACGACAAATTGTTATCTTTGCCTACTGCAAAATTAGGTATTTTTTGGAACAATATTCGGATGGCATTCAAAGAATATAAGAGTTTGGATATGGTCGCTGTCGGCAATGAGATGCTGGACAGGTGGCGCAATAATGACGCATTTGGGAAATCCCTCAAACTGAGAGAAGGTGCTCCGGAGTTTATATTCTTCGAAGGACCGCCGTCGGCCAACGGCAAACCCGGCATACACCATGTCATGGCGCGTTCTATCAAGGACTCCATCTGCCGTTACAAGACGCAGACGGGATATCGTGTGGAACGTCGTGCCGGCTGGGATACTCACGGTCTTCCCGTTGAACTTGGTGTCGAGAAGAAACTCGGTATCCACAAGGAGGATATAGGTGTCAAGATTTCCGTAGAGGAATATAACCGTGTCTGCCGCAGCGAGGTGATGAAATACACCCGCGAATGGGTGGAGATGACGGAGCGCATCGGCTATTGGGTCGATACCGACAATGCCTATATCACCTACGACAACCGATATATCGAGACCCTGTGGTGGTTGCTCCGCCGCATATATGACAAGGGGCTGCTCTACAAGGGCTATTCAATACAGCCGTATTCTCCCTCTGATGGTACAGGACTCAGTACGCACGAACTCAACCAGCCTGGCTGCTACAAGGATGTAACTGACACCACGGTGACCTGTCAGTTCGAGATTGTCAGGAATGACAAGTCCGAAAAACTCTTCGAATCCGGTCTGCCGCTGTATTTCCTGGCGTGGACGACCACTCCATGGACGCTTTCGTCCAATACGGCTCTCTGCGTCGGCCCCAAGATTACCTATGTAAGGGTTAAAGGCATCAACAAGTATACCGGCAAGGAGGCGGTGTATGTGCTGGCAAAGGATCTGGTCGGCAGCTGGTTTGATGCGAAGAAATCAGATTATGAGGTGCTCCCCGGAGAATGGACGGGTGCCGAACTGGAGGGCATAGACTATGTCCAATTGATAAAATGGCTCAAGCCTCTCGAGGATGGTGCATTCCGGGTGATTCTCGGAGACTATGTCTCTACGGAGGACGGTACCGGCATAGTGCATATCGCACCTACATTCGGCGCGGATGACAAGAGGGTCGCTGCTGCGGCCGGCATTCCTCCGATGATGTTGCTGGACAAGAACGGCAAGAATCAGGCTGCGGTCGATATGACGGGCAAGTTCTATGCGCTCGAAGACCTCGATCCGGATTATGTCCGTGATTATGTGGATCCTTCATACGCGGAAGTCGCCGGACGCTATGTCAAGAATGCGTTTGATGACAGCCTGCCTGCAGACGCTCCTACTCTCGATGTGGATATCTGTGTGATGCTCAAGTCTGACGGACGGGCATTCAGTATACAGAAGCATGTCCACAGCTACCCCCATAGCTGGCGTACGGACAAGCCGGTGCTCTATTTTCCGCTTGACGCATGGTTTATCAGGACCAGCGCTGTCAAGGACCGTATGGTCGCACTGAACAAGACCATCGAATGGAAACCCGAGTCTACCGGAACAGGGCGTTTCGGCCAGTGGCTTGAGAATGTCCAGGACTGGAACCTCTCCCGCAGCCGTTATTGGGGCACCCCTCTCCCTATCTGGCGTACAGAGGATGCCAAGGAGGAAAAATGTATCGGCACGGTCAAGGAACTCTGGCAGGAAATCGAAAAGGCTGTCACCGCCGGTGTCATGGCGGAGAACCCTCTCAAGGCTGCCGGCTTCAATCCGGACGACATGTCCAAAGAGAATTATGACAAGATAGACCTCCATAGGCCTTATGTGGACGCGATTAAGCTGGTCTCCGATACAGGGCGCGTGATGACCCGCGAGGCGGACCTCATCGATGTGTGGTTCGATTCCGGTGCGATGCCGTATGCACAGGAGGGTCTGCGCAATGCGGATTCTTCCAAATTCGGTTGTACCGCTGATTTTATCGCCGAGGGTGTCGACCAGACACGCGGATGGTTCTATACCTTGCATGCAATACATACGATGGTGGGCGATACGCCTGCTTTTAAGAGAGTAATATCCAACGGACTTGTACTCGACAAGGACGGCAACAAGATGAGCAAGCGTCTCGGCAATGCCGTAGATCCTTTTGAGGAACTCGACAAGTATGGAGCAGATGCATTGAGATGGTATATGCTGACCAATGCGCAGCCTTGGGACAATCTCCGCTTCGATGAGGCCGGAGTGGACGAGGTCAGGCGCAAATTCTTCGGCACTCTGTACAATACCTATTCGTTCTTTGCCCTCTACGCCAATGTGGACGGCTTTGACCCCAAGGCGGAAAAGGTCCCCTATGCCGAGCGCCCCGAGATTGACCGCTGGATCATCTCTCTGCTCAATACGCTTACAGCCAAGGTGCGCGCAGCCTATGAGGACTACGATGTCACGCTTGCAGGCCGTCTGATACAGGATTTCGTATGCGACCATGTCAGCAACTGGTATGTGCGTCTCAACCGCAAACGTTTTTGGGGCGGTGGATTGACGGATGATAAACTCGCAGCCTATCAGACTCTCTATGAGGTGCTTGTGAAAGTGTCTATGCTGGCGGCACCAATAGCTCCGTTCTATATGGACAGGCTGTATCTTGACCTCGTTCCGGATGGCATGGAGTCGGTGCATTTCACCATTATGCCGGAATCTGACGCCACCCTTATCGACAACGGTCTGGAAGAGCGTATGGAGATTGCGCAAAAGGCATGCTCCATGGTGCTCGCGCTCAGGCGCAAGGTCGGTGTCAAGGTACGCCAGCCTCTTTCCAAACTTGTAATACCTGTCATCAGCGAGTCGCTCAAGGAACAGCTGGAAAAGGTCAAGACTCTGATACTCACCGAGGTGAATGTCAAGGACGCGGAGTTCCTTCCCGATACTACAGGCATCATAACCAAGAAGATAAAGCCCAATTTCAAGACATTGGGCAAGAAATACGGTGCGAGGATGAAAGAGATTGCCTCCGCGTTCGGTACACTCGGGCAGCAGGCCATTTCTGATATCCAGGCGGCCGGGACATATACGCTCGATTTGCCCGCGGGTCCTGTCGTTCTCGCTCCTGAAGACTATCAGATCTCCTCGGAGGATATGCCGGGCTGGCTGGTCGCGACCGAGGGGCAGCTGACGATAGCGCTCGACATTGAAATCACTCCTGCCCTCAAGGCGGAGGGCGTCGCCCGCGAACTCGTCAACCGTATCCAGAACATACGCAAGGACAGCGGATTCGATGTTACGGACAAGGTCGATGTTGTCGTGTATGCTTCCGGAGAGGACAATGTGCAGATTGCATCTGCACTGGACGGATACAGAGAGTACCTCGCTTCGCAGACGCTCGCTTTGTCGATTGCTCTCGAAGAGGCTTCGGCGGCTGTTGAGGGAGCGGCAGAGGTGGAGTGGAACGAAGGCACTATCAGAATAAATGTTACCAAGAAATCTTAATACTATGGCAGAAGAACCTAAAGTACGCTACAGTGACGAGGAGCTCGCAGAGTTTCGCGCCATCATTGAGCAGATGCTTGACAAGGCCCGTTCTGAGTACAACAAGCTCCGCCGTATAGTGATGCAGAATGACAGCAATGATATTCTGGATACTTCCCCTTCGTTCAAGACGGTGGAAGATGACGGTGCCAGCCAGCTCACCAGAGAAGAGGCGAGCCAGCTCGCCAACAGGCAGTACAAGTTCATACAGAACCTCGAGGCTGCGCTTGTGCGTATAGAGAACAAGACATACGGGATATGCCGTGCCACGGGCAAACTCATCCCCAAGGAGAGGCTGCGCCTTGTGCCGCACGCCACCCTTACGGTCGAGGCTAAGGAAATGCTTGCAAAACAGGGCAAAAACTAGGAGATGAAGATATCTAAAGGCCGTAAGCTGATACTTCTCGGCATTGTCTTGGTGTTGATTGACCAGATTATCAAAGTTCTGGTCAAGACCAATATGCAGATAGGCGAGCAGTTCAATGTCATCGGGCAGTGGTTCCGTATCCTGTTTATCGAAAATGACGGCATGGCTTTCGGCATGTCTTTCGGGGGAGAGATAGGCAAGTACATTCTTACGGCATTCAGAGTGTGTCTGTTCGCGGCCATCTGGTGGTGGGTGTCGAAACTGCTCAAGAAAGGCTCGGAAGTGCCGGCTGGTGTGACTGTGGGTTTGACGCTGATTGCAGCAGGGGCATTGGGCAATATCATAGACTGCCTTTTCTACGGATTGATTTTTGAGCCGCACCTCCCGTTCATGCAGGGCAAGGTAGTGGATATGTTTTATTTTCCTCTGATTGATACCTACATAGGCGGACATCATATCACGTTCTTCGATCCCGTTTTTAATTTCGCAGATAGTTGCGTGACGGTGGGGGCGTTTTACCTGATACTGTTCCAGTGGCGTTTCTTTTCCAAAAATTGAGCGTCTGGGGTTTACTGAAACACTAATTATAATATAATATGTACGAATCTAAAAAGAGAGTCTATCGTTTCGGTGGCAAGACCGCTGAGGGCGATGGGACTATGCGAGAGCTCCTTGGTGGAAAGGGAGCAAACCTTGCGGAGATGAGCCGTCTCGGGCTTCCTGTTCCCGCAGGTTTCACCATTACGACAGAATGCTGCGCTGAGTACTATCAGCTCGGCGGAGGTTATAACGAAGAACTCAAGAATGAGGTAGCCGAGGCTCTTAAGGCAACTGAGGCGATCATGGGCAAGAAGTTTGGCGATGCCAAGAACCCTCTGCTCGTCAGCTGCCGTTCCGGAGCGAGGAGCTCGATGCCCGGCATGATGGATACCATTCTCAATATCGGACTTTGCTCTGATACGATTCCCGGCATGATCGAGGCTACACAGAATCCCCGTTTCGTATATGACGCATATCGCCGTCTCATCATGATGTACAGTGATGTCGTTATGGAGAAGGCCGAGGGCATCGAGCCTGAGGACGGCCAGGGTATCCGCCAACAGCTCGACCGCATGATGGGTGATCTCAAGGAGGCTAAGGGTTACAAGAACGATACAGAGATTACAGCCGACGAGCTCAAGGACCTTTGTGTCAAGTTCAAGGCAAAGGTCAAGGAAGTGCTCGGCGTAGATTTCCCTGATACTGCAGAGGCTCAGCTCTGGGGCTCGATTGGTGGCGTCTTTAAGTCATGGAACGGAAAGCGTGCCATTGCATACCGCAAGATTGAGAAAATTCCCGATGATTGGGGAACGGCCGTGAATGTCCAGTCCATGGTATTCGGCAATATGGGAGAGACTTCCGCTACCGGTGTCGCATTCTCCCGTAATCCTGCTACCGGAGACAACAAATTCTATGGCGAGTGGCTTATCAACGCCCAGGGAGAGGATGTCGTTGCAGGTATCCGTACCCCTAACCCTCTCAATGAGGCGACCAAGACCGAGCACAACAAGGATCTTGACTCCCTCGAGACTGCCATGCCCGAGGTCTACAAGGAACTTGACGGTATCCGCATTCTCTTGGAGAACCATTTCCACGATATGCAGGATATAGAGTTCACTATCCAGGACGGCAACCTCTATATGCTCCAGTGCCGTATCGGCAAGCGTACCGGTCTTGCTGCACTGCAGATGGCCATGGATATGCTTGATGAGGGCATGATCGATGAGAAGACCGCTGTCATGAGGGTTTCACCCTCACAGTTGGATGAGATACTTCACCCTATTCTCGACCCCGCTTCCGAGAAGAAGGCTACAGTCGTTGCAAAGGGTCTGCCTGCATCACCGGGCGGTTCTGTAGGTACCATCGTGTTTACTTCAGAGGACGCTATGGCAGCCAATGCCAAGGGACTCAAGACTATCCTCATCCGTGAGGAGACATCTCCCGAGGACATCGAGGGCATGCGCGCTTCTTCCGGTATCCTCACTACCCGCGGAGGTATGACATCTCACGCCGCTCTTGTTGCCCGTGGATGGGGCAAGTGCTGTATCGTTGGCTGCGAGGCAATGAAGATCGACTTCGAGAACAGGACTCTCACATTCAACGGCTGCGACCGTGTATTCAAAGAGGGTGACTGGCTCTCTCTCAACGGTAGCAAGGGCTATGTCTATGATACCAAGATTGATACCATGGACGCGAGCGAGAATCCTCTCTTCGTGCGCTTCATGAGCATCGTTGACAAATACCGCAGACTCGGTATCCGTACCAATGCTGACACTCCCGAGGATGCACAGAAGGCTCTGTCTTTCGGAGCGGAGGGTATCGGCCTCTTCCGTATCGAGCATATGTTCTATGGCACAAACAGCGAACTGCCTCTCTCCAAACTGCGCAAGATGATCATGTGCAGCACAGAAGAGGAGCGTAAGGCTGCTCTTCTCGAACTGGAGCCGTTCATCAAGGCTGCTGTCAAGAGCACACTCAAGATTATGGACGGCAAGCCGGTTGTCTTCCGTCTGCTTGATCCCCCTCTCCACGAGTTCGTTCCCAAGAGCGAGGAGAAGAGGGAAGAGCTTGCCAAGGAACTGCATGTCTCTGTCGAGGAGGTAGATAAGCGCGGTGAGAATCTCCATGAGGTCAACCCTATGATGGGACACCGCGGAGTGCGTCTCCATGTCACTTATCCTCTCATCGCCGAGACCCAGTACAGGGCTATCTTCACAGCAGCTGCCGAACTTATCCAGGAGGGTCTGGATCCTCAGCCCGAAATCATGATTCCTGTCACAATCTCCGCACGCGAGCTGGAGTTCCAGAAAGTGTATTGCGAGAAAGTGCGTGTTGAGGTGGAGCAGAGGCTCAAGGTGAATATCAAGTATCACTTCGGTACTATGATCGAGATTCCCCGTGCCGCTCTCACAGCTGACCGTATGGCCCGTACTGCAGAGTTCTTCTCCTTCGGTACCAATGACCTTACACAGATGACATTCGGATTCTCCCGTGACGATGTAGGTACATTCATGGGCGACTATCTCGGCAACAAGATTTTGGACTCCGACCCGTTCCAGACTATCGATGTCAAGGCCGTCGGCAAACTCGTCGAGGGTGCTGTCGTAGGTGGCCGCAGCAAGAGGGCGGACCTCAAGTGCGGTATCTGCGGTGAGCACGGAGGTGATCCTGCATCTATCGAGTTCTTCAACCGCATCGGTCTCGACTATGTGTCCTGCTCGCCGTTCCGTGTCCCTGTGGCACGTCTTGCTGCTGCTCAGGCTGCTATCCGTCAGGCTGCGTAATGCCGGACGGCTGAATATTTAATGATACGGGGGTTATTCTTTATCAAGGGAGTGGCCCTCGTTTTTTACAGATACGATATGCGAAATATTGTTTTGAGAAAACTGTCATCCCTGGCTGCCATGCTGGTCATTTTGTCTGGGTTTGCATCGTGTGACCTGCTGGATAACGGGGCTATGCCGTATAAGGAGTTGGATATTCCGAATATTGTCCCTGGTATGATTGAGGCTGAGTCTCCGGAGGGACAGGAGTATCTTGCCGGCTACGATGAGGTATGTACCATAATCAACAGCATGGACGATGCCCGCCGTTATTTCACGGAGGAAGAACTGGCGTCCTGCCCTGAGATTTCCAAGGTCAATTACAAGCGTAACAGTATAGTTATCTATACCATATATGTAGGAGGGAGTACATATGGTTACATCATCGATGAATGGAGACATGACAAGGATGATGATGCGTATAAACTCAAGCTGCGCTTTAATATCTATTCCGGACTTCCTGGCTACAGATATTTGATGCAGGCTGCTTTCCGGACGGACAAGATTGACGATGATGCCAAGATTGTGGTAGACTGGGGGCTCTCCTAAGAGCGGTACGGGCTATAAAGAAAAAGAGACAGCGCTGGCGCTGTCTCTTTTTTGTGGGAGATGACGGATTCGAACCGCCGACCCTCTGCTTGTAAGGCAGATGCTCTAAACCAACTGAGCTAATCTCCCAAAAGGAATGCGAAGATAGTGTTTCTTTTTCAAAACACAAAATTTCTTGCGCATTTCTTGTGATTTTTAATAGCGGTTGAGGGGAAGCCCTGCCGTCATGTTGTGCACGCGGTGGCGTACTTTCTCAATCACTTCGGCATGCGCCTCCAGCTGTGCCTGCTGTTCGGCGTTGGGAGCCTCTCCTGCCTTGACGCTCAGGGCCGCGGCTGCACCGGAGGCTGATTCGAGCACTTTGTCAATAAGGCTCACTATGTCGCGGCAGTCTTTTTCTACAAGGCCTCGAGATGTGATGGCCGGTGTACCTATGCGCAGGCCGGAAGTCTGGAACGGAGTGCGGCTGTCAAACGGCACCATGTTCTTGTTGACGGTGATGTCGGCCCGTCCGAGTTCTTTCTCGGCGATGCGGCCGGTGAGTTCGGGGAACCTGCTGCGCAGATCTATGAGCATCAGGTGGTTGTCCGTACCGCCGGATACGATTTTGTATCCCTTGGCGATGAATTCCTCGCACATTGCATTGGCATTGGCGATGACCTGTTTCTGGTAATCGATATATTCCGGCTGCATGGCCTCGTAAAATGCAACTGCCTTGGCTGCGATGACATGCTCGAGCGGACCTCCCTGCACTCCGGGGAATACGCTGGAGTCGAGTATCTGGCTCATCTTCTTGACCACGCCCTTGGGGGTCGTGCGTCCCTGAGGGTCATCGAAGTCTTCTCCCATCAGGATGATGCCGCCACGGGGTCCTCTCAAGGTCTTATGGGTGGTCGAAGTCACGATGTGGGCGTATTTTACAGGGTTGTCCAACAGTCCTGCGGCGATGAGTCCTGCGGTATGTGCCATGTCGATCCACAGCAGTGCGCCTACCTTGTCGGCTATCTCGCGCATACGCTTGTAGTCCCATTCGCGTGAATATGCCGATGCCCCTCCGATTATGAGCTTGGGGTGGCATGCGAGAGCCGTTTCTTCCATCTTGTCATAATCTACGAGTCCGGTCTCTTCATCGAGTCCGTATGCGACTGCGTTATACAGGATACCGGATGCATTGACAGGGGAGCCGTGTGTGAGGTGTCCGCCCTGGGAGAGGTCCAGTCCCATAAAGGTGTCTCCCGGCTTGAGACATGCCATGGTCACTGCCATATTGGCCTGGGCACCGCTATGCGGCTGTACATTCGCCCACTGCGCTCCGTATATTTTCTTGATCCTGTCGATTGCGAGCTGCTCGATCTTGTCCACGACCTCGCATCCGCCGTAGTACCTCTTGCCGGGGTAGCCTTCCGCATACTTGTTTGTGCAGATGGATCCCATGGCGTGGAGAACGCTGTCGCTGACGTAGTTTTCCGATGCGATGAGTTCGAGTCCCGAAGACTGACGCTCCTGCTCCTGTTTGATCAAGTCGAAAATTTCAATGTCCTGCTTCATGTTGATAGGTGTGTTGTGAATGAAGACAAATATACTCACAAAAATTGATACCTTTGCTGCCGGAATGGATAAAAGAAAACTGCTCAACTTCGAATTGCACCGTATCGGTGTGGAAGAGTTCAAGGCTCTGCCTCCGGGAGATGTGGCTGTAGTGCTTGACGGCATACGCAGCGCCCACAACGTGGGCTCGGTGCTGCGCACCTGCGATGCGTTCCGCATCGCCTGCGTCTGCCTCTGCGGCATTACCGCAGTACCCCCGAGTGCGGAAATCCACAAATCCGCACTCGGGGCGGAAGACGCCGTCAGCTGGAAACACTATGACGACACCATGGACGCCATTTCCGAACTCAAGTCCGCCGGCTACGAGATTGTTTCCATAGAGCAGACAGTCGGTTCGGTCAGCTTGGACACATTCGTCCGTGAGCCGGGGCGCAAATACGCCCTCGTATTCGGCAATGAGGTGGACGGTGTCCGTCAGGATGTCGTCGATGCGTCGGATATGGCCATAGAGATTCCCCAGTGGGGTACCAAGCACTCTATCAATGTCTCCGTGGCAGCCGGTGTCATCCTCTGGCATTTCCGCCCTCTGCAGTAGTATCTGGATAGTTTCTCCTCTTTGGCTGACAAATTGTCACCGTTCTGTCATTGGCACATCCTTTGCCATATTCCCTGCCGTGCGTCACGATAAGCGTAGACGTTATAAGAATTTTTAATTTAAACATACATTATCATGATTAAACCATTGGCAGACAGAGTAGTCATCGAGCCCAAGAGCGCGGAGACCCAGACAGCGGCAGGACTTTATATTCCTGACAAGGCGCAGGAAAAACCTCAGCAGGGAACGGTTGTGGCCGTGGGTCCTGGCAAAAAGGACGAGCCTATGGAGCTCAAGGTCGGAGATGTCGTCCTCTACGGCAAATATGCCGGTACCGAGGTGACTGTCGCTGAGAACAAATATCTTATTGTCAAGCAGTCTGACGTGCTTGCAATTCTTTAATTATATAGGAGGAAATAATCATGGCAGCAAAACAGATTAAATTCGATACAGAGGTCCGTACCAAAATGAAAGAGGGTGCGGATGCACTTGCAAACGCAGTCAAGGTGACTCTCGGTCCTAAAGGCCGCAATGTGGTCATTGAGAAGAAATTCGGTGCTCCCCACATCACCAAGGACGGTGTTTCCGTAGCCAAGGAGGTTGTGTGTGAGGATCCGTTCCAGAACATGGGCGCCCAGATGGTCAAGGAGGTCGCTTCCAAGACCAACGAACTCGCCGGTGACGGCACTACCACCGCTACCGTTCTTGCTCAGTCCATTATCAATGTAGGACTCAAGAATGTCGCTGCAGGTGCCAATCCTATGGACCTCAAGAGGGGTATCGACAAGGCAGTTGCAGCCGTTGTCGCTGAACTCCAGCAGCGCAGCCAGCCTGTAGGCAGCGACTATTCCAAGATTGAGCAGGTCGGTACAGTGTCCGCCAATAACGACAACACCATCGGCAAGCTCATCGCCGAGGCTATGTCCAAGGTCAAGACCGATGGCGTCATCACTGTCGAGGAAGCCAAGGGTATCGAAACTGAGGTCAAGGTCGTTGAGGGCATGCAGTTCGACAGGGGCTACATCTCTCCCTACTTCATGACCGACGGTGACAAGATGGAGGCCCAGCTCAACAACCCTTACATCCTCATCACTGACAAGAGGATTTCCACGATGAAAGATCTTATGCCCGTCCTCGAGCCTATCGCCCGTGACGGCAGGGAACTCCTCATTATCGCTGACGATGTAGAGGGCGAGGCTCTCACCACTCTCGTAGTCAACAAACTCCGCGGTACGCTCAAGGTTGCAGCCATCAAGGCTCCCGGATTCGGTGACCGTCGCAAGGAAATGCTCCAGGACATCGCCATCATGACCGGTGGTACTGTCATCTCTGAGGACAGGGGCTTCACTCTTGAGAATGCGACCCTTGACCAGCTCGGACGTGCCGAGAAAGTCACTATCGGCAAGGATAACACCACTATCGTAAACGGTGTCGGTGACAAGGACGCTATCCAGGACCGTGTCAATACTATCCGTCATCAGATCTCAACTACGACTTCCGATTATGACAAGGAGCGTCTGCAGGAGCGTCTCGGCAAACTTTCAGGCGGTGTCGCCGTTATCTATGTCGGTGCTGCCACAGAGGTCGAGATGAAAGAGAAGAAAGACCGTGTCGAGGATGCTCTCAATGCTACCCGTGCAGCGGTTGAGGAGGGTTACCTCCCTGGAGGCGGTGTCTCTTATATCCGTGCCACATCCGTTCTGGCCGACCTCAAGGGCGAGAATGACGATGAGACCACAGGTATCCATATCATCGCCAAGGCAATCGAGGAGCCTCTCCGCCAGATTACTGCAAATGCAGGTGTGGACGGCAGCGTTGTCATCCAGAAGATTAAGGAAGGCAAAGACGATTTCGGCTACAATGCCCGTACCGGCGAGTATGTCAATATGTATGAGGCCGGCGTCATCGATCCTACCAAGGTGGTCCGCGTCGCTCTGGAGAATGCTGCAGGCGTTGCCGGCATGTTCCTGACCACCGAGTGCGGTATCGTCGAGATTCCTGAGAAGGAGCCCGTAGCACCGATGCCCCAGGGTGGCATGATGTAATATCGACCGGTAAATCCGGTAATCCGATTACGGAGGCTGGCTGTTTTTGGCCGGCCTTCTTTTATATATATAGGTCCGGGTTCGTGCGTACGGTCTCCACTATAGCGGCGCAACAAATATAGTGGCTGCTTGCACTGCCTAAATGTGCAGGCGTTCCGAAACGGCCGTGGGCATGCTTTTATAATTTGTTGCGGTATGCGCGTGGAGAAAGTCCTGTTACGCGCTTGAAGAACTTTCCGAACAAGGAGAGTGAGTCGAAATTGAGCCGCAGGCTTATCTCATCGATACTTTGTGCGCTGGATGAAAGCATTGCCTTTGCCGCCGTTGCCACATATTCGTCTATCCAGTCCGATGGGCTCTTGCCGGAAGCCTTCTTTACAGCAGTGGACAAGTATTTCGGTGTCATATACAGTTTGTCGGCATAGTAGGATACATCCCGATGGGCACTATAGTCTTCCTGCAGCAGGCCGATGAATTCCTTGAAGATCTCATCGGCGCGGGAGCTCGTTTTGAGGATGCCGGGAACCTGCCTTGAAATTATATATCCATAAAAAAGCGTAAGGGTGAGATGGCGGATTGCCTCCATCTTGTATTCGCGGATCGGAGAATGCAACAGGTTGTTGAGCAGGTCCTTGTATTGTAAGAGAACGCGGGCGTCTGATTGTGGCAGGGAGATTACGGGCTCTTTGTGCAACTGAGTATACAGGGATGATTGTAATGCGTTGTCATTCATGATGTTCATAAAGAACTTGGATGACATTATGACACTGAATGACTTGTTGTCATAGGAGGAACTGATATGTTGCATCACTGTATCCGGCATGATTATCATGATTGCAGGTGCCTGGACATGGTACTGCTTCATATTGATACTGATTTCGGTATAACCTTCCAATATGAATATTGCCGAGGTTACATCGAAAATCAGAGGTCCGTCGCTCGCGGGCAGAAATCCCTCTGCTTTCTCAATAAACAGCAGGTCTGTGCCGATCCTGTCTTTTTCTGGGACCAGTTTCAGGAGTCCGTCCCTCCATTCTCTATATGGAATCCGTTTCTTCATAATGCCGCGAATATGGTGAAAATATCCCAAAAGTCCATTATGTAAATGTAAAGACGAAGAATGTGCTACAAAAGTGGTCAAAAACTCCAAAGAGAGAATGCTTGTTGTTATAACTTTGCAGGTGTTAAAAGAATAAAATTATGGATACAAAGAAAATTATCGCCATGCCGCTTGTTGCCATGAGCGCATTTCTGGCAAGGGCTCAAGAGCCTGACAATGTCGTCAGGGACACGATGGTCGTGGTTCGCGAAATCAAGACGGAAGACAATGTCAAAGACACAAGTTATATGGCTTCCGGAGTTAAAAACGGCTACTTCGCCATTGAAAAGGGCGTCAAAGACGGTTATAAGAAAATAGAAGACGGTGTTGTAAACGGCTATCTCAAAATTCAGGACGGTGTCGTAGCCGGCTGGCATAAGGTGGAGGACAAATGTGTCGCGGTGCTTTTCAGTAGAGAAGGGGAGACTGTCGAGCAGACCAAGGCCCGGCTGAATGCCGGCAAGGAGCGCAAGAAATAATCCGCCTTGCTGTGGTGAGTTTATACTAAGGAGAGTGATTCTCTGACATGGCCTGCCGGCTCTATCCCGGCAGGCCTTTTTATATGTTTGTGCAGAAATGTGCGCAGGCGTCCGGATATGTCTCAAGGCCTGTTTCCATGTTTTATGTAAAAATGTAAAAAATCTTTCTGGCGGCGTTCTGTGGGACTTTTGAGTCGGAATGCTCTGTGGGATTGTCCTTTACGGGCCTTTTACGGAGGATGCGTTTTCAAAAAACTTTAAAAATTTTCAAAAAAAGTTGCATAAAGGTATTGCGGAGT
>CAZTUQ010000011.1:0-48619 GCA_964616865.1 uncultured Muribaculaceae bacterium
TTTTTATACGGAGCCCGTCAGGAGATTGAATCCTGGCGGGCTCTTTGCGTTATGCCGGCTTCGGTGGAGAAATCCCACTGTGCCGTTGAAGGATGGATGCGGATGACGCTATGCTCGGTCCTGCATGGCAGGAAGTTTGGGGAGGGACTATGATGGTAGAAGGAGGACGCGGTGCCGGAGTGCGGTGGAAGCCGAAGAAATGCCCTCGATGATTGCTTGGGGACAGATGGGAAAAGAATGCGCCCGGAGGACTTTGTGGGTCACTCCGGGCGCATTGTCTATTGTTGCAAGTATGTTCTACAGATTGGGGTTGAGAGTCTTCCAGTCTGCAACTGCAGGAATGATGCCGAGTTCGATAATCTCGTCACGCATCTTGCAGAGATGCTCGTAAGATGCATCGAGGGCTGCAATCTCTTCTGCTGTGCCCTTAGGCTCTACGAAATGAACGCCTTTCTTGTCAATTGTCGTAGGCATAGCCATCATGACATTATGGTATTTGCCTTCGTTTACGTATGTTCCTGCAGGAAGTGTGAACTTGTCACCGCCCATAGCAGCCTCAATCATTTTGACGGAGTTGTATGCAGGGCTCTGGAAAGAACTGCGTCCGCGGAGTTTGATGATGTTGGAGCCGCCCTGGATAGTGTGGAGCTTGATCTCATCGAATCTCTCTTTGCTGAGCTCCATTTCGCTGAGAGGCTTGCCGTCCACCTTGACCTGGGAGGCGAATACGGCCATCTGCTCGCCGTGACCGCCATAGGTGTGTGCGCCTGTCACTTTGCTCTGCTCTACGCCGAATTCGAGCGCGAGAGCCTCCTGGAGGCGCGTGGAGTCAAGAGCTGCAAGAGTGGTAACCTGCTCGGGCTTGAGACCGGAGTGGAGAAGCACTACAAGACCTGTAAGGTCTGCAGGGTTGAAGATGACCACGACATGCTTCACGTCGGGGCAGTATTTCTTGACGTTCTTGCCGAAGTCTTCGGCGATCTGGCAGTTACCCTTGAGCAGATCCTCGCGGGTCATGCCCTCTTTGCGCGGTGCACCGCCCGAAGAGAGGATATATTTGGCTCCGTCGAATGCGACCGCAGGATCGGTAGTGCAGGTGATGTTTGCATCCTCGAATCCGCACTGGTTCATTTCGGCGAGGACTCCTTTGAGTCCGGGCTCGTAAACATCATAAAGGCACACATTGGGAGTGAGCCTGAGCATGAGAGCGGTCTGAGCCATGTTGGAACCGATCATGCCGGCCGCGCCGACGATGGTCAGTTTGTCGTTTGTCAAGTACTTCATAATATTTGTTGAAATATCAAAATGGTTGGTTTCAAAGCATTTTGCGGTTTGGCGCATACCGGCTTCACCGCTTTGCAAAGATAGTAAAAATCACTATATTTGCGGTCGTTATAGACTTTTTATGGCACTATTTCTCACAAAAGACCTTGACGATCCTGCGCATTCGCGCATAGGAGTTTGGCACATCACAGAGAGCGAGGAAGAGCTTCGCGGAATGACATCCATCCCGACTGACGAACTGGAGGAAATCTCATACATCAAGAGTGAATCACTGCGCCGGCAGAAACTCGCCGTAAGGGCGCTGTTGGATAATATGTTTGAGGAGAAGGTGTACCTCTCCCATCATGACAACGGCAAGCCCTATATTGAGAATAATGTCACCAATATCAGCATTACGCATACGGACAAGTATGTGGCGATTATGCTGAATGACAATGATGATGTCGGCATAGATGTCGAGTCTCTGGACAGGGATTTCTCCGCTGTCGAGAAAAAGGCCCTTTCGGATGACGAAAGGGAGGATCTGGAGGATGACGAGGAGCGTAAGGACGAGCGTAACAAACAGCTTGCATTGTATTGGTGCGCCAAGGAGGCGGTCCTCAAAAAGACAGGTCAGTATGATCTGGATCTTTCCGAACAGATTGAGATAGATCATTTCCACCCCAAATCCGACGGTGAACTGGATGCCGTCTTTATCGATGATGACGGGGAGGAAGAGGAGATAAGCCTCGCATACATGACTTTTGACCGTCATGTATTGGTCTGGACTATTCCTGATTAGATAGTTTATTGCGGTCGCAGCCAGGCTTCGGGATTCTGCGGACGGGTCTTTTCGTCCCAGATCTCGAAGTGGAATGTCGTTTCTCCGGCTATGGTGTCAACCTTGCCGATTTTCTGCCCTGTCTTGACCTTGTCGCCTGATTTTACATACGCGGCCTTGATCTTGGCGTAGAGAGTGAAATGATTGCCGTGCTGGACGAGTATGCACTGATGGTATCCGGGCAGCACGGTTATCTGTGCAACGGTGCCGTCGAATACTGCGCATACATCAGTGTCGGGCTCTACTGCGATAGTGATTCCATTGTTTGCAGGCAACTGCAGATTCTTGAATACAGAATGGAACTGCTTGCCGAATCTTGATGTAACGGCTCCCTGTACCGGCCATGGCAGTTTGCCCTTGTTCGCGACAAATTCTCCGGCGAGCGTGTAGTCTACGGGTTTCTTAGGCTTGCTCTTGCTGCTTGCAGTGCTGCCCATGGCTTTGTTGATGGCTCTGCGGATTTCCTTTTCGAGAGATTCTGCCTGGCGCTTTTTGGCCGCGAGATTGCTCTGGTATATGCGCCTGTCTCTCTTGAGTTTGGCACTCAATGACTTGACCTGCTCCTCTTCTGACTTGAGGGTGTTCATCTCTTTGACCTGCTTGTTGCGCATTACCTGTGCGTCGAATTTCATGTGCACGAGCGCGTCTTTCTCCTCATCGAGCTGGGCCTTGGATTCCTTGATGGAGGCAGCTTCGGTATTCATCTGTTTGGAGAGGTCGCGGAAGAAACTGTACCGCCGCACTCCTTGCGCGAGATTGTCGCTGGCAAGAATGTACATGTACCAGACCCGTGCGTCCCTGTTTTTATAGGCGCTGAGTACGAGTCTCTCATAGTACATGGTCATGGTGTCGAGGCGGGCTTGCCTGATGTCGATTTCGTGCTGTTTGGCCTTGATTTCCGCGTCTATGTCTGCTATCTTGCGGTTGCTCTCATCTATGATGCTCTGGCGTTTGCGTATTTTGGACTGTATGAGTTCGAGTCTTGACAGAGCGTCCGCGTCCTTGGCGCTGTTATCCTTGATTTGCCTGTTGAGAATGGCTATCTCTTTTTCGAGTCGTGCAATCTTGTCCTGCTGTGCCTTGGTCTGTGCAAAAGACATGACCGTGCACAGGAGTATTGTGCAGACTGATGTCACAAAGCAGTATGATGTGCGGGAACTCATTTGCTTATCTTGTTTATCCGCTCCTTGACCCTTTCGTCCAGGTCGGGTATTTCACCGGAGGTGTTTTTGGCTTTTGCGAGATTCCAATAGACTTTGGCAAGGTCGTATTCCTGTAGGGAGTAGAGGACTTCCGCGTAGTGGTCCATGATTACGGCGCTGTCCTTGCCACCGTAGAGCATTGCATGCTTGAAGAGGGGCTTTGCCTCCAGGTCTTTTCCTTGCAGGTGTAAGATCCATGCGAAGGTGTCAATGTAGGTGGCGTTATCCGGCTCGTCTTCGACAGCGATTTTGCTCATTTCGTAGGCCTTGCGCAGTTTCTTTCCCTCCATGCTGAGGTAGTAGGCGTAGTTGTTAAGGATAGGGGCGTGGCGCGGCTTGATTTTCAGGGCCTTGTCGTATGCCTTGTATGCCTTGGATGTTTCACCGGTCAGGAGGTATATATCGCCTATGCCTGAGTATGCGGATATTACCATTGCGGTGTCAGAAGGGTCGGAGACTATCAGCCGCTCCATTTCCTTTATATATGAGGCGTACTCGCCGAGTTCGAACATGGCGGTGGCCTTGATTCTGATGAACTCGTTTAGTTCAGGGAATGCGGCATAGGAGTTTTCGGCCTCTACGGCCAGTGCGTTCCAGTCTTCGGAGACCAACAGTGACTGCAACAATTCTGCTCTCGCGCTGAGGCTGTTGGGATAGAGGGAGGCATTCTCCCGGAACAGTTTTACCGCTTGCGGCAACCGCTGGGTGTTGAGCCAGTATATCGCGGCTGTGGAGATGGTTGTGGAGTCTGTCGGGGCGCAATTGTACATCCGGGTCACGGTGCTGTCGAGTTCGTTGCGGAAGTTGGTGCGGAAACGAGGATCGGAGTGCTGCAGCAATTGGGAAATATACATGGTCTTGCTGTCCTGCGCCACTTCGGGCTCTGCGATATATCCTTCAAGAGCCTTGAAGAATTCAGGGTACTTGCGGCTGATGCGGTAGGCCTCCACTCTGCCGATGAGGGCCTGGCCGAATGCCGGTTCGTAACTCAAGGCCTCGTTGTAGAATTCAAGTGCCAGAGAGTCTTCGTATTGGGAGAGTTTGAAGTCCCCCATTGTGGAAAGCACTTGCGGTGATGTGTATTTCTCGTTGTATCGTTCCAGGGTGGCATAGGCTTCGTCCTGCCTGTCTTGTCTCATGAGTATCTGGAAGCGGGAAATCGCGAGCATTTCACTGTCCCCGACAGTCTGTTCGATATTGTCGAATGTCTCGAGCACCTTGTCATATTGTCCTTGCCTGACATATAGATTGGCAAGAGTGTAGTAGAGCCCTGTCTTTTTGGGATATTCCTTGATAAGGCGTTCGTAGATCTCGATGGCGATTTCTATATGCTCGGTAAAAGCGCAGATGCTGGCGAGGTTGTCCTGATACCAGAAATTACCCGGATCGAGCCGGCAGGCTTCGCGCAAATGCATTTCGCCCTTTTCCATGTCTCCGGTCAGCCAGTGGCAGACTCCCAGATAGTAGTGTGCGGCATCGTATTCGGGGTATTCTGATACTATGCGGGTCAATATCTTGCAGGCTTCGGCATAATGGCTGTCGTTGAAAAGGGCGACGGCGTCTATGAGCATATTGTCGGCTTCGGTGGAATCCTTTGCCGATATTCTCTGCGGAGTGGTCGCGAGTGCCACTATAATTAGCAGTATGGATAAAATCTTCTTGGTCATTTCTTCGTTTTGGTTGATGTCCTCTTCCGAAAAGCCCCTTGAGGGGCTCGTTTTCGGAGAAGTCGGTTCAAATCCGAATCATTCTTGCAAAAATAGTACAAATCCAAAGTTTTTGCCTAAATTCGTTGGCAGTGTGTCGCCGATTTTGAAAGCAGGTATGCAACATTTCAAGCTGGAATTGCATCTTAATTCTCGGAAAAAGGCTCGTTCTCTGGAGGAGATGGCGGCCGGTTGCCGCTTGGGCGACAGTCGTGCCCAAAGGGAGCTGTATGATGCCCTGTCCCCGAAAATGTTTGCATTGTGCATCCGTTACATGGGGGATAGAGATGCTGCGCAGGATGTGCTCCAGGACGGATTCGTGACACTTTTTTCCAAAATTGACAGCTATTCGGGGGCCGGATCGTTTGAAGGCTGGGCGCGCACTGTATTTGTCAGTACTGCGCTGATGGCCTTGCGTAAAAAGGATCTGTTGCGCGATAGTGAGGACATAGATGCGGCCCGCGGTATGGTGGAGACTGATGCCGGAGCCATACAGGACATCGGTTACAAAGAACTTTTGAAGATGGTGGCGGAATTGCCGGCCGGATTCAGGACGGTGTTCAATATGTATGTGATGGAGGGATACAGCCACAAGGAGATTGCGGAGGCCTTGGATATATCCGAGGTGACATCGCGGTCGCAGTTGCAGAGGGCGCGGGTGCTGTTACAGAAAAAGATATTGGAACGTGAAAGGACAAGAGGAAAATAGAGACGGCCTGTTTGACGAACTGGTCCGTGAGCGACTCACAGATGCCGAGGTCCGACCGCCGCATAAGGTGTGGCGTGCCGTCAGGCATGACATGGGTACGGTGCCGGCCCGTCCTGTATGGCGTCTTGCGACCGTGGCTGCGGCATTGGCGTGTGTCCTGGTCGGTGGTCTCCGGATGTCTATGCGTCATCATGGCTCTGCAGATATTCGTGACGATCATGCGCAGGTGCTGCCTTTAGAGAAAGTTGCTGCGCCGGTTACCGCACAGGACGATGTGACAGAAATGTACGCGGAGGCCGTGC
Organism: uncultured Muribaculaceae bacterium; assembly: GCA_964616865.1. Classification (GTDB taxonomy): domain Bacteria; phylum Bacteroidota; class Bacteroidia; order Bacteroidales; family UBA932; genus Cryptobacteroides. The sequence continues at coordinate 6,024 of CAZTUQ010000011.1, forward strand.
GTGTAAAGCAAACTCCAGCCGCGCCGTTGAAGCTGTTAAGTGCAGGGGCTGGCGAACCTGTTGCGACAGAGGAGATTATGGTTGTGGATGAGGAAAAGGTTGCCAATGCTGAGAATGTTTCCGTCGCAGTTGCGGCAAATGCGCTCTCCGCTGCACGGGATGATGCCGCTGCCGATGTGCAGGAACATGCTGAGCCTGTTGGCAATATGCCCGTCAATGAGTTTTCTGATCCTTTTGCCGAAGAAGGTGAAGCATTGCGTCGTATAGACCGCAGGGCGGTAGCGACATTCAGCGGACTTATCGGTACGAATGACAATATTTCCGCGTCAATAGTATCTCGCAAGATGGCGGTTTCGGGCAGTGACAACAGCACGAAGGCCATCTCCCAATCAGGGGAGTCATCCTATTCCATACCGCTCTCATTGGGGCTCGGAGTACGATTCTATATGTCGCAGAGATGGTCATTCGGTACAGGCGTCCAGTATTCGATGTTGAACAGGACATTTGACGGGACTTATTCTGTAAGAGATGCCAATAATGTGGTAATCAGGAAGATAAGTGCGGAAGTGTCCAATACTCAACAATATATAGGTGTGCCGCTTGCGCTGTATTATGATTTTGTCCAGCGAAATGACATGTCCATATATGCGTTCGGAGGTGCGGCGTTTGAGAAAGCGGTGAGCAACCGGTACAAGATTTCAGGTGCTCCCGATGTTATGGTCAAGGAGAGAAAGCATGGTTTGCAGTCATCACTGGCTTTCGGATTCGGAATATCGTACAATCTGTCAGAGCATATAGGCTTGTATTTGGACCCGAGTCTCAGTTATTATTTTGACTGTTCCCAGCCTGTCAGTATCAGGACGCAGCAACCGTTGCAACTCGCTTTTACAGCAGGACTGCGTTTCAAGTTATAGACGACCTTAAAAAACAGAAAAAAGTATAAAAAACATATAAATGTGACGAAATGCCGCGCAGCGATGATTGCTGTGCGGCATTTTTTTGCGTCTTTTGTCCGAAAACAAAAGTGCGTGTGATATGAGGAAAGACAGTGTTTTATTCGTCTGCATGGCGGTGATCCTGTGCTGCGTCATGGCTTGCGACCGTATGGATGTGCATGGAGGGAGAAGCCGTTCGCGGACAGCCCCTTATCCTTTGGTGGGAGACAGGGCATCAGGAGCCTGGGAAGACAAGGACGGGCCTGTTGTACTGGTATCTGCCGTGGGGTATCCGGAGGGCTTTGACTGGAGGAGGGACAGTGTATATGGTGCTGTGTCCGGGGCATCGCTGCTGCTGTTTCGGGGCAGGGATACGGTGCTGGAGATTCCTGCCGGAAAGCCTCCTGTGGGCACTCTGTCACCGGATATGGTACACTTCATAGGCGGACATCTGTATGTCGAGACCATAGACGGGGCAGAGACTGTGATTCTGCGGGACGGCACCGAAGTGCTGCGGTATCAGGGCAGGGAGATAATAAAGGGCATAATGGAATATGGAGGTGCTCTGTTTACACTCGGACAGAACCGCGTGTCGTCCGGATTCTCGTTGCGACGGAATGGAGAAGTGCTGTTTGCCGGCAATACGGGGTATATCTGCGGCTCTATGGGCGAGACCGGCTATGGCAGCACTGGTGCGCTGTATGATGGCGGCAATGGGCCTGTGTTTGCGTATTGGCGGCCTATGTATGCAGATGACAGCCCCTATGCTCCGAGAGAATGGTTTTTTGTGGAAAATGGTGTGCCCGAAAGGGTGCTTTTCGGCACTGACTGGTCTGTGCTGTTTGATGCGAGGAGAGTGGCCGGGCAGGACTGCTATGTACTGATGAAGTCTGACGGCAGCAGGCCCGTGCTGCAGGTCGGAGCGGATGAGTATGACATGAGCAATACGCTTATCGGAGATGCAGCTGCGGATTACAGGCTGTATCGTGCTGCCGATAGTGTGATGTTTTGCGGCAGTTATAACTATAAATCATCACCGCATGAACGCTATCCTCTGTATGAGCCTATAAATATGGCATGCTGGAGCAGCTCGGGGCGGAGTGCCTGGTATCGTGGGCAGGGGCATCTGTATGCGGACAGCCTGGATACTGCATTTATAAGAATGAGTGGCGGCCGGGTCGACGGCATGGTTGCCCCGTCAGGAGTATATTCCATGAGCGATACATGCCGCATATTCAGCCACGAATGCGGATGTCTTGCAGGTGGAGAGTTTTATGTTGCGCTTACTCCGTCCGTCACCGGAGCACTGCCGAGGCTGTGGCACGACGGGCGGGAAATGTCGATACCGGTCAACGGTTATCTGACAGGGGTATATGTCACTGATCCCAGGTCAGTGTCCTGGATCCGTCCGGATTGACCGTGATATGGACCTTGAGAGTGTCTTCCGGCAGCAGGCCTTCGATATTCTCCGGCCATTCCATGACACACAGGGAACCGCTGTCCATATAGTCGTAGAATCCGATATCCAAAGCCTCCGCTTCGCGCGTGATGCGATAGAAGTCGAAATGGAACATTGATTCACCGGATGCTGTCCGGTATTCGTTTACAATGGCGAAAGTGGGGGAACTGACGGCATCTTCGCGCACTCCGAGCACCCTGCATAACGCTGATGTGAATGTCGTCTTGCCGGCTCCCATGGGTGCGTATAAAGCAATGAGTCTGTGCCCTTTGGTCTCAGCGAGGAAACGTTCCGCCGCTGCGTCTATCGATGCGAGCGTGTCTATCTGTATCTGGTGTGTCATATTTGAAGCGGAAAGATAACAAAAAGTTCGCAAACATCGTCTGTCCGGGCAATATCTGTGTGGAATCAGATGTCTGACGGCTTGTCGAGTATCCTGTATGAAGCGGCTTCCGCGAGGTCTTGCGGCCGTATGTCTGTAGTGCCTTCCAGATCAGCGATGGTGCGGGCAAGTTTGATGATGCGCGTATATGCTCTGGCGGAGAATCCCATACGGACCATGAGTCTCTCCAGAGCCTCGCGGCATTCCCGGTCAAGCGGACAGTATATCTCTATCATCCTGGAGTTCATCTCGGCATTGGTGGAGATGGGCTCGTCTTTGAATCTCTGCTCCTGTATGCTCCTGGCAGCGATTACGCGCGCTGCTATGGCGGTAGAACTCTCTGCCTGCTGCCGTTGCTTCCGTATCAGCAGGAGCGGGTCTACGGGATGAAGCCAGAGCTGTATGTCGATGCGGTCGAGTATTGGACCTGAAAGTCTTGACAGATAGGAGTTTCTCTGACCTGGAGTGCAGGTGCAGCGGCCTTTTTCTCCAAGGTATCCGCACGGGCATGGGTTTGTGGCTGCGACGAGCATGAAAGATGCCGGATATGTCACTTTGGATTTGAGTCTTGACAAGGTGACAGTCCTGTCTTCCAGTGGTCCGCGCAGGGCCTCTATAATGCTCTTGGGCATCTGGTTGAATTCATCTATGAACAATATGCCGCTATGTGCGAGACTTACTTCTCCCGGGAGCAGCATCTCTCCACTGCCGCCGCCTATCATGGCTGCGAGTGATATGCTGTAGTGGGGAGAGCGGACGGGTCTTTGCGTGATAAGGCCTCCGGCAGCGTCCGTCCTGCCGGCTACGGAGTATATCTTGGTAGTGGTGAGGGACTCTGCGGTGGTCAGCGGAGGCAGTATGCCAGCCATGGACTTGGCGAGCGAACTCTTGCCGGAGCCGGGCGAACCTATCATCAATACATTGTGCCCTCCGGCGGCTGCAATCTCTATACCTCGCTTGGCACTGTCCTGACCTATGATTTCGGCCATGTCCATGTAGTCGTTGCAATGCTGCCGCATGCGAGTGTCTCCGGTGTCCGGATTGCCTGCTTCGATGTCTCTGCTCATGAGCAGGCTGTCGCATCTGCCGCCCTGTGACGACAGCATGCCCGGTGCATCTGCCGGCTTGCCCTCCGGAGACAGCACTGCGATGGCGTCTGCGATGGATCTGACGCCGTATACATCTATTCCATCTATGGATGCCGCTTCCTTTGCGGAATGCCATGGGAGTATGCATCCTTTCAGTCCGCAGTCTCTCGCGGCTTCGGCAAATGCCAGCGCACCTCTGATGTCTCTGACGCTGCCGTCAAGACCGAGTTCTCCCATGATGAGATAATTGTCCAGCATGGGCATTGAGGCCTGGCCGGAGGCCGCTATGATGCCAAGGGCTATGGGCAGATCGTATCCGCTGCCTTTCTTGTGCTGGTCCGCCGGTGCGAGATTGATGACTATTTTCTTGCCGGGAATGCGGAAGCCGTGAGTTTGCAATGCGTTTACAGTGCGCAGCAGGCTTTCCTTGACCGCTGTGTCGGCAAGTCCTACAAGGTGGATTCCAATGCCATTCTGAATATCTACCTCCACGGCGACCCTGACAGCCTCTATCCCGAGGCATTTTGCTCCATATACAGTGACAAGCATGTTTATTTATCATTTGCCGGCAATATGTGTCGCAAAAAGATAAATCGCCATACAAAAACATCAAAAACCATAAAAAACGCAAAAATGTGATATGCGGTGACGAAATGCCGGGTGATGTCAGCACTATTTTTTGTCTTTAAAAAGAAGATATAGTTGATGACTGAAAAATTTTCCTATATTAGCAGAAAAGCATAAAGCCATGAGAAAACTCACGAAGAAGGAAGAAATCATCATGAACCACTATTGGCAGCGCGGGCAGATGTTTGTGCGTGAATTGCGCGAACTTTATCCTGAGCCGCGTCCGAGTTTTAATACCCTTTCCACTCAGGTACGCACTTTGGATGCTGCCGGCTTTTTGAGCCATGAGGTATTCGGCCCTACCTATAGGTATTATCCTGTCGTGTCCCGTGACGCATACAGGGACTATGCTCTCGGAAGTGTTGTGGAGAAGTTTTATGGCGAGTCTTATATGAATGCAGTGTCTTCGCTGGTGAAGAAAGATAAAATCAGCATAGATGAACTGAAAGAACTCGTCAGGGAACTGGAAATGTCCAAGTGATTTTGTCGGGGTACGGTGACTCGAACACCGGACCCTCTGGTCCCAAACCAGATGCGCTACCAACTGCGCTACACCCCGAATATTTATACAAAGATACTCCTCCGCTGCCAAAAATCAAAATTTGTCATCGTTTTGGCAGGTTGGGAGGAGTATTGTCGGATTAGTTTACATCGGCTTGACCTCTGTGCGCGTGTCATGTTGGATTGTGATGGCGCATCCTTGTGGCATTGGGACTGCCGGTTCTGGGCCGGGACTGTTTGGCCGGGGTAAGCATTTCCTGTTCCGAAGTCAAAAAGTCCTATGACTGTGCATTTTAGAGATTTGCGTAAATGTTGTTCCAGATAGAGTTCAGCATTCTTTGCCCTCCTGTCGTGTGGGAGAATGCGGCTACTACGGCATTCTTGTCGGGAATGATGATGCAGTATTGGCTCCATGCTCCGTCCAGACGGTATGCCCCATGTTGGCAGCACCACATCTGATAGCCATAGCCGATATTCCAGTCATCTTTGCTATGCCCGGCGATCCATTCTTCGGAGACATCTTTTCCCTTGTACTGCATAATCTGGGGCGACATCATTTCATTGACCCATTCTGCGTTGAGCAATTGCCTGCCGTTCCACTGGCCTTTCTGTAGGAGGAACTGGCCCATCTTGGCGAAGTCTTCCAGCCTCAAGAACAGTCCCCAACCGCCGGCGGTGTAGCCTTGCGGTGACAGATCCCAATGCCATTCCTTTATCCCCAAAGGGTGGAACAGTCTGGTCTCCAGATATTTCTCTACGGTCTCTCCACTTACCCTGCTGACGATGACGGAGAGCAGGTAGGTGTCCATGCTGTTGTACTCGAAACGGCTGCCCGGCTCGAAGTGGAGAGGGACGCCGAGAGTCTCCTTGACCCAGTCCATCTGTATATTGCCGCGTGTCTTTTCCTGTATGTCGGCACCTAAGCCGGAGGACATTGTCAGCAAATCATGCACTGTCATCTGTTGCAGCCAAGGGGAAATGGACTCCGGGAGTTCGTCCGGGGTAAAGAAGGAGACGGCCTTGTCATCGGTTGAGAGCAGACCCTCCTGGCAGGCGAATCCTACGGCTGTGGCGGTGAATGTCTTGCTCGCTGACCATAGTATATGCAGTTCGTCTGGACCATGCCCAGTCTCATAGCGTTCGAATATCACTTTGCCGTCTTTGAGCACCATCATGGAATGGAGTTCGTCGGTGCCATGACTCCATACATCGTTGAATACCTGGTTGAATGCTTCTGTGCCGGGGTATTCTGCGTGGGGAAGATGCTGTCTGTCAGCGCAGGATGTGAGTGCGGCCGCGCAGATGAGTGCGAGGAATAATGGTCTGATGTTCATGTTCATAGTAGTCCTATTGTGTGGTTATACGGAAGCCGAAAATACGAAAAAATCATGACATGTTGCCTGGAATCTGCCGATTGTGTATATTTGAATGCATTGCTGCGTGCCGTGTCTGACAAGAGTAGATGTCCCGCGAGGCGCAAGAGTTGCGGCCGTTGTGGAGATGGAGTCTTGGCGGCAGGCGAAATACAGGCAGAGCGGTATCTTTGGCAGTGCAATATATTGGCAATATGACGGATAGGATAATAAAGGCATACGGCATAGAGAAGTCCTTTGGGGATCTTCATGTGCTGCAAGGTGTAGATCTGGAGGTCGGGCGCGGTGAGGTCGTATCTATAATGGGGGCCTCCGGCGCAGGCAAATCTACTTTGCTGCAGATACTCGGGACTCTGTCGACTCCGGACAGTGGACATCTGGAAATTGACGGGACTGAGGTGTCGGCGCTGTCCGGCAATGCTTTGTCTGCGTTTAGGAACAGGAAGATAGGCTTTGTGTTCCAGGCACATCACCTGCTCCCGGAGTTTAACGCCTTGGAAAATGTCATGATCCCGGCGCTCATTGCAGGGCGGGACAAGCGCGAGGCCAGGGGGGCGGCGGGCGCGCTGCTCGAGACCGTAGGTCTCGGCGGCAGGCTTGGTCACAAGCCCGCCGCGCTCTCCGGAGGAGAGCAGCAGCGCGTCGCCATCGCACGCGCCCTCATCAATTCCCCTGCCATACTGCTTGCCGACGAGCCCTCAGGCAACCTGGACTCCAAAACAAAAGAGGAAGTCCATCGGCTCTTTTTCAGCCTTAGGGACTCCCTCGGTCAGACAATAGTCATCGTGACTCACGATCCGGACCTTGCCGCCATGTGCGACCGCAGCCTGGTCATGCGTGACGGACGTTTCGTGTGACGGCTGCCGGCTGCGGCCTGTTACCGTACCGCTCTCCGTTCTTCACCGGGCTTTCCATCCTTGCCTCCTCCGCCGAGGCATTTTATCTGATGATGCCTGAAATCCTCTTCTGCCATATACAGCCTGGCGACCTTTGATGCCGGCAGTACCTTGAGGTACTCCTGCGTGTAGCCCTTGCTGTGGCTGCGCTCGACAGCTTCGGTGTAGGCTTCTATGCAGGCCTTTATCTCACTCTCGGGCCTGTTTCCGGCGACGGCATCCCGCATGGCCTTGAATGCCTCTGCGCTTTGTCTGAACGCATCTCGTTTCTCCTTGGCCATCTTGTTGTAAATGGGCCAGAACGCCTGGGCCTCTTCAGGTGTGAGATCCAGTTCGGCAGAAATAAAGGCGATCCTGTCTCTCTGCACCCTTTGCTCCCATTTTTCCGGAGTAGCCTTCCTTTGCTCGGCCACATGCGCTCCTGCATGCGGATTGCCTGGGGGCTGAGGACATGCGGTATTGTCTCCCGGACGCTGCGCATATGCGGAGATATATCCGCATACTGCTGTCAATGTGGTGATAATTAGGATTTTAATTGTGTTCTTTTTCATACTTTATCGTTTCTACCGGTACGCCCTCATGTACAAGGCTGTTGATGATGTCATCCCGTGTTGACAGGTCCTCTGTATCTGAAGGAGTAGAATTTTCATAAATGGCATAAGGATTTGTCAGCGGAATCAGATCAGCGTAAAGCAGCTGCTCGTATGTTACGCTTATCGGGTCCATGCTCTCATTGTGCCTGCCTGTGCCGAAGAACACCGCTATTACGAGTACTGCTACGGCAACGCAGGCTGCCAATGCCGGATATGGACGGAAATACCACTTGGATACAGTGCCCTCACAAGTCTCTGTCTGAGACTGTGGTATTGCGTTCAGACGCGCTTCGAGACTGCCGAAATATCCCTCGGGGACTTCGAACGGACGCTTGCGCATCTTGTTGTGCTCCATTATATTGTATTTGTCTTTCATATCCTCGTATTTAGACATTCTCCCCGTGCGAAAGTAAAAAGTCAGCGACTCGTTTTTTTGCAATGTGGTATGATGCCTTCAGTGCTCCTACGGATACACGGGTAATCTTCGAGATGTCTTCGTAACTCATCTCGTCATAATATCTCATGGAGAAAATGGACCTTTGTCTCGGGGGAAGCCCTGAGATGGCCTGGCAGAGCAGCCCCTGAAGCCTGTCTCCGTTGAAATACGGATCGGAATGCTGTGAGAGGGCATCTGTCTCGCCAAAATCCTCTATTGACGGCACATTGCGCAGGCGGTTTTTCTTGCAGAAATTGATAGCCTCGTTGTTGGCTATCCTCCATAGCCATGTGAATAATTGAGAATCTCCCCTGAAAGAGGGGAGCGCAGCCCATGCCTTTGCGAATATATCCTGCAGCAGGTCATCGGCATCCTCGTGGGAACCTGTCATCGTCCTTACATGCCAGTACAGACGCTCGCTATAGGCGCGAACCATCTCGCTGAATGCCGATTCGCGTTCCCCTCTGCGGTAGAGTTCCAATATTTGCCTGTCGTCCATTTCGTAAGGTCGGGTCGGCTTGAGGCAATTAATATGCCAGAACAAAAACAGACGGAGGCTTTTCCGCTGCTGCGTTTAGAGCTCGTCGCTGTAGATGGAGCGCGGCAGGTCGTGTAGGTTGTATCGGGATGCCATAGATTGCCCGTATGCTCCTACGGACTTGATACTCAATAGGTCTCCTCTGCGTGTGACCGGCATGGTGATACCCTCGTCAAAGACATCTGTCGATTCGCAAGCTGTGCCTACAATAGTGTAGCGTTCACGTTCGCCTGATTCTGAAGTGATATTTTCTATGTTGTGATAGGCGCCATAGAGCATGGGGCGGATGAGTTCCGTCATGCTGGCATCTACGATGACGAGTTTGCGTCCTGTCGCTGTCGTCTTGTTGTACAGGACAGAGGTGATGAGTTCGGCGCATTGCGCTACGATGGCGCGTCCGAATTCAAAATGCACTTCCCGCCCTGCGGCATTCAGATGACTGTTGATGATGGAGAATACCGACGCGAAGTTGGGGACGGGCTCGTTTTCCGGGAAATCGTAATTGATACCGAGACCGCCTCCGACATCAAGGAACTTGAAGTCGAATCCGAGGGCTGTTAGACTGTCGGCTATGACATTGACCTTGTCGCAGAGATATTCAAATACATGCAACTCCCTGATTTGCGAGCCGATATGCAGGTGCATGCCTTTTATGTTGAGGTTTGGTAGGGCTATGATCTCTTCGGCTCTGGCGAGCAGGTCTTCGTACGGAATGCCGAATTTGCTGTCGGCCTGTCCGGTATCGATGCACTTGTTGGTCTTGGGGTCGATGTCTGGGTTGACGCGGAGGGCGACATCGACAGTCTTGCCTGATTCTACTGCAAGCGCACTGAGTACTTCCAGCTCTTCTATTGATTCACAGTTGATTGCAAAGATATCCTGGCTGATCGCATAGCGCAGTTCGCTGTCGCGCTTGCCTACACCGGCATATACAATGCTGTGCGGGTCAAAGCCTGCTTCTATGGCACAGCGTATCTCGTTGCCGCTGGCGGTATCTACTCCCAGCCCGTATTCGCGGATGATGGCGAGGACACGGGGATCGTAGTTTGCCTTGATCGCGTAATGTATCTTGTATCCGTAACGGGCTGCGACAGAGGTGGCACTCTCAAGTGTCTGCCTCAGCAGGTCGAGATCATATAGGTAAAACGGAGTATCTATTCCGCAGAGTTTGTCTTTTGCTTTCTTGCTGTACATGATGTAGTTGTTGGTGTCAGCTCTTGTTGGCCTAATGTTCCAGAATGAATTCTCCGAAATATTCGGGGCAGTGGAAATCCGGGTGTTCTGTGCCTATCGGATTCCATGACAGGAAATGGGGAGTGGCTGTCAGGTCTCCACATTTGTAGATGTTGCCGCGGACGCGCTCCGGCAGGTTGTCCGGATCCATTCCGAGCAGTGAGAACGGCACTAATACGCTGATCTGCCATCTGTGTGTGCCGCCGGTGATTTCTACGGCTTTGTGAGGCAGGGAACTGCGGCGGATGACTTTGGCAACCTGGTCTGCCGGGAGTTTTTCCCGTCCGTGGCGCGAAGTGCCGTGAGCCATCAGGACGGAACCTATGCAGGTGGTCTCTATATTGAAATACTCTTTCCCGTCGGGGGAAATGAATAATTCGCAGCAACTGTCTTCCCAACTCGCTCCGTTGTCCTGCATCGCAGTTGCGCGCAGGTCGGCCCCTTCTACATCGAATCTGATTGCGAGGAAATCATGGCTGTGGGCTATGGAGAATGCGCATGACGGCTTGTAGGGGTATTCACCAGGCCAGTTTACGCATCCGACTGTGCCCTGGCTGCCTTTCTCGCAGATTGCGGCATCGAATTCATTCTGGGACATGCTTTCAAGTCCCTCTATAAATGGGATAGTGAGAGTATTCATATTGTATGGCAGTGTCTTATGTATTTTATCCTTTTAAGTTGCCGTCCTCGTCAAGAGTCAGGCCTGTCACTTTAACTATGACTTCCGGAGCAATCCCCTCGGAGATGCCTTTTTCAAAGCCTCTCTTCTCGCCTGCCATGGCGATGCTGTATCTTTCTTCGTCCGATATCATATCCGTGAGGTATTGTCTGATCTGTTTCTCATCGAGCCCGCTGCCCCCTCGCTACATCCATCAGTTCCGCGAACCTCCCACCGTCCGCGCGGCTCTCGCGAGCGAAGTTAGTCAAACTTTTGAATATATGGAACCACTCCGCCACGGGACTGTCCAGATGAGCCGTCGCCAGCTGGCACCGTGGCAGACCAAGCCGAGGGAGGAAAGAAACAGACCGCCCTGCACCAAAAGAAAAAATTGGTGTTTTTATTCATGCAAAATAAAACCGTCCTGCATTGCCGAGGGCGGCATTTTGTCTATCTTTGCCCGTAAAACGGGAATTTGATGACAAAGATACTTACCGTGGGAGTGTATGACCTCCTGCATGTCGGGCATGTGGAGTTGTTTCGCCGCGCCAGGGCTCTTGGAGACAGGCTTGCGGTGGCTGTGCAGGATTCGGCGAGCGTGTGCAGATACAAGCCTGCCGCCCATGTCCTATATTCTACGGAAGAAAGGGTGCGCCTGGTAGGAGCGGTCAGATATGTTGACGATGTTATGGTCTACCAGGATGTGGACGGGATTGTGAAGGAAGTGGATTTTGATATATTCGTTACCGGGCCAGACCAGACGCACGAGGGTTTTCGCCGTGCTGTGGAGTGGTGCGAGGCTCACGGTAAAGAGCACATCGTCCTGCCACGTACTGCCGGAGTCTCGACATCCGGGCTGAAAGCGTCAATAATCCAAAACAATTAGTGCTATGGATATCGTAATATCGTATGTGGATGGCAATGACCCCCTATGGCGTCAGGACTATGAACGCTATGCAGGAGAAGGGCTGCTTGCCAAGCGTTATCGTGACTGGGGCACACTCGTCTACCTGTTTCGTGGTATAGAGCGGCATCTGCCGTTTGTCCGCAGAGTCCATCTGCTGGTCGCGCGAGATTCGCAGGTGCCCGCATGGGTCAATCGTGATACTGTCAATGTGGTGCTCCACGAGCATATCATACCGGCAGGGCTGCTCCCGACATTCAACAGTACGACCATAGAGATGTTCATGCACCTGATTCCGGATCTGGACGAGGAATTTGTGTATTTCAATGACGATATGTTTCCTGTCATGCCCTGCAGCAAGGAGGATTTCTTCCGTGACGGCAAGTCTGCGATAGGATTCACCCGTCACCTTATAGCCGGAGGGATGTTTAAGAAACAGGTGCGTAATTCTGACAGGATAGCGCGTAAAGCGCTGGGTATAAGCAATTCAGCGTTGTTTGTCAGGCCGCAGCATACCTGTTCCCCGATGTTGAGGAGCAAGAGCATGGAACTTTATTCTTCTGTAAAGGAAGATATATTCAGAGTGGCGTCCAGGCTCCGTACCGTGGACAATTTCAACCAGTACATGTTCCTGGATTATCTGTATTACAGCGGATTGACGGTCAGGGGTAGGATTTCCAACAAGCATCTGTCCCCTGCCATCCACAGCGCGCGGAAAATCGCTTCTTATATCGAGAATCCGTCCACGAACCTGATATGCATAAACGATGTAAGTCTCAAGGACGCTGATTTCGAGAGATACCGCGACCGTATACTGTCTGCATTCGCATCTTTGCTGCCGGATAAATCCGTCTACGAGGCTGAATGACCTTTTGCCAGCCCGAGTTTTTCGTTGATGAGGGCGAAGATACGCTCCTTGTCTTTTTGTGAAGCCTGGTCAAGGGAGTTGAAACAGGCGCAAGTGAAATTCCGCGTGCGGAGTTTGTGGAGCTTGCGGTCTATGTAATGGGGCTTCTTGCGAGGCTCCATATAGAAAAGGTATCCTCTGTCCGAAAGCACTTTCAGTCTGCCTTCCTTGCGCAGGAGTTCGAACTGCAACTGCCAGGAAATAAACTGCTTGGTGGTCCTGAACTTGTCTTCGATATTGCGTATGACAGCTTCGGGGTGCTTGTCATAGAACTCCTTGAATACGCTTACCAGCTGTGCGCGCGGAGTGTGGCTCGAACGGAGGAATGTGGGATTCCATGAGCCGGCAACGGACATGGAGTTGAGAAGCGCCCTCTTGAAAGAGACCTTTACTCTGGAATTCTTGCGCGGCTTGAGCAGTACCGCCAGTCTGCACAGCAGTGTTGACTGCCTTTTGCCCCTGTATATTATTTTTCCGTCGGGACGGAAGAAGTCTTCCGGCTGTATGGGCTTGAGCAGCATGAAGTCGTCATTGAGATACAGATAATGCTCGCTAAGTCCCGGTATTCTCCATATCATTGTTTCTATCGAACTGGAGTTGAAAGACGGGAGATATTGCTCGTATCCTCTGAAAATGACGGTGTGGTCCACTATTTCAATGGGGATATACCCGTTTGGAAAATGCTCGTCTAAAAACGGCCCGAGTCCCGGGTTCTGATTGTCCGTGACGATATATATCTTTCTGACCCACGGTGCGAAACGATTGATGGATGCAACGCACCAGCGGATTTCTCCTATATCGGCGTAGCGGGTGCTGCCACCTACATCCTGGAAAGAAAGTGCATCTGTGCCGGATGCGTACCGGGCTCTCTTTGCATTGAGTACGGGGTCGTTTCCGTTGACCCAGGGGATGACTACGTCTATATCCATTATTTCAAGGTAAAATTCAGTGCTGCGAATCTGTTTTTACAAAGATACGCTTCTTTGCGGTATTTTCCTATGATTATGCCAGCACTCAATACTCTATTCCGGATAGGAACAGGGCGTGCCCGGGGACGGATTCGCCTGCGCTGCGCCGGTCCGCTCCGCTGTCGGGAAGGGATGCGAATGCCTCTACACTGCGCTTGCCCATGCCGACTTCGAGCAGGGTGCCGACTGTGGCTCTGACCATATTGCGCAGAAATCTGTCTGCGGAGATCCTGAAATACCAGTATCCGTCAGCGGCACAGCCTGCGGCATCGTTGGAGGACGCTTTGTCGGTCAGCAGCCTGTGTGTCGGTACATAACTATGCCATCCGGCTTCGTAGACTGTGCATATTGAGGTCTTGTTGTCTCCTCCGAATTTCTCGAAGCAGCGGAAGTCGTGTGTGCCTATCATAGACTCCGCGGCGCGGTTCATCAGCTCTATGTCTGCAGGTCTTGTCTGCCTCCATGAATAACGCTCGACAAAAGGATCCTTGCCTCTGTGCATGAAATAGAGATATTCCCGTTTACGGGCATCGAATCTGGCGTGAAAGTCATCCGCCGTGGGGGTGACATCCGTGACGACTATTGCGCGCGGTAGGATGGCATTTAATTTGTAGAGCAACTGCCCGGTTTCAATGCTCTCGGCTGCGTCGAAATGTGCGATGTAATTGATTGCATTGACCCCCGTGTCTGTACGTCCGGCACCGGTAACCTTGATTTGACCTCCGAGCAGTCGGGATAGAGCCGATTCGAGCGAATCCTGTACGGTAGGGGCACTCGGTTGGATTTGCCATCCGCAAAATGCGGAGCCGTCGTATGACAGGGTGATTTTATAACGCATAGTGCAAAAATATCAAAATATAATGGAAAACGTCAATATCAAAGAGCTCAATGACCGTATCCAGCAGGAAAGCGCATTCGTGGATATACTTTCGCTGGAGATGGGCAAAGTCATCGTAGGGCAGAAGCAGCTTGTGGAGAATCTGCTCATCGGCTTGCTGGCGAACGGACATATTTTGCTTGAAGGTATGCCCGGATTGGCCAAAACGCTCGCAATCAATACTCTCGCTCAGGCGGTGTCTGCGGATTTCAACCGCATTCAGTTTACTCCTGACCTGTTGCCTTCAGATCTCCTCGGTACTATGATTTACAGCCAGAAGAATGAGAGTTTTGAAGTGCACAAAGGCCCTGTTTTTGCCAATTTCGTGCTGGCAGATGAAATCAACCGTAGCCCGGCTAAAGTGCAGTCTGCATTGCTTGAAGCCATGCAGGAGCGTCAGGTTACAATCGGAGACAAGACATTCAGACTCCCGGATCCGTTCCTCGTGATGGCGACACAGAATCCTATAGAGCAGGAGGGAACATACCCTCTGCCGGAGGCGCAGGTAGACCGTTTCATGCTCAAGGTAGTCGTTTCCTATCCGCGAAAGGAGGAGGAGCGTCAGATTATCAGAATGAACAATACCGGCACATTCCCCAAAGTGAACCCTGTCGTCAAGCCGGAAGATATAGTCCGTGCCCGTCAGGTCGTCAGGGATGTATATATGGATGAAAAGATAGAGAGGTACATCGTGGACATAGTCTATGCCACCCGTACTCCGGAGGACTATAAACTTCCCGAACTTAAGGAACTTATCTCCTATGGCGCTTCTCCCCGTGCAAGCATATCACTCAGTGCCGCGGCCAAGGCATACGCATTCATCAAGAGGCGCGGTTATGTCATTCCGGAGGATGTGCGTGCTGTCTGCAATGAGGTGCTCCGCCACCGTATCGGTCTGACATACGAGGCAGAGGCAGAGAATGTGACCTCCGAGCAGATTATAGAAAAAGTCATAAACTCCGTAATCGTTCCGTAGTCATGGAAGCCACGGACCTGCTCAAGAGAGTCAGGAAGATAGAAATCAAGACCAAGGCGCTGAGCCATCAGATTTTTGCCGGAGAATACCATTCCGCGTTCAAGGGACGCGGAATGGCTTTCAGTGAAGTGCGTGAATATCAGTATGGTGACGATGTCCGTAATATGGACTGGAATGTGACGGCGCGTCTGCGTACGCCTTATGTCAAGGTCTTTGAGGAGGAGAGGGAGCTGACGGTCGTGCTGCTCATAGATGTGAGCGCGTCGAGCCGTTTCGGTACGCTATGCAGGACAAAGCGTGAATTGCTGACCGAGATAGCCGCCGTGCTTGCCTATAGTGCCGGACTGAACAATGACAAGGTCGGGGCTCTGTTTTTCAGTGACAGGATTGAGAAATTTATCCCTCCCAAGAAAGGCCGCAGTCACCTGCTGCATATCATACGCGAACTGGTGGAATTGCAGCCATCCTCGCCTGGAACTGATATAGGTGGCGCGCTGCGCTTCTTGTCCGGGGCCATCAAGAAAAAATGCACTGCATTCCTTATCAGCGATATGCTGGATGTGGACAAGGATGGCAGCCCGTTATATGCGGACGGTCTTAAAGTCGCTGCCATGCGGCATGATCTGTCAGTAATAAGGGTGTATGACAAGAGGGAATGCACGCTGCCATCGGTCGGACTTGTGCATGTCAAGGATGAGGAGAGCGGAGAGGATGCCTGGATAAATACTTCCTCTGCAAAAGTGCGCAGGGCCTACAGCCAGTGGCAGGAGTCTTCCGCCATGGCACGCAGGCGCTTGTTTAACAGGTACAAAGTGGACAGCGTCTCCATAGCGACAGATGAAGATTATGTCAAGGGACTGATGGCGTTGTTCCATCATAGATGATGAAATGAAGAGACTTGTGATATTCATATCGCTCGTTGTCGCCATGGCTTTCAGCGCATCGGCGCAGGAAACCGTGCCTGCCGGTGAGACTTTTCTCGAACCGTTGCAGAAGCGCGACAGCGTGCTCATAGCAGACCAGTTCCGCTACGGAGTCATTATAGATGGTCTTGTAGATGGAGATGCCATATCCTTGCCGGAAATAGAGAAGGTGTTCAATGATACTCTTGTGCTGGTACATGGGTGGCAACTCGACACGCTCGGGAGAAGAGGGCTGTTTGGACGCAAGAATAAAGGTGGTAGCCCCTTAAGCGTCAGGGCTGCAATGCTGCTTGCCCCATTCGAGGCGGGGGAATACCATTTACCGGACATCCCAGTGCTGCGCAGGCGCGGAGATGTGGATGATACATTGTTGTTTTCCGGTCAGACCATCGATGTCGTGGCTGTGCAGGTGGATACCGCTTCTTTTGTCCCGCACGATATAAAGGGGCTTATGCGCTATCCTCTGACCATGCAGGAGGTGTTGCCATATATTCTTGGCTTCCAGTTGGTGGCGACGATAGTGATACTCATCGTATGTATCGTGATGTCCCGTCGCAGGCGTGACAAGGCCGAGGTGCTTCACGAGCCGCCTTACATCACGGCACTCAAGAGTCTCGACAGATTCCGTGGAGACAAGTATTGGGCTCCCGAGAAGCAAAAGGCCATGTATTCCGGCATTACCGATGCGTTGCGTACATATATAGAGTCGCGTTTCGGCATCAATGCCGAGGAGATGACTACCGCGGAGATTTTCGATGCGCTCAAAGGGGATAGAGACATCCCTGAGGAACTGATGGCTGAAGTGCGTCATCTGTTTGAACTGGCAGACTTCGTTAAGTTTGCAAAACACACTGCGACGGAAGAGGATAATGCCGCAGCTGTGCCAGTCGCGGTCAGATTCGTGACATCTGCATACCAGTCTCAACTGGATAAAGAAGCCGCAGGGGAGGGCGAAGGGAAATAATGTTTTTTGAGTATCCCAAACTGCTGTGGCTGTTAGTGTTGCCACTGCTCCTCGTGCTGCATTATATATGGATGGAACTCAAGGGGCGCAAGCCGCATCTGGAAGTCTCATGTGCATTGCAGTGGAGACAGGGCGGTCATTCCGTGCTGTCCGTGTTGAGGCATCTGCCGTTTGTGTTGAGGACTGTTGCATTGGTGCTCATTGTGCTGTGTGTCGCCAGGCCGAGATCCTCGTCCGAGATGGAACACATAGATACGGAGGGCATAGACATTGTCTTTGCTATGGATGTATCTACAAGTATGCTGGCGAGGGATTTCCAGCCTGACCGCATCAGCGCGGCCAAGGATATAGCCATAGAGTTCATTGCCCAGAGGCCTTCGGACAGGATGGGCATAGCCGTTTTTGCAGGAGAGAGTTATACACAGTGTCCTCTGACTACAGACAGGGCTACGCTCATAAACCTGATGAAAGAAGTGCAGACCGACCTTATCGAGGATGGTACAGCCATAGGAAACGGTCTGGCGACAGCGGTGGCACGTCTCAAGGACTCGGATGCCCCGAGCCGTGTGGTCATTCTGCTGACGGACGGTGTCAATAACCGTGGAGAAATATCACCGGAAACGGCTGCGGAGATAGCCAGGACATATAATGTCAGGGTTTATACCATAGGAGTGGGTGCCAACGGCACTGCACCTTATCCTGTCATGACTCCATGGGGACCGGATGTGCAGAATGTCAAGGTGGAGATAGACGAGGCTCTCTTGAAGGAGATGGCAGAGTCCACGGGCGGACGGTATTTCCGTGCGACGGACAATACCAAGCTCGCGGAAATATACGGGGAAATCAACAAGATGGAAAAAGCACGCACGACCGTGGACAGTTTCCCTGTCTATAAAGAACTCTATCTCAAATACGCGCTCCTTGCCCTCGCGTGTATAGTACTTGAATTGATTGTCAAGGTTTTGCTGAGGAGGTTGCCATGATAATGTTTGCCAATTCGGGATTTCTGATCCTGTTGATATTCACAATATTGTTTCCTATCGGCTATGGGATTGCGAGGGCGTTGCGTCGTCGCAGGCTGCGCCGTCTCGGAGATGAGGGACTGGTAAGGGAATTGACGGCTGACTGGTCCGGCACCAAGGGGTGGGTACGGATAATATTGTTCTCCTTGGCGTGGACGTGTTTCGTGCTGGCATTGTCCCGTCCTCAGGTAGGTGCGAAATTATCAAAGAGGGAGACCCGCGGTGCGGAGATCATGATATGTCTGGACGTGTCCAACTCTATGCTCGCCAGGGACTATTCTCCTGACAGGCTGGACCGCGCCAAACTTGCGATTTCGAGGCTTGTAGACCGTCTGCATGAGGATAGAATCGGCTTGATAGTCTTCGCCGGGACCTCATTTGTGCAGTTGCCAATCACTACAGATTATGTCTCTGCAAAGATGTTTCTCGGGAATGTCGGTACGGATTCCGTACCCATTCAGGGAACTGCGATAGGAGATGCCATATCTACGGCGACCAAGAGTTTCAGTGCCCAGAGCGAGAAGAGCCGTGCCGTCATAGTCATTACAGATGGCGAAAACCATGAAGATGATGCAGTTGCCGCTGCGAAACAGGCTGCGGAGTATGGTATCAAGGTCTATACGATAGGCGTTGGGTCCGCCCAGGGACAGCCCATTCCCAAGAATGGAGAACTGATGAAGGACAAGGACGGCAATATCGTCGTTACCCGTCTGGATGAAGATACGCTCAAAGAAGTGGCGGCTGCCGGTAACGGAGCGTATGTGCATGCCGGCAACGAGGAATTCGGACTCAATCCCATCATCGATGACATCCGTTCCATGGAAGCGGAGAAATACGAATCCGTGGTGTTCGAGGAATACGACGAGCAGTATATGTACTTTATGGGAATGGCACTTGCGCTCCTTGCCCTGGAAATGCTTGTCGGAGAGAGGCGTTCGCGCCGCAGACTTTTTGTTTAGGTTGTATGTATAGAAAGAATATCATAGTTTGCGTACTTGTGTTGCTGGCGGCTTCCATGCAGTTGTCTGCCCAGGCGGACAGGAGGGAGGTGCGTGCCGGCAACCGCAAATTCCGCAAAGAAGATTATAAGGAGGCTGAGATATATTATCGCAAAGCTGCGGTCAAGGATTCCCTTTCCGTTGCGGCGCAGTACAATCTCGCATCTGCACTTTACCGCCAGGGAGACTATGACGGGGCGGCAAAGGCATTGGATACTGTCAAGGATGTGGCTGACGGTGCCGATTACTTTTTCAACCGCGGGGATGTGGCCTTGCAGAAAGAGGACTACGCCGGAGCGGTAGAGGCATTCAAGCAGGCATTGCTCCGTAATCCTGGTGATATGGCCGCCAAAGAAAACTATGTCTATGCCAAGAAGAAACTGGAAGATCAGCAACAGAATGGCGGAGACCAGCAGCAAGGCGATGACAATCAACAGAATGACGGCAATGATGACCGTCAACAAGACAACGGTCAGGACAATAAGGACAACAAAGACAATCAGAACGGTAATCAGGATGAGCCCCAACAGGACGGCAGGCAGCCGGATAACGGAGACGGCCGACAGGACCAGCGTGACGGGCAGTCCGAGCCTCGCGAGGGCCAGATTTCTCCTCAGCAGGCACAGCAGATGCTGCAGGCCATCCAGGCCAAAGAGAAAGATACCCAGGATAAGGTAAACAAAGAAAAAGCCCGTGCCCTGAAATCGCGGCAGAAAGATAAAAACTGGTAAGGAGACAATTTTATGACGATACGCAATCTGATAGCAGGTATGGCGGCAATGCTCGGCTGCATTTCGCTGGCGGCTCAGTCCAGCATCAAGGTGCAGGCACCGAATATTGTGGCCGCGGACGAGCAGTTCAATGTCGCATTCATCATAGAGGGCAAAAAGTCCCCGGACTCGTTTACATGGGATCCGGGCAATGATTTCCAACTGGTATGGGGGCCTCAGCGAGGTTCGTCTACCAGTGTCTCCATTATCAACGGTACTACCACCCGTTCCTCGCAGACGACATATACATATATATTGCAGCCAAAGTCTACGGGTAAATTCTCTCTCCCGGCCGCGACTGCGACAATCAAGGGCGAGACTCTAACATCCGGGGCGTTTACGGTCGAGGTGCTCTCCGGAGGGCAGCAGCAGGGGCAGTCGCGGCAGCCATCCTCTCCGGACAACGGCAATGCTGCGGCGGTAGGTGACATTTCCGCCAAAGACCTGTATCTGCAATTGTCGCTGAGCCGCAACAATGTGGTGGTGGGCGAGCCTGTCACAGCGACATTGAAACTCTACCAAAGGGTGAATATCGCCGGATTTGAGGATGCCAAGTTCCCGACTTTCAACGGATTCTGGAGCCAGGAAGTGCAGGCTCCCACTAATATCAATTTCCAGAGGGAAAATGTCGGTGGAGAAATCTACAATGCGGCAGTGCTGCGCAGTTGGGTGATTATCCCCCAGCAGGCAGGCTCTATATCCATTGACCCGGCGGAACTGGTCTGTCTGGTCAATGTCCGCACGCAGACCACCTCGAGGAGTATTTTCGACAGTTTCTTTGATGACGGCTATCAGACTATACGCAAGAGAGTGTACTCTGACAAGAGTACAGTCAAGGTAAATCCTCTGCCTGCAGGAGCACCGGCGTCATTTACCGGAGGCGTGGGCTCGTTCTCTATACAGGCGCATCTCGCCAAGGATACGGTCAAGACACATGAGGCTGTTTCTCTGGAACTTACAGTCAGTGGCCGAGGCAATATATCCCTCGTTGAGGCTCCTAAACTCGTCCTGCCTCCTGATTTCGAGGCCTATGATGTCAAATCTACAGACCTGTCCGACAAGTCTACCGGACGCACTTCCGGTGCCCGCAAATTCGAGTATCCGTTCATTCCTCGCAGTTACGGAGACTTTACCATAGATCCGGTGCAGTTTACCTATTATGATGTAAATGCGCACAAATATGTGACGCTGTCCACCGCTCCTATTGCCATACATGTGGAAAAGGGCGCAGATGTGGCGGCGGTAGCATCAGACGGTGGACAGATAGTGCCCGGAGTAGCGGCGCGTGATGTCAGAAATCTTGGTGCGGACATCCGATATATCAAGACGCGAGTCCCGTCATTTGGCAGTGCAGGCTCGTTTATGTGTGCGAGCGGCTTATATTGGACAGTTATAGTTCTGCTCATGGTCTCGGCCTTTGCCGTGTGGGCTCTTAGCCGCAGGGCCGTCAACCGCAGGGCGGATGTGGTTGGGACGCGCCACCGCAGGGCAAACGCCATGGCACGCAAGCGTCTTTCCACAGCCGGTGCATTCTTGAAGAAAGATCTCTACACAGCGTTTTATGAAGAACTCCACAAGGCCCTGCTGGGCTATGTGGGCGACAAACTCAATATAGACCCTGCCGATATGTCCAAGGAGAATATCCGAGAGAAACTGATGCAGGCTGGTTCCGGAGAAGCGCTTGCCGGAGAGTATACCGCGCTGCTGGATGCGTGCGAATATGCCCGTTATGCCCCGGATGCCGGACATGACGCCATGGATGCGCATTACAGGGAAGCGTTGAATGTCATTTCCAATATTGATGATGCTATGAAAGGACACAAGAGCCATAACGGAACAGCGATGATAATGACACTGGTGCTTGCGTCTGCCATGTCCATGCAGCAGGCGGATGCCCAGGACTATCCCGATTCTCTGTGGAATGCCGGAGTCGAGGCGTATGTGCAGGAGCAGTGGGCCGAAGCCTTGACAGAATGGGGCAAGATAGAGGCTCTTGGAGTGGAGTCCGTCGAACTGTACTACAATATGGGCAATGCCTGTTTCAAGCAGGGAGACATCGCCCACGCCATAGTCTGGTATGAGAGGGCCTTGAAACTGGACCCGAGCGATGCCGACAGCCGTAACAACCTCGCATTCGCGAATGGATTTGTGCAGGACCATATAGAGGTCGTTCCGGAATTCTTCCTCGCGCAGTGGATGCATTCGCTGTCATATATGCTTAGTTCCGATGTCTGGGCTGTGATTGCTGCCGTGCTGTTCGCTCTGGCGCTGGCTCTCGGGCTTGTGTTCCTGCTGTCCGTGCGCCGTGGTGCACGCCGTGTCGGATTTTTCGGTGGCATAGCGGCGCTGTTGCTCGCCTTGCCTGCAATAGGCTGCTCATTCTCACAGCGTTCGGACTACTTCCGTGCTGACAAGGCTATAGTCGTCAAGGCTGTCACTTCTGCCAAGAGTACACCCGGATCCGGGACCTCTACAGACCTTTTCGTCCTGCATGAGGGTACCAAGGTGCAGATACTCGACGAAGTAGGGGAATGGAGGCGTATAGAAATAGCGGACGGTCGCCAGGGCTGGCTGCCGTCCGCCGATATGGAAGTCATCTGATTAGGAGTCTAATTTCAAGACAGCCATGAATGCGCTCTGAGGTACCTGTACGGTGCCTATCTGGCGCATGCGCTTTTTGCCCTCTTTCTGCTTTTCCAACAGTTTGCGTTTACGGGTGACATCACCGCCGTAACATTTGGCGATAACATCCTTGCGCAGCTGCTTGACTGTTTCGCGTGCTATGATCTTGGCGCCGATTGCAGCCTGCACCGGTATGTCAAACTGCTGTCTCGGAATCAGTTCCTTGAGCTTGACGCACATCTTGCGCCCGAAATCATAGGCGTTGTCCTCGTGTATCAGTGTCGAGAGCGCATCGGCAGGTTCTCCGTTGAGGAGGATATCCAGCCTTACGAGCCTCGCGGAGCGATATTCTATGATATGATAGTCAAAAGAGGCATATCCCTTGGATATGGTCTTGAGCTTGTCGTAGAAATCGAATACAATCTCTGACAGCGGCATGTCGTAGTTGAGTTCCACGCGGTCTGCCGTGATATAATGCTGGCTGATCAGTGTGCCTCGCCTGTCTATGCAGAGCTTCATGATAGGACCGAAAAACTCTGTCTTGGAGATAATCTGGGCTCTGATGTACGGCTCCTCGATGTGGTCTATGAGTGTCGGGGCAGGCATTCCGGAGGGGTTGTGCACTTCGATGATCTCTCCCTGCGTGGTGAATACCTTGTACGAGACGTTGGGGACGGTGGTGATGACATCCATATTGTATTCGCGGAACAGCCTCTCCTGTACGATTTCAAGATGCAGAAGTCCCAAGAATCCGCAGCGGAATCCCGATCCGAGAGCCAGCGAAGACTCCGGCTCGTAGACGAAAGACGCATCGTTGAGGCGGAATTTTTCCAGTACGGTCCTCAATTCCTCGAATTTGGAGGCGTCCACCGGGTACATACCGGCAAAGACCATGGGCTTGACCTCTTCAAATCCGGCGATGGCCTCCGCGCACGGGTTGGCAACATGCGTGATAGTGTCACCGACCTTGATTTCGGCTGCGCTCTTGATGCCTGTGATGACATAGCCTACATCTCCGCATTCTATCCTGTTGGTCGGCACGAGCTTCATCTTGAGCACTCCGACCTCTTCCACCTCGTAATCCATGCCCGTAGCGAAGAACTTGACCTTGTCGCCCTTGCTGATGCTTCCGTTCTTGACCTTGAAGTAGGCGATGACACCTCTGAAAGAATTGAATACGGAGTCGAAGATGAGGGCCTGTAATGGTGCATCGGGGTCTCCGGACGGAGCCGGAATCTTCTCGACGATTGCATCCAGCAATGGAGCGACGCCCTCGCCGGTGCGTGCCGAGACTTTATATATATCCTCCGGAGAGCAGCCGATCAAGTCGCAGACCTCGTCCGATACCACATCTACCTGAGCAGAGTCCATGTCAATCTTGTTGAGGACAGGGATAATCTCCAGGCCGTGGTCTATAGCCATGTAGAGGTTGGAAATCGTCTGCGCCTGCACTCCCTGTGACGCGTCCACCACGAGCAATGCCCCGTCGCATGACGCGATAGAACGGGATACCTCGTAGGAAAAGTCCACATGTCCCGGGGTGTCGATGAGGTTGAGGCGGTACTTTTCGCCGTTGTGCATGTATTCCATCTGGATGGCGTGGCTCTTGATGGTGATGCCCTTCTCGCGTTCCAGATCCATGTCATCCAGCACCTGGTTTTCCATGTCCCTTTCGCTCAATGTGCTGGTGAGCTCTATCAACCTGTCGGCAAGAGTGCTCTTGCCGTGATCTATATGTGCTATGATGCAGAAGTTTCGGATGTTTCTCATAACGCAAAAATAATTCATTAACCAACAATTTCAAACCGGCTGCCGGCCCTATATCCATGAATTTTGTTATCTTTACCAGATTGACGACAATAACTCTACACAAATGGATACACAACACACATTGCCGGAGATAGCCTCGCAGGTGAGAAGAGACATCATCAGGATGGTCACAGAGGCGAAATCCGGGCATCCCGGAGGTTCCGTAGGCTGTACGGATATCATGACGGCTCTCTATTTCAAGGTTATGAACCACGATCCCGAGACATGGACGCGCACAGCGGCCGGGCAGGATGCGTTCATACTTTCCGCCGGTCATCTTGCGCCTGTATATTATTCGGTCCTGGCGCGTTGCGGTTATTTTCCGCTCGCGGAACTCGGTACACTGCGTAAATTCGGTACGCTTCTGCAGGGGCACCCCTCCACGGAGAGAGGTCTGAAAGGAGTATTCCAGCCCTCCGGTTCTCTCGGACAGGGACTTGCGGCTGCGGCAGGCATAGCCCTCGGCAAAAAGATGGACGGAGATGACAATTTCGTGTATGTGCTCTGCGGTGACGGTGAGAGCGAAGAGGGAGAGATCTGGGAGACAGCCATGTTTGCGCAGCACCACCGTCTCGACAACCTCATCGCGATGACCGATTGGAACGGACAGCAGATAGACGGTCCAGTCAGCACCATCACCGGCATCGAGAAACTCGATGAGAAGTGGAAGGCCTTCAACTGGAATGTCATTGTGGCTGACGGACATGATTTCGATTCCATTCTCTCCGCATTCAACCGGGCAAAGGCAGGTAAGGGGACAGGCGTTCCTACGATGATACTCTTCAAGACGGAGATGGGGCACGGCATCGATTTCATGGCAGGCACCCACAAGTGGCACGGCAAAGCCCCCAATGCGGAGCAGTGCGCCGCCGCGCTGGAGCAGTTGCCGGAAACCCTCGGAGACTATTAGGATAAGAGAATGTCGGTGTCCTTATGCCCCCTGCTTTTGGGGCCGGGATGCCGGATAACGGATAGATAATATGAAAAAATACATAGATACAGGTAAGAAAGATACCCGCAGCGGTTTCGGAGCAGGACTGCTTGAAGCCGGCAAGAGGGACAAGAGAGTGGTCGCCATGACAGCGGATCTCAAGGGCTCTCTCAAGATGGATGCGTTCGCGGAGGCATTTCCGGACAGATTCGTCCAGTGCGGTATCGCTGAATCCAACATGGTCGGAGCGGCAGCAGGTCTCGCGCTGACAGGCAAGATTCCGTTTGTGGGCTCGTTCGCCGAATTTGTCAGCGGCCGGGTGTATGACCAGGTCAGACAGGAAGTAGGATACGGCCATACAAATGTCAAACTCGCCTCGTCGCATGCCGGCATCACGCTCGGAGAAGACGGTGCCACCCATCAGACCATGGAGGACATAGCACTGATGCGTGCCATTCCAGGAATGGTGGTCATAAATGCCTGTGATTATAACCAGACCAAGAATGCGACTATCGCGGCTGCCGAGTATGAGGGACCGGTATATCTCAGGTTCGGACGCCCGTCATGGCCCAACTTCACAGATCCTGATGAGGAATTTGTGATAGGCAAGGCCTATGTCATGAACGAGGGCAAGGATGTGACTCTCATTGCCTGTGGTCACATGGTATGGGAGGCTCTGCAGGCAGCGGCGCAACTCGAGAGCGAGGGCATCTGCGCCGAAGTCATCAATGTAGCCACTATCAAGCCTTTCGACGAGAAGACCATACTCGCGTCCGTCCTCAAGACACGCGCTGTGGTCGTGGCTGAAGAGCACAACTCAGCCGGCGGACTCGGTGAACTCGTGGCCGGAGTGCTGGCGAGAAGTTGCCCTGCCCCTATGGAGTTTGTGAATGGAGCGGACCGCTGGGGACAGTCGGGTACTCCTGCCGAACTGCTGGAGGCATACGGACTCGATGCAGCCCACATCATAGATGCGGCCCGTCGTGTCAATGACAGAAAATAAAAGGTATTATTCTGCGGACTTTTTGTTCCGGATCTTCTTTTTCCCGGCGGGAGCATCCTTGGATGATTGCTTCCGCCGGATTGTTTTTCCGGGCTTGCTGAAGAAACTCCGGCGGCTCTTTGCCGCTGACTTTCCGGTGTTTTCTTCCGCTGTGCCGTCTCCGCTGTCCGGAGCGGTATTGTCCGTGTCTTCTACCAATTCGTAATCAAGCAGTTTCTGCTCCAGGTTCGCGCTCTTGACGCGGATGCGTACCCTGTCTCCGAGACGGTATATCTTGTGTGTGCGGCGCCCCACGAGCCTGTATTGCTCCTCGTCGAATTCGAAGAAATCGGACTTGATGTCGCGCATGGATACCATTCCCTCAATCTTGGTAGGGTCTACTTCTACATACATACCCCATTCTGTCAGGCCGGAGATACCACCCTCATATTCTTCTCCTACATGCTCCTGCATGTATTCCACGAGTTTGTATTTGACGCTGGCCCTCTCCGCATCCGTCGCGATCTGCTCTCTCTCCGAAGCATAGCGGCATTGCATCTCGTAGTATCCCTTGTCCTGGTCCGGCTCGCCGTCGAGGTACATGGCGAGGAGCCTGTGCACCATGGTGTCGGGATAACGCCTGATAGGGGAGGTGAAGTGTGTATAGAAGTCAAAAGCCAGTCCGTAGTGTCCGATATTGTCGGTGGAGTAGCAGGCCTTGGCCATGGAGCGCAGGGCGAGCATTTCGAAGGCGTTGAACTCCGGCTTGTCCTTGGCGGCAGCCATGAGCGCGTTTATGGATTTGGCAATCTCCTTTTTCTGCTCCATGTTGCCCACCTTGTATCCGAATGCTGCAGCGAAATTCCTCAGGTTCTCGAGTTTCTCGGGATTTGGTGTGGCGTGGATACGGTAGATGAACGATTTTGCCTTGGAGGATGCCTTGCCGTTCATCTTGCCGGCGGTGGCGATGAATTCCGCTACGCTCCTGTTTGCGAGCAGCATGAATTCCTCGATGAGCCAGTTGGCTTCCTTGCTGATTTTCTGATAGATGCGCACGGGCTTGCCGGTCTCGTCGCATTCGACTTTCATCTCGGGCCTCTCGAAATTGATGGCACCGGCGGCAAATCTCTTTTTGCGCAGCAGGGTTGCGAGTCTGTGCAGGTACACTATAGCCTGGTCGGTGGCGGATTCGGGCATCTGGGCGTGCTTGTCGAGTGAGGCCTCTATTATGGCCTGTGCCTGTTCATAGGTGTAGCGCTCGTCTGAATTGATGACGGTCCTGCCGAACCAGCGGTTCTCTATCTTGCCCCGCGGAGTGATCTCGCAGACTACGGAGAATGTCAGTTTCTCCTCATGAGGGCGGAGCGAGCAGAGTTTGTTGCACAATTTCTCGGGGAGCATGGGCACTGTCCTGTCCACCAGATAGACCGAAGTTCCGCGGGCCTGTGCCTCCTCGTCCACGATGTTGCCGGGCCGTACATAATACGAGACATCGGCGATATGGACGCCGACTTCGAAGTTGCCGTTGTCGAGCATCCTGAATGACAGTGCGTCGTCAAAGTCCTTTGCGTCGGCCGGGTCTATGGTCAGCGTGATAATATCCCTGAAATCGCGTCTGCCTTTGAGATCTTCGGCTGTGATCTTGTCTGATATGTTGTCTGCGGCATTATCCACTTCGGGATCGAACCTGTAGGGCAGTCCGTATTCCGCGAGTATCGCGTGCATCTCGGTGTTGTTCTCGCCGGGGACGCCAAGCACATCCACAATATGCCCGACAGGTGCGGGGTCGTTGCGTTTCCAGTCATCCACAATGGCTGCGACCTTCATGCCTTTCTCTGCTCCTGCGGCTGTGGCGAGTTCCTTGTCCACCTCAATGTCGTAGGGCATTGTCCGGCTCTGCATGAGTACCCATGCCTGCTTGCCTGCCGTGTGGAATATGCCGACAAAAGGCCTGTGGTTTCTCTCTACGATACGGACGACTTCCCCCTCATATTTGCGGCCCTCCTTTTTCTCCTGCTTGGTCAGGGCTACTTCCACGGTATCGCCGTGCAGGGCGTGCCTCGTCTTGGCGGCTCTTACATAGATGTCTTCGTCCAGGTCGGCAACACTTACGAAGATGAATCCCTCCCGGGTCATTCTGACAATTCCCTGATACTGCGGTGCTGGGGATGATTTGTGTTTGGAGCGTTTGATATTGCGTTGGTTTCTGCTCTGACGGTTGCTTCTTCTGGACATAAGAGGATATTTTGCGAAACCGTTCTGAAAAATCACAGTGCCCTGACGCCCCAACCGTTTCAAAACAGTTTCTAATTCTGTATTTTTGTACGACAAATTTAAGAAATATATTTATAGTCATGAACAGAAAAGTCCTACTAATGATTCTCGACGGATGGGGAGAAGGCAGACATGACCATTCCAACGCCATCTACACTCAGGGAACGCCCTATATCGATCATCTCCGTGCCACCTGGCCGATGAGCCACCTGCAGGCCTGCGGCGAATATGTCGGCCTGCCCGACGGGCAGATGGGCAACTCCGAAGTCGGACACATGAATCTCGGTGCCGGTCGCGTCATCTATCAGGACCTCGTCAAGATAAACATCGCCTGCCGTGAACACAAACTCATGGAAAACGAGCAGATCAAGGCCGCATACGAATATGTCAAGACATCCGGCAAGAAACTTCATCTGATGGGACTTACCTCCACCGGAGGCGTGCATTCCTCGCTGGAGCATGTATATGAGTTCCTCGCCGAGGCCAAGAGGCAGGGCATTGACAATGTGTATGTGCATGCCTTCATGGACGGACGCGATACCGACCCTCACAGCGGCAAGGGATTCCTCGAGTCTCTGGAGGCGAAGATGGCTGAGACCACCGGCAAAATCGCTACCGTCTGCGGCCGTTTCTATGCCATGGACAGGGACAAGAGATGGGAGCGCGTCAAACTCGCATACGACCTGCTGACCGAGGGCAAGGGTGACAAGTTCACTTCCGCTGTGGATGCGATCCAGGCCTCTTATGACAATGATGTCACCGACGAGTTCGTCAAGCCTATCGTGATTACAGATGCAGCAGGCGAGCCTCTCGCCAAGATTGAGGAGGGAGATGCCGTTATATTCTACAATTTCCGTAATGACCGTGCCCGTGAACTTACCGCAGTCCTCACCCAGGAGGATATGCCGGAGATGGGCATGCATACGATTCCGCTGCATTATTGCTGCCTCACTCCGTATGATGCCTCTTTCAAGGGTGTGCATGTGCTCTTTGAGAAAGAACTCGTGGACCAGACGCTCGGAGAGACGGTTTCCAATGCCGGATTGCGCCAGCTGCGTATAGCCGAGACCGAGAAATATGCCCATGTGACATTCTTCTTCAACGGAGGCCGCGAGGAGCCGTACAAGGACGAGGACCGTATCCTGGTTGCATCTCCCAAGGTAGCCACTTATGACCTGCAGCCCGAGATGAGCGCAGTCGAGGTCGCCGACAAACTCTGCGATGCGATACGCTCCGAGAAAGAGGACCTCATTATCCTCAATTTCGCCAACGGCGATATGGTGGGGCACACAGGAGTGTATGATGCCATACGCAATGCTGTAGGCTGCATAGACGGACTGGTAGAGTCTGTCGTGACTTGCGCCATGGCTCACGGCTACACGGTGCTGCTGACAGCCGATCATGGCAATGCTGACTATGCTGTCAATGAGGACGGCACTCCCAACACTCAGCACTCGCTCAACATCGTGCCGTTTATACTGATCAACGCAGGTGACGAGATCAAGAAAGTCAAGGACGGCGCTCTCTGCAATGTCGCACCTACCATCCTCAAACTCATGGGAGTTGCAGCTCCGCCCAAAATGACGGCAGAGCCCTTGTTCTAACGGAAGACTCTCTTAGGAAATGTCCGGCTGGTTCCATTTGCGGAGCCAGCCGTTTCCTTTTACACGCGCTCCCATGATAAGTCCCTTGGCGGACAGTTCCACCGCCATGGCCACCCAGTAGCCGACAAGCCCCATGCGCGGTATCAGCAAGAGTGCGAGTCCTATACGTATCACCCACATGCTGAGCAGGTTGATGAGACTTGGGGCGAGTGTGTCCCCAGCGCCGACGCAACAGCCGTAGGCTACTATGCTCACTCCGTACAGGAGTTCTGCCCAGGCTTCCACTCTCAGGCACTGTGCGCCGAGCTCAATCACCTGAGGGTCTTCGCTGAGCAATCCCATGATTGCAGGAGCGAATGCGTACATCAGCACTGCAAGGAATGCCATCATCGCCGCGCCTGAGGCAATGGTGATGCGTGCGAACCTCCGCGCCAGATCTTTGCGTCCCGCCCCGAGACTCTGTCCGATGAGTGTGGTGGCTGCGTCCTGCATGCCGTATCCCGGCAGGTAGCAGAATCCTTCGGCAATGATTGCGAATGAATTGGCAGCTATCGCCACAGTCCCGAGAGGAGCAATGATGATGGTGGCTGCTACATACGCACCGCGTGTCACGAGATTCTGCAACCACAGCGGCCATGAGATGCCCAGGGCCTTGTGCAGTATATTCTTGCGTGTGTCTTCTGGGGCTGTCGGCTCGACATTCTCATTGACAGGGACTTCCGTTCCTCGGAGCCCTTGCCATAGAGTGCGCAGAAAATCTCTCTGCTGCAGTTCTCTGCTACGCGTGGCGACATATATTATGAGGAACAATGCGGCGCACAATTCTGCAGCTCCTGTGCCGAGAGCCGCTCCTCTGGCTCCCATGTCGAGGATGAATATGAACAGATAGTTGAATATCACATCCAGAAGACACATTACCAGGCTGATGATGGCCGGCACCTTGATATTGCCGCTTGCTATGAGCGACGCCTCTGAAATGACAGCTACCTGGAATACAGGCAGGAACAATGCGTATATGCGGAAATATGCTGTGGCATCATCGCGGATGTCATCACCTCCTCCAAGCCACAAGGGGAGGGCGTCTGCTATCGCCACGCCTATTGCAGCCAGCACGATACTGAACAATACCGTCACGAGCAGGCCATATCTGTATATGCCCCGTGCTCCGCGGAAATCCTGTGCTCCGCATCGGTGCGCTATCTGTACAGTGAACCCGGAACTGTTGGCGTAGCAGAAACTGCCGAATATCCATGTCGTCGTGCTGACCAGCCCTATGGCTGCGGCCTGTGCGCTGCCAAGATGCCCGACCATTGCAGCATCTATGTAGCTCATCAGGCACATGGACAGTTGGGCGAGTATCGCCGGCATTGCCAGCAACATGGTGAGAGTCAGGCGCTCCCTGCCGTTCATTGACTCTCCTGCGCGGAGTTTCCCCAGCAATATGTCCTTGCGTGCTGCCATATATGTCTATGAATTGTCGCCTGTGTCACCGACGGCACGCCAGACATATACCTTGTCCCCCCGATGCAGTTTATTAAAAGGAATCCCCGTGTCTGCAGGGTGTACGGCTATGGAACAGCGTTCTCCCTTGCCGGCCTTGGAGACCGGTTTCAGGTCCACCCTGATCTCATCTGCGGGGAATGTGACTGCGCCTGTAGTCGCTCCGATGGCGATGACCTCGTCGCCCTGGCGGAGTTCCGCGCTCTCTATCGTTATCTCTGCAACGCCGATGCGGTCAAACCAATTGCTTACCTTGCCGCAGTAAACCTTTCTACGCGTCGCCTGCGAACCGTAGACATTGCTCCATTCTCCTAATTTCGCCCCTTGATAATACCCGTCCCAGAATCCGCGGTTGAATACCTCGGCGAGCCTCTCCTTGAGCGATGCGGCGAGTTCCGGCGTGTATGTCCCCTCCCCGACAGCCTTTGCTGCCTCGCTGTAACAGGACACACAACGCTGCACATAATCAGCGGATCTCGCCCGTCCCTCTATCTTGAACACCCTCACACCTGCGGCAATAAGTTTATCCACGAATTCTATCGTGCAGAGGTCCTTGGGAGACATTATATATTTATTGTCTATCTCCAGGCTGTATCCTGTCTCCTTGTCCGTTACTTCATACGAGCGTCTGCATATCTGGTAGCAGGCACCGCGGTTGGCGGACTGCCCGTAACTGTGCAGGCTGAGATAGCATTTGCCGGAGACAGCCATGCACAGCGCACCATGCACGAACATCTCTATGCGCACCAGTTCACCGGACGGGCCGGTGATGTGCTCGTTTTCGATGATATTGTGAATCTCAGCCACCTGCTGGAGATTCAGTTCTCTTGCGAGCACCACGACATCCGCGTATGCAGCATAGAATCGCAATGCCTCGACATTGGATATGGACAACTGCGTGGAAATGTGTACCTCCATGCCGACCTGTCGGCAATACATGATGACAGCCATGTCGGATGCGATGACGGCATCCACTCCGGCAGCCTTTGCGCTGTCTATTGCGTGCCTCATGTCTTCGAGGTCGTCCTGGTACAGGGTGATGTTGAGGGTCAGGTAAGACTTGACACCTGCCTCACGGCAGATTCCGACCACTTCCGGCAAATCGTCCGCTGTGAAATTGGCGGCCGAATGGCTGCGCATGTTGAGGCGGCCTATGCCGAAATAAACGGACCCGGCTCCTCCCTGTATCGCTGCCCGCAGACATTCAAAACTGCCGGCAGGTGCCATTATTTCTATATTCCTGTGGCTCATTTCGCCCTCCCTACGAGAGAGTCGGCGAAATCCTTGAGCTGTCCGAAGCCTTCGAAATTCTCGACATGGCTGAGAGCGCGTCTTGTGAGATTGTCTATCTCGTTGCGGGCGTCATCCTGCACGCCCAGACGGTTGAATTCGGCCTTTACGAATGCAATCTTGCTGGCTTTTTCGCTCTGGGAGCCTGCCGGCAATGACATCATTTCCAGGAACGCCCTGCGATTCTCCGACTTCTCGTAGGCGCGTGTGATGAGCCAGGATTTCTTGTTGTGCACTATATCACCGCCTATGGGCTTGCCGAAGACCTTTTCGTCTCCGTAGCAGTCGAGGTAGTCATCAGCTATCTGGAATGCCAGTCCGAGGTCGTAGCCGTAGTTGTACAGGGCATCGGCATCGGACTCCGACGCTGACGCTATCATGGCGCCCATTCTGGCGGAAGCCGCAATGAGAACGGCGGTCTTGAGCCCTATCATCTGCATGTACTCGTCCATGGATACATAGTCGCGGCTCTCGAACTCCATGTCGAAACGCTGTCCTTCGCAGACCTTTGCGGCAGTATCCGTAAAGATGTCGAGCACCTCGGGCAATACCTCCCTCGGGGCCTGTGCTACTCTGCGGTAACTGTCTATGAGCATGACATCTCCGGAGAGAATGGCCGTGTCGTTGTCCCATTTGGACCAGACGGTTGGCTTGCCCCGCCTCATCTCCGAACGGTCCATGATGTCGTCATGGATGAGTGTGAATGTATGGAATATTTCCAGACCGGCTGCCGGCTGCAATATCCCGTCATTGAGGCTGTCCTTGAACATGGACCATGCGAGCAGGCACAGTCTGGGGCGGATGCGTTTGCCTCCGAGTCCTATCATGTAGTTCAGCGGTCCGTACAATCCGTCCGGCCTGGACGGAAATCCAGGATTGGAAAATAGCTCCGACAATGCTGTCGAGAGAAGTTTTTCTTTAATCATAATATGCAAATATAGTCAGAAAAACTCTGATATGGGTGTGGAATCTTAACGGGCGTGCTGAGAAAATACAATCGTGATATGGCCCGGAGC
Organism: uncultured Muribaculaceae bacterium; assembly: GCA_964616865.1. Lineage (GTDB taxonomy): Bacteria > Bacteroidota > Bacteroidia > Bacteroidales > UBA932 > Cryptobacteroides. The sequence goes on from CAZTUQ010000011.1 coordinate 40,080, forward strand.
GATGGCTGTTTTTGTGACGGTGACATTCTATAATGGCGACGGTGCTCATTTCAGCCGAAAACATGTATATTTGTTTAGTCATAATGACACTAAAAAATATCTATATGAATAGAATAATATTATCAGCGGCCGCTCTGTCGGCTGCTTTCCTCCTGGCGTCTTGCGGACAGGGGAGCAATGGCACATGGACCCCTGCCGGGGACAATATCCGTACTGTATGGGCGGAAGAGGTAGGCCCCGACAATGCGCATCCTGAATATCCGCGACCGCAGATGATCCGTGATAAATGGAAGTCCCTCAATGGATTGTGGGAATATGCGGTGACGGCTGACGAGTCTGCATCCATGCCTGAAACAGCAGACGGACAGATATTGGTGCCTTTCTGCATAGAGTCCTCCCTCTCCGGCGTCGGACGCCGTGTGACAGGCGATGAGGCCCTGTGGTACAGGACTTCGTTCAAAGTGCCTTCCGCATGGCGCAAGGACAAACTGCTCCTGCATTTCGGAGCCGTGGACTGGAAAGCCGAGGTGTGGCTGAACGGACAGGCAGTCGGTACGCATACCGGAGGCTATACGGCATTCTCTTTCGACATCGCACCATATCTGCGCAAAGGCGAGCAGGAACTCGTAGTCCGGGTATATGACGCCACAGACAATAATTTCCAGCCGAGAGGCAAGCAGGTTACCAAGCCGGAAGGCATCTGGTATACCCCTGTGACCGGCATCTGGCAGAGCGTATGGATGGAGCCGGTATCGCAGACCTCCGTGCGTGATTACATCGCGGTGAGCGACATTGATGCTGGCACTATATCCGTAAGTGCGGAAGTGGACGGTGCGCAGCCTGGCGATGCCGTTGAGGTCACGCTGGGTGGCAGGACAGTCAGTGTGGCTGTCGGTGAGACTGCGGTTGTCAGGCCGTCCGAGGTACGCCTGTGGTCGCCGGACGATCCTTATCTCTATGATATGGAAATAGCCGTCAAGCGCGGAGGAGAGACTCTCGATGCGGTCAAGGCATATACGGCAATGCGCAAGATTTCCGTGGTGCGTGACGGGGACGGGCACAGGCGGATGGCTCTCAACAACAAGATTCTGTTCCAGTATGGCCCTCTTGACCAGGGATGGTGGCCGGACGGTCTGTATACGGCACCGACAGAGGCAGCCATGAGGCATGACATAGAGATGACCAAGGCCTATGGGTTCAATATGATACGCAAGCATATCAAGGTGGAGCCGGCGACATGGTTCAGGGCCTGTGACGAACTCGGAATGCTGGTGTGGCAGGATATGCCTTCGTTCGCGGACAACAGTCTCAACCATTGGTGCCAGTCTGACGAGGCTTATGACAAGGGCACGGACTTCCCTGCGACCGAGGAGGCTAAAGCCAATTATTATAAGGAGTGGGAGGAAATCATGGACCAGCACATGAAGTATCCCTGTGTAGTGGTATGGGTGCCTTTCAATGAGGCGTGGGGACAGTTCGACACTCGTGAGGTGGCGGCGTTTACATCGCACAAGGATCCCACCCGTCTGGTCAATCACGCATCGGGAGGCAACTGGGTTTCCGGTTGTGACGACGATATATTGGACTCACACTATTATCCACATCCGCAGATGCGTGTCCTTGACTCCGACAAGGTCAATGTGCTCGGAGAGTACGGAGGCATAGGCCTGCCGTTGGATGGACATCTCTGGCAGAAGGACAAGAACTGGGGATATGTCAAGTACAGCACCTCCGAGGCGGCTACGGACCAGTATGTGGAGTATGCCAAAATGCTCAAGGAACTGGTCTTGCGCGACGGCTGCTCCGCCGCTGTCTATACCCAGACCACGGATGTCGAGGTGGAGGTCAACGGGCTGATGACCTATGACCGCAAGGTGAACAAACTCGATGTCGCCCGGGTGAGCGCAGCCAATAAGGAGGTTATAGACCTTCTCTGAGAATGTCGGCGACAACGAATGCGCTGCCGCCTATGTAGATAAGGGAGCGGGGCGTGGCGAGCCTTTGGGCGAGCGCGACCGCCGTGCGGACATCGCCGGAGGCGATTGCACGGCGGCGGGCGCTGACGGAGGAAGCGTCGCCCCGCTCATTGTATTCCGCCCCGTACCTTATGCGGAGAAACCTTTCGAGAATCTCCTCTGCAGGCATTGCACGCGGAGTGGACGGGGTTGTGAATATGTATTCCGCATCATCCGGCATCATGGGGATGATGCTGTCAATGTCCTTGTCGGCCATGACTCCGTAGACCATGATGAGGCGGTCATATTTTCCGCTGTCCATCATGGAGGCGAGTTGCGCGAAATTGCATGCGAGTGCCGGGGGATTGTGCCCTATGTCCGTTATGGTCATGGGCTTGTCCGAGAGACATTCCCATCTGCCGTGCAGGCCTGTCAGCCGGGCGCAGTGCGCGATTGCATTACGGACATTCTCTTGGCGGCAGTCAGTCCCGGTCAGTCTCAATGCGGTAATGGCTGTGCACAGGTTGGTTTCCTGATATTCACCGTGCAGGTCGAGCCTGCCGGCGAGTTCTATATCGCATTCCATTCCGTCTGCCCAATACAGAGGGCATCCGTTTTCTACGGCCACCGCTTCGAATACCGGAGCTGTCTCGTTGTCTCTAATCCCTACGACAGCTGGCACGCCAGGCTTGAAAATCCCTGCCTTTTCACGGGCTATCGCGGCTCTGCTGTCTCCGAGAATGGCACAGTGGTCGAGGCCTATGGATGTGATGACCGAGATTTCCGGTGTTATGATGTTTGTCGAGTCGAACCGTCCGCCGAGTCCGGTCTCGATGACTGAAATGTCCGCATTCTCCTTGGCGAACCACCACAGTGCCATGCCGGTGGTGATTTCGAAGAATGACAGCCCCAGACGGTCTATGTCGTGTCTCCATTCTCCGAGGAATGCGGTGACATCCTCGCGACTTATCATGCGGAATCCGTCCGGCGAAATGATTTTCATCCTCTCGCGGAAATCCGTCAGATGAGGCGAGGTGTATAATCCTACCTGCCGGCCTGCGGCTGCGAGCGCTGCCGCTGTCATGTGGCTGACAGAGCCTTTGCCGTTGGTGCCGGCTACATGGATGAAGCGGCCTTTGCGTGACGGGCTGCCGAGTAGAGTGTCAAACTCTTTCATCCGTTTCAGACCGGGCTTGTATGCATCTCCGGCAAATCCGGCGTCCTGTACCGAACGGTGCCGTGAGAAAATGTCGTCTATAAGTTGCTGGTAATTGTCTTTCATTGCGCGTGTCTCCATGGATATGGATACTATTTGTCCGTTTCTCTGTGCCTCCGGTGGCTCTTTTTCTTCCGGATGGGCTGTTCTTAATCCAAAAATAGTTATTTTTACCGAAGTATGACTTCGGCATTATATTCAAATTACATCATCGATGGCGTTGCGCAGGATATGACACCTGCGGAGATGTTGGAGGAGTATCTGCTTGTGCCGCGAGGGATTCCTGCGGGAGCAGAGCAGATTGCAGATGAGACAGTTGACCCGGCCCCTATAGGCTCCGACTGCGATGTGTGGCGCGCAGGTGAGTATCTCGATTCCATTCGGGGCAGGTCCGGAGCGTTTCCTGTCGAATACGCTGCGCAGTATACTAAAGTGGTTATAGCCCATGCACTTACGGAGCGTCTTCGCGTTGGTGGCACTTTCCGTCTCAAGAATATCATCGTTTCTCTGCATTGGCATTGGAACGGCTCCGTGCTGGGCAATATGGCGGCATTCTATTCGTCTGTGCAGGCGGCATGCGAATATGTCGACGGCCTGGGCATAAGGATAGATGCGTACAGTTATGAGGAGTCGCAGGAATGCGGCCTGGCTGTTACGACGGAGGTTGTGCCGGAGGATGAGGATGATAATGTGTCTTCGGATGACAAGGTGGCCTGCCCTGAGGATATGGTGGCGGATCCGGACAGCTGGATTGTATATGTACCTGTCGATGACGGGGATTACAGGCTTGGAGGGTCGTTGCTGTCGCAGGTCCTCGGTGTCGGGGATGCTGTCGCGCCGGAGTTCTATTCGCCTGATTATTTTATAGACTGCTATGAGGTGCTGCGGGAGATGGTTGAGGACGGGATATTCCTGTCGTTGCGTGCTGTCGGCCCCGGTGGTCTGCTGTCTGCGGTGGATGCTTTGGCAGGAGGTAGCGGGGCGCGTATCAATGTGAGTGAGCTGATGAGGGCGCAGCACGAGGATGATGCCGTCCGTGTATTGTTTGCGGAAGTCCCGGGAGTGGTGTTCCAGATTGCGGACGAGGATTTTGATTATATAGATGCGGAGTTTACTCTCCAGGAGGTAATGTTCTTCCCTCTCGGCCATCCGGAGCCGGGACGGAAAGGTGTCAAGGTCGAAACCGCCGAGAAAAACAATATACAGAGCATCCTGGACGCGCTGATACGCAGACGCCCCTCCGAGGGAGAAGACTAAAGGTGTATTAATTGAATATTGAAGATATGTTGGAGACCGGTATCAAGGGCCGTCAGGAAGAGACGGTGACAATGGAATTGAGTGCCAGACATGTAGGCAGCGGCGCCGCTTCTGTATATGCGACGCCCATGATGGTTGCGTTGATGGAGCGGACATGCCGCCTGTCGGTGAAGCCTTTCCTCGAAGAGGGGGAGGAGACGGTGGGCACACGCGTGGATGTGGGCCATGTCAGCGCCACTCCTATCGGCATGCAGGTCCGTTGCGAATCCGAACTGGTGGAGATAGACCGCCGTCGTCTGGTATTCCGCGTGAGTGCTTATGACGAGACCGGGCTCATCGGTGAGGGGACTCACGAGCGTTTCGTCATCAACGAACAAAAATTCATCGCCAAGGCGGAATCCAAAAAGCTTTGACTATATTTGCGCGCCATTCGGCGAATGCGTTCCGATGACTTGGCTGCGGCACAGTCCGTAGTCATGTCGTATTGTATGATGACCTGCCGGATGGGTCAAAGGCTATGAGGAAAGATGTAGATATGCTGAATGGCCCCACAGTGGGCAAAATACTGCTCTTCGCGCTGCCGGTCGCGGCAAGCAGTATCCTGCAGCAACTCTTCAATGCTGTTGATGTCATGGTGGTGGGGCGTTTCGTCAGCAGTCAGGCGCTTGCTGCCGTAGGAGCCAACACTACCGTCATATCATTGTTCCTTAATCTGTTTATCGGCATTACCCTCGGGGCGAATGCCGTCATTGCGGGCCATATAGGCATGCGTGACGGAGAACGTGTCCGTATCGGTGTCAGCACATGTGCCGCACTGGCCTTGTGGCTGGGAGTATCGCTCCTCGTGGTCGGCCAGATAGTCGCGCGCCCCTTGCTGACAGCGATGGGCACGCCCGATGACATCATGGAACAGGCTCTGCTGTATCTCCGTATCTATTTCCTCGGGGTGCCGTTCATAATGATATTCAACTTCGGGGCGGCGATATTGCGCAGCCGTGGTGATACCCAGCGTCCGCTGTATATACTGATAGCGGCTGGAGTTGTGAATACCTTGCTTAATCTGCTGTTGGTGCTCGTGTTCCACCTCGGTGTAGAGGGGGTCGCCATAGCCACCGGTACATCCAATATGATCAGTGCGGCAGCCATCGTGATTATGCTGCTGCGCGAAGACGGGGATTTCCGTCTCGAGCCCAGGAATATCCGTCTTGACGGGACAGAGGTGCGGGCGATAATGAGGATAGGTCTGCCGGCAGGGTTCCAGAGCATGCTGTTCGCCATATCCAATGTATTTGTGCAGTCTGCGGTCAATGGTTACGGCTCTGCTGCCGTGGCAGGGAATGCGGCCGCGCTGACGTACGAGTCGTTCGGCTATCAGATAGTGCCGGCATTCTGTAGCGCTACAATGACATTTACCAGTCAGAACTATGCGGCGGGGCGATATGACCGCTGCCGGCGTATATTCCGAGAGGGAATGGTGCTCAGCACACTGACCTGCCTGGCAGTCACTATTGCAATGGTGGCATTCAGAGACCCTCTCCTGCGTCTGTTCTCGACGGATCCGGAAGTCATAGCATACGGCAAGATCAGGATGGAGACGGCTCTGCTGTGCCTCTTCCTGTGCAACTCGTACGAAATAGCGTCCGCCGCCATGCGTGGCTATGGAGAGTCTTTGCCGCCTGCACTGCTGGCTGTATTGGGTACATGCGTACTGCGTCTCGTATGGATATATGCAGTCAGCCCGCATTTCCCTGGTTTCAATATACTTATGCTGGCATATCCGGCATCCTGGATAGTCACCGGAATAATGGTGTTGGCAGCGTACCGCATCACCTCGCGCAAACATTACCGGCCCACAGAGGAAATATCATAAACGAATCTTAACAATTAGACATATAATGAAAACACCGGTCATCAGAACATTCATCACCATATTTGCCGCGGCTGCGGCGGTATCGTCATCTGTCATGTCGTGTACGGATGACAATGGCTTGCTTGCATATGTGGATCCCAAAATCGGCAGTGGAGGGCACGGACATGTTTTTGTGGGAGCGAGCGTTCCTTTCGGCATGGTGCAGTTGGGACCGACGAGCGTCCCGCAGTCATGGGACTGGTGTTCGGGATACCATTCTTCCGATTCGACGGTGATCGGCTTCAGCCACACGCATCTCAACGGTACCGGTGTAGGTGACCTCTTTGACGTGACGGTGATGCCGGTAAAAGGTGCCGTTACATACGCCAGAGGGGTCAAGGATGAGCCGGGGAGCGGACTATGGTCATACGCGGACCGCAGCAAGGAGGTGGCGAGACCTGAGTATTACAGTGTCCCGCTGTTGCGATATGGCATTACGGCCGAACTCACGGCGACGGCAAGAGTAGGATTGCACCGGTATACATTCCCGGAGGGGGAGGACTCGGGTATTGTGATAGACCTGCAGAATGGCGGATGTACGGACAGACCTGTCGATACGGGGATTGAGATTGTGGACAGCGTGACGGTCAGGGGCTGGAGGCATTCCAAAGGTTGGGCGAAAAACCAGAAGCAATACTTCCATGCGGTATTCTCCAAGCCTTTCGATATGGCTGCGGACAGTACGCTGATAGAAAGGGACGGGCAGGTCCGTTACGGACATTTCCATTTCTCGACAAAGGAAGGTGAACGGGTCATGCTCAAAGTGGCGTTGTCCGCTACCGGAATGGAGGCCGCCCGAGCAGCCATGGACACCGAACTCCCGGGCTGGAATTTTGAACGCGTCCGTGCGGCTGCTGCCAGGTCATGGAGTGATGAACTGGGCAAGATCAGGATACATACCTCGGACGACGATGCCCGCAAGGTGTTCTATACCGCACTGTACCATACTATGATAGCCCCGTCGCTATTCTGCGATGTGGACGGGTCGTACAGAGGTGCGGACGGTCAGGTGCACGGAAATCCAGGGCATGAGACCTATACCACCCTGTCCCTGTGGGATACTTACCGCGCAGCCATGCCGCTGTACTCCATCTTCCAGCCGGAGAGGACGAAAGACATCGTAGAGACCATGGTGGATATTTATGACGAACAGGGCAAACTGCCTGTGTGGCATCTGGTAGGCAATGAGACCAACTGCATGGTGGGCAACCCCGGAGTCATAGCGGTCGCTGACGCTATCGTCAAAGGCATTGTGTCGGAGAGTAGCCGTGAGAGGGCATACGCGGCGTGCCGGGCATCGGTCATGCTGGATGAGAGGGGGCAGAAGCACCGCAAGCAATATGGATTTATCCCCTGCGATCTCACCAATAAGGCTTGCGCCAAGGATATGGAATACGCCATTGCAGATGCGGCAGTCGCTAATGCTGCCGGGATTCTCGGGCATGCCGAAGATACGGAGTTTTTCCATGAGCGCAGCCACAGCTGGCGCAATTATTTCGATGCCTCCACCGGTTTTGTCCGTGGCAGGATGGCGGACGGCAGCTGGCGCACACCGTTCGATCCGTTCTTCTCTGCCCACCGCTGTGACTATTGCGAGGGCAATGCCTGGCAGTACACATGGCTGGCACCTCATGATCTGGATGGTCTGATAGAGGGCTTCGGGAGCAGGGAAACCATGCTGGAGCGTCTTGACTCGCTGTTTACTGCGTCCTCCGACCTTAATGACGGCGCGCCTGCAGATATATCCGGCCTGATAGGACAATATGTCCACGGCAACGAGCCGAGTCATCATATAGTGTATCTGTATACAATGGCAGGGCGTTCGGACAAGGCTGCGGAACGTGTCCGTCAGATACTTTCCGAGCAGTACGGTATCGGAGAGGACGGTCTTTCCGGTAATGAGGATGTCGGGCAGATGAGTGCGTGGTATATACTGTCGTCACTCGGATTCTATCAGACAGAGCCTGCGTCCACGCGCTTCTGGTTCGGCTCGCCTATCTGGGACAGGGCGGAGATCAATGTGCGTGGAGGCGTCTTTACAGTCGTTGCTGAAAACAATTCTCCAGAGAATATCTATATCCAGAGCGTGTATCTGGACGGCAGGCCCTATACTCTCCAATACATTGACTTCGAGGATATGAAGCCCGGCGCAGAACTTCGCTTCGTGATGGGACCGTCGCCCTCGAATGAACCATAAAAGAAT
>CAZTUQ010000012.1:0-45664 GCA_964616865.1 uncultured Muribaculaceae bacterium
ACTCCGCAATACCTTTATGCAACTTTTTTTGAAAATTTTTAAAGTTTTTTGAAAATCGAGAGCCTTTTGCGGGCCTCCAACTCCCAGCTGCGGATGCGGTCCTTATATAGGTTATTGGCATTTACCTGCTTGATATTCAGCGCAGAATCCGAGTTGCCATCCCAGCGCCGGCAGTTGTAGACCACATCATATATGCGGCCAATCTGATATTCTCGAGAAATTCGCAGGGCGACGGCATAATCTTCACCATATTTGGTCACAGGGAAGTTTATCGACCTCAGCAAAGGAGTCCAGAAAGCGCGGGGAGCACCGAGACCGTTTATGCGCAAAGCATTGTTGCGGCCATTCTCGGGAGTCCATTCCCTATGGTCGATAATGCCCGGAGGCAGAGTATTCATCTCGAAATCGGTCATACGGTATGTGCCGATGATCATGGCGCAATTCTGCTCATGGAAAGCATCAACAAACTTCTGCACCGTCGTCTCATCATAATATGTATCGTCCGAATCCAACTGGATGGCAAAACGTCCGCACGCCGGATGATGCACCGCAGCGTTCCAATTGCCGCCTATCGCATGATATGAATCATCCTGTGCTATATATATAAGTCTCGGATCGGAGCAGAAACTCTTGATAACATCTACGCTGCCGTCGGTCGAATTGTCATCGACGACTATTACATTATAAGGGAATGATGTTTTTTGTGACAACGCGGACGCTATGGCGTCTCCTATAGTCTTCACCCTGTTGCGGCACGGAATGACGACGCTCGCCTCGCATTCAAACTCCCCTACAGAAAGGTCTACATCCTTGAATACCGGCGGAAGATAGCCCCCCACAGCCTTAAGATGCGCCGTGACCGCTGCCTCCATCTCAATCTGGACGGCGCGGTTGCGCGGATCCACATAGTCAAACAGTTTCTCTCCGGACTTGCGCAAGTCCGATTCTATATCATAATACAGGTATTCGTTTATATGTTCGAATCTTCCGAGCCGCGACACGCGCAACCTCAGGTCATACAGACCGGCATAATGATACCCTTCCGCCATTCCGGAGACGGCGTCCTTGAGCGCGGATGTACGGAACAGCATCAGCGAGCCGAAATCGAAATCGTCTCTCAATGCCCCCTCCTGGCAATCGATAACTGGAGCCTCCACCACTTCTCCGCCCGGCAGGATATTGAAATGGTCCGAATACACCATAACGGCACCGGCAGCATCCGCAATCTGCAGCATTCTCTCCAATGCAAACGCCACCAGGCGCAGATCCGTCTCCTTGGTGCAGAGTAGGGTATATTCAGCGCAGGCTTTTTCCGCCAGTTCGCGCATAAGGGAGGTCGGGCACAGACGCGAAAGCGCCATTTCATACACATTCGCAACACACGGCTGCTCCGAAAGCAGCTCTCTCGTCCGGACACCTCCGGCAAAACAGTCTATTCTCTTGTCCATTTATGTTCTGTTCATCGTCACGGCACCGGACACCGACGCATCTGGCGCAGACGCAGCTCCTAATTATTAAACAAATGAATGCATTTTCAGCATTCGCATAAGGGACATTCAAAATCATCCTCCGCATCGGCCAGTATATATTCCAGAAGGCAGTTTCTTCCTGCGAAAAGGGTGTTTGTCAGCGACATACGACCGAAGATGAGGAAGAAAATGCCCGGGAGCACATTGCCAATAATGAGGGGGCATAATTTCAAACAGCTTATAGGACAAATTTAACATTTTTTGTTATCTTGCATACCTAAAATCACAAGCTAAAGCTGTATTGCCACATCTTATGGACAGAAAGATAGTAATTATCCCGACTTACAACGAAAAAGAGAACATAGAGGCCATTATACGCAAGGTGCTCTCATTGAAAGGAGCGTATGACATCCTCGTGATTGACGACGGATCCCCGGACGGCACTGCCTACATAGTGAAGGATATCATGCAGGAGTATCCGGAGCGTCTCTACCTCATTGAGAGACGCGGAAAACTCGGACTCGGGACGGCATACATAAGCGGATTCAAATGGAGTCTCGAACACGAATACGACTACATATTCGAAATGGATGCGGATTTCTCGCATGACCCCAACGACCTGCCACGCCTGTATGAGGCCTGCGCTTCCGGAGGTGCTGGCGTATCCGTAGGCTCGCGTTACTGCGATGGTATCAGCGTCGTGAACTGGCCACTTGGAAGGATACTCATGTCGTATTGTGCATCTCTGTATGTTAGGACGGTCCTTGGTGTGGAAATACGCGATACCACTGCAGGATTTGCATGCTACCGAAGACAGGTATTGGAGACCATGGACCTGGACGCGGTGGAGATGAAAGGCTACGGCTTCCAGATAGAAATGAAATACAGCGCGGTAAAACTCGGATTCAAGGTCGCTGAAGTCCCCGTAATATTCGTCAACCGCAAACTCGGCACCTCCAAGATGTCCAGCGGCATATTCGGAGAAGCATTCTGGGGAGTAATCAAATTGCGTTTCCGCAAAATCAGCCCGAAGAAAAACCGAGCATGAAACAATTATATATCAGCTGCATAGCTACAAAGGCCGGCGTAAAGGACTGGCAGGTTGAGAATTGTGTCCAGATGTTTGAAGAGGGAGATACCGTCCCTTTCATCAGCCGCTATCGCAAGGAGAAGACCGGAGGCCTGGATGATGTGTCTGTCGCCGAGATCAAGCATTGGGTCGGAGTATTCGACGAAATGGAAAAGCGCAAGGGCACCATTCTCGCGACCGTCGAATCACTGGGCAAACTGACAGACAGCCTCCGCGCTGCAATAGAATCATGCACCGATGCCGGCGATCTCGAAGACCTCTATCTGCCCTACCGCCCGAAAAGGCGTACACGGGCGACAATCGCCAAGGAAGCCGGGTTGGAGCCGCTTGCCGATGCAATGATGTCCGGGCAGGCACGAAACCCGGAGGCCGCAGCCGGAAAATACCTGAATGACAGTGTCCATTCTGCCGAGGAGGCCCTCTCCGGAGCACGGGACATCATAGCCGAACGCCTTTCCGAAACGGCATCCGTCAGAGAGACACTGCGCAACATATTCAGGACAAGGAGAATAACATCAAAAGCCGGCAAACACGCAGAGAAATCGCAGGATGCGGCAAAATACCGCAACTATTTCAATTTCTCCGCTCCTGTGACCAAGATTCCGGCGCACAACCTGCTTGCAATCCTCCGCGCAGAAAACGAAGGTATACTCTCTGTTGGCATAGATGCCGATGCGGAAAAATGCTGCAAGAAGCTTTATTACGACTATTGCCAGGAGCACGGATACCCCGTCCCAGCACTTGCCGAACACATACGGGCCGCCGTCGAGGACGCATTCAAAAGGCTGTTGGAGCCGTCCATTTCCAACGATATCATAAAAGAAGCCAAGCGCAAGGCGGACACCGAATCCATAGAGGTATTCGGTGAAAATCTGCGCCAGCTGCTCCTCTCCCCTCCCGTCGGTGCCAAACGCACAATGGCTATCGATCCGGGCTACCGCAACGGATGCAAGATTGCCTGCCTTGACGAGAGAGGAGGACTCCTGCACCATGAAATCATATTCCCCCACCCTCCTCAGAATGAGAAGGTAAAGGCCATCATGCAGGTACAGGGCATGCTTGAGAAATACAATATCGAAGCGATTGCGATAGGAAACGGCACCGCAAGCCGGGAGACAGAAGACTTTATAAAGAAAATCTCGCTGCCGGACGGCTGCAAGGTATGGACCGTCAGCGAAGACGGCGCTTCGATATATTCGGCATCGGAAGCCGCGCGCAAGGAATTCCCTCATGAAGATGTCACGGTCAGAGGAGCCGTATCCATAGGGCGCAGACTTATGGATCCACTCGCCGAACTGGTCAAAATCGACCCATGCAATCTGGGTATCGGACAATACCAGCACGATGTAGACCAAAGCCTGCTAAAAGAGAAACTGGACAATGTAGTGGAGTCCTGCGTCAATGCCGTAGGCGTGAATCTGAACACCGCAAGCTCATTCCTCCTGTCCTATGTCGCCGGTGTCGGGCCTGCCCTTGCGGAGAAAATCATAGCCTACAGGGATACCAACGGTAGTTTCGCAAGCCGGGCTGATCTTAAAAAAGTGCCAAGGCTCGGTGCCAAGACATTTGAACAATGCGCCGGATTTATCCGCGTACCCGAATCAGCCAACCCTCTTGACAATTCGGCCGTCCACCCCGAAGCCTATCACATTGCCGACAGAATGGCAAAAGATTTGGGTGTAAAGACAAGCGAACTGATAGGCAATGCCGATTTGTGCAACAGCATCAACGCCTCTTCCTATGTAGACGGAGATTTCGGCCTGCCCACAATTAACGACATCATCAAGGAAATGTCAAAACCCGGACGGGATCCGCGTGAAGAGGCGTCCACATTTGAATTTGCCAGTGACATCCGCGAGATAGACGACCTCAAGGAGGGAATGGAACTGCCGGGCATAGTCACCAACATAACCAACTTCGGAGCGTTCGTAGATATCGGACTCCACGAAAACGGGTTGGTACATGTGTCACAAATGGGTGTAAAAGGGCATGTAGAGCCGGCAAAAGTCCTCAAACTGCACCAGCATGTGCAGGTAAGAGTCATCAGTATCGATATGGAGCGCAGAAGAATAGGTCTGCGACTGATCAGTCCTGTGAAATGATTTTCAACTCCTCGCGATAGGCAGAAAGCAGACGCGAACGGGATATGAATCCGTAATACTTACGGTCCTGACCGACAACAGGAAGACGCCATGCCCCTGTCCGGTCAAATTTGCGCATGACACTCGTCATCGGCTCATCCAAATATATAAACTCCGCAGGAGACTGCATGAAATCAGACACATGCATAGTCTTATACTGATGTGTCTTGAACATGAATGAGCGTGCGGTATCTATATCTACGAGCCCCTTGAAATGGTCTTCGTCATCTACAACCGCAAATACGGCCGCAGTGCTGTCCGCTATAATCCGGACCACATCTCCGAGCGTGGCATTGGCACTGACCCGAGGATATTTGTCCCGGACGAGGTCACTTGTCTTGAGAAGAGTCAACACAGCCTGGTCGTTGTCATGAGTAAGCAAATCGCCCGACTGCGCGATACGCTTGGCATAGATGCTGTATTTCTCGAAAACCCTAGTCGTGCCGAATGAAATTGCAGATGCCAGAATGAGGGGAACGAGGAGTTCGTATCCGCCTGTCACCTCCGCAATGAGGAAGATGGCGGTCATAGGAGCCTGCATGACACCTGCCATCATTGCAGCCATGCCCACCAGGGCAAAATTCTGTTCCGGCACATCAAATCCTATCAGATTGAAAGTCCTCGCAACGACAAAACCCAATATCGCGCCCTCAAACAAAGTAGGTCCGAATGTACCGCCCACTCCGCCTCCGGCATTTGTCAATGTCATCGCAACGACCTTGAACAGGAATACCAGCACAAAGAACGCAACAACGCCAAATCCGGAATCCAACATCCCTCCAAGCAAGGTATTGTCGCCGTACTGCTCTATAGGCACACTGTTGAGCAGACCGGAAAGAGAACCATAGCCCTCTCCGTACAGCATCGGGAACAGAAATATCAACACACCTATGGATACGGCACACAAGACGCACTTGCGCATACGGCTCTTCCACGCCCCGAGTTTGTCTTCAAGCCACAATGTCACACGGGAGAAATACAGGGAACCGAATCCGCCGACCACTCCGAGTATCATATAGAATGGTATATTCCCCATGGAGAAAGGCGTGAGGGCACATTGGAACGGGAGGTCCTGTCCTCTGAATATATAAGCCACCACCGTAGCGGAAATGGCCGCCAGCATCAACGGCAGCATGGATGACATGGAGATATTGAAGAGGAGTATCTCCATGGTGAACAGCAGTCCTGCCAATGGCGCCTTGAATATGCCGGCCACAGCCGCGGCCGCACCACAGCCGAGCATGATGGTCATATTCTTGTAGGACAGCCCCATATAGCGGGCGAAATTGGACCCTATCGCTGCTCCTGTATATACAATGGGAGCCTCCGCTCCGACAGATCCGCCAAAACCGATTGTCAAGGCACTTGTCGGAAGACTGCTCCACATATTGTGAGGTCTGATCTTAGACTCGTTGCGGGAAATGGCAAGAAGCACTTTGGTAACGCCATGTCCGATATTGTCCCTGACAACATATTTCACAAGGAGCATGGACAACAGCATACCTATCCCAGGAGTCACAAGGTAGAGCCAATTGAAAGAAGTCGCATTGGTAAAATGATCGACCAGGTGTTTGACAAGGGCGATGCACTCCTCCAATACTACTGCAGCCAGACCGGCGACCACACCCACAACGAGAGACAGAATCAATGTCTTGTTTCTCTCTGGGATGGCCAGCAAGGCTGTCTTGACTCTCCTGAAGCAATTCATAGCATTTCAGTCCGGACAAACAATACAGTCAAGGATGACAGCACCGCTATGCGGCACTGTCATCATCGCTGTCTGCTCCGTATTGTGAGATGTTGTCATCCGGCAGAGTGCTGTCGCCTGCTCCGGAAGCTCCGCCTCCCACATCCTCGACATCGGATACATCCTCATCGTCGAGCCATTTATTGACATCATCGAGATCATCGGTCTCTATCTGTATCTTTACCAGATAGATATCCTCTCCCATCTCCATGGTCACAGCATAGAACGGTGTCCCGTCCGGCTTGGTATATTTTTCGAGATCAGCCAGATAACTTGTGAATCCCTTGGGGTATTTCTCGGCGAATGCTTCGGCGAGTTCATGGGACATTTTTTCGTAGCTGACTACGTGTCTCTTTTTAGTCTGTTGCATATCGTGCGTTCTTTTGGCGTACAATTATAAGGCAATTTTTATATCCCACCAATTTTATTTCACTATTTTTTGAAGAATAGGGATTTTTGTGCCTTTTTACGCTCCGGAACACGTTCTACAAACACCGGCTTCATACTTCTGGGATCTATTCCGGAATAGAACATTACCGAAGAGGTGGTCATGGGCGTAGGGGTGAAATCCTGCACCTGCTCCATCCAGATTCCTTTCAACGCCGGACATGAGGCGAGCTTGCGCATATCCTCCAAGGTGCAGCCGGGATGAGAGGATATGAAGTACGGTACGAGTTCGGTATGTGTGCCGTTTTCCCTGTTGATCTTGTCAAACTCGCAGCGAAGACGCTCGAACAACTTGAATGAGGGCTTGCCCATATAGCGGAGGACATTGTCTTGGGTATGCTCGGGCGCGACTTTGAGACGCCCTGAAGTATGGTCCAGCATCAGTTCCCGCAGATAAGGCTTGCCCGTATTGTCCACATAGCCTTTTTCGTCAAGGAAGAGGTCGTAGCGAACACCGCTGCTGATATAGGCGTGCCTCACTCCCCTGACATTCATCACGCGCCTGTACATATCCATGACACGGGCATGAGAGCGGTCGAGATTGGGGCAAGGGCCTGGATACAGGCACGATGGGCGTCGGCATCTGGCGCATAGGGACGGGTCTTTGCCGTGCATTCCGTACATATTGGCAGTCGGCGCACCGAGATCGGAGATATTGCCGTGGAACTGCGGCATTGCCGCGAGTTTACGCACTTCGGAGACGATACTGTCCTCGCTGCGACTCTGCACGAACTTGCCCTGGTGGGCGGCTATCGTACAGAAATTGCAGCCTCCGAAACATCCGCGATGCGTGATAATCGAGTCCTTGATCATGTCGTACGCCGGTATTCTCCTGCCTTTGTAGCGAGGGTGCGGCAGTTTGGTAAACGGCAGGTCCCAATAGGAATCCATCTCCTGCGTAGTGGAGGGTGGATAGGGCGGGTTAATCTGCACATAACCATCTCTCACAGGCTCCACTATGGTCTGTGGATGGAGCATATTGGCGTGAGTCTCGATCTCGTGGAAGTTCTCCGCAAAGGCGCGCTTGTCGCGGCTGCATTCTTCGAAAGAATGCAGCACCAGCGCGTCGGAGACGCGGCTGGTGCCTTTGCGGAAGAACGCAATCTGCGGTATGGACTCGACCTGCCGGCGGTTGCGCCCTGCCTCTATGGCACGAGTCAGTTCGAGTATCACCTTCTCGCCCATGCCGTATGTAAGCCAGTCCGCGCCACTGTCCACCAGGATTGACGGCATCAGCCTATCTTGCCAATAATCATAATGGGTCAGGCGCCTCAACGACGCCTCAACACCACCGATGACTACAGGTATATCGGGATACAGTTCCTTGAGTATCCTGGTATATACAGTCACGGCATAGTCAGGACGCTGCCCTGCACGCCCGTCCGGAGTATAGGCGTCATCATGGCGGAGCCGCTTGGATGCAGTGTAATGGTTCACCATGGAGTCCATGGCTCCGGCATTCACCGCAAAATACAGGCGCGGAGTGCCCAGTTTGCGAAAATCACGCAAATCATCCCTCCAGTTGGGCTGAGGTACCACCGCCACGCGATAGCCGTACTTCTGCAAATAGCGGGCTATGCACGCAGTACCGAAACTCGGGTGATCCACAAAGGCGTCACCCGTAAAGAAAATGACATCAATGTAGTCCCACCCGAGATTTCTGACCTCCTTGACGGAGGTCGGGAACATGTAGTCCGATGCTGTCTCCATGCGTTACATACGCTCCGGCAACTCGATACCGAGTATGCCCATCGCCTTGCGCAGCACGCCTGACAGAGTATCGATCAGCACGAGACGGGCCTTGAGCAGATCCTGGTCCTCCTCGCGGAGAATGGGTGTCTCGTGATAATACTGGTTAAACTCCTTGGCAAGTTCGTATGCGTAGTTTGCAATGACCGCAGGCGAAAGGGCTTCTGCACCCTCGGAGACCTTGCGCGGATAATTGTTTATGAGCTTGAGGAGGCGTATCTCCTTTGCGCTCAACGCGAGATCCGGACGCACCGCAGAATGGTCATGCGAGATGCCGCGCTCCTCCGCCTTGCGAAGAATGGAACGGATACGGGCGTGCGTGTACTGGATGAAAGGTCCTGTATTGCCGTTGAAATCGATGGACTCCTTGGGATTGAAGAGCATCTTCTTCTTGGGATCCACCTTGATGATAAAGTATTTCAGAGCACCGAGGCCTATCATATGATAGAGAGACTCCTTCTCCTCTTCGGAGAGCCCTTCCAGTTTGCCCGAATCCTCGGACGTGGCCTTTGCCTCGAGATACATCTGACGGATAAGGTCATCGGCGTCCACCACAGTACCCTCACGGGATTTCATCTTACCTTCGGGGAGTTCCACCATTCCGTAGGACAGGTGGTAGATCTGGTCGGCCCAGTCAAATCCGAGTTTGCCGAGAATCAGTTTGAGCACCTGGAAATGATAGTTCTGCTCATCACCGACCACATATATGTGAGAGTCAAGGTCGTACTGCTCAAAACGCCTCTCCGCCGTACCGAGGTCCTGGGTGATATAGACTGAAGTGCCGTCAGCACGCAACAGGAGTTTGCGGTCCAGTCCGTCCGCTGTCAGATCACACCATACAGAGCCGTCAGGATCCTTGACGAATACGCCTGCATCCAGACCTTTCTGCACGAGAGACTTGCCCAACAGGTAGGTCTGCGACTCGTAATCCACCTTGTCGAAAGAGATGCCGAGAGCCTTGTATGTCTCGTCGAAGCCCTTGAACACCCAGGAGTTCATCATCTTCCAGAGTTCACGGACCTCGGGATCACCCGCCTCCCATTTGACCAGCATGTCATGCACCTCCTCCATGACGGAAGGGTCCTCTTTCTCCATCTTGGCAAACTCCACATAGCAGTCGCCGACCAGATGGTCACCCTTCTTGCCTGTAGATTCCGGAGTCGCTCCGTCAAATCTCTTCTGCCAGGCATACATCGACTTGCATATATGGACCCCCCTGTCATTGACGAGGGTGGCCTTGATGACATTGTTGCCGTCCGCCTTCAGCAGCCTGGAAACGGAATCTCCGAGCAGGTTGTTGCGTATATGTCCGAGGTGGAGAGGCTTGTTGGTATTGGGCGAGGAAAACTCGACCATTATGTTGCGCCCGTTGGAGGGCTTGTCTCCGAAAGAGGGATCGGATGCTATCGATGCGAACAGCTCGTTCCAATACAACGGCGACAGCAGGATGTTGAGAAATCCCTTGACGACATTGAAGCCGCTGATTTCAGGCACATTCGCCACGAGCCACTCTCCTATCGCCTTGCCGGTACCGTCCGGTGCGGAATGGGAAATCTTGAGCAGCGGGAACACCACCAGCGTAAAATCGCCTTCAAACTCCTTGCGTGTAGGCTGCACCTGCAGCGCAGACGCCTCTATATCAGTCCCGTACAGACTTTTGACGGCCTCCGCCGCCTTGGCTGAAATAAATTGCTCCGGTGTCATATCCCTATCCGAGGTAAGTTTTGAGATGTTTGCTCGCTGTGGGTTTCTTGAGTTTGCGTATGGCCTTTTCCTTGATCTGGCGAACCCTCTCACGCGTCAGATCCAGTCTCTCTCCGATCTCTTCGAGTGTCATTTCCTGGCATCCGATACCGAAGAAACTCTTGATAATCTCCCTCTCGCGGGGAGTCAGTATCTGCAGGGCCCGGTCAATCTCGGTGCTGAGGGACTCTCCCACCAGACCGCGGTCCGCGCTCGGAGAATCGTCATTGGGCAGCACATCGAGCAGGGAGTTGTCCTCTCCCTCCACAAACGGGGCGTCCACGGAGACATGCCTTCCGGACACACGCAGGGTATCCGCAATCTTGTCGCTCGGCACATCTATCATGTCAGCCAGTTCGTCGGTCGAGGGCAGACGGCCGTTCTTCTGCTCAAAAGATCCCAATGCCTTGTTGATCTTGTTCAGGGAACCTACCTGATTGAGAGGCAGACGCACAATCCTGGACTGCTCGGCGAGAGCCTGGAGTATGCTCTGTCGTATCCACCATACAGCATAGGAGATGAATTTAAAACCTCTCGTCTCGTCGAACTTCTCCGCCGCCTTGATCAGTCCGAGGTTACCCTCGTTGATAAGGTCCGGCAGGCTGAGTCCCTGATTCTGATACTGTTTCGCCACAGACACCACGAACCTGAGGTTCGCACGGGTAAGTTTTTCCAGTGCCTGCTGGTCACCCATACGGATGCGCTGGGCGAGTTCCACTTCTTCTTCCGGTGACACCAGTTCCTCGCGGCCGATCTCCTGCAGATACTTGTCAAGAGATGCGCTCTCGCGGTTGGTGATTGACTTTGTGATCTTAAGTTGTCTCATTCAGCAAATGTTATTCGTCTTTCCCAAAGCCGAATACGCCCGTCCTGCCACTGGAACTAACACCTTCCACAAAGACAGCCCTCTTGCTCTTGCGGGCGGCTTCGACTACATCCTGAGGCTTGCTGACCGGCTGGTCATTCACATAGGTGATGACAAAGCCCTGGGACGCTCCGGCCGAGAGCATCTTGCCTTCACCGATGGACACAATCTCCACGCCGCTCTTCAATCCGCGACGCGCAAGCGTTTCCTTGGAAGCCGCCTTGAGACTCGCTCCGTAGAATGCCACCGAGCCGTCATCCGCCACCGTACCGTTAACCGCTTCCGCATCAAGGAATACAATTTCCATCTCCCTGGTCTTGCCGTCACGTATCACAATGGCCTCAGCCTTGTCACCGGGATGGTAGCTGTTGACTTTCTCCTGTAGCGCAGCTACAGAATTGATCTTTACAGAATCGAGTGCGACAATCACATCGTCTTTCCTGATTCCCGACTTGTCAGCAGAACCTCCGGTCGAAACCTCGCTTATATATACGCCTTCAATTCGGGAAAGTTTCAAACGTTTTGCAATTTCGTCATTCACAGGACCTACGACTACTCCGAGTTTGACACGGCGGACGCTTCCAAAGTCAATAAAGTCGTTGACAATCTTCCTGACGATATTGGATGGGACCGCGAACGAATATCCGCTATAAGAGCCGGTCTGCGAATAAATCATGGTATTGATTCCCATCAGTTCACCGGCCTTGTTGACCAATGCGCCTCCGGAGTTGCCGGGATTGACAGCGGCATCGGTCTGTATGAATGACTCTATCTTGAACTCCTCACCGGATGACATGGAACGGCCCTTGGCACTGACTATACCGGCGGTAATGGTAGACCTCAGCCCATAGGGGCTGCCGATTGCAAGCACCCATTCGCCGAGGCGCAATTTGTCGGAATCTCCGAAATCCACAGCAGGGAGACCAGATGCATCTATCTTGAGCAGAGCTACATCCGTAGCGGCATCCGTACCTATGAGTTGCGCCTCGTAAGTCTCATTGTTGTTGAGTGTCACTTCTATCTTGGTGGCTCCGTTCACGACATGGTTGTTGGTAACTATGTAGCCGTCGGAACGGATGATGACACCGGAACCGCTGCCCTGCTCCTCTCTCTCGCGCGGCTGCTGCGGGCTGCCGAAGAAAAACTGGAAGAAAGGATCTATCTGCATCTGCTGACGCTGCGATCTAATTGTCACTTTGACATATACGACAGCGTCCACGGCCGATTCCGCAGCATAGGTAAAGTCCGGATAATCAGAGGCTGCCAAATTGACCGTACGGTATTGCATTCCGCTGTCAGCGGAGACATTGGAGACAACATGCCCGGAATCGGGCGAGACAGAGGTTTTCGCCACACAGAACGCGGTCAGACCGCCGGCGAGCACCGAAATAAGGATTGTAAAGATAGTATGTTTCATATCTCAGGTTATTTTGTTTTCTACCAGTGGGGGAATTTATCAAATTTTGTACCATCCCATTTGCATAAAAATGCTATATTTGTACATTATATAAATAAGGCTCAAATATGAAACTCACCGTATCAAGTGCGGAATTGCTCAAGGCGACGATGGATGTATCGAAAGCCATCCCCGCAAAGTCCGCCCTTCCAATTCTCGAGAACTTTCTGTTCTCCCTCAAGGACAATATACTGGAGATAACGGCATCGGATTCGGAATTGACCCTCCGCACCTCTATCGAGGTCGAGGCAACGGAAGACGGTGCAATGGCGGTACCGGCAAGACAGCTTTCCGACCTGCTCAAGACTCTTCCCGACCAGCCGATCGGCATCGCATCGGTAAGCGACAGTTCATTCGAATGCACATGGTCGAGCGGTAACTCCAGCCTCCCCTACTTCCCCGCCGAGGATTATCCCGCCATCAAAGGCGTAGGAGAAGGCGCAACGACAGTGACATTCCAGTCCGAGACATTGTTGGAAGGCATCAACGGCACAATATACGCTACTGCGGACGATGAGATGCGCCCTGCAATGAACGGCATCTTTTTCGACATGGACACCGAGAGCACGACCCTCGTCGCCTCCGATTCGCACAAGCTCATCTGCTACACCACCGCTGATGTAAAGGTCGCGGAGAAATGTTCCTTTATCCTGCACAAGAAACCAGCCGGCGTGCTCAAATCCATTCTTACCAAAGAGAATGGCGATGTAGAGACCGCTTTTGACAGCAATACCGTCGTGTTCACTTTCGGCAACACGATGATGATATGCAGGCTTGTCGTGGGCAAGTTCCCGAGATACCGCGAGGTCATCCCCCAGAACAACTCCAATGTCCTCAAGATCGAAAGGCAACAGCTCCTATCCACCGTCAAGCGCGTGGCGGTCTGCGCCAACAAGGCCTCAAACCATGTCAAGTTCGACCTCAAGCCCGGCCAGCTGGAAATCTCGGCACAGGATCTCGGATTTGCGATTTCCGCTTACGAGAAGATCGGATGCGACTACAACGGTGAAGACCTGACCATAGGATTCAAGTCATCGTTCCTGTCTGACATTCTCGCGAACATGAGCTGCGACACCGTGGTCATGAAGTTCTCCGATGCGCGCAAAGCCGCCCTCATAGTGCCCAGCGAAGAGGAATCCGAGAGCGAGAAGATCTGTGGCATCATCATGCCGATAATGATTTAAAGAAGCCCGAGGAGATAATGGAACTGAACTTGAAAAGGCCATTGCTCTTCTTCGACATAGAGAGCACCGGTCTCAACATTCCTACGGACGGTATCATCGAATTGAGTTTCGTAAAGGTATTCCCCGGAGGTGAGGAACGCATCAAGACCTGGAAAGTACTGCCTTGGGACTATGTAGGAAAAAGGCAGATACATATCAACGACAAGGCCAGCGAGGTAAACGGTATCAAGGACGAGGACCTCAAAGGCTGCCCGAAGTTCTACGAAGTCATTGACGAGGTCATAGAATGGCTTGAAGACTGCGATCTCGCTGGGTTCAATTCGACCAAGTTTGACCTGCCCATGCTCGCGGAGGAAATGGAGAGAGTACGCGTGCACATGCATAGAGACATTCCCATTGACCTGCACGAAAAGAAGATGGTGGATGTGCAGAATATCTACCACCTCATGGAGCCGCGCAACCTAAAGGCCGCATACAGATTCTACTGCGGCGGCAAGGACTTTGAGAACGCCCACACCGCAGAAGCCGACACCATCGCCACATACGAGGTGCTCAAGGGACAGCTGGACAAGTACGAGGGTTCGCTCAAAAACGACGTGGACAGTCTGGCATCCATCGGGGCCCACAAGACGGTAGACTACGCCGGCAGGCTGTTGTACAACGAGGGCGGAGAACCGATTATCAGCTTCGGAAAGCACAAGGGACGCAGCGCCCGCGATGTGTACTCCTCCGAGCCGTCCTATTTCAACTGGATATTCCAGGGAGACTTCACTCTGGACACAAAGAGACAGTTCGCCCTGCTTAAAGAGAAATACGACAGAGAGAAGCTCGCGGAGAAATTCAACGGCAAACTGTTCTGACCCACATGAGTATAATAGTAAAGACGCACGATGGCGAATGCATCGTGCGTCCTGATTCAATATTGGTCGCAGACAGCAGAGATTTACATATCTCAAAATCCGTCAATGCCATAGATTACGCACCGGCATTATATGCCCGTATCTCCGGAAGCAACGGAGACTATGACGGGATAGGCTTCGGAGTGCTGCTCTATTGCACCGGTGCCGTAAACGGCGGCTGTCACGATACCGACAATGGCTATGAAGAAAGCGGTGACTGCTGCATGCAATCTTATCTGCCGGGGCTGCTGTACAGCCCTGTAACCTTGGGCGTCGAAGGCAACGCATTCGAGCTGGGGATAAACGGAGAAACGGCATTCAGATACACAGAAGCCGGCAGGGCAATGTTGGAGGATGCCATCTCCAAGGCGTTGGTGGAGCACACAGGCATCAGCTCCAGAGACCTTGTCGCCATAGAACTGGCGGCAAGGAAGGCACTATGCACACGCGACTACGCGAACGAAAGCATGACTATGGATATAACAACTGCGTGGTGCGGCAATACAACACAAGAATTCAAGGTAATCTTATAAATCTATGAGACTGATTCCTGTTTTCTCCTGGAACAAGGGGATTCTTTATTTCAACAGACGGCGTACGAAACTGTCCAATCAGCCTTGGTTTCAAGGAGTACTGCTACTCTTCTGCGTCATAGCGGCAATGCTGCTTGCCAACCTCCCCGGCACCAAGGAGTTCTACGAGGCATTGCTGCACACGGACATGTCCTTCCACCTGACCAGCCCGGACGGCAAGGTAGACCTGCTG
The DNA here is from genome assembly GCA_964616865.1 of uncultured Muribaculaceae bacterium. Classification (GTDB taxonomy): domain Bacteria; phylum Bacteroidota; class Bacteroidia; order Bacteroidales; family UBA932; genus Cryptobacteroides. The sequence goes on from CAZTUQ010000012.1 coordinate 15,556, forward strand.
TTCCCGAGAGGCATGACCGTGGAGAAGTTTATCAACGACATTCTGATGGTGGTGTTCTTCTTTACTGTGGGACTGGAAATCAGACGGGAAGTGGCCTATGGAGAACTTTCCAGTCTGAAGAAGGCCCTACTCCCTATCATTGCGGCATTTGGAGGCGTACTGACACCGGCCCTCATCTACACAATCATCAACCACGGGACCGCAGCCGCCAGCGGATGGGGTATCCCGACAGCTACGGACATTGCTTTCGCGGTGTGCATACTGACAGTACTGGGCAATAAAGTGCCTGTCTCGCTGAAAGTATTCCTCACCGCCCTTGCCATAGCCGATGACCTCATCGCGATATTGGTCGTCGCGCTGTTTTACGGAGGCAGCATAAATCTGCCGCTGCTGGCCGTCGCTGTAGGAGTAATATTGCTCACACTGCTGATGAGAAGGCTCGGCGAGAAGCGCATGTTCCCTTACATATCAATGGCAATCCTCGTATGGATACTGTTCTACTATTCGGGCATACACGCGACCATGTCCGGAGTGGTGATGGCGTTCCTGATCCCCAGTACACCGCGTTACAACAAGGCCTGTTTTGAGCGCAAATGGCGCACATACAACGCGCGTCTGCACGAGTACGACAATATGCACGATGAACTCGGATTCCCCAACGGGCCGCAGAGACATTTTCTCCGCAAACTGGGCGGAATCGCACAGGGCTCCATGGATATGAGTTACAGGGTAGAACACGCGCTTACCCCCTGGGTCAATTTCCTTATCATGCCAATATTCGCGCTCGCGAACGCCGGAGTGGAGATAAGCGACCCTTCGTTGTTCAATGTATTCAGTTACGACAGCGGAATAGGAAGCGTCAGCCTGGGAGTATTCCTCGGTCTGCTGCTCGGCAAGCCTATAGGCATCACGCTGTTCAGTTGGGTAGCCATCAAACTCAAAGTCGGGGCAATGCCCCAGAAGGCCACATGGGCAATGCTCTTCGCCGTAGCCTGCCTCGGCGGAATCGGGTTTACAATGTCCATTTTCGTGGACACCCTGTCATTCGGTGACCAGAGTGCAGAACTTATGAACCATTTGCGCAGTGCCGGCAAGATAGCCGTCCTGATGGGCTCTGTCACCGCAGGAATATTCGGAAGCATACTCGTCTCACTTGTCTACAAGATACAGGGCAGAAAAAAAGACAGCGCGGCAATTTAGAGCATTTTTTCGGCAGCCCTCCGGCAGAATTTGTTGGCGATACGATTTTTTGCTATATTTGCAGTCCAAAAGCCACTTTAGCTCAGTCGGTAGAGCAGCGCATTCGTAACGCGCAGGTCGTCAGTTCGAGCCTGATGAGTGGCTCTCTCAAATAAAATCCGCGGATTGAAGCAACAACTTCTCTCCGCGGATTTTATATTGTGGCCAGGCGGTCTCAATATGATATAAAAAAAGGGAAAGCTTGGTACATCGCACCGCTACGACCTCCTACCCTTGCTGCCTTCCGACCCTGGGGGAATTCAGAGGGAGCTGGTCGTGTACGACTTTCCCCAAAGACAAATATAGCACTTTTATCGGAATTTCCGCTCTAAATGCTGTCGAAAATAAACGGAAGCAAATCGTCCACCTTGGAAAACTTGAGAATGCGACCGGAACCGGCGGTCAATACAGACATCGGTTTGCCAGAACGCGTCTGATACTGGGCCATAACCTGACGGCAGGCTCCGCATGGAGATGCCGGGAGCGCATTGAGCGAGCCATTCGCCCCTCCGGCAATCGCGATGGACACTATGTCCAGATCAGGATGGGCAGCGGCAGCCGAGAACAAAGCCGTACGCTCGGCACATAGTCCGGACGGGAATGCGGCATTCTCTTGATTGGCACCTTTGACAATAGAGCCGTCAGAGAGCCGCACGGCCGCACCGACATTGAAATGTGAATATGGTGCATACGAACCGGACATGGCTTCTATGGCCGCATTGACCAGTTCCTTGTCCTCCGATGCGAGTTCATCTACGGACAAATACTCCTCGTAATCTATATAGAGTCTCTTGATACTCATATCAAACCCGTTTACTATCACAAAACTACAAAAAAAACTCAAAGGCAGAATGCAAATGCCCTGTAATAAGCTGTTTTTAGCGACAAAACCTGTAAATTTGTACAATATCAATCAAGGATAAACGGATATGACAGTCATGATTATCGATGACGAGGCGGATATCAGGGAGATCCTCTCATTCAATCTCTCCGCCGCCGGATACGATGTCATTGAGGCGGAAAACGCGGAAACCGCCCTGGATATGCTACGCAAAGGCGCAGACCCCGGACTGCTCCTGCTCGATGTCATGCTGCCGGGCATGTCCGGATTCAAACTCGCGGATACACTGCGCCGCATCGACAGGAGCAATGTCCCGATAGTGTTCCTGACAGCCAGAGGTGATGAGAACGATCTGCTCACAGGGTTTTCTGCCGGAGGTGACGACTATATCAGCAAACCATTCTCAATCAATGAGGTGATAGCGAGGATAAAGGCCGTGCTTAAGAGGAGCGGTGTGGATGCCCCAGCCAAGCCTGTCATCAGCATAGGCGGCGTTAGCATCGACAGCGCGGCAAAGTCCGTCTCGGTAGACGGCATACCTGTGCATCTCTCCCGCAAGGAATACGATATATTGTACATGCTCGCATCCAATCCCGGAAAATCATTCTCGCGGGAAGACTTTATCAGAGACCTGTGGCAGGACGCACCTTATGTGATGGACCGCACCGTGGATGTACATATAGCCCGCATACGCTCCAAACTCGGTGCATGGCGCGGAATTATCAGCAACAGGGCCGGATTCGGTTACAGCATCAGCCATGAGCAGGATTGACAGGCCTTGGGTACGCCTCGGAGGCGTGTTCGCATTGTTTGCAGTGATACTGCTGACAGTGTGGGTTATCGGCAGTCGCAGATACAGGCAGTCCATCCTGTCATCCAGGTTGGAGGCCTATGCACAAATCATCTCCACTGTACGCGATGGAGACTATCACAGCGCATATCAGCTGCTGCCTGAAGACATAAGGGTGACCGTACTCGGACATGACGGAGCGGTAATATATGACTCCAATCAGGAGGGGATGCGCCTTGGCAATCACCTGGAAAGGCCTGAAATAGCCCAGAGCCTCAAGACCGGGCAAGGCACTTCGATACGCGAGTCCGAGACAGCCGGCATCACCTATATATATTACGCACGGCTCTACCGGGAGGTCATCGTGAGGACCGCCCTGCCGTTCAACACTCCGGTAAGGCGGTTCATGCATCCGGACTGGACTCTGCTGCTCGGACTGTTGCTGCTGACGGCCGCAATGTTGTACACGGTCATGCTCATGGGTAAACGCCTGGACAGCAAGGCGGCGCAAGAGACATCCGCCAGACTCCAGAAGCAGAAGAAGCAGATGACCAACAACATAGCCCACGAACTGAGGACTCCGGTCACGAGCATACGTGGCTACCTGGAGACATTGGTGGAAAATCCCGGGATGGACGGCAGCACCAGAGAGCAATTTACCAAGAGGGCTTACTCCCAGACGCTCAGGCTCTCCGAACTGATACGGGACATAGGTCTCATCACCAAGATCGAGGAAGCCCCTGAAAAACTCACCAGAGAACAGCTCAACCTGCGCGAAGCGAGCGTGGAAGTACTGGAGGAATTCAGCGAAGAGATTTCGCGCAAAGGCATAAGTGTGATAAACGGAATCCCGGAGAAATGCTGTATGGAGGGCAACAAATCCCTTATATACGCCATATTCAGGAATCTGGTGGAGAATTCCCTGCGATATGCCGGAGACGGTATCACGATACGGCTCGAATGCTCTGCCGCAGACAGCGGCATACTGCATCTCAACTACAGCGACACGGGCAAGGGAGTATCACCGGAGTATCTGGACAAGATATTCGAACGCTTCTGGCGCGTAAAGTCCGAAAACGCATACAAGGCCGAAGGCTCAGGCCTGGGCCTGTCCATCGTACGCAACGCGGTCGCATTCCACGGAGGGGAAATCAGAGCCTCCGAATACAAGCCGCACGGAATACGCTTTGAATTTACTCTGCGGCAGACGCAGTGACACTATCCATTACGGATTCGACGACAAGTCCGCATAGGGTCATTCCGAAAATGGCCGTAATATGGACGAAACTGCCGTTTATACGGGCCTTGGAAGTGCTGCCGGAGTGCATGTCTTCGCCGGCAGCAAAAGAATCTGCCGCCCCTATATTCTCGAGGACCTCATCCCCGTAGACACAAAGCACTTTTTTGGCCGGAGACACCCCACGCTGACGCATACGCTTGCGCAGCATAGACCCGAGTGGACAGCCCCTCACCTGCCAGAATTCAGATACATGGATACGCGTAGGATCGGTCTTGAGAGCCGCCCCCATCGATGAGAACAAGACTGCACGACTTGATGAAGCATGCAGCATGAGAGCAATCTTGTCCTTGAGGCTGTCAATTGCATCGATGACATAATCATAGCTGTCGAGGTCGAAATCTCCTGCCGACTCTTCGCTATACACAGAGTTGAGCGCGGCGATATCCGCCTCCGGATTAATCTCCAGCAAACGCTCACGCAAGGCCTCCACTTTGGGCCGGCCGATGGTCCGCGTTGTGGCCTGCAACTGCCTGTTGATATTGGATACGGCTACGGCATCAGCATCCACCATAGTCAGATGTCCCACGCCAGCCCGTATCAGTCCCTCTGCACACCAACTGCCGACTCCCCCGACTCCGAAGACAATGACGCGCAGTCCTGCAAGTCTCTCCATGACAAGCTTCCCGGCAAGAAGCTCGGAGCGCTGGAATATCCCGTTCATTCCTGAGAAGTGGTTTTGCGGCCGGACTTGATGACCTTGCGCTGGGTCTTCCATTTCTCCATGGCGAGCTGCTGCATATCTCTCACATCATCCTGCTCGTCCACAATCTCGTCACCGATGATAGTCTCCACGACATCCTCGACGGTGAGAATACCCTGGAAAGAGCCGTACTCATTGATAATGACGGCAATCTGGTCATCTTGCGCCATCATCTTCTCCCAGACCTGGTCCAGAGGAGTATCCTCGTGGAACGACACTATATCCCGGCGGATAGAAGCAAGACGAGCGTTATATTTGTCTTCCGCCATCAGCTGGAGAGCCTCAATGCGCAGTATATAGCCTGTAATATATTCGTCATCAGACGAATACACCGGTATTCGTGAATGATGCAGATAACGCTTGTCCTTGTAGAACGCCTTGATAGTCATATTCTCAGAGGCAATCGCCGATACCACACGCGGCGTCATTGCATCTGCTGCAGTGACCTCATCCAGCGATATGATATTCTGGATGACTTCATTTTCATCCTCGTCCAGTTCACCGGACTCCTCCGCCACATCCGCCATGGCGCTGACCTCTTCGCGAGAAATGGATGTATCCTGCTGTTTGGGGGTAATCTTCTTCTGGAGAAACTCCACGCATATCACTATAGGATACATACAGAATATCAGCACGCGTATGGTGCGGGAAGCGAAGCCCATCAGATGTTTCCAATACGAAGTGCCGATAGTCTTGGGGATAATCTCCGAGAATACCAGAATGAGTATGGTCATCGTCATGGATATGAGACCGAACCACTCGCTGCCGAACACTATCGTGCCCTGCCGGCCGACTCCTGCAGCGCCTATCGTATTGGCTATAGTGTTGAGCGACAATATAGCCGCGATCGGACGCGCGGATGAGGTCTTGTATTTTTTCATCCTCACAGCCGGCTTGTAGCCGTCCTCTGCTTTCATTGTGATATAAGAAAGCGGAGTGGACATCAGCACGGCTTCCAGAATGGAGCACATGAACGATATCCCGATGGCTCCCAACAGATATAATAAGAATAAACCCATAGTTTCGTCTGATTTATCAACGCCTGACAGCGGCAATTCTCAATGTATCAGTAAGATTGTGCGCCTTGTCCGTAAGTTTCCCGGACGGTGCCACATAGAGAGGCGACTGCTCATCGTCACCGCCCTCCGAACTCATCTTGCGAAGAAGAGCTTGCTGCGCGTCTGGCAGATCCGTCTCCGGTTCGCTGTCATAACCGTCTGCCGCCAACTTGCGCTCAAGAATACGGCTCCTGCGCCCCATATCATCCAGGACCCTGTCGGTCCCCCGGTCAAACACCTTGTCTATGGAATAGCGCAACTCCGTACGCATCGCATTGACCTCGGAAGAATAATCGGGCACTTTGCCAGACTTGTACTGGGGGTTGCTGAGACGTATCTTGTAATCCCCGTCATTGCCTCCTCCAAAGAACTTGGCCCCGAGCCTGAACGGCAGAATGGATTTCAGCAGCGAAAGTTTGTACTTGAATCCGCTGTCGAATTTCTGCCTGCCGTTGAGCACCATAGTATAACGGTCTACAGACAGGACAAAGGGGAATACCTTGAGTTCGTTGTCCGTAATGGTGCCGTACACATCCAGATCGTCTATATCCAACCTGTTTTTGTGTCTGAACATCAGCAGGCGCGTAAAGCGCTTCAATTTGCCGACTTCGTCCACGACCAGATTCTCTCCGCGGATATTGAACATGCCGTTCACCGTCGGGAGCATGAAATGCATATTTGTATCCAATTGGGACGTAGCTGCAACTTCGAGGCTGAGATTGCCTTTGAATGATTTGAGCAACGGCATCAGCGTGTCGAACTGAGGCACGAGGGCAATCACTCGGTCAGCTGTGATGTCGTTCAGTCGCAGGTCAAAGCCGGCAGAAATGTTGCTACGGGTCTTTGTGCTGTAGAAACCGTCGAGATCCACCGAACCGAAATCAGAAGAGGCATGTACATCAGAGAGTCTGACAGCACGCTGACGCATTGCCGCATTGCCACGTATATCACTGAATACCAGTGTATCATATTTCACATTACGGGCATCCAGGCGTATATCTGCAATCACATTGGCAGGTATCACCAGCAACATGGAACTGTCTGCTGCCGTGGCAGGCATTGCTGCAGATGACGCGCCAACGGAGCCGGCCTCCGCCTCCACATCCGAAGATGGGGTGCCGGCGCCCATGCTTCCTTGACGCAATGCGGCCATAAACTCCGTGACATCTATATTGTCCGAGCGCAGATCTACATCCGCGCGGAGCACTCCACCATAAGTCAGAGCCTGCAACAATCCTTTCAGCGTGCCGGATACTCCTATATCAGAACTGCCGGCCGAGAATGAAAACGAGTCAAGCGTAAGCACATCTTTTTCAAAACTCGCTGACAGGGAGTTGATGCGGTTGTCCAGAGGCAGCGCCCCGAGTTCCACACGGCCTCCACCGACCTTTATGCGGCCGTAAGGCTCCCATTTGTCCATGACGGCACCGATGGACCTGTCAATGCGTATGTCTATGTCCGCAGCGCGGAAAGTCTTGTCAGACAAGAATTCCGGCATCGCCTGACGGCGTGCGGCTCTGTTTCCGGTCTGCACAGAGACGATACTGTCCGCACTCACAGCGGCAGAACCGCCTGTGCGCACGACAGCTGTGCTGTCGGAATGAGTGGCCGATGAAGAGCCTGATGACACCTCCTGCGTCACAGATGAAGTATCCGCGCCCGACATTGCCGCCAGATAACGGCGACGGCGTTTGTCTCCCCTGTCGTCCGCAGACTTCATGGACGCACGGGCATTGAGGCTCAACTGCTCCAAGGCCATATTGCAGGCTTCACTCACAAATGCGAGTCCTCCGAAGTTGCCGCCTATCCTGGCAAAAGGCAACGAGTTACCGTCCTGCCTGCGTACTGTATAATCTATATCCGCAGACTTCACATCCACAGCAAGGGAATCAGTCCCCCTGAAATAAAAGCGGTCCGCCACAAGCCAGCCTACCACCGGAGGAATGGGGATAGAGTCTATAGGCTCCACCGTGCTCTGTGCCATTGCACGGAATGCACTTACATCCGCCCTGATGTCAGAGCCGATACCGACGGCAAGACTGTCAAGCGTGCAGAATACCGCGAAAGCGTCAGGCTGCGTCTTGATGATATTCGGCTTCGGGGCCATCTCCACATAGGGATTGAGGATGAATGCATCCACGGAATCAGCACAGACACGGATACGGTCACCGCTAAGTTCGCCCCGAATATCGGCATTGCACAGATTCTCCGGAGCAAAGTCCCTGGGAGTCACATCTGCATGCAAAGCGGCATTCAGATGCCCGTCTGCCGCAATACCCGGCATATAGCCCTTGACAATGCCGGCAACAGACGCTATGTCTGCACCGACAAACAGGTCTGTCCGGAAACGCGGACTCTCTCCGCTCAGATCCGACACTGCTGCATTTCCGCGCAGACTAAGGCCCGCGCCATGGGCAAGCACCGTATCAACACGCAGATTTATCGTGCCGCCGGCCAGTGCCATACAGTCCACCCTGCCGACAATGCTGTCGAGCGAGACAGTCAGATCCACCACATCATCTGCATACGACACCTCCATATCGCGCAACCTCAGACGCAGATGCGGAAAAGACCTCCAGAAGGACAGGTCGGCATGGCCGACCGTCACTTCCAGGGGTGCAGATACATATTTGTCTATCAGTTTGTCTTTGAGAGGGCTGGCAAGGAAAAGGTTTGCCGCAGGCACGATGAGCAACAATATTGCCACTATCGAGCCGAGCACCCAAGCAAGCGCCTTAAGCGCAATCCTGCCACCCCTGCCCATATTATCAGAGACCTATCGACTTGAAGAAGTCATTGCCTTTGTCATCGACCAGGATGAACGCAGGGAAATCCTCCACTTCAATCTTCCATATAGCCTCCATGCCGAGTTCCGGATACTCCACGCACTCGATGCTCTTGATATTGTTCTGTGCCAATATGGCGGCAGGGCCGCCGATAGAGCCGAGATAGAAGCCCCCGTGCTTTTTGCAGGCATCGGTAACCTGCTGTGTACGGTTACCCTTGGCTATCATTATCATAGAACCGCCATGATCCTGGAACTCATCCACATACGGGTCCATACGGTTGGCCGTGGTAGGTCCCATGGAGCCGCAAGGCATGCCGGCAGGCGTCTTGGCCGGTCCGGCATAGAGCACAGGATGGTCCTGCATATATTTGGGCATCTCCTCGCCTGCATCGAGACGCGCCTTGATCTTGGCATGCGCGATGTCACGGCCCACTATAATAGTACCGCTGAGGGAAAGACGGGTAGATACCGGATACTGGGAGAGCTGTGCACAGACCTCTTTCATAGGCCTGTTGAGATCGACCTTGACGGCATCACCCTCACCGGCCTGACGAAGAGCCTCGGGGATGAGTTCATAAGGCTTGTCATCCAGTTTCTCGATCCATACTCCATCGGCATTGATCTTTGCCTTGATGTTACGGTCGGCGGAGCAACTGACTCCGAGACCGATAGGGCAGCTGGCACCATGGCGGGGCAGACGGACAACACGCACATCATGAGCCATATACTTGCCGCCGAACTGCGCTCCGAGGCCGATCTTGTGAGCCTCTTCGAGCAACTGTGCCTCCAGTTCGATATCACGGAATGCGCGTCCCGTCTCATCTCCGGTAGTGGGCAGCCCGTCATAATAATGAGTGGACGCCAGTTTGACGGTGAGGAGGTTACGCTCTGCGGAAGTACCGCCGATTACAAATGCGATATGATAAGGAGGGCATGCCGCAGTGCCGAGGCTGCGCATCTTCTCCACAAGGAAAGGCACGAGAGTGCCGGGATTCTGGATACGGGCCTTGGTCTCCTGATAGAGATATGTCTTGTTGGCAGAACCGCCTCCCTTGGTCACACAGAGGAACTTGTACTCATCTCCCTCCACGGCCTCAATGTCTATCTGAGCAGGCAGGTTGCATTTGGTATTGACCTCGTTGTACATATCGAGAGGGGCGTTCTGGCTGTAGCGGAGATTCTCCTCCGTATATGTCTTGTACACGCCGAGGCTGATGGCCTCCTCGTCCTCAAATCCGGTCCAGACCTGCTGGCCTTTCTCTCCGTGCACTATCGCAGTACCGGTATCCTGGCAGAGAGGCAGTTTGCCCTTGGCTGCGATTTCCGCATTGCGCAGGAATGTCAGAGCGACATATTTGTCATTGGCGGAAGCTTCCGGATCTGAAAGGATCTTGGCGACCTGTTCGTTATGCGAGCGGCGCAGCAGGAAATTGACATCCCTGAACGCCGTATTTGTCAGCAAGGTCAATGCTTCGGGAGTGACTTTGAGCATCTTGTGCCCTTCGAACTCTCCGACTGATACCAGTTTCTCGGATCCGGGAATCTTGTAATACTCCGTAGTGTCCTGTCCGAGCTGGAACATAGGAGCGTATTTAAATGTCGCCATGTCGTTATATGTAGTTTATTGGATTATCACTTCTGCTGCATCAGGAAGCTCTTCATGAACTCGTTGAGATCACCATCGAGCACCCCCTGCGTGTCTGCCGTCTCATAGCCGGTACGCAGATCCTTTACCATCCTGTACGGATGCAGGACATAGGAGCGTATCTGCGAGCCCCATTCTATCTTTTTCTTGTTGCCCTCCAATTCCGCCTGCTTCTCCTGACGCTTCTTGAGTTCGATGTCATAGAGCCTCGACTTGAGGATACGCAGGGCATTCTGACGGTTGTCCTGTTGGCTGCGGGTCTCCGTATTCTCGACCATGATGCCCGTGGGGATATGGCGCACGCGCACACCGGTCTCCACCTTATTTACATTCTGGCCGCCATGGCCACCGGAACGGAAAGTATCCCATTCTATGTCAGAGGGGTTTATCTCAATATTGATAGTCTCGTCGACCAGAGGGTATATGAATACGGAACTGAATGTAGTCTGCCGCTTGCCCTGGGCGTTAAACGGAGAGATGCGCACCAGACGGTGCACACCACTCTCGGCCTTGAGATAGCCGTAGGCATAGTCGCCCTCATATTCTATGGTGCAGGACTTGATGCCGGTCTCGTCTCCTTCCTGCAACTCGGTGACTGTCATCTTGTAACCGTTGCGCTCGCCCCAGCGTGTATACATACGCATCAACATCGCGCTCCAGTCATTGGACTCGGTACCTCCGGCACCGCTGTTGATTGTCAGTACGGCACCGAGACGGTCGCCCTCCTCACCGAGCATATTCTTGAATTCCAGGTCTTCGACCAAAGAGACAGCCGCTGCGTATGCAGCATCCAGTTCGGCAGCCTCGTCCGGTTCAACATCCGGGTCGGAGGCGGACTTCAACGCCTCGTCCGCAAATTCGTACAAGACATCCAGATCCTCGACCGCTGAAGACATCCTGTCATAGGAGTCCACCCACGATTTCTCGCCATTCATCTTCTTGAGGAAAGCCTCGGCTGCCTTGGGGTCATCCCAGAAGCCTTGGGCCTGGCTCTCCGTCTCCATCTCCCCCACCTTGGCGCGCCTGTCATCTATCGACAGGTAGCGCCTGAGGGCTTCCGCCCTCTCGTGCAGGTCTTTAATCTGTTCCTGTGTCGTCATAAGTCCGATTTACAATCGGACAAAATTAATCAATTTTAGTGACATTCTCACCGAGTCCCTTGACAGACCTGAGCAGATGTCTTGCAGAGGAGGCTATCTCCCTCGATTCCTGCAACATATTCAGGTAGATATACGCGGTGTTGATATTCTCTCCAGAGACCTGCATGCGGCGCATCTGGCTGTGCCGGACATCTTCAAAGCGGTCCTTCAGCACTTCTATCTCATCACGTACGCCGTCAATCTCATCCCAGGCCCCATTCCGGATGATGGCACTCGTCTTTTTGAGGCTGTCGAGCAGACAATCCCTCAACGGAAGGAACTCAGCCCTCTCGTCCCGTCCTACCGGAATAAAGTGATTGTCAACATGTTCATCGCAAGGCTCCGCTATTCGCCTGAGGCCGTAGAGCATTTCCTCACAAGAGTTGCGTCCGAGGTGGAACCAGGTATTCTTTTCCATCGCGACCTCGGGATCGAGTTTGCGCAGGCCGGTCATTTCCTTGCGTCTAATGCTCTTGAGTTCTTCACGCTTGCGGCGCATGGAACTCTCTGCCTTCCGCAACCAGGAAAGCCTCTCCGAGAGGAATCCGTCCGTCACCTGGCTATAGGTATCTGCCGCATAATCGAGGAATGCTGCATGCGAATTGAAAATATGCTCCTTGAGCAGTTCGGCAGTCTCCGCCTTGTCGGTAGAGTTCATTATCTGAGAATAGAGGGTGTCGCTCTTCTCCTCTTTCTCCTTCTGACTGAAACGCTTGTTGGTGTGGATGAGGATAAATACCGCAAGCGCCATCACGAGGCCTGCCGCCACAAAAGAGCCGAAGCACATCAATGTTCCAAGTATGAAACTCAAGCAGAATGCCGCACCTGCCGTAACCAGCCAGCCACCGATGACGGAAACCACACCGGTGATGCGGTAGACCGCGCTCTCGCGTCCCCACGCCTTGTCTGCAAGCGACGAACCCATTGCTACCATGAATGTCACATAGGTCGTCGAGAGAGGGAGTTTGAGCGAAGTGCCGAGGGCAATCAGCAGGCTTGCAACCACGAGATTGACAGTCGCACGCACTTCATCAAACGCCGCGCCCTCCGCCATCTGCGAATTCCCCGTATCGAAGCGGGCATCAACCCACGCCTGCACCTTGCGGGGGACAATCTTGTCAATGAACGCAGCCACATTGCCCGAGGTCCTCACGAGGACGCGCGCTATCTTGGAAGAGCCGAACATCTCATCTCCTCCGCTCTGACGGGCCAGATCCACAGATGTGCGTATGACCTTGCGTGCCTTTCGGGATGTGGCGAGCGCCACAACCATGATGACGCCTGCCGCGACAAGGAACAGCGGAGAGGTCTTGGCGGAGCCATTGAGCGAATCCATCATATAGGACGCTGCATCCCCTGTACCTGCGGAGGCAAAATCCGTATATGCCGAATAGCCGGCCAGAGGAACGCCTATGAAATTGACCAGGTCATTGCCGGCGAATGCCATTGCAAGCGCGAATGTGCCGAGCAGTACAAGGAGTTTAAAGACATTGACCCTGAGGAAATGCAGTATCTGCATGACGATGGTCGATCCGACAAAGCATCCTCCGAGGAGAGCCAGCGTATTGCCATTTATCCAGGATTTCAGTTCAGGGGTGGCGAAACTCATACCTCCTATACCCTTGAAGAGCATGAAATAGACTATCGCCGTAAACGACGCCCCCGCAAAAATGCCTATCTTCCATTTCATTCCATCCTTGTAGGCGAATGTAAACAGCAGTCGGGAGAGCCACTGCAAGAGGGCTCCAAAGAAGAATGCTATGCCCACAGAGACGAATATCGCGGTAATCATGCCGAGGGCCTTGTCGGTATTCATCAGGTCGCTGACCGTAAGGCTCGGGTCCGCATGTATCTTGACAACCGTAAATGCTGCCGTAGCGCCGAGCAGTTCGAACACCATGGATACCGTGGTCGATGTCGGAAGACCGAGGTTATTGAATATATCCAGCAGGAGAATATCCGAGACCATCACCGCCAGGAAAATGAACATCAGTTCCTTGAAACTGAACATCTCTGGATGGAACACTCCATGGCGCGCTATATCCATCATGCCGTTGCTCATGGACGCGCCCAGTAGCACACCCACCGAAGCGACAATGATGATGGTCCTGAAACGTGCCACCTTGGCGCCGACCGCGGACTGGAGGAAATTGACAGCATCGTTGCTGACGCCTACGAACAAGTCGTAAATCGCGAGCGCAAACAGAAATACAAGCGCCGCAAGATAAATACTACCCATTATTCATATCTTTTTTCACGGTGCAAATGTCGCTCAAACATGTTACCCCGACATTGCAGTCCTGTTACAAAGCGGTTAAAGAATTTACCGCCTGCATGCAGTCATGACGGCATTGCAGAAGAGACGGCAAAGAAGTATATTTGTCCGTACTATGGCATGTATAGGCATATTCGATTCAGGAGTAGGTGGGCTGTCCGTCCTGAAAGAGATACTCAAGTTGCTCCCCGGAGAGCGGTTTATCTTTTTCGCGGACAATGCGTGGTGTCCGTACGGTGATAAAAGCCGGCCGTTCATATTGGAAAGGGCGCGCGCCATCACCGAGAGGCTCATTGCAGAAGGCGCGGACATCATAGTAATTGCCTGCAACACAGCTACTGCCGCTGCCATAAACACCCTCAGACAAGAATACGGACAAGACAACGGACGTGTGGAGGCATTGTCCGGAGGACGACGCAGGCACATACGCTTCATAGGCATGGAGCCTGCCGTCAAACCAGCCGCCCTCGGCACACACAGCGGAGTCATAGGAGTACTCGCGACCGCCGGCACTTTGGCATCTTCCAAGTATCTCGATGTCAAGGGAATGTACGACAAGGACGTGCGCATCATAGAGCACGCCGGATGCGGATTTGTAGAACTCGTCGAGGAGGGCAGGCTCTGCGGCGCTGATACCGAAGAAATCATACGCAGGAGCATGGAGCCTATCCTGCGCGAAGGTGCAGATACAGTGGTACTCGGATGCACGCACTACCCCTTTCTGCTCGACAGCCTGCGCAAAGTAGCCGCAGACATCGCCCCCGGGCGCGAAATCAGATTCATCGACCCTGCCCCCGCCGTTGCGAGACAACTCGTCAAAGTGATTGACGAGGACGGACTGCAAAAAGAAGCGGACACCCGTCCCGGATGCCCGCCTGATGTCAAACTGGAGTCTTCCGGAAGCCCGGACGCGCTGCTGCGCACCTACCCCCTAATCTCCGGAGAGAATCACATTCCCAACAGATAACGGCGCCAGAACAGATGGTCCGCATCCAATGAATGGCGTCCCTGCGCCCCACGATAGCCGTGCATGCCGTCAGGATAGAGCATCAGTTCGAACTGGCGTCCCTGCCTCTGGAGTTCATCCACAAGTTGCAAAGTACTCTGCATGTGCACATTATCATCTCCCGTGCCGTGTGTCAGCCGAAGCATTACAGTGCCGTCCGCATCCGCGCCCACAGGGTATTCTCCGACATAGTTCAGGACTTTTGAACGCTCGTAGCCCTCGGGATTGTTGGCAGGGGTATCCATGAACCTCTCCGTATAATGGGTGTCGTAGAGCATCCAGTCATACACACCGCCGCCGGCTATGCCGCAACGGAAGAGATTGGAGCGGGTCAGCAGCAACATGGAAGTCATGGTCCCACCGAAAGAGAATCCCTCAACGCCTATCCTGTCACCGTCCACATAAGGCAGGCTCTTGAGATATTCCGCCCAGGCGGAGAAATCAGCCACAGGAGTGCTGACCAGATCCCTGTGGTCCAGGTCGGTACCGGCACGGCCGGTATGCCCGGCGACCCTGGAGTCCGCCACTATATGTATGATACCCTGGCTGCTCCACCACTGGTCATAGTTACGGGACGGACGCCTCCAACGGTCTCTGACATAGGGAGAATCCGGGCCTCCGTATATCTCCATGTGCACGGGATATTTCCGCGACGGGTCGAAACCTGCCGGATACACGATAGAGGCATACATGTCCTGTCCGTCCTCCGCCTTGATGCTGATCAGCGACGGCAGGGCGTACACGGACGGATCATAGTCTGCGCCACGGGCATCTGCCACCAGACACGCCGCCGAAGCATAACGCCCGGAAGGCCTGCGCCCGGAGCGTGCTCCCGCAGCAGCCTCCGAACGGGTCCGCCACGCAGCATTTGCCTTGTCGGTCTCGCAGAGCCATATCCTGGTGGGAGTAGTGTAATTGGAAAGGGAGGCCACGAAATGCCTGCCATCCGGAGAGAATGACACAGCGCCTACCGCCATGGAGGTATCCGTAAGTGCCGTAATCTCACCTCGTCTGTCTGCCTTATAGAGACAGGAACGCACGCGCGAATCCCTCTCAGCGGTAAAGAAAACATCACCGCGAGCCTCATCGACCCTGAGTATGCGCACTCTCCAGTTGGGACCGTCGGTCAGACGCCGCAAGGTCTTGCCGTCATAGGAGAGATAATATATCTGCTGCCATCCTGTCTCGAACGCTCTCGCCATATAGAGGCCGTCCTTGCCGAAATACATGTCATCAATCCAGTCCAGCCATGTAGGATATTCCTCATGATAGACATGCTTCTTGGAGCCGTCCGCCACAGACACGGCATATAGGTCCAGCGTGTTCTGCACCCTCGGCTCGCGGGGCACATAGAGGGCGGAACCGTCCGCACTCCAGAATGGTGTGCCGAAATACTGGTCCTCATGCTCGTCAAAATCCGCCCAGACAATATCCCCTGTAGCGACTTCCACCATACCTATACGCACCTCCGGATTGGGCTCACCTGCCTTGGGATAATGCGTACGGCGCAGCGTGCCGTCCTGCCCCTTGGGGGAATATATTGGGAACATCGGCACTTCACTGTCATTGAAACGGTAGAATCCGAGTCTCTTCGAATCCGGAGACCACCAGAATGCCCTGTAGTTGCTGGCGCGGCCGAATATTTCCTCGTAATATACCCACGAGGCATATCCGTTGAGTACCACATCCGAGCCATCCTCCGTCAGACGCGTCTCTCGCTCCGTATCGACATCATACACATAGAGATCATTATCTCTCGTGAACGCAATCTTGGTGGAATCGGGCGAATAGCAGGGATTTACCGCAGCCGCGATACCGCACTTCCACGGAGCGAGTGTGGCGGCAGACGCCGGTACGGCACCGCGCGCGTGGCTGCCTGCATCCATGCAGAATGCCAGACTGTCGCTATAACTGCCGTCATAGGAAAACGCCACTGTCCGCGCATCCAACCATTTCCACGCCGACGGAACGGCATTGAATTCCTGTGCTGCCATGACCGCACACGCAGAAATGGCGGCAAACGATACTAAAAGTCTCTTTATCATTTGAAAAACCTCTTGTCAAAATTAATCAGATAGACCTTACTCACGGCACGGGTCAATGCCGTGTACAGCCATTTCAGTTCATCGAGCGTCTGTTCCTCACGCCAGAACGGATTGTCTATGAATACACAGTCCCACTGTCCTCCCTGGCTCTTGTGCGTCGTGATGGCATTGGCATACTTGAGTTGCAGGGCATTATAGTATTTGTCCTCACGCACAGCCTCATAGCGTTTGCGCTTGCCGGAGATATGCTCATAATCGGCATTGACCCCCTGATATAGGGCATTCTGCTGCTCGTATGTCAGTGCCGCGGACTCCGACTCCAGGGTATCCAGACAGACCTTGGCAACCAGCTCCTGATCCCCATAATCCGGCAGGACAAGACGAGCATCCGCGAAATTCAGCCCGTAGCGCTCCTCATAATGATTGATGGACAGCAATTTGGCAGTGTCTCCATTGGCTATATAATCCACCTCTTCCAGGTCGCTGCAAAACTGATAGCAGTTCTTGACTATCATCAACTTATCTCCACGCGCCAGCCTCTCCTCCCGGAACTGGACCGTAGAGCGTATGCCGAGATTGTATCGTATGGCGCGTTTGTTGGAGCGGCACAGCACCACCGTAGAATCCTCACCATAACGCCCGTAGGCATCGCTTATCGCCTCTATGACCTCTCCTCCGGTAATGCGCTCAATATCCTCTACCCCGTCAAGGTCCAGACGAAGGGCATCCGTTGTGTCGTCCGGAGACATGACGGATATAAGTTCCCTCAAGGCCGTGGCATTTCGCAATATGCCGGATTCATGCGCCTGGCGCACTACAGTAGTGAGTTCCTCGAACACTACTCCACCGAAGCCTGCCATATAACTCTCGGAGAGGGCCGGGCTCGCCTCGAGCCCGACAGGCGGCAGCTGAGCGGCATCGCCCACAAGGATAAGCCGGCAGTCCGTACCCGAACGCACATAGCGGATCAGGTCCTCCAGCAGATTACCTGTACCGAACGAGACCGCCGCTTCGTGCGACATATCCCCTATCCCTATGAGAGAGACCTCGTCTACGATGAAAAGTGTGTTCTTGGACTTGTTGGGGGCAAGCGAGAACTGCCCGAACCCGTCATCCCCGACAGATTTCTGCCTGTATATACATTTGTGTATGGTATGGGCCAGTTTGCCCGAGTAGGACGACAGCACTTTGGCAGCCCTGCCCGTAGGAGCCATCAGTTCGCAGCGTATATTCAGAGAGGAAAAGGCCGCTATCACAGCCGACAACGCCGTCGTCTTGCCAGTACCGGCATAGCCGTTTACCACGAGCACATCAGCGTCATCTCCGACAGCGAAATGCGCTATCGTCCTCAGCAGCCTGTCCTGACAGGGGGTAGCCTCGACATGGAGACTGTTCCTGAATTGTTTATATAAATATTCGGACCTGCCCATGAGCACTCGTCATTTGCCCGCCTTGCGGGCGAATATCAGGCCGCACACGGCCAGCAGAGGATATATTTCCACACGCCCGAGGAACATGTCCAGGGTGTAGACCAGTTTCGCCATTGTGGGAATGGAATTGTAACTCGCCATTGTCCCCAGATCCCCGAATGCCGGACCGACATTGCTCAACGATGCAATCGAAGCGGCAAGGGACCCGGTGCCATCGACGCCGCAGATTATGCTGAGCACAACAGACACTGCCAGCACGAGGAAATACAATTCCACATACAGAAGTTGCGGAGCCACATCCTCGTCCTTGAGCATTCTCCCCCCGAGACGGATCTCATTGACTGCGGACGGATGGAGAATGCTGCCCATCTGCCTGCCTACAGACTTGAGAATGAGCAGGAAACGGTCACATTTGATGCCACCCGAAGTAGAGCCGCTGCAGCCGCACACTATGGCTGCGAGCAGGAGTATGGCATTGGCAGACAGAGGCCACGAGGCATTGTCCACGACCGCAAATCCGGAAGTGGATGTCACGCAGACGGTCTGGAAAAGGGACTGCCACAATGTAACTCCGTTGCCGGCAACACGGAATATTACGGACACCAGCACCGTTATCACCGCAATGGACGCCATATAGGTCTTGACCACAGGGTTGCGCAGCGGACGGAGCGACCGGGTCGCCACTGATATATACAACTGTCCGAAATGTATTGAGGACAGCAGCATGAATACCAAGGTCACAATCTCCACCCCTCTGGAATCAAACGCCCCTATCGAGGCCGCCTTGGTGCTGAAACCGCCGGTCGCGCATACGCTGAACGCATGACAGATGGCATCGAACGGGGCCATCCCCACTATCAGATATGCGATGAATGCCGCTATAGCCAGCACAATATAGACTATGGCGAATATGTATACAGACTTGTTGGCACGCAGACTGTAACCCTCGCGTATCATTGAGGATAGTTCCATATTGGACAGGCGCATCCTCATCTGAGTGTCATTGGGGATAATCAGCAGGAGGAACACCACGACTCCCAGGCCGCCGATAAAATGTGTGGATGATCTCCAGAACAGCAGACTGCGCGGCAGCGCCTCCACATTATCCAATATGGTGGAGCCGGTAGTCGTAAATCCCGACACGCTCTCAAACCAGGCATTCACCAGAGAGAAAGGCCCGCCCCACATCGCATACGGCAACATGCCGAATATGAATGACAGCAGCCACGCCAGCGTGATAATCATGTAACCGTCCTTGAGGGTGATAGCCGTCGTCTTGCGGACAAATATAAACGGAAACATTCCGACGATGAAGGTGATCACAAAACTGATGCTCAACGCCGCCAGCGCACTGTCGTTGCCGTTAGCCATCGATACGATCACGGACAGGAACATAAACAGCGCGCTCACGAGGAGTGCGTAACCGACATTTCGGGATATTGCCTTTACATTCATTTGGAAATGTGTCCGTCTGCAGAGTTTGCGCCCTTGAGATTGCTGATACGGCGGCGAAGCTGGAAATTCTCATTGGCGAGCTCCGTGATGCCGTCATTGAGTTCCGCCAGCTGGTCATCACCGTCAAATCCGTAAGAATACCTATGATTATATGACCTGTAGTCCGCGAGACCGCGGAGCATGCCGTACAGCGGATTTACATAATATACAAGTATGAAGTAGAGCAGCAGCAGGACCAGCATAAGCCCTACTCCCACCGCTATGACCCCAGGGATTACACTGCGATAGAAGCCTCTGTCAAAACGCTCAGAATTGGCACGCAGATCCCCATATATGGCGGAACTCATCCTGTCGATATACCCGTTCAGTCTCAGATAGATAGGCTGCAGACGCCCGAAATACCAGCTGCGTGTGTCAATGAAATCCGACTCCATCACCTGCGGAAGTTCGAGCGAGACCAGCATATATGCGGAATATGCATACAGTACCGAATCGGTGAGCGGAACGGCCCCTATCGCCGCGAGCGAAGCCTTGAGACTGTCACAACGGGACAGGAAGCCCTCCTTGTCGAAATCCGGCAAGGCACCTGAAGTGTCTTCGCCTATGGCCGCAAGAATGCCGAGATTGTATGTGCTCGCCTCTTCGGAGAGTTTCTGTGCCGCATTGATGCTCTTGACATTATCAGCAATCAGGCCGGACACATAATTGCTCATATTGCGATATTCGAGCACGGAAATGATACCGGACGCCAGCAAAATGGCACAGATAGAGCACAAGCCGGCAGTAATCTTGGCCCGAACGCCCAGTCTAAGACGCGGAATTCTCTTGAGTATCTTATCCTTGATATTCATCCCTTTTCCTCCGAACTTACAAATATAGCAACTTGCAGGCGGTTTTGAAAGTCACCCACCCTTCATGACCGATAACAGACCCTCACCAAGGGTACAATACCGCTCCTACGCCCCTACAAAGGCATTTTTAAAGAGAACAGAACCAAGGATTTGGAAATTTTTTAAAATATTTTTCAGAAAACATAGATAATTTTTTAAAAATTAATACTTTTGTAGAGACACAACACATAGAAACATGGGCAAAAACTTCTTGAATGACATGGACGGCAAGAACGCCGTGACGAAGAGGGAAATATTGAGACTGTGCATCTTGCACGGATGCTTCTCCATCTCTGACCTTTCCAGAGAAATAAATTCCAGCGTGCCGACTGTCACCAAGATCATTTCCGAGCTCATCGAGGAAGGGTGGATGCAGGACCTCGGCAAACAAGGCACATCCGGTGGACGACGCCCGAGCATTTTCGGTCTTGACGAGAATGCGGGATATTTTGTAGGCGTGGACATAGCACGCCACCATTTCCACATAGCTATCACTGACTTCAAGGGGAATCTGCTCACATTCATCCAGGACATAGAATTTGTCCTCGAGGCAAAGGCCGAGTCATTCAAGGCTATCTGCAACAAGATACGCAAGACTGTCGCGGATGCCGGTGTGCCGTGGGAAAAGATCCTCGCAGTAGGCGTGAGTCTCACCGGCCGTGTCAACCCCGAAGAGGGTTATTCCATGACATATATAATGAGCGACGATCTGCCGCTCAACACGATATTCGAGCGCGAACTAAAGGTCCCAGTCTCTATCGAAAACGACTCACGGGCAATGACTTACGCAGAGTACCTGGAAGGCAGCAGCAACGAGCCGAAACAGCAGAACATGCTCGCGATCAACATCAGCTGGGGACTCGGCATGGGTATGATACTCAACGGGCAACTCTTTTACGGACAGTCCGGATTCAGCGGAGAATTCGGGCATTTCCCCCTCCTGGAGAACGGCAAAATCTGCCGCTGCGGCAAGATAGGCTGCCTCGAGACCGGAGCATCCGGCAGCGCGCTTGCGGAAAACATACGCCAGCAACTCGCAGCAGGCAAGAAGTCCCTGCTCAGCAAGAAATACAATGCCGGGGAGAAAATCGATCTCTCTGACATCCTGCACGCCATCGAAGAAGAGGACATGCTCGCCATCGAATGCCTCGGTGAGATAGGAAACACTCTCGGCAGGGGCATTGCCGGCCTCATCAACCTGTTCAACCCAGGGCTCGTGGTAATAGGCGGACGCCTGATAGTCGGCAATGACTATCTGATGCTGCCTATCAAAACCGCTGTAAACAAGTATTCTCTCAACAGAGTCAGCCGCGACACCACAATAAGATTCTCATCGCTCGGCCGCAAGGCTGCATCCATAGGCAACTGCCTGATAGCCCGCAGCAAACTGTTGGGCATCATGGCAAGGCACATGGATTAGAGTATATTCATCGACTGCTCGCGTATCTTCTCGAGTTCGTCCTTCATGCGCACCACGCATTTCTGTATGGAAGCGTGGTTTGCCTTGGAGCCGGTCGTATTGATCTCGCGTCCCATTTCCTGTATTATAAAGCCGAGCTTCTTGCCAGGACAGGCCTCACCGTCGATTGTGTCCATGAAATACTTGCAATGCTGACGCAGACGGACCTTCTCCTCGTTGATGTCCAGTTTTTCCAGATAATATACCATTTCCTGCTCGAAACGAGACTCGTCAAACTTGACCTTTATATCTTCAAGGGCCTTGTACAGGCGTGCACGCACCGCGTCGATGCGTTCAGTCTCGTATGATTCGACCTCATCCTCGAGCGCGAGGATATTGGCGACACGGCCGCAGACATCTTTGTACAGAGCCTCACCTTCACGGGAACGGTACTCGTCTATGGAGGCGATGGCGGCATCTATCCCCTGCTCCACGAGCGTCCAATTGTCCTCGGTAACCACATCAGAATGAGCCGCATCCACCACTCCGGGCATTTTCAGGACATTATCCAGCAACGAAGCGGCATCTCCTGCGAGGCCCAAGGCGGCACTCAATTCGCGCATCTGCGCACAATACTCCACGGCCAAATCCTTGTCGATACGCTGTGCAGAGCCTTCCGAGGACGGCTGCCATGATATAAACATATCTATCGACCCTCTTTTCAGCACCTCCGCCAGTTTCTTGCGTACTTCGATTTCCTTATCCTTGGGCAGGAGAGAGGACTTTATGCTGATGTCAGCACCCTTGCCATTGACAGAACGGATCTCTATAGTCATCTTGCCGGAGGGGAGCATCACATCCGCCTTGCCGTAGCCGGTCATTGATTTTATCATGGTATATAACTCTTTTTGTGCACAAATGTAGCGATTAATTGTTACATTTGTTTGTTTTAAGACTTACTAACTGTAACCCAATGGAAGAAGAAGCAAAGAAACTCAATTTCCTCGAAGAGATCATCGAGAACGACCTCAAGAGCGGAAAGGTGGACAGCATACTCACCCGTTTCCCTCCGGAACCGAACGGATACCTCCACCTCGGACATGCCAAGAGCCTCTGCATCAATTTCGGCCTTGCCATGAAATACGGAGGCAAGACCAACCTGCGATATGATGACACCAACCCTACCAAGGAGGACACTGAATATGTGGACGCCATAAAGGAGGACATCAAGTGGCTCGGATTCCAGTGGGAAAAGGAATGCTATGCATCCGACTATTTCGAACAATTGTACGAATGGGCGGAAGAACTCATCAGGAAAGGTCTCGCCTATGTGGATGACCAGACCCAGGAGGAAATCTCCGCAGGACGCGGCACCGTAGACCGCCCCGGCACGGAGAGCCCGTGGCGCAACCGCAGCGTGGAAGAGAACCTCAAGTTGTTCAGGGAGATGCGTGCCGGAGTATATGCCGACGGAGAGAAGGTGCTCCGAGCCAAGATAGACATGGCGAGCCCCAACATGATGTTCCGCGACCCTCTGCTCTACCGCATCAAGCATGCGCACCACCACCGCACAGGCAACGAATGGTGCATCTATCCGATGTACGATTTCACACACGGGCAGTGCGACTCCATCGAGCAGATCACACACTCGATATGCACTTTGGAGTTTGATGTCCACAGGCCTCTCTACGACTGGTTCATCAACACTCTCGGGATATTCCCGAGTCACCAGTACGAGTTTGCAAGGCTTAACCTCACATACACACTCATGAGCAAGCGCAAATTGCTCGAACTCGTGCAGAAAGGCATCGTATCCGGCTGGGATGACCCCCGTATGCCGACGCTCTGCGGAGTACGCCGCAGGGGATATACTCCGGAGGCTCTCAAGACATTCTGCGAAAAGATCGGTGTCACCAAGCACGACCAGCTGATTGACATCCAGTTGCTGGAATGGTGCGTGCGCCAGGACCTCAACGCAAGATCCAACAGATACATGGTCGTATCTGATGATCCTATCAAGATTACACTCACCAACTGGCCCGAAGGACAGGTCGAATGGTACGACTGCCCTCTCAACCCGGCAGAGCCGGAGGGCGCATCGCGCAAGGTGCCGTTTACAGGCGAGCTGCTCATCGACAGAGGTGATTTCATGGAGGACGCACCGCACAAGTACTTCCGCCTCAAACCCGGAGGCGAAGTGCGTCTCAAATACACCTACATCATCAAGTGCGAGGAGGTCATCAAGGACGCGGAGGGCAAGGTGGTCGAACTCAAGTGCACCTATGACCCGAGCACACGCCCCGGATCTGGAGAATGGAGAAGCGTCAAGGGCACGATACATTGGGTATCCACCGCACACATGCGCGAAATCGAGATCCGCAACTACGACAGGCTCTTCACGCTCGCGGACATGAGCCAGGTGCCCGAGGACAAGGACTATAAGGACTTCCTCAACCCCGACTCGCTCGTCACCGTCAAGGGCTATGCAGAACCCGCACTTGCAGAAGACGCCAGCGGCATTGCCGTACAGTTTGAGCGCGTCGGATACTATGTCAAGGACGCAGAAAGCAAGGACGGCCATCTCGTATTCAACAAGACAACCGCCCTCAAGGATTCTTTCAAATTCTAAAAGCAAAATCCCCTGTGGCTAATCACAGGGGATTTTTTTATTGTCTGCTCACTGTGAGCACTCCCAATTCCTCACCCCAGCAGCCGTCCTGCACAATGGTGACGGGTTGGGATTCTTTGTTCATCACTACTGTAGGCTCATCAAGGAATGTATGGCTGTGCCCTCCTATGATAAAGTCCACATCGCAAGACTGTGCGGCAAAGGCGCAATCAGCCTCATATCCCATGTGGCTGAGCACTATCACGATGTCACAGGCCTTGTCGTACCGCAGGCAATGCGCCCAGCGGTTGGCCGTACCAACTTCGTCTTCCACACGGGGAATACGGTCTGAAATGGTCCTGGACACCACCGTGGATATATCGCAGAGCATACCGATGATGCCGATTCTATAACCAGCCTTCTCGATAACTACGCTTGGAGTAATCTTGGCCCCACCGGGAAAATGCGAGAAATCATAATTGGCACAGACCACGGGGCATTCTATCTTGGCAAGGCGTTCCATCAGATTTTCAACGCCATTGTCAAACTCATGGTTGCCGAGAGTAATGCAGTCATAGCGGAGAGCATTGACTATATCGGCCTCAAGGAGTCCTCCCAACACATTATAATAGGAAGTACCCTGGTTGAAATCGCCTGCATGCAACAGCAGGACATTCTCCTCTCCCACAGCGGTTCTCACGCTGTCTATTACAGCCGCACGCTCTATCACGCCACAACGCCCGTCCCGGAGCGGATCCAGATGACTGTGGGTATCATTGACATGCAGAATCACCAGCTCCTGTGATTTGCCGGCGCACGCACACATGGCCAGCATGGTGCCGGCCAACAATATATAACGCAGTATGGTATTTTTCATATCGTATCCGACTATTTGATTGTCACGCGTCCGTCAGTGCTGTATTCCAAGGACTTGCCCTTCTCACGCAACCTCGCGAGATAATCCATGAACGCCTCTCTCACAAGCACATCCGTGCGCACCAGGCTTAATGAATTGCGTGCCACGCTGATACCGTCACCGCCGTCCAACAGGAAATCAATGGTCGCGACACCATAGACCTTATTGTCATCGAGCGGGGCACCGTCTATGACAACGGACTCCAGCTGCCCTCCGTCCACGACTATACGCGCGCCGCCTATAACCTGAACCTTACGTGCCGCCATTTCAGAGAAAAGCCGCCTGAGATCCCGTCCACGGACTTCGAGATAGCAGATATAATTGGTGAACGGGAGCATAGACACTACATCGTCCATGAGAATGTCCCCATTGAAAAGGTCCACGCGTATGCCACCGAAATTCATGATACCGACATCAACCTTGCGTCCGGTCGCAGCTGCAGCTTTGGTCATGACGCAATCCACTATGAGATTGGACAATGCGCTCTCGGGGGCTTTCTTGACCAGGTCCATGGAGGCATGCCCGACCACGGCCTTCATCTCCGCCATCGCCGGCTGAGCGGCCAACATCCGTTCTGCTACCAGAGGAGTGCAGCCACTGCGAAACCGCCTGCCGTTGGGAGCATAATAGACACCATTCTCCACCGTGCCGATTTTTTCATGCACATCAGAGACACTCGGTACACCGACTCCTGTACGGCTCGCATCAATCTTGACCTTATGCCACTGATATGATACACTCTGCGCCATGCAAGGCAGCGAGGCTGCGGCAAACAACAACACCAACAATTTCTTCATCATTACATCTTTAGCCATTTGAACAATTCTTTCCACCCGGCCTTGGTGCCGAACTGCAATATACCTGCCCTATAAATCTTGGCAGAGCCCCATGCGCATACGACAAATGTACCGACCAGCAACACCAGCGAGAGTATCACCTCCCATGCAGGGACACCGAACGGCAGACGCGCCAGCATCACTATAGGAGAAGTGAACGGGAAGAGCGAAGTCCAGAACACGAGTTGGCTGTCCGGGGCCTTGAACGCATACAATGCAATGAAGAAACCGAGGAGCAAAGGTATAGTGACAGGAAGTTGCAACTGTTGCGAATCAGCCTCATTCTCGACTGCAGAGCCTATAGCGGCAAACATCGAGGCATAGAGCAGATAGCCGAATATAAAGAAGAGCACAAAGCAGATCAGAATCTCACCGACATGCATGTTCGCAATCGTCGACAATATCACATTAGCCTCCGAAGAAGCGGCATCCGCCACAATGGCATTCATGTCAAGAGAGCCGGGAATCTCGGCCGCAGAACCGGCGACCGCCGTCATGTCGGCTCCTCCCATCATGGCACTCATCTTGTCCTGTCCAATGACAAGTCCGGAAACACCGAGAATGCCCAGCACAAGCAGTATCCACAATACAAACTGGGTCAGCGCTACAAGGGCGATACCGATAATCTTGCCGAACATCAGATCCACAGCCTTGACCGAGGAAATGAGGACTTCCACAACGCGGCTGGACTTCTCCTCTATCACACTGGACATCACCATTCCGGAGAACATCGCGACAAACATATATATAGCCATGCCGAGCAACATGGATATGGCCATGAATATGCCGGACTCGGTAATGGTCTCTTTCCCCTCACCGTCAAGAGTGATGGTAGTCAGGTGCACATCAGCCTTGACGCTGCGCATGATTTCCTCCAGATTGTCAATATTGTATTGCCCTATCCTGTATGCCTCCACGGCGTCATTTATCCGGGCCGACATGGCTTCGCTCATGTCAAGCCCCATAGGTTTGGAGGAATATGTCTCGGCAGTCAGAGACCTGCTCACGGTATCTATCGCTGACACATTGAGGACGACATCGCAATCTGTGCCTATCAGAGCCTTGGCCTTGTCTAGCCCTATGTCGGTACGGTCCACATAGGTGATGACATCGGTATTCTCCAGATAAGGGAGCACGATGCCGGAATTGTCCACTACCGACACTGTCTTTGCTGCCTCCTTGGCTTTCACCATCAATATCGACGGCAAGACGCACATGGCGGCAAACAGCACCGGCACGATAAATGTAATGACGAGGAATGACTTTTTCTTGACGCGGTTGAGATATTCCCTGCGTATGACTATGCCTATTGTACGTGTATCCATGGCTATTTCTCCCCTTCTTTGACCAGATTGATGAATATGTCATTCATACGGGGCATGAGTTCTTTGTACGAATTGACCGTAACTCCGTCGGATGATATGTATCGGGCAAGCGTGGGGCAGCCGTCCGTCTCCGCAGGGAGCACTTCGGTATGCCTGCCGGCAGCATCCGTATAGACGAGTTCGACATTGTTATTGCCATAACGGCGGCGTATGTCATCCACGCCTCCGGAGAGCACGACATGGGACTTGTTAATGAGCGCGATATTGTCGCACAGTTCCTCAACAGACTCCATATTGTGCGTGGACAGGATAATGGTCGCACCTTCGTCCCGCAGACGCAGGATCTCCTGACGGATAATCTCGGCATTGACCGGGTCGAACCCGGAGAAAGGCTCGTCCAATATGAGCAGGGACGGCCTGTGCACCACTGTCGTGATGAACTGCACCTTCTGCGCCATACCCTTGGAGAGTTCGGAGACCTTTTTGCGCCACCAGTCCTGGATACCGAAACGGACAAACCATTTCTTGAGTTCGGTCAGAGCCTCGCGCTCCGGCATGCCTTTGAGTTCGGCGAGGTAAAGAGCCTGGTCACCGACTTTCATCTTGCGGTATAGTCCGCGTTCTTCCGGCATATATCCCATACGGGCTACATCCTCACGGGTAATCGGGCGCCCGTCAAAAAAGACTTGTCCACTGTCTGGCATGGCGATACGCGTCATTATGCGTATCAGTGTGGTCTTGCCGGCCCCGTTGGGCCCGAGCAGACCGAATATCTTACCCTTGGGAATGTCCACAGAGACATTATCGAGGGCGACCTTCTCTCCGAATTTCTTGGAGATGTCCTTGCATTCGATCAGGTTCACTTTATGTATCTGTTATTGATTCAATATCTTGGCTATGAGTTCCACGAATATCTCCCCAGCCTGGGTGTCGCTGCTGACGCCACCGCCCTTGCCCTTGAAATCGTATTCGGCAAGCAGCGACATCACCCCCATGCACGAGCGCAGAGGGTAATTGCGGCACGCCTGGTCATATTCCCGGAAGAAATAAGGATTTACCCCGAGGATACGGGCCTTGACATCGGGTGCCGGATTGGGCGTGCGCATAAGGAGAGCCTCATATTTGAGGATGCGCGAGAAATGGGTATAGAGCGCGCTGACCGCCATGGGCATGGCGAATTTTGCAGCGGAGGAGATGTGCCCCGCTATATTCAGAGCACGCTTTGCGTTGCGCGCCGAGAGCTCGCGCGTCAGTTCGAATATGCTGTATTGCCGGCTGATGCCGACATTTTTTTCTATATCCTGTACGCTGATGGATGCAGTACCCTCCGGCAACGCCTTGATGAGTTTGTCGGTCTCGACAGCGATAGTGCCGAGATCCGTGCCAGCGGACTCTCCGAGGAGCTGGGCAGCCTCCGGGGCTATCTTCAACCCTCGACTTTCGTAATATTCAATGATCCAGCGCGTTATCTCATAATCACGCACCACCGGGCTCTCCAGCACCACTCCGGCTTTCTGAACGGATTTGTATAGGGACTTACGCTTGTCCGCTGCTGCACGGTGCATCAGAATGACGAGGACCGTGCTGTCCAGAGGGTTGGAGCAATAGAGCGAGAGCTGCTCGAGATCCTTCATCTGCTGCGCTTCCTTGAGCACGACCAGCACCCGTCCCCCGAACATCGAATATCCTCGCGCTGCGGTTATGACCTTGTCCGCATCCGCGTCAGACCCAAAGAACACAAACTGGTCAAAATCCCTGGACTCTTCCGGCACCGCATTGCGCATAATGGCATCGCAGACCATATCCGGATAGAAAGGCTCATCGCCCATCAGCAGATAGACAGGACGGAAGCGCCCTGCCTCGGCGTCCGAGATCAATTCCCGCGCAAGAGCGGCTATATTCTGTCCTGATTTTGCCATACTTCATCATCTGATACAGAAATACAAATATAATGATTCCTCGAAGAAATGCCGCTGGCCGGACAGCAGATTATGCCGCAGTTTGATTTTTCAAGCGTAAAGAGTTGAGGGCATTTTTGCCGGAACTTTTAGATCCTCCTAGAGATATTGCATAACTTTGCCCATCCACATAGTGTGCGGGCATCGGCTGCTTTGCCGCCGACTATCGCACATAGTGCTGCTCAAAGGCTTTCACTCTCCTTTGGAAGCACGCGAGCAGGGACAAGGCATAACAACAGGCGCATGTGTTCAGGTCCACACACGCCTGGAGACAGCCAGATTCATCATCGACCAGAATATATGCCCTGACGCTGATGTGCGTCGATGCAGACAGCAACGACACCGCTGCCTCGCGCAAATACCGGACTGCAGAGATAATCGTTTGGATTCAAAACAGCCCCAAGTTCTCAGAGAAGATTATGCAGGGCCGTATCAAGCCACTGCAGTCTGGAGGTGTAGAAGCGGA
>CAZTUQ010000013.1:0-29671 GCA_964616865.1 uncultured Muribaculaceae bacterium
CAAATGATGCAAATAGAGCCGCTTGACAGCCTGTCGCATTATTAAAAACAATGTTTTTTGTTTATATTGCATTGCTAACATATATTCAAGCCATGCTGAAAAAATTGAGAGTGTGTCTCGCTGCCGTCTTCTGGCTCGGCATTACAATCTTGTTTCTGGACTTTACAGGAGCGCTGCACGGATGGCTCGGCTGGATGGCTAAAATCCAGTTTCTGCCTGCAGTGATGGCTCTGAATGCCGGAGTCATTATAAGTCTGATGCTGCTGACACTCGTGTTCGGACGGGCATATTGCTCCGTAATATGCCCCTTGGGAGTATTCCAGGACGGGGTCGCACATATCAGCAAGGCATACAAGAAAAGGCACGGCAAACGCAGACCCTACAGCAGCAGTCCCGAAAAGAAATGGCTGCGCTATTCTGCGTGGGCTCTTTTCGTGCTCGCATTCGTACTGGGGCTAAACGCATTCGTAAGCATACTGGCACCGTACAGCGCCTATGGCCGCATCGTCCAGAATCTGTTCCAGCCATTATATATATGGTGCAACAACCTGCTCGCCCTCGCTGCCGAACGGGTAAACAGCTACGCATTCTATTCCGGAGATGTATGGCTCCGCAGTCTGCCGGCATTTGCCGTAGCGGCCGCGACGCTCGTCACCATCGTCATCCTGGCATGGAAACACGGGCGCACCTGGTGCAACACCGTCTGTCCTGTGGGCACGACCCTCAGTTTCTTCTCGCGCTTCGCGATGTTCCGCCCCGTAATTGATACGGACAAATGCAAGGACTGCAAACTGTGCGAGCACAACTGCAAGGCCGCCTGCATAGACATTGACAGCCACAGCATCGACTATTCCCGTTGCGTGGACTGCTTCAATTGCATCGACAAGTGCAGATTCGGTGCGCTGCGCTACCGCTTCGCCTGGAAACGCAAGGATACTGCCAATATGCAGACTAAAGCCGGCTGCAACACCGGAGCGTCCTCCCCTGCCACGGCCGTATCACAGGAGCGACGCGCATTCCTGACAGGGACAGCCATCGCCGCCGGTACAATAGGAATGAAAGCACAAGTAACAAAGACAGACGGAGGTCTGGCTATCATTTTAGACAAGAAAGCACCTCAGCGCAAGACCTGCATCACGCCGCCAGGATCCATATCCGCCAGGAATATGTACAGCCACTGCACAGCGTGCCAGCTCTGCGTGGCAGAATGCCCCAACCATGTGCTGCGCCCGTCTTCGGACCTGGACCGCTTCATGCAGCCGGAGTCTTCTTTTGAACGCGGCTGGTGCCGTCCCGAGTGCACTCTCTGCTCAGAAGTATGCCCCACAGGCGCCATACGAAAGACAGACATTGCAGAGAAATCATCTATCCAGACAGGGCACGCCGTATGGGTACGCGACAACTGCATTCCGCTGAAAGACGGTGTCGAATGCGGCAACTGCGCACGCCACTGCCCTTCCGGTGCGATAATAATGGTCAATTCCGTCCTCGGAGACCCGTCGTCCGTAAAAATCCCCGCCGTCAACGAATCACGCTGCATAGGCTGCGGGGCCTGCGAGCACCTGTGCCCGTCGCGCCCGTTCAGTGCGATATATGTGGAAGGACATAGCGAACACCGCCATATCTGATACAAGCCATGAAAGACAACAACATATCCAGAAGAGAATTTTTCAGAAAATCCGCCGCGGCCGGTGTCACAATGGCAACTGCAAGCGCATGCGGTAGCAATGGCAGGCAGGGCCATTCCGCCGCAGCGGACAGCGCAGCCAGCGGCGGAATGACATTACGCCGAAACGGTGATGACAATGTATCCCTCCTCGGATACGGCTGCATGCGTTGGCCCACCTATCAGGTAGACGGGCGCACCGAAGTCGACCAGGAAAAGGTAAACGAACTCGTAGATTACGCCTACCGGCACGGAGTCAATTATTTCGACACGGCGCCGGTCTATGTGATGGGCCAGTCAGAGAGAGTCACGGGACTGGCTCTGTCCAGATACCCCCGCGAATCATACTATATCGCCACCAAGATGTCCAACCACAGGATGGCAGGACAGGGACTCACTCCGGAGCAGATCTACAAGTCTTCTCTTGAGATGTACGAAAACTCATTCAAGGAACTCGGGGTGGATTATATCGACTATTACCTGCTGCATTCCATCGGAGGAGGCGAGGGTATAGCGACGCTGCGCGAACGCTTCTTTGACAGCGGAGTGCTGGATTTCCTCGTCGAGGAACGCAGACGGGGCAGGATACGCAGGCTCGGCTGGTCATTCCACGGAGATGTAAAGGTATTCGACTATATGCTGTCGCTGCACGATGAAGGCAGATACCATTGGGATTTCGTGCAGATACAGATGAATTACCTGGACTGGAAGCACGCCAAGGCGACCAGCGCGCGCAATATCGACGCCGAGTATCTCTACGGCGAACTGGAGAAGCGGGGCATCCCCTGCGTCATAATGGAGCCTCTGCTCGGCGGCAGGCTCTCGCGCATTCCCGACCATGTGGCGGAGTATCTCAAGAGCCGCGAACCGGAGAGGAGCACCGCCTCGTGGGCATTCCGCTTCTGCGGCACATACCCGGATGTACTCTGTGTGCTGAGCGGCATGACCTACATGGACCACCTCCAGGACAACCTCGGCACTTTCTCTCCACTAAAGCCATTGACGCAGGAGGAACTTGACTACCTGGAGCATGCCGCCGAACTGATGGCCGCCTACCCAAGCATCCCGTGTACACGCTGCCATTACTGCATGCCATGTCCCTACGGGCTGGACATTCCGGCAATATTCTCCCATTACAACAGATGCGTGAACGAGGGCAACACTCCGGAAGACAGACAGGATCCCGGCTACCGCAAGGCACGCCGTGCATTCCTCGTCGGATATGACAGAAGCGTCCCGGCAGAACGGCAGGCAGACCGCTGCATAGGCTGCGGACAATGCGTCAAGCACTGCCCACAGAGAATCGACATTCCGGCTCAGATGCGCAGAGTGGATAACTATATTGAAAGGCTGAAGCGCAATCCCTGATCAGAAACGCCTCTGGGACACACTATACCGCGATTTCTTCAATCCCCTTGATACCGTCCCTGTCCAGCGTTATGCGGAAATGTTTGTAATCGCAAATGGAGTCGTACTCGTATTTGAGTACGATATTCATATAGTATTCCTTGGGACAGAGCACCTCGCGCACGGTCCCGTCATCCGACAGGGTGTTCAACGGCACTAATGGATTGTCCATCTTATGGAGGAAGCTGTTTACCTGCAGACGGATAATGTCATTCACTCCGCTATAATTGTAGGTAGCGTTCTCCATCATCTTGTCCCTGTCTATATGCACCAGTTTTCGGTACAATATGACCTTTTCATCCGAACGGAGATTATCGCTCGGGAACAGCGTTCCCGTCTTCCGGATCTTCATGATCTCTTCGGGAACATTGCTCCTCGGGATAAAGTCCACCGCTTCGCGCAATGAACCTATATTCCTGTCCTTGATATTGATCCGCGCCTTATTGTCAAAATACTTGCTGCTGATCTTGTGGGCGAAATAATAGCGCGTGAGTTCCTTGATGCGGTCTTTCATCATATAACTGATGACAAGCGCGATGAACAGCGGCCATGTGAGATTGCCGAAACGGCGCTGGAAGGCCCACGCAACCACCGTGGCGAAGAGCATTGCAAGTCCGGCCGCGAGGCTGTAATAAGCCTGCTCGACAAGCACGCCGTCCCGCTTTTTGGGCACGCGCAGATACAACTGGCTCTCCACATATTTCTTCAGTACACCGTGCCTGTACACATCCGTGGTGGATGAATATCCGCGCTCGTGGCGCAGCCTGTTGATACCATGCACGATTTCGCGGAGAGAGTCCTGCTGCGAGGCCAGAGAAGCATCACCGGAAATAGCCTTGAGGAGTTTCAGGCTATGCTGTATGGCGACAGTACACATGAAATCCCCGGACATATTATACGCATCAATGCCGACCTGGCCGACAGACGGTGTCAGAATGCGTTGTTCCAATGCCACATACGCCGCAATGATGCTCTTAAGATTGTCTGTGTACTGGTCTATAAGGAGGGCTTTCTTGCCCTGCGTCAGAATGTAATTGGTCTCCTCGCGCAGCGCGCTCTTGACGATAGCGGCAAACATCTTCATCTGGTACACAAACTCCGAAGTATTGCCCCTCGTCGGGTCAGAAGCCATAGCGTCGGCCGCTTTTCTGACATTATTGAGAGGAATGGCGCCGCCGTCCACTATATCCCTCAGAATAAAACTCGGTGTAATCAGACGGACATTTGATTTAACATCCCTATAGAAGTCGCTTTTGGAATAGGTCGACGGGGTAATATCCAGACTTCCGGGAACAAAAATCCACATTCCCACCGTAAAATCGTTCTTGACGGTTTTACGGCGGGTAACAAACCCCACTTTGAACTCGATGGAGTATTTGTCGTGAATCTTAGTGTTAATCTCTATCATCCGCTTACACAAGTCCCGGGGTTATGCCAAACCATTTGAACACGGTCGCACCCCACAGGAGGATTATCAGCCAGGAGATTATCATCATCGTGATGCCGAATTTGAAGGCATCCGCCTGACTGTATTGGTTGGTATTGTACAACAGCGCGGCAGGCTTGCTGTTGAACGGGAATACATACACATGCTCTATCAACATGGATACAGGGAGAGCAATGCTCATCGGCATGAATCCGAAACGGGACTCCACTCCGAGAGCTATAGGCACGAACACCATG
This sequence comes from uncultured Muribaculaceae bacterium, assembly GCA_964616865.1. Taxonomy (GTDB): domain Bacteria; phylum Bacteroidota; class Bacteroidia; order Bacteroidales; family UBA932; genus Cryptobacteroides. Next base: position 4,757 of record CAZTUQ010000013.1, read on the forward strand.
GTCCTGATAGTCTTGGACTGGAACACCAGTCCGGAGAATATCATCAGGAATGTAAGGACTATATACAGCACCCAATAAGGAGTACCGTCTCCGATACCCATCGAGTTGAATGCCGCATTCACCATAGTGTTAGGCAGATCCGTGGCATTGAGTCCGGAACCGAGGGTATAGGCGCCGGCTGAGAAGAGCATCAGATGCCAGGGGATGTCCACATCGTTCCATTTCACGACGCCTATCTTGGGCATCAGAGCGAGTACTGCACCTATGAGGGCGACAATCGTCTCGTCTATATTGTGGAATGTCCCTTTTGTGACCCAGAGCACCAGCACGATGCAGAATATGACAACTGCCTTTATCTCCTCGAATGTGATTTTGCCCATCGAATCCAGTTCCTCGCGGAGACGCTCCATGCCGCCCTCTATCTGAGGCGTCTGCTCTTCTTTCTTCATAGGGAAGAATACATACATGCCGAGAAGAAGACCGACCACAAGTATCACGAGGCTCATAGGCCCGCAAGTCATCAGCCACTGGGAATAACCGAAATCACAACTGCCGAGGAACCCGGCTATCAATGAAATGGCGAGCAGGTGGGCACCAGATCCGGTATAGAACGCATTGGCTCCGATATTAACCTGGAATAGATTCTGTATCACGAGATTGCGGCCAAAGTTATTGCGATGTCCGCTATGCGCCCCGTAAATGGCGCAGACTACCATGAATATAGGCAGCATGATGGTCGCCTTGACCGTCGTCGCGGAGATGAACATGGAGAGTATCAGGTTGATGACCAGGAAACTCCACAACACCCCTTTGGCTGTCTTGCCAAACCTCAGCACGAATGCAAGGGCAAGTCTCTTGGCGAACCTCGTCTTGACAAGCATGCTCGCCAGCACGAAACTCAAGATATTCAGCCACATCACCGGATGTCCCAACTGTGCGAGAGCATCTTTCTGGGTCGTCACTCCGGTAAGCACTATGCCCAATATCACCAGAAGCGATGTCAGGTAGTTGGGTATCGCCTCCGTTATCCACAGGACGAGCGACGCGGCGAAAATAGCCAGCATCGCATAATTAGACCTGAGGAAATCTGTCATCCCTATCTCTCCAAGCCTTTTGGCCGCTTTTGCAGTGAGGGACGCGGGATCCAGATTGTCTATAAATCCGATATGGCATCCCCAATAAATGACCACGAACACCACTATCGCAAGCGGCAGCCCCAGTTTTGCCATCCATGTTTCAAGCTTGGATTTCTGCATCTGCGGGAGTTTCTCGATCTTGTAATTACCCAGATCAAGCGGATCGAAATTATTTGTCGTGGATGCCATATCGATTTATATTTTAATGTATTACTTCCAGTTCTTGTAAGGGTTCTTCATCAGCATGGAGTTGAAGTACTTGGGATCTCCGGTCACTTCCTCTCCCAGCCATGAAGGCTTGTCAAACGGCTCGTTTTCGTCCTGAAGTTCGATCTCAGCGACAGTCAGACCGTCATTGTCTCCATAGAACTCATCGACCTCCCAAGTGTGGACACCGTCGGTATTCTTGACGAGATAGCGGGTCTTGTCGATTACCCCGGGCTCGGCCAGTTCCAAAAGCGACTTCACCTCTTCGACAGGAATCTCTTTCTCCCACTCGAAACGGGCTGCGCCGGAAGCGTTGCCTATGCCTTTGATAGTGATGAATCCTTTCTCGCCCTTGACCCTGACGCGGACCGTCCTCTCGGGGACAGAGCTGAGATACCCTTGAGTGATACGGGTCTCCTTGAAGGCATCGGCCTTGAAATCACCCTTTACCAGAAATTTTTTCTCGATTTCCTGTGCCATGATTATTCGTTTGCTAAAGGCTTGTCAGACATTCCGATAACGCGCTTGATAGCCTGGAGGTAGTTGATATTCTCAACGCCTTCGAGACCACAGTCAGCGATAGTCTTCTTGATATCCTCAATCTCGGTAGACTCGGAGTTGATGGTCACGACCTTGGCTCCGTTGATGAGCACATTTCCGACCTCGCAGATCGTATCGTTCACCATATAGCCGAAACGCTGTTTGTGCACTCTGACAGCGGCAAGAGCGGGCTCTGCCTTGACCATGGCGATAAACTCGTCATAGGTGTAACTGTCCTTGGTGAGTTCGGGGCACTCGACCATGAATGCGGGATAGACCTCATTCTTGAGCACTTCCGCACTGATAGGGAACTCGCCCTTCATCAGAGGATTCCACTGCTCGAGACCATCGACAGTCTGGACATAAGTCTTGATGTCCATCTTGCCGTTGCGGATCTTGGTGTTGTTGATGTCGTTCTTGGCCGATATGATATAAATCTCATCACTGTGACGCTCCCAAACTTTCTCGGGTACAGGGGCGGAAAGCCTTGCCATGCGCTTATGCGCTTCGCTGAAATCCTGTCCAAACGAGCGGAACTCGAATCTGGGCTTGGAAATCTCACCGATCTTCAATTCTTCTTTTGCCATAATAATATGTATTTAAATGAATTATTCTCCAGGGATCATCTCTATATCACCTGTCTTCTCCCCGTTTGCCTTGCCAGGAGTAGGAGCGGCATACACCCATGCGCCGGTACCGTCGGGAACACGGGAGAATGAGTTTTTCTTGTTGTTGGTATAACCGCCTACATTATTCCAGCCGGCACCTTCTTCTCCTCTTTCGAATGTATCGAGGAGGGAGCCGTCAGCGGCGCAGAGGTCTATCTTGAGGTTCTTTTTACCGGAAAGACCACCAGTGAAGACATGATTAGGGCTCTGGTACGCATACTCGGGATCACCGCCCTCAATCTCATCGGCGAGATCGGAACTCTCCGCATAGAACCAGGACTTGGCCGCCACTTTCAGACCGGCGACACCGGTCCAGGTAACAGTCTTGCCCCCCTCTTTGGAACTATCGTATTTGACAATTGTCACACCCTCCAACGAGGCCTCCTTGTCACTTGTATTGTAAATTTCGATGAATTTCTCACCGCCGCTAACCTCATTGAGTACCAGTCCGGCAACCGTAGGGTTGTCAACTACAGGCTTGTCAGCGGGGAGATCGGTCTCGAAATCCTTATCTGTGCAGGACAGCGCGAACGCGGCTGCCATTGCAAACATAACTATCTTCTTCATGATATTATAGTTGTTAAATGGTCATTAATCCTCTATTAGAACGCAACCTGGAAGCGGCATGCGATCATGTGGTAGTTGATACCCTTGGTACCGGAGATATATGCGGGGATATTGGTCTTCTTTCCGTCAGCGTCGAAGCCTGTATAGTATTTACCCTTGTCAACGCCTTCGTTGCTACCCTTGCCGTTCGCCCACTTGTCGTTCATATTGTACTGATAGTTGATGACAAACTTGACATTGTTGGTAGGATAGAAGTTCAGACCGAGGGTGAATGCCTGTGCGGAACCGCCGGCGTAGTATTTCGAGCAGTTGAAGTCTGCCATCTCATAACGGGCGCAGAGTTCGACATCTCCCCAACTTCTTCCGGGAGTGATACGGGTGTACTTGGCACCGCCCTCGTCATAATTCTGGCGGCCGCCGAAGAGAAGCCAGCCACCCTGGACATACCAGCCGTCAGCCGTCTGTGTGCCCTTTACCTCTGCCTCGGGCATGAGATACGCGCTCCTGGCGATGTATGCAGCCTCATAGCGGAGTCCGTTCCAATGTCCGGCAGCCTCGAGAGTCCAGGCAATCTCATGGTCTACCTTGGAGATGACATCAGTGTCGAGGAATTTCTTCCTGTTGATGGAAGTAGAGTTGCGGGTGCTGTAACGGGCTGTGTTGTAGCCGTCAGTATTGGAGAGTTTAGGCTCCCTGTAGGAGAATGCTCCACCGATATGCAGGGATGCATTGTCCATCTTGAAGAGAGGCCTTGCAACAATCTTTCCTGTGTAGGAAAGTCCCTCGTTCAGACCGAGGTCCTTGTTGCCGTCTTCCATCATTGTCATTTCTTCGGTGCTCTTCAGTTCAGGACCGAAAACACCTGCACTTGCCCATACGAACGGCAGGGAATACTTCACATTGATACCGAGATGACGGGACGGAGCGAGACTCGTCACCATAGGCCTCTCCATAAACTGGAGATAACGGGAAGTGGTGTTCCTCTGTATCGAGAAATTCTCCTTGAAGTTACCGGCCTTGATTGAAAGGTTGTTCACACCGGTGTACTCGAGGATAGCATCTTTCAATTCGGGAGTACCGCTGGTCCAGTCGGTATCGATCTCACCATACCAGTTCTTGTCCAGCTGTGCCTTGACAGCGAAACGGGAGCGGCGGATATTCATGCCGTTACCGATCTTGACAAGGTCCTTGTCATAGCCGAAGTACACGGCAGCATCGCCCTGGATACGCACATCGAACCAGAACTTGTAGTCGGCGTCTTTGTTCTGGAAAACAAGGATACCGTCCTGTACCTGAGCCTTTACCGGAGTAGAGGAGACTTTCTGCCCGTACTGATTGTACTCGGGCTCATCAGTTGCCTGTGCGAATGCGCTCATTGTCACGCAAGCCGTAGCAAGTGTCAAAAAAATGTGGTGCTTCATAATAAATCGCATTATGGTTGATTATCAAATACTTTTCACAAAATCAGTCAGTTTGGTCCTTCGGTCCAGACCGAACTTCTTGCGGAGGCGATGCCTCTCAATCTCCACGCTCTTGGGAGAAATGTTCAGTATCACCGCCATATATTTAGTAGGGAACTCCAGCCGGAGCATTGCTGCAAGTCTTCTCTCCTGCGCGGAGAGGTCGGGATAACGGGCCTGCAGGCGGATGCTGAAATCCTTATGGAGTTCTTCCACATGTTGGTTGAAATTCGTCCGTTCATCCGAGAAGTTCATTCTCAGCTGAATCTTCGATTTCATTTCTTGAAGAAGGTCTGACCGCTCCGCATCCGTCTCCGAGTTCTGCGCCCTGCATATCATTTCATAGATTTCCTGCATGAACAGGCTCTGATCAGTCATCTTCTCGGCAGTATCACGCACCTCCTGGCGCCTGATGTCCAGCATGTTCAGAAGATTTTCCCGCTCGCTCTTGATGATATTGAGTTCGAGTTCGTCCATGCGCCTGCGCTCGACATCGCTCTCCTGCTGCTTGGTATCCAGTTTCTGCTTGTAGCGCATCGCTTCGCGTCTGTATCGCAATGTCAGCAGCACGCAGACACACAGAACGCAGGCCATAGCCAGGGCAAGGGCCAGAAGCCATTTTTCCGGATTGCGCAACAGATTGGCAATCACATACAAGACTGCCGGGACTGCAAATACCGAAGCCGCAAAACGCCGCCACCCGTTTCCGCTGAAAACGCAGTGGCACACTGACAACAACGCCACAGGAGAAAGAGCCACAGGAGAAACCGCCAGCACGGCGGCACTCGAAATGCTTATCACGCTCAACTCTATCGTATCGGACATGTGCCTGCGTCCTATGAGCCTGTACGCACAACAGGCCATTTCCGCCGCCAAGGCAAGATACAGCCACGGCTCATACGACAGGAGACGGGCGTTCCACAACAAGGCAGCCATACAGCACACAAGGCTGATATTGCCGAACGCACGACGCCTGTCCAGTTGCAGGAGCAGATGCCTGTTCCTGACAAAACCGCGCTTGCCTCCAAAGGCTTTCAAGGCAACAGTCAACAGTGCACACAAGACGCTTGCCACTATCCAGCAAGCAAAACGCATCAACGCATCAGCCTCTGTCGCCTGGACCGCATATATGAATGACAGGTCAAGCATTACGCACAGACATTACGGCAAGCTGGTCCGCCACCTTGACGGCGGCCATTGCCAGTTCTTCTATATGCAAGGCAAAATACCTCAGATGGAACTTCTCGCTGAGTTTCAGATCGGACATTTCCTGAAAGACTTTCCTTTTGAGGATTTTGGACTTCTTGTCAGTCTCCTTCTGATAGAAGAACACTTTCTGCAAGCCGTCATGAATATCCGGTGGATTGCGGAAATACTGCCTCGCCACAGGCACTACGGTAGCAGCGGCCTTGACCGACAGTTCCAACAGCACCAGGAAATCCGACCTCAGACTGATGGGGATAAACGGCCGCTCGATGTCGAACTGGAATATATCGTTGTTGAGTATATATATAATATGGTAAAGCCGCTCGTTCAGACGGAGAATATCCCCTCCGAATCCGGACGGACCGGTATAACCATATATGTCCATATCGATTTTGTGCCGCAGTTCATCCGCCTGATTCTCCAGACCGGACACCGTTTCCAGGGCACTTGCAAAACGGACGCTGTCCTCATAAAGGAAACTCTTGATCCCTTCTTCAAAGACCAGTAAACACTGGTCACTTATGTCAAAGAACTTGTCAAGATTCTCAATCGTCGCTTTCGTTTTCTTCCTTGTAAGCATATCTTGATGTACAAATTTAGTTATCGAGTTTTTTGAAAAAAAGTATTCCGCTCAAAAATGCAGTCTTGCCCATGAGTACAAGATGTTAAGTATTATTCAATATTAAATCTGTTGGTTAACAAATATATAGAATTTAAATGTAAAGTTAGTATCATAGATATAAAATTACTTGTATAAGTTTTTGTATAGGTGTTTTATATCCAAAAATTCTTATGTTTGCAAACAGGACCACGAAAAAACTATTAACTACATTATTTATAGTATGAACACACTATTTTATCTCGTACCGGCGGCATCGGCCGTTGCACTCGTATTCGCCGCTATCTTCTACCGCCAGATGCGCAAGGCGGACGAAGGTACCCCGACAATGAAACAGATTGCAGAGTATGTCAGGCAGGGAGCCATGGCATATCTCAAGCAGCAGTATAAGGTTGTCATTATCGTATTCTTGATATTGGCAGCCTTTTTTGCTGTACTCGCCTACGGATTCGGACTCCAGAATCCTTGGGTGCCGTTCGCGTTCCTGACAGGCGGATTCTTCTCCGGCCTCGCGGGATTCATCGGCATGAAGACTGCCACTTATGCTTCCGGCAGGACTGCCAATGCATGCCGAAAAAGCCTCAACTCCGGTCTGAAAATCGCATTCCGGTCCGGAGCGGTGATGGGTCTCACCGTCGTCGGCCTGGGACTCCTTGACATCAGCCTATGGTATATGATATTGGGTGCATTCTATGACATGACGCAGGCGCAGAACCTCGTCATCATCACCACGACCATGCTCACATTCGGCATGGGTGCGTCTACGCAGGCGCTCTTTGCACGCGTAGGCGGCGGTATCTATACAAAGGCAGCCGATGTAGGTGCGGACATAGTGGGCAAGGTAGAGTCAGACCTCCCCGAAGACGACCCACGCAACCCCGCCACCATTGCCGACAATGTAGGTGACAATGTAGGTGACGTCGCCGGTATGGGCGCGGATCTGTACGAGTCCTACTGCGGCTCTATCCTCTCGACAATGGCCCTCGGAGCGTCCGCTTTCTTTATGGAGGGCCCTGATGCGCAGATCAAGGCGATTCTCGCGCCTATGCTCATCGCTGCCGTGGGAGTCCTGCTCTCGGTGCTTTGCATATTCACGATACGCACCAAGGAGGGCGCCGGCATGAAACAGTTGCTCGGCTCCATGAACCTGGGCACCAATCTCGCAGCGGTCCTCAGCGGAATAGCCTCTTTCGGCATCCTGGCATTGGTCTTCGGCACAGCCGACAGTTCATGGTGGCATTTCTCGTTGTCCGTCATCAGCGGTCTGCTTGCAGGCGTCATCATCGGCAAGAGCACCGAATACTACACTTCGCATTCATATAGACCCACGCAGAAACTCGCGGAAAGCGCCAAGACCGGTCCTGCCACAGTGGTCATCAGCGGTGTCGGGCTCGGCATGATTTCCACCTGCGTTCCGGTAGTCACGATCGCATTCGCCATCATTCTTGCCTATCTGTGCGCAATAGGGTTTGATGTGCAGAACATGCTTTCTTCCGCAAATCTATCCCTGGGACTCTACGGAGTGGCCATTGCAGCCGTCGGTATGCTCTCGACTCTGGGTATCACTCTCGCGACCGACGCTTACGGCCCTATCGCCGACAATGCCGGAGGCAACGCCCAGATGAGCGAACTCAATCCGGAGGTCCGCGAACGCACTGATGTCCTGGATGCTCTCGGCAACACCACCGCTGCCACCGGCAAGGGTTTCGCAATCGGCTCCGCCGCGCTCACAGCCCTCGCCCTGCTCGCTTCCTATATAGAGGAAATCAAGATTGCCATAGGCAGAGTGGCGGGCGCCACCATCAACGGCGTAGAAGCCGCATCCGCATCTATCAGCGATGTGCTCGAGCATTTTGATGTCTCGCTGATGAATCCCTCGGTGCTTGCGGGCGTATTTGTAGGCGCGATGATGTCGTTCCTCTTCTGCGGACTTACCATGAATGCGGTGGGACGCGCTGCCCAGAAGATGGTCGTCGAGGTACGCCGCCAGTTTGCTGAAATCAAAGGCATTCTGACAGGCGAAGGCACTCCTGACTACAAGCGGTGCGTGGAAATCTCCACCAAGGCCGCCCAGATAGAGATGCTCCTGCCCTCTGTCATAGCCATATTGGTCCCTGTCCTCGTGGGACTCGTACTCGGTGTCGCCGGCACTCTCGGTCTCCTCATAGGCGGACTCGGTTCCGGATTTGTGCTCGCAGTATTCATGGCCAACTCCGGCGGCGCATGGGACAATGCCAAGAAATATGTAGAGGAAGGGCACCTCGGCGGCAAGAACTCCGACGCCCACCATGCCACAGTCGTGGGCGACACCGTAGGAGATCCGTTCAAGGACACTTCCGGCCCGTCGCTGAACATCCTCATCAAACTCATGAGCATGGTCTCCATCGTCATGGCAGGGCTCACCGCCGCAGTCCATCTGCTTTAGACGGCAGCTGATAGAATATTCTCACCCCTTTGCCGGACTATAACGGCAGAGGGGTGATTTTGTTTGGGAAGTTTCACAAACTGTCTTATTTTTATAATTTGAAACTTTCCTGCGAAACTTATGGCAAAGAGACTATATATAATCGACGGACATGCCCTCATCTTCAAGATGTACTATGCCTTCTACAGGCATCCCATGGTAAACAGCAAGGGTATGGATACTTCGATATTGTTCGGTTTTACCAAATACCTGTTGGAACTCATTGTCCGCGAACGCCCCGACAACATTGCAGTGGCATTCGACCCTCCGGGGGGCTCGTTCAGGAACGAGCTGTATCCCGAGTACAAGGCCAACCGGGCCGAAACGCCCCAACTCGTCATCGATGCCCTCGAGCCGCTGACAGGCATCTGCCGCAGCCTCGACATTCCGGTACTCATGTTCAAGGGATACGAAGCCGATGATGTCATAGGCTCAATGGCGAAACGCGCCGGACGCGAGGGCTACGAGGTATACATGGTCAGTCCGGACAAGGATTACGGGCAGCTCATAGACGAGAACATACGCCAGTACAAGCCCGGCCGCACCGGCAACGAAAACGAGATTATCGGCCCTAAGGAGATCTGCGGGAAATACAATATAATAGACCCTATACAAGTCATCGACATGCTCGCAATATGCGGAGATGCCGCAGATAATGTCCCCGGAGTCAAAGGTATAGGCGAGGTCTGGGCAGGCAAGCTCATATCGCGCTACGGATCGGTCGAGAACATCTACGCACACCTCGGGGAACTGTCCGATAAACAGGCCATGATGTTTGAGGCTGCCAAAGACCACATCGCATTGAGCAAGAGGCTGGTAACCATCAAGACAGACATCGAGATAGACATTCCCACCGAGGCTACGGCACTCAACATACGCTACACCCCCGAACTCGCAGATCTGTTCAAGGAATACGAATTCCTCTCCCTGCGCAAGACCGTCACCGCCATCACCGGACAGGAGGCGGAGACATTCGACAAGCCCGAGAACTGCGGCACTATCGAATTTGAAAAGACGAGCATCGTCAAGTTGTCCACCGCTGTCAGCATCGCTGGCAAATGCTCTTTCGTCACAGAGACGGAGACCCAGGACATATTCTCCCCTATCCGCCGCATCACCGTTGCGACGGTGTCCGGGGATAAGATACTCTCGGCAGACGGCAAGGTATCTGATTTCAAGGCGATTATGGAAGACCCTACCATCACCAAATTCGCCTACGGCATCAAAGGCCAGATGAATGCGCTCGCCCACGCCGGCATCACGCTCGGCGGCAAGTTGCGCGACATCGAGCTGATGCACTATCTCCTCGACCCGGAAAAATCACACAGCCTCGACATACTCGCCCAACATTATCTCGGTGTCAGCATTATCGATGACAGCACCGGCAAAGAATCCCTTTCTCTGTTTGACGAGCCGGAAGCGGACACCGCTGACAGGGGCAAGGGCCCGGAGGCCGCCGCCATCATCGGCATCAGCAAGAAAGTGTGGAACGAATTGCAGGCCAACGGGCTCACCGGACTGTACGAACGCATTGAAGAGCCACTGATTGGAGTACTGTCGCGGATGGAGCGCAACGGTGTTAAGGTAGACCTCGACTCCCTCAAGGAATTTGCCGATGAACTGCGCAAGGAAATAAGCGAACACGAGCACAGCGTCCGCGAGATGGCTGGAGACCCGGGGCTCAATCTGAGTTCTCCCAAGCAGATAGGCGAACTCCTTTTTGAGAAACTGAAACTCGACCCCAAGGCAAAAAAGAACAGCAGGTCATGGACCACTGACGAAGCGACCCTCAGCGCATTGTCCGACCGTAGCCCCGTCATACGGGAGATACTCGACTACCGCGCTGCCAGGAAACTGTTATCCACATACATAGAGCCGTTCGGAGGATACATATCCAAGGAGACCGGCAGAGTGCATACGACATTCAACCAAGCACTTACCTCTACCGGGCGCCTGTCCTCCTCCAACCCCAACCTGCAGAACATCCCCATCCGGACAGAACGAGGACGCGCCATACGCAAGGCGTTCGTAGCACAGGACGAAGGCTCTGTCATCATGTCCGCCGACTACTCGCAGATCGAATTACGCATCATGGCGCACCTCTGCGGTGACAGGCACATGATCCAGGCATTCAATGACGGGCTGGACATACACGCAGCCACCGCCGCAAAGATATTCGGCATTCCGGTAGAGGAAGTCACCTCCGACCAGAGGCGCATCGCCAAGACAGCCAACTTCGGCATAATGTACGGCATTTCCGCATTCGGGCTCGCCCAGAGGCTGGGGACGTCAAGGACCGAAGCGCAGAAGACAATCGACGACTATTTCGAATCGTTCCCCTCTATAAAGTCATTCATATCGGAGACCTTGTCAAAGGCTCGGGACAATGGTTATGTAGAGACCCTTTTCGGGCGGAGACGCTATATCCGTAACATCAACGCCGGCAACGCCAATCTGCGCTCCGTAGCGGAGAGAAATGCCGTCAACGCCCCTATACAGGGCACTTCGGCGGACATCATCAAGATAGCCATGATACGTATAGACCGTAAACTGCGCGAACTCAATCTGCGCAGCAGAATGGTGCTCCAGATACACGACGAACTCCTCTTCGAAGTCCCCGAGGCCGAGATCAGGACACTCATGGACATAGTACCCGCGGAAATGGAAGGCGTAATCAGCCTGTCCGTCCCCCTAAAAGTCGAATGCAAATATGGAAAAAACTGGCTCGATGCCCACTGACAACCTGATCCAGCGGGCCGTCAAAGGTGACGGCATGGCATTTACCGCCCTATGGGACACCCATATAGGGCAATTGAGAAAGTACTTGCGCGGGTGGCTCAAGAATGTCGACGATTTCACTGTCGACGACATCTGCTCCCGCAGTTTTGAGAAGGCGTTCCGCCAGATAGCCACATTCGACCAGAAACGCAGCCGCTTCTCCACATGGCTGCGCAAGATAGCGCACAACACGGCAATCGACCTCATCGAGAGCGAGGGCCGCGCGCATCCCCTCAAACTCACCGTATACCTGGACAGTGACACTGGCGCCGCGAGTGTGGCGGACACCATCGGGGATGATGTAGACACTCCGTTGGAATCCATCATACGCACCGAGTCCAGAGAGAGCACTGCGACCTGCATCAACGCCTTGCCCGAACTGTACCGCGAAATCGCACGCATGAGGCTGCTCGACGGCATGCAGTACAAGGAGATAGCCACCGACCTGGACATGGGCATAAACACCGTCAGGACGCGCATACGCCGCGCCAAGATGCTCATCGACAAGATGAGTCGGGAGAGAGGAGAAGAATGAAAGAACAACATGGAAAGACAAGATTTCACACAAGCAGAATCCCTCTACAGGGAATGGAATGACAAGATCAATGTCATATCACGCAAGGATATGGACCACATCTATGAACACCATATCCGTCACAGCCTGGCGATAGCCGAGTACATGCAATTCGAGCCCGGCGACACCGTACTGGATGTAGGCACAGGCGGAGGCTTTCCCGGCATTCCGCTCGCCATGCGCTTTCCGGAGACAGATTTTACGCTCTGCGACTCCATAGGCAAGAAGATACTCGTCGCGAAGGCTGTAGCCGAGGGGCTCGGTCTGGCCAATGTCCGCTGCGTAAACGCCCGCGCAGAATCACTCCCGGACACCTATGACTACATCGTATCGCGTGCAGTCACCTCCCTCGTCAATTTCTACCCGTGGGTCAAGGACAAATACCACCGCGGAATGCTCTTCCTCAAGGGCGGAGATGTCAATGCTGAGATTTCGGAACTGCTCCGGAAATACAAGCTCTCCCCCTCCAAGATACATGTCTGGAACATTTCATCTGTCTATAAGGATGAATATTTCGCGGAAAAATTTGTTATTCACCTCGAAAAATGATAAATTTGCGCTCCTACATCCGATAGTGGACAAGAATATAAAAATAAGATACAATGAAAAGAACATTCCAACCATCAAACCGCAAGCGCGTCAACAAGCACGGCTTCCGTGAGCGCATGTCGACAGCCAACGGACGCAGGGTGCTCGCAGCTCGCCGCCGTCACGGCCGCAAGAAACTTACCGTCTCATCCGAAGACAGGTACTAATCATACATCATAGTATATGATAGGCAAGGCTGGACCATGATGGTCCAGCCTTTTGCATCTTCGCATACGATATTGACATGGAAGCAGGCACATACAGAGCATTTTTTAGTAATTTAGTGACTGCAAAAATACAGAACACACATGGACAAGAAATTCAAGCCCGCCACCCTGTGCGTAAGGGGTGGCTACAAACCGGCGAACGGGGAACCGGTAGAAATTCCCATTATCCAGAGCACCACATTCAGATACGACGACTCCAATGAGATGGCGATGCTGTTCGACCTCAAGAAATCAGGATATTTCTATACACGCCTGCAGAATCCCACCAACGATGCCGTAGCCGCCAGGATAGCCGAGCTCGAGGGCGGAGTGGGCGGAGTGCTCACATCCAGCGGACAGGCAGCCAATTTCTTCGCCATTTTCAATATCTGCGGCGCAGGTGACCACATTATCGCATCGAGCGAGATTTACGGCGGCACCTACAACCTTTTCGGAGTCACTCTCAAGAAACTCGGCATCGAGTGCACATTCATAGACCAGGACGCGAGCGATGAAGAGATACAGGCCGCATTCCGTCCCTGCACCAAGGCCCTGTTCGTGGAGACCATCTCCAATCCCGGCTGCGCAGTCATAGACATTGAGAGACTTGCCGGCATAGCACACCGCAACGGTGTCCCCCTCATCGTAGACAACACATTCGCGACACCTGTCAACTGCAGGCCCATAGAATGGGGCGCAGACATTGTCACGCACTCCACCACCAAATACATGGACGGCACGGCCTCACAGGTAGGCGGCGCGGTGGTAGACAGCGGCAATTTCGACTGGATGGCGCACGCCGACAAATACCCCGGACTCTGTACACCGGACGACAGTTATCACGGGCTCACATACGCCACAGCATTCGGCAAGATGGCCTACATCACCAAAATGGTGGCACAGCTCATGCGCGATCTCGGCAGCATTCCTGCCCCGATGAACTCTTTCATCCTCAATCTCGGTCTGCAGACCCTCCACCTCCGTATGGAGAGGCACTGCTCCAACGCGCAGAAAGTCGCCGAATTCCTCGCCTCCGATCCCCGTGTCGCATGGGTGCACTACCCCGGCCTCGAGGGCAACAGGTACCACGAGCGTGCACTCAAATACATGCCTAACGGCAGTTGCGGAGTGATGGCATTGGGGCTCAAGGGCGACAGGGACACCGCAATCCGATTCATGGATTCGCTAAAGCTCATCAACATCGCCACCCATGTCGCAGACACACGCAGTTGCGTGCTGCACCCAGCCAGCCACACACACCGCCAGCTCTCGGAGGAGCAGCTCAAAGAAGCCGGCATCGCACCTGACCTCATCCGTCTCTCCGTAGGCATTGAGGACATAGATGACATCCTCGATGATATACGTCAGGCTCTCGACTGCTGCTAACATACACTGATATACAAAAAGAGAGGGGTGACCGATAATCCTGGTCACCCCTCTCTTTTATTGCCGCTCTTCTTACAGGGTCCTCTTGATCTCGACTATTTTGTAAGCCTCGATAAAGTCACGCTCCTTGATATCATTGTATCCGGAGATGGACATTCCGCACTCCTTGCCGGCAGCGACCTCCTTGACCTGGTCCTTACCGACCTGGAGAGAGCCGAGTTCACCCTCATAGATGACAATGCCGTCACGGATGAGGCGCACCTTGGAATGCTGGACAATCTTGCCGTCGCGCACGATACATCCTGCAATGGTACCCACCTTGCTGATACGGAATATCTGCTTGACCTCGACACTTGCCGTGACCTCCTCTTTCTTCTCAGGCTCGAGCATACCCTCGATACCGTCCTTGATCTCATTGATACAGTCGTAGATGACCGAGTAGAGACGTATCTCTATGCCTTCGCGGTCCGCAGCCTTGCGCGCCTCCACTGTAGGACGCACCTGGAAACCGATAATGACCGCATCGGAAGCCTGCGCCAAGAGGATATCGGACTCAGATATGGCACCGACAGCCTTGTGGATCACATTGACCTTTACCTCCTCGGTAGAGAGTTTGATGAGTGAATCGGACAGAGCCTCCACAGATCCATCCACATCACCCTTGACAATGACATTGAGTTCCTTGAAGTTACCGATGGCGATACGGCGTCCTATCTCCTCGAGGGTCATGTGCTTCTGGGTCTTGATGCCCTGGATACGGAGCAGCTGCTCACGCTTGGCGGCAATGTTCTTGGCCTCTTTCTCGTCCGCCATCACATTGAACTTCTCACCGGCAGCCGGAGCCCCGTTGAGTCCAAGCACTGATACCGGCGTAGACGGTCCGGCCTCATCCACCTTCTGACCGCGCTCATTGAACATGGCCTTGACCCTGCCATAATAGGCACCGCTCAACAGCACATCTCCTGTACGCAGGGTTCCGTCCTGCACGAGAATAGTGGCGAGGTAACCGCGCCCCTTGTCCAGCGAGGACTCGATAACGGCACCCGAAGCCGCCTTGGAAGGATTGGCCTTGAGTTCCAGCAGATCTGTCTCCAGGAGTACCTTTTCAAGGAGTTTGTCCACATTGAGACCCTGCTTGGCGGAAATCTCCTGACACTGATATTTGCCACCCCAGTCTTCCACGAGAATGTTCATCTCGGAGAGCTGGCGGCGTATGGTTTCAGGATTCGCGCCCGGCTTGTCCATCTTGTTTATGGCAAACACCATAGGCACGCCTGCCGCCTGCGCATGGCTGATAGCCTCCTTGGTCTGGGGCATGACAGCGTCATCAGCCGCCACGATGATAATTGCGAGGTCTGTCATCTGGGCACCACGGGCACGCATGGCGGTAAACGCCTCATGTCCAGGTGTATCCAGGAATGTAATCCTCCTGCCGTCAGGCAGTTTCACATTATATGCACCGATATGCTGTGTGATACCTCCGGCCTCACCGGCAATCACATTGGATTTGCGTATATGGTCGAGCAGGGATGTCTTTCCGTGGTCGACATGTCCCATGACGGTCACGATAGGAGGTCTGGTGACCAGATCCTCTTCCCTGTCCTCGGCATCCTGCTCTATTTCTGCAGAGAGTTCCGCTGTCACGAAATTGACCTTGTAGCCGAATTCATCGGCAACGAGGACAATAGTTTCTGCATCCAGACGCTGGTTGATGGACACCATCAGACCGAGAGTCATACATGCACCGATAACCTTGACTACGGGAGTATTGTTCATCAGGATAGCAAGGTCGTTGACTGTGAGAAACTCCGTCACATTGAGAGTGCGCTGCTCGGCAGCCTCCTGCGCCATCTCCTCCTGGGTCTTCTGGGCGACAGCCTCACGCTTTTCCTTACGGTACTTGGCTCCGAAGTTGCTCTTTCTGCCCTCGTTCATCTTGGCGTAAGTCTCCTTGACCTGCTTCTGGATCTGCTTCTGCATTTCCTCCTGCTCCGCCTCCGTCATCGCCGGCTTGAACTTGTCCCCGCCACGATCACGCCTGCGGCCGCCCTTGGCAGGCTCCTGCTGCGCGCCCTGACGCTTGCCGTTCTTGCTCTTCGCCGGATTGTTGTCGGCCGCTATCTTGGTCACATCCACTTTCTGCCCACCCTTGCTGATGCGCTCGCGCTTGCGCGGTTTCTTCTCAAACTGTGAGAGATCCACCTTGCCAAGCACCTTGAGCCCTGCGACAGGTGCAGCAGGCTGTACAACCGAGTTGGACTCTTCCTGCTTTACCGCAGGTTTTTCCGAGGCCTCGGGAGCTTTCCTCGCGACATGCTCCTTTACCGTCGCGGCAGCCTCAGCCGGTTTCTCAGCAGGTCTCTCTGCAGATTTCCGCACAGGCTCCTTTACGGCTTCAGCGACTGTCTCCCTGACCGGTTCTGCCACAGGCTCCTTTACCGGTTCTTCTACATGGGCAGAATGTTTCTCTTCCACAGGAGCAGCCTCCACGACAGGCTCTTTCTCGGGCTCGGCGACAACAGGATTGTCAACCTTTTCGGCAGCATGCACGACAGCAGGTTCAGCCTCCACAACGGGCTCTACGGCAGGCTCCTCCTGTACAGGCACGGATTCGGTGACCGTCTCATGGACAGGCTCCGGTTCCGGCTGACGGGCAGCAGGCTCTTTCTGGAACACGTTGCTCTTGATCACAGTCTCACGCACCATGTCCTCTTCATCCTCCTCACGCTGACGGCGTCCTGACTTCTCGAGTATCTCATTGAGCTTGATATCCACGCTCTCCGAGGCTTTTTTCATCTCGAGATCTTTGCCGAACTGCTTGTCAATAGCCGCCATATACTCTTCGGATATCTTGGCGTTGGGGTTCTCTTCGACCTCAACACCCTGCTTGTGCAGGTATCCGATGAGATCCTGCAATCCGATATTGTACTTCTTTATAATCTTGCTTATTCTGATTTCTGCCATATAGCCCCTTTAAATGTTATTGTAAAACAAGCCTAATCCTCGAACTCCGCACTCAATATACGGAACACTTCCTCCACGGTCTCGTCCTCGAGATCCGCCCTCTTGGCTATATCCTCGGGAGTAAATGCCAGCACGCTCTTGGCGGTATCGCAGCCGATAGACTCCAGCTTGTCTATGACCCACTGGTCAATCTCATTGGAGAACTCGGAGAGCAGCACATCCTCATCATCCTGAGGCGCGTCTTTGGGGAGCTCTCTCCAGACCTCAATGTCGCGGCCGATCAGCCTGCCTGCAAGCTCTATATTGCATCCGCCGCGGCCGATACCCTTCTTGACCTCATCGGGCTGCATATATACACGCACCTTGTCCTCATCGGTCGAACCCATATTGATAGATGACACATGGGCCGGGCTCAGAGCACGCTGGATCAGAAGCTGATGGTTGGATGTCCACTGGAGGACATCGATATTCTCATTGCGCAACTCCCTGACAATGCCGAGGATACGGCTACCCTTGACACCGATGCAGGCTCCAATCGGATCGATACGCTCATCGTATGATTCCACCGCGACCTTTGCCCTCTCACCAGGAATGCGGACCACCTTCTTGATGGTAATGAGCCCGTCCACGATTTCGGGTACCTCTTGCTCGAACAGCCTCTCCAGGAATTCGTCGCTCGTTCTGGAAAGAATGATATAGGGAGTGGTGTTGTTCTTCATCTCCACGCTCTTGATAATGGCGCGGACCGTATCGCCTTTCTTGAAATGCTCTCCGGGAATCTGCTCCATTTTGGGCAGGTGGAGTTCATTGCCGTCCTCATCGAGGATAAGGACCTCCTTGGACCAGGTCTGATAGATTTCTCCGGCGAATATCTCTCCCTTCTTATCCGTGTACTTCTTGAACACATTGGCCTTCTCGATGTCCATAATGCGTCCGGCGAGGTTCTGCCTGATATTCAGGATACCTCTACGGCCGAACTTGTACATCGGGAACGGCTTGGTATATGTATCGCCCACCTCATAATCGTCATCACCGGTCTCTTCTGCCACCTGGGCGGGGGTCATCTGGGAATTGGGATCCTCGACCGTCTCCACGATGTCGAAATTCTGATAGATCTCGCAGGCGCCCTTGTCCACATTGACAATGACATCGAAATTGTCCGAACTGCCAAAGGTCTTCGCCAACTGCGTCATGAACACATCCTTGAGCACGCCCATCATCACAGGCCTGTCGATGTTCTTCTCCTCCTTGAAGTCCTTGAACGCGTCAATCAGAGTAACAACTTGTTCTTTTTCCATTTGTTATAGTCTTTTGATATTATTCGTCTTCAGATTGCAGGACACCGTCAGCCTCCGCCGCAGGAATGCCGGACGAGGTCACCGTCATGGAATAGTCCTCAATATTGCGGTCAAATGTGTCGAGCACTGCCCTGTGCACATACTCACAGTCCTCCAGCGCCACATATTCACCTTCCTTGTCGATAGTCACGACGAATACATTGTCGTCATCGTTGAAATCAATGTCCGTGACCGTAACGCCACGCTCAGAAGCGGCCTTTTCCACCACCGCCACAAATTCTGCCTTTTCCATTCTGCTCTTCCAATTATAAAAAAGTAGGAACCGCCCGGCTCCTACCAACTCACACTTCGCAAAGATACCGAAACATCATGGAAATCGCAAAAAATATCTTACTTTTGCGTCAAAACACCTATTACTCTGATGAAATTTACAGCAACCGAACTCGCCAAGGTCCTCAAAGGGACCGTTGACGGCAACCCCGATGCAACAGCGACGTCATTCGCCAAGATCGAGCACGGCAAGCCCGGCAAGCTCTGCTTCTTTGCCAACCCCAAATACGAACAGTATGTCTATAGTTGCCAGGCATCCATCCTGCTGGTAAACAAGGATTTCGAGCCCAAGGAGCCAGTCACCGCGACCATGGTCAGGGTAGACGACGCGTACACCGCCATAGCCGAACTGCTCAAATATGTATCCGACCAGAAGAAGAGTTACAGGCGCCACCGCGGCCGCCACTGCCATGTGGCATTCTCCGCCAAGGTGGGACGCAAGGTCTGGATCGGTGACTGCAGCACTATAGGCGCCAAATGCGAAATCGGCGAGATGACCCGTATATATGATAATGTATCGATAGGCGAAGGAACCAAGATCGGACGCAAGTGCATCATCTATCCCGGAGTGCGCATCTACCCCGGCATGGAGATCGGTGACAATGTCATTCTCCACGCCAACTGCGTCATCGGAGGCGACGGCTTCGGCAACGCTCCCCAGCCTGACGGCACATGGGAAAAGATCGAGCACCTCGGCAAGGTCATCATCGGCGACAACTGCGAAATCGGTTGCAACACCACTATTGACCGCGCCGAAATGGAGGCCACCGTCATAGGGAAGGGCGTCAAGATTGACAATCTCTGCATGATTGCCCACAATGTGGAAATAGGCGACAACACCGTCATGGCGGCACAGTGCGGCATCGCCGGATCGACCAAAGTCGGCAAGAGCTGCATACTCGCAGGCCAGGTCGGCATTGTCGGACACCTCAAGATAGCGGACCACACGACATTCGGAGCACAGGCCGGAGTCATGCGCAATGTCAAGTCCCCCAACCAGGTATGGGTCGGATCTCCCGCCCTGCTGCACAACAACTTCCTGAGGAGTTACGCCATATTCAAGCGCAACGGCGAGGAGCAGTAACAAGGAGCGATTTTGAAATAATTTATTATATCGCTACCTTTGTAGACTTTACTGCACAATAGGATGAAACAGAATACGCTTAAATCCAGACATACATTCGAGGGTCGCGGTCTGCATACAGGCAAATACGCACGCATGACCGTCTGTCCCGCGGAGACTGGGACGGGCATATTGTTCATCAGGACAGACATAGGCAGGGACGCGGTCATTCCCGCTCTCGCTGAAAACATAAGCAGCACCGCCAGGAGCACGACCATCTCCTGTGGCGGTGCTTCCGTTTCCACCATCGAGCACATCATGTCCGCGCTCACCGGACTCGGAGTGGACAATGCCATAGTGGAGATAGACGGAGAGGAGGTACCCATACTCGACGGCAGCGCAAGGTTGTATGTAGAGGCATTCCTGCAGGACGGCCTCGCCAGCCAGGATGCGGACAGGGTATGGCTGACCATTCCCCATGAAATAGAAGTAAACGACCCCAAGAGCGGTGCTTATGTGCGCATCACCCCCGCGGACACCGCATCTATAGATCTCACGGTCGATTTCAATTCACGTGTACTGGGTGTACAGTCCTCGCATTGGGACTGCGACACCGATTATGCTGCAGAGCTCGGCTCCTGCAGGACTTTTGTATTTTTCCACGAGATAGCATTCCTTGCACAGCAGGGACTCGTGAAGGGCGGTGACATAGACAACGCCATCGTCATAGTCGAGCATCCTGTCACGGACGAGCAGGTCGAACAGGTCTGCACGCTGCTCGACAAACCACGCCTCGCCGTCACCTCGGACGGATACCTTGACAATGTCAAGCTCCGCTTCCCGGACGAATGCGGCAGGCACAAACTCCTGGACCTAATCGGCGACATGCGCCTTGCAGGAGGATACCTCCTCGCAAAAATCACAGCATTCAAATCAGGTCACACGATCAACTCCCTCGCCACCAAGGCGATACGTGAGGCGATCAGATAAAACACATGTCAGATTATGTCAAAGATACACCCTCTTGCACATGTATCTCCCAACGCAAAAATCGGGGAGAACGTTGAAATCGGGCCTTACGCCTACATCGATGACAATGTAGAAATCGGAGACGGCTCCAAAATCGAGCCTCACGCTGTCATCTATTCATACGTCAAGACAGGACGCAACTGCCACATCTTCCCCGGAGCCGTCATCGGTGCCATCCCTCAGGACCTCAAATTCGACGGAGAAGTCACCTATGTGCATATCGGTGACAATGTCACCATCCGCGAATGCGCTACCATCAACAGGGGTACCAAGGCCAGCGGCAAAGGCGTCACCAGCATCGGCGATGACACTTTGGTCATGTCCTATGTGCATGTCGCGCACGACTGCCAGGTCGGCAAGCATTGCATCCTCGTCAGTTTCGTAGGTCTCGCAGGAGAGACTGATGTGGACGACTGGGCCATCATCGGCGGTGGCACCAAAGTACACCAATTCAGTCACATCGGTACGCATGCGATGGTCGGCGGTGCCTGCAAGGTAAACAAGGACATCCCTCCTTACAGCCTCTGCGGACGCGACCCCATCTCCTATGCCGGTGTCAACATCGTCGGACTTCGCCGCCGCGGCTTTGAATCGGACACTGTCCGCATGATCAAGGACATCTACGACACCATCTACTTCCAGGGTTTCAACATCTCGGACGGCTGCGCCAAAGTGCGCGAGGGCTTCCCCGAGACACCCGAGAGAGATACCATCATCGAGTTCATCAAGAACTCACGCAGAGGTATCGTCAGAGCCGATGTCCGCAACGACAAGATGCCTCTCGACTAAGTCGCAGGCTCTTGCTCCTATCGACAGCATACCTTCCACCTATAGAGTATTTCGCCGCCATAGCGGCGGAATACTCTTCTTCTGATATATACATAGATGACTGCGAGCATTACCAGAAGCAGTCATGGCGCAACCGGTTCCGCTTTCTCGCCGGAGACGGCCCGACAGATCTCGGCTACCCCGTCATACATAGAGGAGATATCTATCACACGGCAGCACGAGACATCTTGGTAGACTATTCCACCCCGTGGATAATCAAGACTCAGAGAGCTCTCGATGCGGCATACGGTTCTTCCGCATTCTACGAATACTACAGGGACGAATTGTACGGCATCCTCAACAGCAGGCCGGAAAGGCTCATAGATCTCAACAGCGCGCTCACGACATTCCTGCTGCGCAAGTTTGGCATACCCGCAGAACTCAAGCACACAGACACTTACATCGAGCCTGGAGACAGCTGCCGCGGCTCAGACCTACGTGCGCTCATCCACCCAAAGAGGAAAAACAGCATACTGCATGACCTGGGTATAGAAAAGCCGTACTTCCAGGTATTCTCCTGCAAATACGGCTTCACTTCCGGGCTATCCGCCATTGACCTCCTATTCAACGAAGGTCCGGAATCATGCTCTTATATCAAGCCGCGCCACTGAACGGCGCGGGCCTTTTATCAGAATCTCCAACCAAGCGTCAGCACCACATCAAGCATCTTCTTGCTATAGCCGACTTCTGCCGAACGAAGTATCAGATCGTCACCGTCATACATATAGTCGGCATAGGGATAGTACCACTGGTCGGGATACTTGCACACTCTGGCAGCCAGGTCGGCAAAGAAAGAGCCTCCGCCTGAATATCCTATTCCCAATGTATTGGACTTTGTCACAGACTTACCTCCGTCAGTGGGCGTCTTGTATTCTTTTTCCTCGTGACCATAACGCAGGGCAAATGCCGATGTGAGTTTCCACTCCACGCCAAAACGCTTAATTTTGGTCTTGCCTGCAAAGTCCCTGATGTCCGCATTAACACCATCAAACTCGTCACTGGCAAAGGTATTCTCGCTGCTGCGGAACTTCATCTTGCCGTAATTGATGCCGCTCACATCCATACTGAGCAGCAGGGAACTGCCGAGAGTATAGGCAATACCGAGGTTGTATTCGCCCGGAGATTTCAGCATATATGTATATTCTCCGTCAGGAGACGCCGCGTAGGGCTGCCCACCGTTTACAGGCGACTTTGTGAAAGTCGTACCTGCATCATATCCCCAACGCTCAGTAATGCTGTACAGAGTGGAGGTCTTGATAGACGCTCCCAGTCTCAAACCTGCGAAAGGCAACACTATAGCACCGAACTGGGCATTTATGCCCGAGCCCTCCGCATTGAGATAATACCTCTGATAACCATTGAGAAAACGCGTTACCGCACCACCATTCACCGTCATCTCGAAATCAGAGGGATCCACAGCGTCCTCTCTCATATAGATGTCTTCGTTATAAGACATCATCGGGAAATTGACATTCACACCGATGAACACCTTGTCGCAGAAATTGGCGGCCGCGTTGAGAGTCAGATCATTGCGTGAACCTGTATGCTGCATGATGAATTTCTGGTCCACAGGTCCTGCAAGACCGATACTGCCGTCCTCAAACTCTTTCTCCGTGGTGCCGAGATACTGGTCTTCATATCCGCCGTAGTCCCCTATCAGCCATGCATTGTAGGACAGCGGAATAGGCCATGCATAATTGGAGTAGGCATTGCTGGAGGAAAGGTCGGAGTATTTGATGCCATTGGCGTTATATGCCATGGCACCCATCATCGAAGTATTGCTGTTCGTCCCCATGGAGGTCATCCTGTCGAGCGAACGGTTGGCAGTATTGACAAGCAAACCCCAGGAAATGCTCCGGAGCGCTCCCGGCACTCCCGACGGGACATACATGACATGCCCGATATTCGGCATGGTCATCTTCGTCTTGGAATCATTATAACTGCCGGTAAAATTATCTGTGCCGGCAATCGGACTATACGAAGAAGAGGTCTCCCCCTTGCTGTAGCCCATGCTCATGGAGAATACGGAGTACTTGAATACGGCCGAACCTGCAGGATTGAGCGAAATGGAACCAAGATCCCCTCCTACAGCCGTCATAGCATTACCGAGAGCCATGGAACGGGCCGTACCATAATTATTGACGTCCGTATAATTGAGGCCGTCATACATGCTTTGAGCCGACGCCGCGACTGTCAGCGACAGCGCAAATGCGGCGGCAATCGTTATCTTATGATTCATAAAAATTATTTCAATGTTT
Source organism: uncultured Muribaculaceae bacterium (assembly GCA_964616865.1). Classification (GTDB taxonomy): domain Bacteria; phylum Bacteroidota; class Bacteroidia; order Bacteroidales; family UBA932; genus Cryptobacteroides. The sequence goes on from CAZTUQ010000013.1 coordinate 28,926, forward strand.
TCAGCCGTTCCCGGAAGAGAGCCATGCGGACCTGCACCACCCGTCCGGGAACGATGACATATAATTTATCTACGGCCACCGCTGGAGCGTCCGCCGCCGGAAGAACGGCCTCCGCCCGAATACGAACCGCCGGAAGAACGGCTTCCACCCGAATAGCTGCTACCGGAGCGTCCTGCAGAATATGAGGACGAACCGCTGCGCCTCGATGACGAGGAACTGCTGTCATAAGAAGAGGAAGAGCTGTTCGATGATGAACTGCTGCGGCTGTAGGAAGAGCCGGAACTGTTGCCAGATGACGCACCGCTGCGCCTGTAGACCGATGAACTGCCGCTGCCGGAAGAGGATGACGAATTCGGTCTCACTGCCGATGAACTGCTACCGCCAGAAGAACGGCGGGGTGCCGTCGAACTGCCGGAGACAGCACTCTCTTTCCTCGTACCCGAAGAAGATGTCCCCCTCGACATTCCGGAGTTGCCGGAAGAACGGCGCACAGATGACAAGGTGCCCAGTCCTCTCTGATTCTCCGGAGCGGAAGACCGTCTCGACGCTGTCGGCCTGTCATCGTATCCGCCAGGCCTGCCGCCACTCACAGATCCGCTGCCTCCCATAGTACCGCCCCGTGGCGTATATACTATAGGCTGGCCGTTACGGCCTCTGGGTTGATGCCATCCGTAATGTCCGTAATGATGGTGGTGATGAGGTCCGGGACCATAATACCAATGGCGGTAATGTCCGTGATGGTACCA
>CAZTUQ010000013.1:29771-44393 GCA_964616865.1 uncultured Muribaculaceae bacterium
CCATGGGTCATGCCATGGATAATGCCAGTATCCGTAGTCCCATCTGTTCCAGTACCAGCGGTCCCAATACCAGTTGCTGTACCACGGGTCATAGAACCCTACGGCTGCCCAAGGCCTGTAAGTGCCCCAGGTAAATCCGAAATGCGGAGTGCTCCAACTCCATGTGTACCAGTCCGGATACAGACTCCATGACGTGCCATAGCGCCACCAGTCGTCAGCATCGATGACCGATATCACGGTACTGTTGTCCGTATGGTTGAATGTGTATTGGGCAACCTTTCCTTCTGGAACGAAGAGGGTGTCAGCCTGACCCCGGTTCAGGTAGATTTTAGACTCTCTGGTCTTTTGTGTCAGCGCAGCGACATCATTGTCGGAGCGCGTGGCGGCAGTGTGGGAAGAAGTACGGACAGCCGGCGAAGTCGCCGCATATACGCCATCCTGAAACCTCTGAGATCCGGTACTTTGGCCGATTTCGGTCAAAGCGCTGCAGGAACTCAGTCCAAGCAGTGCCGCAAAGAGAAATGCAATGTGCCGTTTCATAATTCAGTCTCCCAATTTATTCGTATATTTGCACGAATTTACAATTAAAAAACGAATCAGCAAAAACAATACCATGGCCAAGGAAGTAACCCCGCGTTCAGAGAACTACTCACAGTGGTACAATGACATAGTTATCAAGGCAGATCTCGCCGAACAGTCTTCAGTAAGAGGGTGCATGGTCATCAAGCCATACGGATACGCCATCTGGGAAAAGATGCAGAGCCTGCTCGATGCACGCTTTAAGAAAACGGGCGTCCAGAACGCCTACTTCCCCCTGTTCATCCCCAAATCATTCTTCAGCCGCGAGGCCGAGCATGTCGCAGGATTTGCAAAGGAATGCGCCGTGGTGACCCATCACAGGCTGATGAACGACCCCGAGGGCAACGGCGTAGTAGTGGACCCCTCCGCAAAACTGGAGGAGGAGCTCATCGTCCGCCCCACTTCGGAGACCATTATCTGGAGCACATACAAGAACTGGATCAAATCATGGCGCGACCTCCCTATCCTCTGCAACCAGTGGTGCAATGTCGTGCGCTGGGAAATGCGTACACGCCTGTTCCTGCGTACAGCGGAATTCCTGTGGCAGGAAGGCCACACCGCACACGCCACCGCTGAGGAGGCTCTCGCCAAAGCGGAGGAGATGGTCGGCGTATACGCTGATTTCGCCCGCAAGGACATGGCCCTGCCTGTCATCGTGGGACACAAGAGCCCCAACGAGAGATTTGCAGGTGCTCTGGACACGCTCACAATCGAGGCCATGATGCAGGACGGCAAGGCCCTGCAGGCCGGCACATCCCACTTCCTCGGACAGAATTTCGCCAAGTCATTCGATGTGCAGTATGCCGACAAGGATGGCAGCATGCAGTATGTATGGGCGACTTCCTGGGGCGTCAGCACCAGGCTCATGGGCGCGCTCATCATGGCGCACAGCGATGACAACGGACTCGTACTGCCTCCGGTACTCGCTCCTATCCAGGTAGTCATGGTACCTATCTACAAGACAGACGAAGAGCGCAATGCCCTGCTCGACAAGATGTCGGAAATCAAGGCCGGACTCGAAGGACTCGGCCACAGCGTCAAGATCGACGACAGGGACACCTTGAGACCAGGGTTTAAATTTGCCGAATGGGAACTTAAGGGAGTACCCGTGCGCATTGCAATTGGTCCCCGCGACCTCGCGGCCGGCACCGTCGAGGTGGCGAGACGCGACACGCTCACCAAAGAGACCATGCCTATGGAAGGACTCGAAGAGCACATCCACGGGCTGCTCGACACCATACAGCAGAACATCTACGACAAGGCTCTGGCATTCCGCGAGTCCCGCGTGGAGAAATGCGACGACTGGGAGGAGTTCAAGGAGAAGATACAGACCGGCAGATTCTTGCTGTGTCACTGGGACGGCACTCCCGAGACGGAGCAGGCCATCAAGGACGCCACCAAGGCGACCATCCGCTGCATCCCCGTGGACAGTTATCTCTGTGAGGAAGAGGGCAAGGACATCTTCTCCGGCAAGCCGAGCCACAAGCGCGTAGTATTCGCAATATCTTATTAATACACAGCCCTCCTCAAGGGGCTGTATGAACGAGAGACAGATGAAAAAACTTCTGACAGCAGCATTCGCGCTCCTGATAGGCACGGGCGCAAGCCTTTGGGCACAGAATGAAATATTGGACGCCGCCACACAGGCGGCGGAACAGATCAGCAGATCGGAAGATATAAAGGCCAAGGCCGCAAAACCCGACTACTGGACCCGTTCGATACAGACCACCCTCGGTCTGACCAATACACAGCTCACCAACTGGGCCGCCGGCGGTTACAATACCGTCACCATAGACAGTTCCATTGACGGCCAAGCCGTGTATTCCAAGGACCTCGCGTCCTGGAACAACCGACTCCAGCTGGACTACGGATTTCTGTACTCCGAGGACAAGAAAGGTCTGCTGCAGCAGAACAAAGACCGTATATATTTAGAGAGCAAAGTCGCATATAAGACAGGAAAAAACTCTCCGGTAGACTATACGGCATCATTTGACTTCAGGTCACAGTTTGCCAACGGCTACAAGTACAACACTCCGGGCGAAGGACAGAGCTGGAAAGAAGCCGCAACTCTCAAATCCGGTGCATTTGCCCCGGCATACGCCAATATAGCGCTCGGTATCGACTATAAGCCCAAGAACTGGCTAACCGTCAATATAGCCCCCCTCACAGGAGGTCTGACCATCTGCTCCATAGAGAGCCTGCGCAAGACCTACGGTATGCACCTCAAGGACGAAGGCCTCGACGCCTCAGTGGGGAGCAACTACCACAGCGCACTGCTCCAGTTGGGTGCCCAGGTCAAGGTAGACTTCAAGGCTCAGTTCAACGACATGCTCAAATACGAGACCCAGCTGGTGCTCTTCTCTGACTATCTCGACAAGCCACAGAACCAGAGAGTCAACTGGGACAACCAGATAAACTGGAAGTTGGCGAAGTATTTCTCCGTGACCTTCAAGACCTGGCTCATCTACGACCCTCGCGTCATGATTGCTGACGACAAACATCCGGAAGGCAGGCCTATGGTCCAGTTCAAGGAATACCTCACATTCAATTTTACATACACATTCAAGCCTAAGAGCCGATAGCCATGAATGTCCTCCTCGCAGTCAGCGGTGGAATAGACTCCATGTATCTGGCAGAGAGAGCGGAGGAATTGTTCCCTAAAGCCTCTCTGGCGGTAGCGCATTGTAACTTTTCCCTGCGTGGAGAGGAATCCGATGGAGATGAGGCATTTGTAAGGGAATGGTGCACGCATCACGGAATGCGCTGCCATACAGTGCGTTTCGATACACGAGAGACTGCTGCCGCGAAAGGTATCAGCATAGAAATGGCGGCAAGAGACCTGCGCTACGGCTGGTTCAGTAAATTGTGCGACGAATACGGATACGAAGCCGTAGCGGTGGCGCATAATGCCGATGACAATGCAGAGACCATGCTGCTCAACCTGCTGCGAGGCACAGGCTGCAGGGGGCTCAGAGGCATGGCGTTACGCAGCGTAAACAACGGCTGTACCATATTGCGGCCCCTGCTCGATACGAGCCGCGCGGAGATAAGGGATTGGATGGAACATGGCGGCAAGGCCTGGCGAGAAGACAGCACCAACATGGACACTTCCTACCGCCGCAACAAACTCCGCCATGTGGTGATGCCCGTATTCAGGGAAATGAATCCGTCTTACCTCAAGACTTTCCGACGCAACATGAAACATATCGCCCAGGAGAATGACATCGCCGAAAGTTATTTCAGGGCCTGCGTCAAATCAAATCTGGAGGAGGGCGTCAATGTGCGCGAACTGATGGAGCACGAGCATTGGGAATGGCTGCTATACAGGCTCTGTGAACCGTACCATCTGAGCGAAGAGACATTCGACAAGCTGGTCGCGCTGCTCCGCTCCGGCAGGACTATCAGCGGAAAAGTATTCCAGTCCCCCACCCATATTCTCGAAATCAAAGGAAAAATACTAAAAGTGCAGCCCGGAAAATTTGCATAGTGGAAATATTTCCTTATCTTTGCAATCCTAACACGGTGCAATTAGCTCAGTTGGTAGAGTCCCAGATTGTGGTTCTGGTTGTCGTGGGTTCGAGCCCCACATTGCACCCCAAAATAAAGAAGCCGGCTTTTCAGCCGGCTTCTTTATTTATATGCCGCCCCTCTACTCTGTGAGGTCACAGACAGCGCGGAGATAGCCTATAGACTCTGCAGTGCCGAGAGCGGGATGCTCGGCATTCTTCTCGAATTCGACCGAAATCTTGCCCTGATAGCCGATATCGCGGAGAGCCTTGATGATAGGCACGAAGTTCATCACGCCGCGCCCCATCTCCCATGTACGACCGGCGTCCGATGCGGCAGTCTCATCCTTGATATGGATGTCATATATCCATTCACGGTAATCGGATATATCCTTGAGCAGGTCATCGCCATAGCGTACGGAGTGTCCGAGGTCCATGCAGCAGCCGACACCTATTGCAGGGTCGCCCACACGCTTGACGATGTCTGTGATATTGGGGAAAGGCATCTTGTCAGGTCCATGGGTATGGATAGCGACCCTGATACCTGTCGCCTTGACCTTGGATATCATATAGTCCAGCAGTTCGTAATCCGGCACACCGATAAACATCTTGTGGCCGAAACGCTCCACATATTCAAACGCCGCATCTATGTCCTCGACAGAATGCATATAGATAGGACCGAGGATGTAAGGCTCAACAGCGTACTCCGCGCATTTTGCCTTGAAAGCATCCATCTCCTCCACAGTGGAGTTTAGCGGAAGCCAGAAATCCTTGACAGACATATAGTGCACTCCCATCTCCTGCAGGGCAGAGAGTGTCTCGTCTATCGTGAATTTGCGGAAAGTGTAGCCCGCGACTCCGATGTTGAAATCATCAGAGCCCCTATGCTCCCCTACCAATACGGACTCCTGGGCCTCGTGGCCACCGCTACAGCATGAAGCGGCACACGCTGCAGCTAATGCCACAGCGACAATAGTTAAAACCTTTTTCATATAACTTATAAAAATCTGTCCGGACATAATGCGACATCTGCGCTGTCACCCAATACGCCCAAGAAACACCGGGCGTATCAGACAAATATACAATATTTCATGCAATTGCCCATCAGGCGAGAGAGATGTCATACAACAAAAAGACCGACCCACGAGGGGCCGGTCTCAATATGGTATTTACAACTGTTACCAGTTGGGATTCTGCGTGATCACATAACCGGCGGCCTTGTAAGCCTCAACCACCTGATTAGGAATAGCGTCGAGAATCATCTTGTTGTCAGAAGACCAGTAACGGTCCTCAGAGCCACGCACAAAGCGGAGCTGATACTTGGAGCCGACTGCATCGGCATGCAGGCCCACCTTATCTCCGGAGAGAATAGGAATATACTGGACACCTTCCTCGCTTCCGGGAGTCTCTGTGGTGTAGAAGCACACATCCTTGGTGCCGTTGCCGTCGATGTCCAAAGCCGCATCGAGAGCATCGATGATGATACCGTCCCAAGGAGCATCTGCCAAGTTGTTGCCGACTCCCCAACGGATGAGGTCTGCCTGACGGTTCGCCTCCATGATGAGCTCAATGCTCCTCTCGCGACGGATCTCAAGCAGGACAGCATCGCTGACATTGGGATAGAATGTCTTCTGGAGATAGGCATCGGGCTTGGTAGGCAGAGAGGTCAGAGTGCTGCCGGTGATACCCGCACGCTTGCGGATGGCACCGATGGTCTTGGCCCAGTCATCAGCAGTGATCTGGCCGAGTTCGGCCTTGGCTTCTGCATAGGAGAGCAGGACCGTTGCATAACGGAATATAGGAGTAGAGTTGGTGTTCTTCTTCTCTTCGTCATTAGGGATCACCTTATAATCTGTCGAATAGTCATAGCAGAACTTGCGCATCTCATATCCGAGCGGAGCAACATTGAAGTCAGGCACAGCCTGTTTCTCATCGTAATTGTATCCGGGATGCCATACAGTAAGAGTCAGACGGGGATCGCGGCCTGCGAACTCATCCTTCCAGCTCTGGGTAGCATAGCCGGCATTGTCCGTATAGGGAGTACCGTCTGCCTTGAGATAGGTATTGACGAAAGCACGGGTCAGAGACTTGGGCTCACCGTTGTCAGCCTTGTACAGGTAGTAGTTGTTCTGACTGCCCTTGGTATCGCTGGTAGCACCTGTCTGGGCACCGAGGATAACCTCCTTGGTCTGGAGATTGTCGCTGAGGAAGAGGTCGCGGTAGTTGCCAATCAGACCGTACTTGCCGCCATCCATAATCTCTTTGGCTGTCTCGGCGCAGAGCGCATAGAGTGACTCCACGGTATAGTTAGAGAACGCCTTGCCGGTAACGGACTTGGTCACATTGTTGTACTTGCGGAACGAAGCCTCATACAGGCAGAGATCCATCTTTACGAACCTGGCGACATCTGCTGTCAGACCTGTAGCGTCCTTGCTGGTAGCTGTGATATTTGCAATAGCATAATCGAGGTCGGCGATGATGTGCTTGACGACTTCGTCACGGCTGTCACGCTCCTTGTGCTCGTAGGCGCTGTCATCAGGAGTGACGACCTTATCGTACCAGGGCAGGTCTCCGTACTGCTTGAGCATAATAAAATATGTGTAGGCACGGAAGAACCTGAACTGGCCCATGAAGTTGTTCCTGTCAGCAGTGCTGAGGTTGTCCGCAGCGGAACTGCCGAGCTGCTGGATTGCATAGTTGGCGTTGTAGATAGTCTGCCACTCTCCCCAGGTCGTTTTGGTCGTGGAGGTGTAACCGGATGTAAAACGCTCATCCAATTTGTCAGAGATGAAGACATCACTCTTCTTGCCGGATGTATAGGCGTTGGTTACCCTTGGGAACACACTATAGAAGCCGTTAAGGACATACTGCACATTCTCAGCATTGCCGAAAACCTGCTGATAACCCGGCGCATTGGGATTGTACTCTGAGAGATCGCAGGACACCGCAAGGGTGCCAAGCGAGAGTAGCAGCGCTGTAGTCTTGAAAATATTTTTCATGATTATATTCTCCTATTAGTAAGTGATAGTGATACCGAGCGAGAAAGTACGGAGCTTGGGATACTGGAAGCCGAAGCCCTGGTCTGCCCACTGAAGTCCGTCGGACGGGTCACCGCCACCGAAACTGACGGTCGTCACATCGTAGTCACGTCCGAAAGTCCTGTAGAAAGGAGACCAGTTCCAGATATTCTCACCGGAGAAGTAAACTCTTGCTGCGCTCAACTTGACCTTCTTGAGCAGACTGGCAGGCACATTGTAACCGATCTGGAGGTTCTGGAGGTTGAGGTAGCCTGCGTCGAAGACATACTTGTCGATAGGATACTTGGCATAACGGGAACTCCAGTTACTGGTCTGATCAGCGTTGAAGAGTTTGTTACCCTGGGACAGAGCCGGGAAGATGGCGTCTGTGTTCTCAGGTGTCCAATACTGGTCGACAAACCACTTGGTCATAGGACCGTTTGCCTTACCATAGGCATTGAGTGCAAGGAAACCGCCGTAGGCGATGAAATCCTGGTGCAGGACGCCCTGGAACTTGGCATTGAGATACCAGTTGTTCCAACCGAAGTCAACAGAGAACGAGAACGGGAAACGGGGCCACTTGTCCGCAACGATGTCGAGATCTCCATGATTATCAAGTGTCTGGTTGCCATAAGTGATGACACCGTCACCGTCGAGGTCCTTGATCCAGATGTCACCGGGCTGTGCAAACGGGGCGACTCTATGCTGGATGAATTTATCGTCAGCGTCGTAAGGCTTGCCCTCACCGAATGCGTTGTCAATCTGCTCCTGGTTCTGGAAAAGGCCGTTGGAACGGAAACCGTAAATCTTGCCGACCCTCTGTCCCTTGTGGTAGTTCCAGCTGGTGATATAACCATCCTGGTTGCCCTCGAAGCGGTCGATAATAGTCCAGTTGTTGCCGATTGCCGCGGAAATGCCGAAGTTGGCAGGTTTGCCGGCGAGCATGAAAGGCTGGTTGAACTTGACCGAAAGCTCCCAACCGTAGGTGGACATGTCAGCGTTGTTGCCAAACTGGTTGTCCTGTCCGTAGGTGTCAGTATGCAGCGTACCGACAGTCAGCATGTCGACATTCTTCTTGATGAAGTAGTCATAAGTGACATCGAGCCTGTTGCTGAGGAAGGAAGCGTCAAAACCGACATTGAATGTCTTGACCGTCGACCAAGTATAGTTGTATGCGGTCGAAGAAGGAATCGCGAAGTATCTGTAAGGAGACTGTCCGTTGATGACACGGTTTTCCGCTTCCTTGATCGAGAAAGTATCCTCTGTATTGTAGGCACCGGCGGACATGCAGTCACCGAGCTCACCATAGGAGAGACGCAGTTTGAGAGAGCTGATATAGCGGGGATCCACATGCCACCAAGGCTCCTGGCTCGGACGCCATGCCGCGGAGGCAGAGGGGAAGAAGCCCCACTGATATTCGTTGACGAATACGGAAGAACCGTCGTAACGGCCGTTCAACTCGACGAGATACCTGTCATCGAAAGAGTAGTTGGCACGGAAGAAGAAACCCTGGTTTCTCCAATGCTTCTCTGTAATGCCGTCTGTAACCAGGACACCGGTCACATCGCCATTGGTATTGAGAGTACCTGTAGCATAGGCCCAAGGGTTGCCTGCATTGGCATCCCAGTAGCCAAGACCATACTTGTGATACTCATTGGTATACCTGTCACGGGTCTCGTAGTTCATACCGGCCATGCCCTTGACCCAATGCTTGCCGAAAGTATTCTCATACTCGGCAGTCAGGTTGGCTACTGTCCAGACAGTAGAGTTCTCGCTCATCAGCATGTGCTGTTTGAAGACATTGTTTCCGGTCTGGGAGAATGACATGATGGCATCGCCATTAGCGTCCTTGCCATTGCTGAAATAAGAACCTGTATTCTTGGTCTCTGTGTTGAGATCTTTCTTGCGGTAGGTCCAGTCACCCTTGATGCGCAGAGCGTCCTTGAGGAACTTGGCCTCGAGGGATGTGGTGGTCCTGAAGTGGGTCGTGGTCCTGGTCTGGCCCTTCCTCTCATAAGACACGGGGTCATAGGCATCACCGATGAGACCGCTGAGGATATAGGCACCGGCCTTGGTGAAAGTACCGTCATTGTTATACACCGGCCATACGGGAGCACCATAGTCCTGAACTCTCGACTGAGGAGACTTACGGCCACTGCCATCGGAGGTTATAGCGTAGTCAATCTTGTCATCGGAGTACTCGATATTCTCACCGAGGCTCAGCCAATCTGTGATATTGACATTGACCTTGGAGCGGAGGTTGTAGGTACGATAAGGATCGGACTTGCCTACATAGATACCCTTGTAGTCATAGTAACGGCCGGAGAGCAGGTAGCTGACCCTGCCGTTGTTACCGGAGACCGAGATGTTATGGACCTGTGAAGAGGTGTTGTCCTTGTAGATCTGGTCAAACCAGTCGGTGTTGCCATAGTACTCGTAGCTGCCGTCCGCCTTGGTGTATACACCATTTACAACAGCGGCCTGCTTTGCCTCATCCCTATATCCGTCCAGGATATCGAAAGGATTGGTCGAAGCCGGCCACAGGTTGCTGACAGTACGCGTGCGCTGCTGGTAGTTCATGTTGGCATTCGCACGGATGTCCATGTATTTCTCACCGTCGGTCAGAAGTTCGGGCATCGCGGTAGGAGCCATGAAGTTGAAGTTGCCGGAATAGGTAACGGTCACCTTCTCCTCCTTGGTAGGGTTCTTGGTAGTAATGAGCACTACACCGAACGCACCGCGGGAACCGTAGATGGCGGAGGCGGCAGCGTCCTTGAGGACAGACACGCTCTCGACATCGTTGGGGTTGAGAGACGAAGGGTCGCCTTCTACACCGTCGATTAGCACGAGGGAACCGATATTGTCGCCGGCCGTGTTGGAGGCAGCGAGGGTGTTCCAGCTACCGCGGATCTGATATCCGGAAGTATTGGAAGCATTGCGGTAAGGAGCACCGTCCATGCTTGCAACATACACGTTAGGCATTGCTCCGGAGAGCATCTGGTCAACATTGGCGGCAACGCGGTTCTCGAACTGCTTGGAGTCGACAACATCGACTGCGCCTGTGAGGTTGGCCCTCTTGATGGTACCGTAACCGATGACGACAGTCTCGTCAAGGGCCGTGGCATCAGACTGGAGAGCCACATTGATAGTCGCACGACCGTTCACCGAGACTTCCTGGTCCTTGAAACCGATGAAAGAGACGACGAGGGTCTGATTTGCACCGACGCGAATGGAGTAATTACCGTCCACATCAGCGGATGTGCCGTTGGTAGTACCCTTGACGACAATGCCTGCGCCCGGGAGGGGCTGGCCCTGTGCATCGAGGACCTTACCTGTAACGGTGATTACTTGCCCTGCGGCTGTCTGTTCCGCAGCGACGGCACCGCTGTTACGCCTTGCATCCGCTGTCGTAGAGGCAGCAGCAAGCAGCAACGCGGCGACGCCGAGTCGAATAACAAGTTTGTAATTCATAACATTACGATTTGGTGGATAGTATATTGGTTATTATAATGTGCCAAAGGCCTAAACATTTGGCTGGCTAAATTACCACATTTTGCAGAGAATTCCAAAAATGCGCAAATTCTTTTCACAAAAACGCAAGAATCAGGGCATATAAACCTCATACAAACCCCGTTACAATCAAAACTGCCGGCAGGTGTTTTACCACTCTGCCGGCAGCCAGAATATCAATAAGCACTGACGGGGATGTCTTGAATATGCCTCCCGTCAAAGGTCGGGGAGTTTCAGAAGCTGATCTCCAGATCGTAGGGCATTCGGGCAAACATGGTCTGGCGGTTGCCCTTGTCCCAACTCTTGAGCCAGTAACGCACAGATACCCCGAAGTCCTCGAAAGGAGTCCCGGCAAGGAGGTTGGAGTCATCCTTGTAGCCTCCAAGCATAGCCATGAGCTGGTTCATCAGAGAGGGAGGCGCAGGATAGCCTACAAGGTCAAACGAAGCGGCATCCCTGCCATCGACAAGACCTGCGGCATAACGGACCGCATCGTCCAGTGTACCTATCTCATCCACGAGCCCTATACCGAGCGCATCCGCGCCTGTCCACACACGGCCCTGTGCTATGGAATCCACAAATCCGCTCTCAAGTCCGCGTCCCTCGGAAACCACTGAGACAAAACGGGTATAGATATCCTCTACAGAACCCTGCATATATGCAGTCTCTTTTGCATCAAGAGGGCGCATAAGACCGTACATGTCGGCATGTTCGTTGGAATTGACCGGAGTCAATGTAACATGGGCAATATTCTTGACTGTCTTGGAGAAATCGGGAATCATGCTGAACACACCGATAGACCCGGTAAGCGTCGTAGCATCGGAGAATATCCTGTCAGAGCCTGCCGAGATCCAATAACCTCCCGAAGCGGCATAGGCTCCATAAGAGGCTACTACAGGCTTGTCCTTGCGAGTGAGTTCTATCTCCGCACGAATCTGCTCGGAGGCCAGCACGCTGCCGCCGGGACTATTGACACGAAATACCACGGCCTTGACAGTGGAGTCCGCACGCACATCGGCGATGATAGATGCGAAGTCCGGTCCTGCCACCTGGGATGCACCGCTGCTCATCGAGGCGGACGCACTCTCTACTATCTCACCATCGGCATAGATAATGGCTATCTTGTCACGCTTGCCCTGCGCAGGCGCTACTGTCTTGACCTTGACATAATCCGTAAAATCTATATACTTGACATCCTTGTACGAATCTTTCAACGCCAGGGTCGCTATCTGGCTTTTGAGTTCTTCACGGGTGTACAATGCATCTACAAGCCCCTCACGAAGAAAGTCCTCTGTATCATTAAGAGCCAGGCCGTCAATCAGTTCATTGAGACGTTCCTCACTGATGCCCCTGCTCTCCGCCATATCGGAAGCGAGACTGCTCCAGATGCTGGAAATCATGGCGCGGTTCTGCTCGAGATTGGCCTCAGACGCACTGCTGCGGACATACATTTCTCCGGCAGACTTGTATTTGCCATGACGGATGAGTTGCACATTGACTCCCAACTTGTCGAGCAGGTCCTTGAGGAAGTACAGCTGTCCGCTGATACCGTTGAATATATTGGTACCGCCACTGTAGGAGGTAGCATATATCTTGTCCGCCGCTGTAGCCAGATAGTATCCGCCGGTATGGATATTGGTCATATAGGCGATGACAGGCTTGCCGGCCTTGCGGCATTCCGCCAGGGCGTCTCTAAATTCTTCCATGTGGGCCATGCCCATGCTCGCCCCTTCAGGACGAAGGTAGATGAATTTGACAGCCGGATCCTCCGCCGCCACCTTGAGCGCGCGGACCGCATCCAAGATACCGATGGTCTTGACAGCATTGCCCTGGAGGGCCTGCATAGGATTGTCCTCAAGGGTCTGCTCCCCGATAGTGATGTCGTGGAAGTCTATTGCAAGCACACCCTCCTTGGGCAGCACGGGCTGACTGCCGCTACCGGCAAGCGCAAGTGTCCCGATAAATCCGAGCCCTCCGATAAAGAGTATGATACCGACAATGAAGAAGCCGCAAAGTACGGCAAGAGTAGTTTTAACAAAATCCTTCATGCTATATATAATATAGGTATATTAACCATTGCTTCATTTGGCACTCAAAAATAGCAAAAAACTCAGTATTTTTGTAGAATTATAACAATAACGATATGACACAGAAACCATCCGTCCCTAAAGGGACACGAGATTTCTCCCAGCAGGAGATGGCAGGGCGAAATTATATATTCGACACGATCAAGAGCGTATTCCGCAGTTACGGCTATGGACAGATAGAGACTCCGTCCATGGAGAAACTGTCCACTCTACTCGGCAAATATGGTGAAGAGGGCGACAAACTCCTGTACAGGATACTTAACAGCGGTGACGCATTCGCCAATGTAGACATGGATAAGCCCCTCACCCAACAGGTATGCGAAAAGGGATTGAGGTATGACCTGACCGTACCGTTCGCCAGATATGTGGTACAGCACAGGGACGAGTTGTCGTTCCCGTTCCGCCGCTTCCAGATCCAGCCCGTATGGAGGGCTGACAGGCCGCAAAAAGGACGCTATCGCGAGTTCTATCAGTGCGATGCGGATGTCATCGGCAGCACTTCGCAGATCAATGAGCTGGAACTCGTACAGATTGTAGACAGGGTATTCCGCCTGCTGGACATAAATGTCCTCATCAAAATCAACAACCGCAAGGTCCTCACCGGCCTCGCGGAAATATGCGGCTTCCCTGATAAGGTAGTGGACATCACTGTCGCCATCGACAAACTGGACAAAATCGGGCTGGAGGCTGTCAAGGCGGAGATGATAGAGAGAGGCCTGACCGAGGAAGCCGTAGCCAGGCTGGAGCCGGTACTCAAGTTGGAGGGATCCAACGAGGAGAAGATTGCCGCGATGAGAGAGGTGCTGAAAGACTCCGACACCGGAATGGCAGGTCTGGACGAACTGGACGAACTGTTCGGGCTGATTTCCGCTGCCGGCATAGGCTGCGCTGTAGAGATAGACTTGTCCCTCGCACGCGGCCTAAACTACTACACCGGAGCGATATTCGAAGTCAAGGCTCTCGACTTTGCAATAGGAAGCATCTGCGGCGGAGGGCGTTATGACAACCTCACCGGAATCTTCGGACTGCCGGGAATGTCTGGCGTAGGCATTTCATTCGGCGCAGACCGCATCTATGATGTACTGAGCGGGCTTGGGAAATTCCCCGAAGGACTCCGCTCGACTACAGAGCTGCTGTTTGCCAATATGGGAAGCAAGGAGACATTGTATGTGCTGCCTGTAGCAAAAGCGTTGAGAGAGTCAGGGGCCAGCGTCGAGGTGTATCCCGACCAGGTCAAACTCAAGAAGCAGTTTGACTATGCCGAGCGCAAAAACATACGCTTCATCTCTATCAACGGAGAAACGGAGGCCGAGCAGGGTGTGATACAGATTAAATGTCTGGAATCCGGAGAGCAGAGACAATTCAATGTCAATGACATAGACGGCATGACAGCATTCATGAAGTAAAAATAAGAAGGAAAGCACTTGTTTTATCAGAAATAATTGCTACCTTTGTAGTCCAACATCGCGGGGTAGAGCAGTTGGTAGCTCGTCGGGCTCATAACCCGGAGGCCACAGGTTCGAGTCCTGTCCCCGCTACCAATAAAAAGCGACTGACAATATCAGTCGCTTTTTATTTTTGCCCCGATTAGTAACGAGTCGCTTTAGTTGGCCACCTCGAATGATTCAGGTATAATTGACCTTTCCGGTTGGCAAAATCTCTATAATTAACTACTCTTCAACGGTTTACATAATTCAGGGGAAGATCCTTTCATCTAATGAGTGATAATGTAAAAATAAGGAGGCGTTTGCAATGCCCGGAATGCAGGTCAATTTAAACCACCAGGCTCCCTAACTCCTCAATCTCGCCTTTAGTAAGGCCTGTGTACTGAGACACTTTTTCGACCGGCATCCCGTCTGCCAACATTTTCTTCGCAATCTCCAAATTACGCTCTTGGCGTCCTTCTGCATGTCCTTCTGCGCG
>CAZTUQ010000014.1:0-44172 GCA_964616865.1 uncultured Muribaculaceae bacterium
ATTGCAGGCAAATATAATGGTTCTGCGACAGAGACATATTATCGGTTCAACATGGCGGCTAATGGAGCCAAACAGTTGTTGCAACCAAATCATTGTTATACAGGCGTTATAAGCAATGTGACTGGGCCTGGCTCTGATACACCTGGCGGTGCGAAAGACGCTACTATTCCCATGTTTGATTATAATGTCAGTGACTGGTACGGGAATGGCGATATTGATGATGGCGGTGCGAAAGGTGGCATAAGCATATCGCCGAAACCTCCTGTGAGTGGTTTTGTCATTGAAGCTTTTGATACGAGTAGGGCAATAGCTGCTAATGGGCTGGTTTGCAGCAAGAAGATTACTGTTTCTGTACCGGAGACAATGGATGATTATACTATATCGGTCAGCTCTTCATTTGATCCGTGTATGGTTTTGTTTCTTACAAAGTATTTACCGCCCTTTCCACAGGCCAAGGTTTTTGGACACAATAAATGGAGTAATTATCAGTTTTATATGCCGACGGTTTCTTTATCGAATAACAATACCTTCTATTTAAAATCGCTTGATATCTTGGATAATCTCCAAAATGGTGATGCTTTTTATCTGAATGTATTTCGTTCGAGTCCTGGTGAGAAAGACATTACTGGCAGTATAGAAATCAATGTGAAATCTAAAGTAGGACATGATGTTATGTCTCTTCAAATACCCGTAACTATTAAATCGTCTAATGTTGTCGTTGATGATATTTTTTTCAAAAAAAAAGATGGCAATTATATTATGATTGCAGATAGAAATGTTGGTACCCCTCAACGCTTTCTCTCAAGTGGAGGAATTCAGTATAGTGAGTATTTCTCAACTTACGATACCGGCATATATAATGTTACTTCGGGTATTCTTGATTCTTTGAATGTTAAATGGGACGGTTTGGCCATACGCTCTAATTATGAGTCTACGGCCAAAATAAATTTAGATAGTATATGTGTCAAATGGATTTCTGACTTGACAACTGCAGGCCCACTATATAAAAAAGAAGAGGCTTCTAAATGGCGCGCGTTAAGCAGGGACGATGTGACCGACCTCTCAAGTAGGTTCATGACAGGGCATAATCGGTTGTATTGCTTGTCCCCATATAAAAACAAGGCAGGGAAGTTTGTAGCATGCTTCTTTCCTGAAGGCTCACAGGGACAATATTCCACTGCCTATAACCTTGTGTCTCAACCAGTGAGAGGAACATATGATCCAGGTAATGCTGCATTTTATTATGCGGGGAGGATTTCGTCTTTCTCTTTAGACTCTAAATCAGGAACAGTCTTCAGCACTGACAACAGCGGTAATATAAGTTGGTATCTCGGCGGTATGTCTAATTGCTATCTACGTTGTGTACGCGAACTGAGTTATGGCGAGTTTATCCAATATGTTGATATCCTTGATGGGGAGAGCCAATAAATATGGTTCGCGATAACAGGAGTTTAAAATGGGTTTAAAGTAAGCATTTATTATATGTTCAAAACATTTTGGAATGAGTTGGCAGTGAGGGTGGTGTGCCGTGTGGCGCTGATAGTGGCGGCGGTGGCGGTGATATGCGGCTGCGATATGGACGAGGGGGTGGTGAAGTATTCGTCCTTGCCACAGGAGGCGAAAACATTTGTGGAGACTTATTTCCCTGGTGTCGGGACAGGGCTGTGCAAATGGGAGCGTGATGACGGGCACAAGACCTACGAAGTGCAACTCCTGGACGGTACGGAACTGGAGTTTGATTCTTCCGGAAAGTGGATAGAAGTAGACTGTAAGTTCGGCACTCTCCCCGAGGGCATTCTGCCGGCGGCAATCACCGAGGATCTGGCCACGCGTTACCCCTTGTCACCTGCATACAAAGCCGCACGCCGGACAGGCGGATACGAAGTGTCGGTGTACGCGCAGCCACCTTACGGAGCGCTGGACTTGTATTATACGGCAGCCGGTGCATTCGTCCGTGCATTGCCGGACTTATGATTGGAGCAGCGGTGGCGGATAGAGTTTTTGCAGGCAATGTGCAAATCTCTATATGCTGGCCGGACGATGCGGACTTCGGCAATAGGCCGGAATGGGTCCGGGCCGGCAGCCTCAGATATACGGGCGATACTATAATGTTTGTTAAAAGATTATCAGATAGGGAGAATGATATTGTAACATGGGAAGACGACTGAAGAGGAGGCGCGGGCGTATGGTGCGTCCGCGTGACGGGAGGATGCTGCTGGGAGTGTGCCGTTGCATTGCGGAACGCTCCGGCTGCAGTGTATTATCGGTGCGGCTGCTGTATGGGGTCTGCACCCTTGCGACATGTGTAGCACCGGGCCTCCTGGCATACCTGCTGTTGGCGGTATTCATCCCCGGAGAAAAAGAATTCGACTGGTACGAATACGGAGAGGATATTTGAGATGCGGCTGAATGCGGATATTCGGGAAAACGAGCGAAGCGTGGCTGACGCAGTATTACAGAAAGCACGGGCGCAGGAACGGCCTCTGCTGGAAGTAGACGGTGCTTCAGGGACGATCGAGTGCAGTGTGCCGGGCTCGGGAGGGGCATTGCGTCTCTCTGTGCGTACCGGTACATGGCGCTCTATGTGGCAGGCGTCCGATGTAGAGAACGGTGCCGTCTCTGCCGGGGCTATATGGACGCCCCATGGCGGTGACGGCGGCTTTCTCGAGGTCACTGTGCCTCCCAATATCTCCGGTACACCCAGGCGTTTCTCCCTCCGTGTGCGCCGCCTTAACGGCAACGGCAGCATAGACGGAGATACCGCTCCTGTGTGCGTCACACTGCATCAGCCCCGTTCCGAGCATCTGCTCGTCGTGTCCCCTCATGTACGCGGCGGTCCGGTGCTGATAGACGGATTCGATCCGCGTCCGTCGACAGCGCGTGGCGGTGTCTATGTCAGGCGCAAGTTTTCCGTAACCCTCGCCGCCCCATCGTGCTACACTTATAGCGTGAGATCCTCATTCCGCAAGGACTGCGATGCCTTTCTCACCCCTCATGCCCCAGCGGGCAACAGCATTGCCGCCTGCTGGAGCCCTGACATGACACTGCAGGACAACCTCTGCGGACTCAAGAACGGTGAATCGTTCTATCTCAATGTGTTCCGTACCGGACCGGGCGACCCGACCATAGCCGGTACGCTGACAGTGACGGCTGTTCCCAACAATCCGAATGTCGGAGAGAGCCAGACTGTGGTGGTGGATGTCTCCATATTGACTCCCTGTGTGGTGGGAGATGTGTTGCTGCCGACAGACAGTGGCGCTCTCCTGATTGCGGACCGCAATGTCGGGGCATCTCCGCGTATCCGGGAAGGGCGTTTCGTGTCCGCCCGTAACTTTGCCAATGACACGCGCATGCGCGTGACAGGCTCGGACTCCGAAGAAAATACCAATAATGAATGGAAAGGGGACTATTACCCATGGGAGGCCCGTGACAGAGAGGCCTTTCTCGGCGCGGGAGATCCTGGATTTGTCCGCCGTCACTGGTTGTGCCCCGATGACGGACGCGGCAGTAATCTCGATGAATCCTGCATCTTCTCTCCCTGGTATCGGCTTCGCGATGCCGACCTCTGGCATGTCCCCAGTTGCGACGAACTGGCGATGATTGCCCATCGTCTCGTATTCTCCAAGGGTCGCGTGTTTCTCGTGTCCTCGGAACGGGACCGCGACACCGGCATGTATGTAGGCTGTTATTTTCCTCTCTCGGGGCTGGACAGCAGTCCTGCCAATGTGTATGGCTACTATTGGTCCGGGACGGTATTCAGCGGAGGCAGTTACAACGCCTACTGCCTGAGCCTCGCCCCTCCCGGGGCAATGGTGTCGTTCGGCAGCAAACGCTATATGTATTCCGTGCGTTGCGTGAGGACCGTCACGGCAGCAGAAATGGCGGCGCACAGCATGCTGTCCGCCGCCACTCCATCCGCTTCCGGATAAATAAATGACTATCCTAATATCTCTTTAGCTGCGGCAATGCGACGCAGACTCTCTTCGCGCCCGATCAGGGACATGATGTCCGCGATGCCGAGGCCGCTGCTGCGTCCGGCGAGTGCGAGGCGCAGGCAGTTCATTACTTTGCCCATTGGCCATCCGTTCTCGCGTATGCGGTTCTCGATGGCTGATTCAATTTCGTCCTTTTCCCAATTGCCCTGCCATTCGCTGATGTAGGAGGCAATCTCCGATACGGGGGCGCTGTTCTCCGGTTTCCAGAATTTTGCGCTGTCCTTCTCATCGTATGTCTCGGGCGCGGCGAAGAGATAGGGGGCGATGTCCCAGAAATCCTTTACGAATGTTGCCCTTTCTTTGATGAGGGCGGCTACGCGTGTGACATAGGCGTGGTCCGCATGCACTCCGTGCTCCTCGAGTATGGGCTCAAACAAGGTGGCGAGCTCTTCGTCGCTCTTGGCGCGGAGATATTCGCGGTTAAACCATTTTGCCTTGTCGGGATTGAATTTCGCACCGGCTTTCTGCACTTTGTCGAGGGAGAATGCCTCGATGAGCCCGTCCATGGTGAAGAGTTCCTGCTCTGTGCCGGGGTTCCAGCCGAGCAGTGCGAGCATGTTCACGAACGCCTCGGGGAAATATCCGTCCTCGCGATAGCCGTGTGACACTTCGCCCTCGGCATTCTCCCAGCGCAGGGGGAATACGGGGAATCCCATCTTGTCGCCGTCCCTTTTGCTGAGTTTGCCGTTGCCTACGGGCTTGAGCAGCAGGGACAGATGGGCAAATCTCGGCATGCTGTCCTGCCAGCCGAATGCCTCATACAGCAGATAATGCAGGGGCAGTGACGGCAGCCACTCTTCTCCGCGGATGACCTCGGTTATCTCCATCAGGTGGTCGTCCACGATGTTTGCGAGGTGATATGTCGGCAGTTCGTCAGCCCTCTTCCAGAGCACTTTGTCGTCCAGAGTGCCGCTGTTGACCTCCACATGGCCGCGGATGAGGTCATCCATCTTGACGACCCTGTCCTCCGGCATCTTGAAGCGTATGGTCCAGCCGTCAGTCTCCGCCAGCAGCCTCGCCGTCTCTTCTGCCCCTATGGTCAGGGAGTTGCGCAACGAGCCCCTGGTCTCATGATTGTAGATGAATGTCTTGCCCTCTGCCTCTGCCTCCTTGCGTTTGGCGTCAAGTTCCTCTGCCGTGTCGAATGCGTAATAGGCGTGGCCGCTCTGTACGAGCAGCTCGGCGTACTCGCGGTAGATGCCTCTCCTCTGGCTCTGGCGGTAAGGGGCGTGCGGATGACGCTCTGACGGAGTGTCCACTACATTTCCCTCTGCGTCCACACCCTCGTCAGGTGTGATGCCGCACCAGCGCAGGGCTTCGATAATGTACTTCTCTGCTCCAGGAACGAATCTCTTTGAATCCGTATCCTCAATCCTGAGGACGAAATCGCCGCCGTTGCGGCGGGCATACAGATAATTGTATAATGCAGTCCTCACTCCTCCCATGTGGAGAGGCCCTGTAGGACTGGGTGCAAATCTCACTCTCGTACGTTTTGCCATATCTTTGTTTTATTTTTTAATCATGGATCTTTCAAACGCTGTCTGGCGCTCCAGTGCGTTTCTGTCCTGTCCCTCGTCGAGTATAAGCACGGGCTTGGTGTCTTCCGTAAAATGGAATGTCTTTACATTTATTCTCTTGCCGGCCCCGACCATTACGCCCTGTCCTGTGGTGCTCTCTCCGAGACTGATGCCTTCCGGGTCTTCGAGCGACTCTGATGGGTCGTATGTAAAATTGTTGTCAATGCAGATGTAGTTGCCCTGGTCTGCTCCGGGGGGCAGGATGTCATTGTACTGCAGTCCCGTGACGATGGCGGTGATGCGTACCTGGTCACCGAAGTCCGGGTCTTCGTCCCAGACGAGGCCTCGTTTGAAGTTGTTGGCATTGCCGGTATGCTCCCTGATCTTCTCGTTGAGAGATGCAAGCTGCTCCATCTTGAGCCCCTGGTCATTCTTGCCGGTCGTGATGTTCACAAGCACATTCCTGGCAGTCTTGAGGTCGTATTCGTTGAGCAGGGGAGAATCGAATGCCTCGCTGACTGCCTGGTCGAGACGGGTCTCTCCTGTGCCGCTGCCGCATCCCATCAATGCGTATCCGCTGTTGCGCATCATCGTCTTGATGTCCTCAAAGTCGACATTGATGTATCCGGGCTGGCTGATAATCTCGGTGATGCCTCTCACTGCCGTGGCGAGCACTTCGTCCGATTTGGGGAATGCGTCCTGGACGAGGAGGTCCCCATAATGGTCATACAGTTTCTCGTTCTTGATGACGATGAGGCTGTCCACGAGTTTCTCCAGGCTGCGGAGCCCGTCTATCGCCTTGGTCAAGGCTTCCGGGCCCTCATTGGAAAACGGCATTGTGACTACCGCCACCGTGAGAATGCCTTTCTGTCTGGCTAATTCGGCTATTACCGGAGCCGCGCCTGTGCCTGTGCCGCCACCCAAGCCTGCCGTTATGAACAGCATCTGTGTATCGTTGTCCAGAATGAGCTCCTTGATCCTGTCTTCGGTCTCCATGGCGGCATTGCGCCCCTTGAGAGGGTCAGTGCCTGCACCGAGCCGTCCGTGGCCGAGCTGTATCTTGACAGGAACGCTGCTGCGTTCCAATGCCTGGGCATCGGTGTTGCAGACAATAAAGCTGCACCCTTTCACGCCCTGGTTGTGCATGTATGTGACCGCGTTGCAGCCTGCACCGCCCACGCCGACCACCTTAATCAGGCTTTCTACCTGTTTCCAGTCACACGGCGTGATGTTGAGTCCCTGTGTCGTATCTGTGTAGTCTGACATTTTCTGATTGTTTGATCAATTCTTTTAATACGCCGGCAATGCGTTATTGCAACTGTGCCCCGTCCTGTTCTTCCTCTTCGTCAAACAATTTGCCGACTTCTTCATCGACATTGTTTATTACCTTCTTGATTTTCCGTCCGAGTCTGATTCCCCATGTAATGGGTTGCTTGGGCTTTTGTGGCGTATTGTCTTCGTTTTCCTTGGGATTCTCTTTTTCCGGAGAAACGCTGTTGCCGCTGCCATTGTCTTTCGGCTTTCCCTCGTTTCTGTTTGGAACTGGTCCGAAGATAGTGCCTGTCTCCGGGTCGCCGCCTTCGGTGAGAGGTATGATGACATCCCCGGTACAGTTGATGTTCTTGTTGGACTTGACGGACATTATGAGTCCTACGCAAGTGGCCGCTGCCGCGCTGCGTGCAGACGGATATCCCTGGCAGTCGTAATTGCAGCGTGGATAGCCGATACGGACGCTGTACCCTGACAGGGCCCCTGCAAGATGATTGACATTGCACATTTCGGCGGCTCCGCCGGTGAGCACGATTCCGCTGCGGAGTTCATCGGCGAGACCGCTGCTCTCTATTTCCCAGAGCATGGCGTCGATGATTTCCTTTTCGCGTGCACTGATGATCTGGGCGAGGGACTCTACCTTGATGTCGCGGTAGTTGCCGCTCTCCGGGTAAGTGACGCGTATGATCTTGTCACTGAGATGAGCCAGACGCTCGGGAGTGCAACATCCATAGGCGAGTTTTATATTCTCGGAGAGTTTCTCGGAGAATCCGCTTTCGATGTGTATGTCATTGGTAATGCTGTGGCCGCCGAACGGTATGGAGGCATGGTGTCTGAGGACACCTCCTGTATAGACAGACACGGATGTGACATTTGCTCCCATGTCAATGAGTGCGACACCGCTGTCTTTCTCATCGCGGCTGAGTATCACATCCCCGAGCACGCTGGGAGAGAACCGCCGTATGGCGAGTATATTCAGGTCGTTGAATATACGGTCTATATTGTCGAGGAGTGTTTTCTTGCCTATGTACAATTTGTAATTGCCGCAGAATGTCTTGCTCATCATGCCCACAATCTCATCCTCGTCGTACATCTGGATATCCTCGTCCGTGCTGAATGACTGGTGCACGCATCCGTAGACGCTCTCCTTGTCGGGGTCGCCCACAGGGCAGTCCGTCGTCGCCATATCCTTGAGGCTGAGGAACTCCTCCTCCGTGATGCCTGTCGAAGGATCTGTCCTGTTGATCTGGGCGGATGCATCGCACTCAACAATCTTGTAACGCGGCGTGCCGACGATGACCTGCGTTATCTTGGCACTTATCGACTGCTCCGCGTCCTTGATGAGTTTGGAGATTACTTCCCCTGCCCTGGTGGAGTTTATCACGCCTCCGCAATTCACTCCCTTGGAGGCCAGACTCTTGTGATATACTACCTGAATGTCGTCGCCATCGACGTGCGCCACCATCAGCGCAATCTTGGACGAGCCTATGTCAATTGATGCTATATGTCTATCTTCCATGATGTTACCTCCTGTCTCTCCTGCATATCACCTGTCCGTCGTATTTGACATTGACAGTCTTGTAAAAATCTTCGCCTACAGCAGGGCGAATATACTCATAATATTTGGCCATACGGCCAAGTTTTTTGCGGACATCTGTCGGATTTCCGAAAATGAACCTTTCATCCCCCTCCCTGGGAATGAGGATGATATCTCCGTCCTGCCGGACACTGATCTGGACGATGCTGTTGCGCCAGACCTTGTCTTGGGATATGATTTTCGTCATTTCCAGGATGTCCCTCATCCATTCTGCCTCCTTGCGCCCTTGCGGCAGCCCCCTGTATCCGTTGTCGTGCCATAGGGGAATGTATCCGTCTATGACCGGGACATCGCTACTGTAACCCTGCTGCAGGGGGAATATGAACCCTCTGTCGTCGGCATAGAATCCGTCGTCGCCTTTCTGGAAACGGATCACCGGCTTGCGCTGCGATATGAGCACATGCAGCGTGCCGTCACGGGTGATGTAGGCTTCGCTCTTGAGCACGGCGCTCCGCGCGTCGAGCAGGGTCTCCATCTTGTTGAGGTCTACGCTGTCTATCCTCTGGCCTATGTAACTGCCGTACATCTTGTCCAGGCACTGCCGTACATCTTCTGTCGAGACGAATTTCAGACTGTCGGCAAACTCCACTTTCAGCGAGGAGCAGACCTGTGTCCTCTTCTGCTTCCCATCGGCGATCATGACCCCTGCGAGCACTGCTATGCCTGTTAGCAATGCTCCTATAGTCAGACTCTTATGGAGTGTTGTCCTCATTTTGTCCTCGTCTTGAGCATGTCGCTTATAGGTGCGACGAAGCGGTCTATGTCACCTGCTCCGAATGTTGCCAATACATCTATATCTTCTGCGGAGAGGTATTCCATCAGCCTGTCCTTGCCGATAAGGACTTTTTCCGCTGCGGTCACGCTGTCGAATATCAGTCTGGAACTGACTCCGGGGATGGGCTCTTCCCTTGCGGGGTAGATGTCCAGCAGAATGACCTTGTCCAGTCCGCTCAATGCCTGTGCGAACTCCTGTGCAAAGTCCCTCGTCCTCGTATAGAGATGCGGCTGGAACACGCCTGTAATCTTCCTGCCGGGGAAGATGCCTCTGATCGAGGAAATGGCGGCGTCCAGTTCGCGCGGATGATGTGCGTAGTCGTCTATATATGTGAGCCCTGGCACATTGATGTGCTCGTCGAGCCTGCGCACCGCTCCCTTGAACGAGCCTATCGCGTGCCTTATGCTCTCTCCGCTGATGCCGTATTCCATGCAGAGGGCCGCCGCCGCGACACTGTTCTCCACATTGACCCAGCCGAGCGTGCCGACGCGTATGTCTGGCAGTATGCCTCCGGGATGATGCAGGTCAAAGGTGTAGTGCCCCAGGTCGTCCAGTCTGAGATTTTCTGCCCGATAGTCGGCGCGGCTGTCATCCAGGTGGTAGCTGTGCAGTGTTGCAGGCGTGTCGGATGATGAGATGGGCAGGCCGTATTTGCATATCAGCGTGTCGCTTACCTGAGAGGCGAATGCCCTGAATGCCTCGTGGATGTGCTCGATGTCCCCGTAGATGTCGAGGTGGTCGGCGTCCATCGAAGTGATGACTGCCATGGCGGGATGCAGCTGGAGGAATGACCTGTCGAATTCGTCAGCCTCCGCCACCGCTGTCGGAGTATGGCTGACCAGCATATTGGTGCCGTAGTTTCTGGATACTCCTCCGAGGAATGCCGAACATCCCTCTCCGCTCTCTGTCAGTATATGTGCCACGAGTGTGCTCGTGGTCGTCTTGCCGTGCGTGCCGGCTACCGCGAGGCATTTCTGTCCGGCGGTAATCTCCCCGAGCATCATGGCCCTCTTTATGAGCCTGTATCCGTGTGTGCGGAGATATTGCAGTTCCTGCAGGCTGTCCGGCACTGCCGGGGTATATACAGCGAGCGTGTCCTCGGGCGTGCCGGGTATGGCAGAGGGGTCATCCTCATAATGCACGGCGATGCCCTCCTCCTCCAGGCTGCGCGTCAGCGCGCTCGGAGTGCGGTCGTATCCGCTGACATTGTAACCTTTGAAACGATAGTACCGGGCAATCGCGCTCATGCCTATGCCGCCGATACCTACAAAATATATGTTATTGTACATTGTCGTGTCTGTTATTCTTTGAGTCGAGTATGCCGTATACTTCATTCACTATGTCAGCAGCGGCATCAGGCCGTGCCATGGCTCCGGCATTCTTCTCGAACATGGCTGTCCTGTCCTTGTCCGCGAGGAGCGCCATGGCTGCAGGCAGGAGCCTGTCTTTGGCGTCGGCGTCCGTTATCATCATTGCGGCGTCCCTGCGGACGAGGGCCATCGCGTTGTGTGTCTGGTGATCCTCGGCGACATTGGGGGAGGGGACAAACAGCGCGGCCTTGTGCGCGGCGCATAGTTCCGACACCGAACTTGCTCCAGATCTGGAGATTACCGCATCGGCGGCGGCGTATGCGAGATCCATTCTGGCGATGAAATCGCTGTAATGGATATTCGTGGCCTCGGGATGCAGGGACATGAATTCGTCCGTGGAGGACTTGTATATCTTGCCGCATTGCCAGAGCACTTCCACATCTTCGCCACCGGGGCGTCCGGCTTCTATCCATGCCTTGACAGCATTGTTGAGAGTCCGGCTGCCGAGACTGCCGCCTACTATGAGCAGATGCTTCCTGGAAGCATTGAGGCCGTAGAATGCCATCGCCTCCGAACGCATTTCGTCTGTAGCCGGTACTATCTCGGGGCGTATGGGATTGCCTGTGAGCACTATCCTGTCGGCAGGGAAAAACCTCTCCATGCCCTCGTATGCGACGCATATCCTGTCGGCTTTCTTGCCGAGCAGCTTGTTGGTCAGGCCTGCAAATCCGTTCTGCTCCTGGATGAGCGTCGGGACTCCCTTGCTGGCAGCGGCATACAGCAGCGGCGCGCTGGCATAGCCTCCCACACCTATGCAGATGTCCGGGCGGAAGTCCTTGATGATGCGCCTGGCCTGTCTCACGCTGGACAGCAGACGGAACGGGACCTGCAGGTCATTCACTATATTGTGCAGGGTCAGACGTCTCTGGAGACCGGCTACCGGCAGTCCTATGATGCGGAATCCTGCGGCAGGCACTTTCTCCATCTCCATCTTGCCCTCCGCTCCGACGAACAGCAGTTCGCTCTGCGGATTGGCTTCCATGATGCTGCGGCCTATGGAGATGGCAGGGAATATATGCCCTCCCGTGCCTCCTCCGCTGATAATGGCTCTTATGGGTCTGCGTTCTGTTGTCATAGCTGTATGATGTTGTCAGGTTCGCTAACGATTTCTTCTCCTGTGGCTGTCATCAAAGACTCCGAGTGCTCCATCTCTTTCTGCACTTTGGCCTGTGCACTGCGGCTGATGGACAGGATGACTCCGAATGCTATGCTGAAGCATACGAATGCCGATGTGCCGTAACTGATGAGCGGCAGTGTCTGTCCTGTCTGTATGCCCACATCGCAATTTACCATAATGTGCATTGTGGCCTGTCCTGCAATGAGCGCGGACAAGCCTCCGACCGTGACTTTGGAGAACAGGTCATCGCAGTTGCGCGCTATTATCGCCCCTCTGGCGAGCATGGCTATGTACAGGGCGAATATTATAATGCCTCCTATCAGTATTCCGTACTCCTCTACCAGGAAACTGAACATGTAGTCCTCGTAGATTATCGGCACTACATATTTCATGGTGCTCTTGCCGGGTCCCTTGCCTGACAGTCCTCCGTTGGCTATCGCCATCTTGGCACCGTACGGTTGGCGCAGGAGGTCGAGGGCTTTCACATATTTTCCCGAGCCTGGTGTGGAACTCTTGAGTGAGTCTATCTGTGCACCCATGTCACGCGAGTCACTGAGAGCGGTCGACATACGGGGTATGAACTTGCCGTCGGTAGCCAGGTGTATGCCTATACATGTTCCTGCTGCTGTGATAATTATGAGCAGCATTGTAGACATGTCCCGGAACGGCATGCCGGCTATGACGAGCGTCAGAAACAATATCCCTCCTATGAACACGGCGTTGGATGTACCCGCAGGCAGGGCCAGTCCGCAGATGATAAGCATCGGACCGTAGATGTTGACAATCTTCTTGGCGAGCGGAGTGCCGAGCCATTCAAGGTGCGGCTGTGTGGCCAACATTTCCTGCAGGCGGAACCGGCCGTTCTTGTATTTGTCCACCGCCCAGGCGAGATACATGACCATCGCGACCTTGACGATTTCCAATACATGTATCTGTATGCTGCCGACCTTGATGATGCGCCATGCGTTGTTGATAGGGGCTGCGCAGAACTTTTCGCTTGGCGCCAGATGCAGGTCGAGGAATATCAGTGCCGCCATACAGCCCAGAAATCCCAGACTGGACAGTATACGAAACCATTTGATATTCATGACGAATACGCAGAAGACTATGGCAGCGATGCCCATGCCTATGGTTTTCATCTGCTCCAGTATGATGTCGAAGCGTGTGGTCTGGGCATTGGCCATAGAAGAGGTCGCTGATGAGAGCCCCACGAGGGAAATCATCAGCAGCAACAGCAAGATGAGCCATACCACCTTGTCACCGCCTATGCGGTCGAGTAATCTGCGTTCCTTGTCCATTGTCAGAGTGCCTTTACTGCGGCCTTGAACTGCTCACCCCTGTCCTCATAATTCTTGAACAGGTCGAAACTCGCGCAGCACGGGCTCAGGAGCACGACATCTCCGGATACGGCAAAGCGGCTTGCCGCCTGTACGGCCTCCTGTGCGCTGTGTGCGTCGGCAATATTGGCGGAGCCTACCATTTCCTCAAATGCGGCGTGTATCTTGGAGTTGTCCACGCCGAGGCAGACTATGGCCTTGACCTTGGTGCGTACCAGTTCGTTGAGGACGGAGTAGTCGTTGCCCTTGTCCGTGCCTCCTACTATCCAGACCACGGGTTTCTTCTGGCATTCAAGCGCATACCAGGCGGAGTCCACATTGGTCGCCTTGGAGTCATTGATGTACATTACGCCCTTGATGCTCAGGACCGGTTCGAGCCTGTGCTCTATGGGTTTGAATGACGAAAGGGCCTCGCGGATGACCTTGTTGTCAATGTTCACGGCCTTGGCTGCAAGCGCCGCCGCCATGGAATTGTAGATATTGTGCCTGCCTCCGAGAGCGAGTTCCTTGAGGTAGATTTCACTCTCCTCCTGTTCTGTGCGCACGACAATCCTGTCCTCCCGGACGAATGCGCCTTTCTCTACCTCATGCTCCTGCGAATAGGGGAGCATTTTGGCCTTGAGGACAATCTTGTTGAGGTGTCCGACAGTGATTTCGTCATCCGAGTCGAATATAAAGCAGTCCTCGGGGCGGAGGTTGCGGGTGATGCGGAACTTGGCGCGGACATAGTTCTCCATGTCGTAGCCGTAGCGGTCGAGGTGGTCGGGCGTGATGTTGGTGATGATTGCAATGTCCGGGCGGAAGTCATAGACATTGTCGAGCTGGAAACTGCTTATTTCCAGTACATAATAGTCATGCTTCTCGGTGGCTACCTGGTAGGCGTAACTCTTGCCTATGTTGCCGCCGAGCCCGGCGTTGAGCCCGGCCTGTATGAGCAGGTGGTATATGAGAGATGTGGTCGTCGTCTTGCCGTTGGATCCGGTGATGCAGATCTTCTTGGCGGTGTCGTAACGGCCGGCGAATTCTATTTCCGATATGATGCGTATGCCTTGTGCCTCTATCTTCTGCACGAGGGGGGCGGTAGAGGGGATTCCGGGGCTCTTGATGACCTCATCGGCGGCGAGTATGCGCTCTTCGCTGTGCCCGCCCTCTTCGTAGGGTATGTCCCATTTGCGCAGAGTCTCTGCGTATTCGTCCTTGATCTTGCCGCTGTCCGAGAGGAATACATCCATTCCCTTGACTTTGGCGAGCACTGCGGCACCCACGCCGCTTTCGGCTCCACCCAGAACTACAATCTTGTCCATATCGTTCAGTCGTCTGTTATTGTCAAATCCTTTGTTTGAGAATGCTACCGTATCTTAAGCGATGCGAGGGTCAGCAGCGCGAGCAGCAGCCCTATCAGCAGGAACCTCGCCACAATCTTGGCTTCCGGAATGGCGCGTGCCGGCTTCTGCACTATTGCCGGAATGCCTTCCTTCTGGAAATGGTGGTGCAGGGGAGCCATACGCCATACCCTGCGGCCGCTGCCGTATTTTTGTTTGGTGTATTTGAAGTATCCTCTCTGTATCAGCACTGACAGGCTCTCCACGAGGAAGATGCCGCAGAGCAGGGGGAGGATGAGTTCCTTGCGGATAAGTACCGCGCTCACTCCTATGATGCCTCCGAGGGTCAGGCTACCGGTGTCTCCCATGAACACCTGCGCAGGATAGGAATTGTACCAGAGGAATCCGAGCAACGCCCCCGTGAGCGCAGCCATGAATATCGCCACCTCTCCTGTGCCGGGGATGTACATGATATTGAGGTAGTTGGAGTTGAGGATATTGCCTCCGAGATAGCCGAGTATGCCTATCACCACTGCCACGATGGCGGATGTGCCGGCTGCGAGACCGTCCATGCCGTCGGTCAGATTCACTCCGTTGGAACAGGCGAGAATGACGATAATAATCATCAGCATGTACAGCCCCCAAGTGCAGTAGACTCCTAACTGCCCGTGGAACGGCACCAGCCATGAATAGTCAAATTCATTCGCCTTGACGAACGGTATAGTTGTAATCAGGTGCTCTGTATGTATGTCGTGGCTCGCCCATACCGCCAGGGCTATGATCAGGCCGAGGCCGAACTGGCCGATGAGTTTCTTCTTCTCGCTGAGACCCTCTTTGTTGTGCTTGAATACCTTGATGTAATCGTCAGAGAATCCGAGTGCTCCGCACCACAGGGTGGTGAGTATGAGCAGCAGGATGTAGATGTTGCTGAGATCGCAGACCAACAGCACTCCTGCGAGCAGGGCAATGATGATGATGATACCCCCCATGGTGGGAGTGCCTTTCTTCTGGAGCTGTCCCTCCAGTCCGAGATCGCGTATGGTCTCTCCAATCTGCCTGCGCTGGAGCATGGCAATGATCTTGCCTCCGGCTATCCAGGCGGTGAGCAGGCTGATGATGCCGGCGAGGAAAGCCCTGAATGTGATGTAGTTCATCAGGCCCTTGCCGGGGAAATCGAAGTCTTGCAGCAATTGGAACAGGTGGTATATCATATCTTTGTCGTCAGTCTTTGATGCTTGCGAATGTCTCTGCGACGATCTCTCGCTCGTCGAAATGCTTCTTGTCAGTGCCTATGATCTGGTAGGTCTCGTGCCCCTTGCCTGCCAGCAGTATGGTAGAGGACGGTGCGGCGGTCAGCAGTGCGGTGCGTATCGCCTCGCGTCTGTCACCGATGAATATTGCCTTGGAGAGATCCTCTGTGGGAATGCCTGCGCGGATGTCATCCATGATGTCCTCTGTCCGCTCGCTGCGGGAGTTGTCCGAGGTTACGAATATGCGGTCGGACATGGCAGCCGCAATCCTGCCCATTTCGGGGCGCTTGCCCTTGTCCCTGTCTCCTCCGCAGCCGAATACGCATGCGAGCGGTCTCTCCGGAGCGATGTCGCGCAGTGTCTCGAGCACATTCTGCAGGGCATCGGGAGTGTGGGCATAGTCGATGACCACGGCTATGTCGCGCGGGCCATTGAGGCTCTCGAGCCGTCCCTTTACAGGCGCGAGCCTGCTGATGCCTACGAGGGCCTCGGTCGGGTCGCAGCCGAGTTCCAGTGCGGTGCTGTATATCGCGAGTATGTTGTATGCGTTGTGTCTGCCGATGAGTCTGCTCCAGACTTCGGCGCCGTCAATCTTGAGCAGCATGCCCTCAAAACTCTCCTCCATGATGCGGCAAGTGTGGTCTGCAATGCTGCGGCAGGAGTAGGTGACTACACGGGCAGAGGTGTTCTGCACCATGACAGGACCGTTTTTGTCATCGATGTTGATGATGGCGGCAGAGTCGCGTCCGAGGCGGTCAAAGAAGAGTTTCTTGCAGCGGAGGTACTCGGCGAAAGTCTTGTGATAGTCGAGGTGGTCACGGGTGAGGTTGGAGAATATTCCGGCTCTGAAATGCAGCCCGGTGACACGCTCCTGTTCCATGCCTATCGAACTCACCTCCATGAAACAGTACTCGCAGCCGGCATCGACCATCTCGGCGAGGAGCGCGTTGGTGGTAATGGGGTCGGAAGTGGTGTTTACGGCCTCGCTGCTGCGAGTGCCTACATAGTTGGCTATCGTGCTGAGCAGTCCGCAGTTGTATCCGAGATTCATGAACAGGTCATAGAGCAGCGTGACCGTGGTGGTCTTGCCGTTGGTGCCTGTGATGCCGACCAGTTTGAGCTGCTCCGAGGGGTGGCCGTAGTAGGAGGCGGCGCAGAGGGCGAGAGCCCTCCGGTCGCCGTCGCCGTCGGCGACCGCCGCGGCCCCGGCCGCGAGCGCCGCCTCTATGTAATCATGCCCGTCGGCCCCGCAGCCTTTGATTGCAAAGAACAACGCCCCGGGGCGCACCTTGCGGGAATCGCTGCATATTGCAGTGATTTCAGTGCCGGCGTCTCCGTGGAGTATATTCGCACCGCTGTCCTTTATGATGTCTTCAAGTCTCATTGTCTCTTTCTGTGCTTACAGAAGTCATTCTGTCATTTGAGTGTGATGCTGACCTTGCCGCCGTCTTTTGCCTTGATGCCGGGCGCAGGTGTCTGTCGGGACACCCTGCCGGTACCCTCGTACGAGCAGTGATACCCCGCACTCTCTATGGCTCGGACTGCATCCCTGAGCCCGAGCCCCCTGACATCGGGGACTGTGCCCTTGGCTGTCTCGACGGCAGGGGGCTGCATGGCCGGTACACGGCCTGTCTTGTGCAGACCCTCCCTCCAGTTTTCGTCCATGGCATAAACCTCATCGACCACTGTCTTGACTGCCAGTGCCGGGATGCCTCCTCCCTGGAACGATTTGCGCGTGAGTTCCGAATATATTGTGCAGATTATACTGTATTTGGGGTTATCCGCGGGGAAATATCCCACGAATGTGCCCTGGTATTTTCTGCGTCCCAATTCGTCCTGGTACGGAGTCGGGCTGCCCTCGATGACGGCGAAAGAGGTGCCCGTTTTGCCGGCCACACGACATTTCGCGCTCTTGAGCCGCCGTGCAGTACCGTCTTCGATGACGGTTTCCAACGCTCTCCTGACAGTGTCCGCCACCGCTCTGGAGCATATCGATGCGTTGAGTACCGACGGGCCGCGTTTCTCTATGACATCTCCGTGCTTTTCAATGCTCTCCACCAGATAGGGCTTCATCATCTTGCCTCCGTTGGCGAGCGCGTTGTAGAATGTCAGTATGTGCAGCGGAGTCTCTTCCGTGCTGTAGCCGAATCCCATATTGCCGAGTGTCGTATTGTTCCAGCCCGGTTTCTGGGGGTTGGGTATGGTAGGACTGCGCAGACCTTCGATGTCGAAATCGAACGCCTCGCCGAGTTTGTACATGTACAGATTGTCTATGAACTGCTTGGACTTCTTGGTGCCGGAATAATTCTCAATCGCGAGTGTCGCGAACACATAGTTGGAGGAAATCCTGAATCCGTCCAAAATGGAGATTTCGTTGGTCTTGTATTCTCTCTCCCAGTCTTTTATATGGAGGTCCGGGCGACACTTGGCATCCTTGATATCACCATGGTTGGTCGGCATGGTCTCGTCGAGGCTCTTGATGTATCCGTCCGAGAGGCATGACACGAGCGTGACTGTCTTGAATACTGATCCCGGCTCGCCGCGCCTGCCTATCGCGAAGTTCTGGGTCTCTTCGAGCGCATTGGTGAGAGAGTCCCTGGAGAGGTTTACCATGGCGCGGATGCCTCCCGTCGCGACATCCATCAGCACGAGGCAGCCTCCCTCAATCTCTTCCACATCGTTTATCTGTTCGCGGAGGGCCTTGTCGGCGATGTCCTGCATGTCAGTGTTGAGCGTGGTGCGTATATCCAGGCCGTCTTCGGCATTGATATACGGTCTGTCATTGTCGCGGATCTTTATTTTCCCGTCGGTCTTGCGTAGATATTCGGTGCCCTCCTTGCCGTGCAGGATGTGGTCGAATTTGCCCTCCAGCCCGATATGCGTGTTGCCGGCAGTGCTTCTGGTGTCCCGGATGAATCCTATAGTCCTGCGGGCGAGTTTTCCGTAGGGGTAGCGTCTCACATGATTGGTCTCCACTATCAGTCCTCCCTCGTAGGACTTTTCGTTGAAGAGAGGCAGTTTCTTGAGCCTGTTGAGGACAGGGCGTTCGATATTGCGCTTTATTTCCATGTATTGGACACCGTCCTGCCGTCCGTTCCTGATCATGGAGTAATACTCGTCGGCACTATGGTCTCCGAACTCGGCTGCAAGCCCTTTGGAGAGTTGTCTGGCCTTGGCGAGCCATGCCGTTTCGAGGCTGTCGCCGGCATGGCGGTTTTTCATTTCAGCATAGTGCTTCTTCTGGACAGTACAGTCCATGTAGATATTGTAGGTAGGCAGGGTCATGGCGAGGATGTCCCCGTTTTCCGACAGGATGGACCCGCGAGTCGGCTCTATGGTGTTGCGTACCGATTTTGGCGTGAGTTTGTCGGCTATTTCCGGGTCCGGCTGCCAGATGACGGCTATATAGAAGAGGCGTCCGGCCAGCAGGAAGAATATGACGAGAAACAGCAGATAGAGCCAGTGCACACTGCGCCATATCTTGTCTGATTTCTTTTTCCGTTTGGTTGTATTGTCTGTTGTCGTCATATCGTCATTCCAATACCGTTGCCGGTTCCTGCGGTTCCGAGACCTTGGATCCCGACTCTTCGAGGAGTCTGCTTACTGTGCTCCGCCGTCCGAGCTGCACCAGCTCATAAGTCTTCTGTGTGTATTTTATCTCCAGTTCATGGAGGATTTTCTTGTTGTTTTCTACTTGTACGAGGGTCTTGTCTACCTGGATGTTGAACAGTATCAGCACCATGAACAAGAATACGATGTACGCTATGTATTTCAGGGCTCTGTCTGCTCTCAACCGGAGCAGGAACTCTCCCTTGAGTATCGCTATCGCGGAGTTGCCGAGGAGGCGTCCGATGTCGCCCAGTTTCCATTTGCGCCCGTTCATATCTTCTCCGCTATTCTGAGTTTTGCGCTTCTGGCCCTCGTGTTTGCCGATATCTCCTCTTCTGGAGGGAGAATGGGCTTGCGGTTTACCGCTGACAGGGGAGTGTCGGTGCGTCCGTATTCGTCGCGGATGACGGTGCCCTCCGTGTTGCCGCTGCGGATAAAGTTCTTGACCATCCTGTCCTCGAGAGAATGGTAGGTGATTACTACCAGCCGCCCGCCCGGCTTGAGGCTCGCGGCCGCTCCGGAGAGGAATTTCTCCAGGGAGCGCATTTCCTCATTCACCTCTATCCGCAGAGCCTGGTAGACTTTTGCCAGGTATTTGTGTGCGGCGTATGACGGTGTCAGCGGGGATAGTACCTCGCCGAGCCGTGAAGTGGTCGTGACAGGGGAGTCGGATCTCGCCGCGACTATGAGCCTGGCAGCCCTCCGGGCATTGTCCACTTCGCCGTACAGGCGGAATATCCTTTCGAGCGCCTCCTCGTCATAACTGTTGATGACATCGGCGGCGGTCTTGTCGCCCTCTCCGTTCATGCGCATGTCCAGCGCGGAGTCGAAACGGAAACTGAATCCTCTCTCCGGAGTGTCGAACTGATGGGAGGATACTCCGAGATCCGCGAGAATGCCGTCGAAACGGACATCGTGCAGCAGGGCGTAGTTGTGTATGAAGCGGAAGTTGTTGTGTATCAGTGTGAGCCGTTCGTCCTTGGGGGCTCCGGCGATGGCGTCGGCATCCCTGTCGAAAGACATCAGTCTGCCGCTCTCTCCGAGGCGGCGCAGGATCTCGCGGCTGTGCCCTCCGCCTCCGAGTGTGGCATCTGCGTAGATTCCGTTCGGGTCTCCGACCAGGGCGGAGACACTCTGCTCAAGCAATACGGGGATATGATATTCAGACATTGCGGCACCTCCTATCTTTGTTCAGACAGTTTGCCGGCTATGGATAGATATTCCTCGTTGGAGATAGCGCCGGACTCATATTTTTCCTTGGCCCATATCTCAATCTTGTAGTCGTTGCCGGAGAACACCACTTCGCGTGTGACTCCTATCGATTCCAAGAGTTTAGCCGGAATGCTTATGCGGCCGAGTTTGGGGTCGGGCTCGACGACAGCGCGGTTGCGCATGTATTCTCTCCAGAATCTCGAATGCTCCGCATTGAAGAAATTGAGTTTCGACTTCACTTCTTCAGAGCGACGCTGCCACTCCTCGAATGTGAACATCTCAAGACAGTCGTCGAACAAGTCCCTTTTGATGACAAATCTCATGTCGCCGCCTTCGGGCATAGAGCCTTTCAACGCCGAAGGCAGCACCAGTCTGCCCTTGTCGTCGAGTTTGCCCGTATATTCGCCTATGAAGGTGGTCATGTTCAACACTTGTATTATTGGGCAAAGGTAGGGAAATTTTTCCACTTTATTCCACAGTGTTCCAATTTTTTCCACACACTTGTCAACACCCTTTGCAGAGGCTGTCCGGAGGCACGCATGGCGGTGGAAATCAGATCTTAATTAGTTATATTTGCGCTTTCAGAATAATCATTTTGACAATGCGACAGGACAATTACAACATACATCCTTCGGAGGAGCTCCTCGAGAAGCTTTCCAAGGTGAAGCATGTATCTCTGGACATGGACGGCACGATATATCTCGGCAGCCGGCTTTTCCCATTCACGACAGCGTTTCTTGAGAGGCTCGACCGTCTCGGGATAGGACATTCGTTCCTGACCAACAATCCCACGAAATCAGTTGCCGACTATATCGACAAACTGGCGGCGATGGGTATCCATGCTGATGAGGGCAATATGTACACGACCTCTCTCGCTGCTATAGACTATATCAGGGAGAATATGCCTTCGGCTAAAAGGCTCTTCATGCTCGGCACGCCGAGCATGGTCCGGCAGTTTGAGAAGGCAGGCTTTGAGGCTTGTGCCGACGACCCTGCCGATGTGCCTGATGTACTGGTGGTTGCATTCGACCCTACGCTTACTTATGAGAGACTGTGCCGCGCGGCATGGTGGGCTTCGCAGGGAGTGCCTTATGTGGCTACCAACCCCGACAGGGTATGTCCTACGGACCAGCCTGTAGTCCTGGTGGACTGCGGCTCTCTGCAGAAATGTATCGAGCATGCGACCGGCCGCTGTCCTGACATAGTGCTCGGCAAGCCGGACCCGACGATGCTGCTCGGAATATGCGCGCATCACGGGCTCAAGCCCGAAGAGATGGCTATGGTGGGAGACAGGATATATACGGATACTGCCATGGCGCACAATGCCGGTGCTGTCGGTGTCCTTGTCCTCTCCGGGGAAACGACCCTGCAGACCGCACTGGATGTGGCTCATGACGCCGAGGTCAATACCGCTCCGGAATTCTTCCCTCCCGATGTCATCGCCCGCGACATCGCGGAACTCGGTGACCTGCTCGAACTCTCCCGCAGATAGATATGCAACAAACCCCGTCGGAGTTTATTCCGACGGAGTTTGCTGTCTTAAAAAACAGCCTGGGCCAAAAATCCCGGAGGCGGTTGCTTGTTTCCGATGCGGCTATTGCGCGTGGCGGTAGCCCTGTATGCGCTGCCAGCGGCCACGGGTAAAGTCGGGGACGAGTACAGGCATGCTGCCGTTGGCGATGGAGGCTGCGGAGAGTTCCCCTATGCAGGACCATTCCGCGGCATCGTAGACATCCATGTCGAGGGGCTTGCCGTTGCGCAGGCACCAGACGAGACGCCAGTCCATGATGAAATCCATGCCGCCATGGCCGCCCACTTCGCGTGCCTTCTCCTCTATATCTCTGACTATGGGGTGTTTGTATTTATCCATGAGCCTGTCATAGACCTCCTTGGGGACAAAACTGTGCGCGGAGAGATTCTGATAGTCGCCGGCGATGCTGTCGTCTATGCCGGACGCTTCGAATGCCAGTCCCGGGCGCGGATACTTTTCGGCGTAGCCCTTGGTGCCGACCACCTGATACATCCTGTCGTAGGGGCGTGGAGTATAGACATTGTGCTGGAGGGTGATGGTCTTGCCCTTGGCGGTGCTTATCAGCGTTGAGGTCTGGTCTCCGTTAGCAAAATCGTCCGTGCCCATGTTTTTCTGTGCTATCTGTCTGCCGATCACTGACTTGGTTGCCATTGCTACAAGACGTTCCATCCTGTCTCCTCGGTGTATGTCCAGGAGCTGGCAGTCGGGCCCCAGCCCGTGGGTGGCGTAGACATCCCCGGCGTGTGCCTGGTTGAATGCGAGCCTCCAGTTGTCGTGATATGCGGTCCAGTATGCGGCGAGGTCGTGTATGTATGAGCCTTCGGTGTGAAGTATCTCTCCGAACAGCCCCTGCTGTGCCATGTTCAGCGCGGTAATCTCAAAAAAGTCATACACGCAGTTCTCCAGCATCATACAATGGCAGCGTGTCTGCTCCGATACATCCACGAGTTGCCAACATTCCTCTACGCTCGTTGCCGCAGGCACTTCTATAGCCACATGCTTGCCATGGCGCATGGCGTACACGGCCATCTCGGTGTGTGTGCTCCAGTCAGTACATATATATACCAGGTCTATGTCACTGCGTCTGCACAGTTCCTGCCATGCATCTTTACCGACATATTCGGCGGCAGCCGGGAATCCCCTTTGGGCGAGTGTGCCGTTCGCTTTACCGACCCTGTCCGCCTCGATGTCGCACAGGGCGACGATTTTGACGCCGTCTATGTAGGTATAACGCTTTACAGCATCTCCGCCGCGCATCCCGAGCCCTATGAATCCTATCTTCACTGTATCAATGGGATCGGCGGCGAATCGGAGCATGTCCTCCTGGCCCGCAACCGGAGCCGGCTCTGCGAAAACTATCGTGCCGTCCTTG
This sequence comes from uncultured Muribaculaceae bacterium, assembly GCA_964616865.1. GTDB lineage: Bacteria > Bacteroidota > Bacteroidia > Bacteroidales > UBA932 > Cryptobacteroides. The sequence continues at coordinate 23,274 of CAZTUQ010000014.1, forward strand.
ATGTCGTAACCCCGTTCATTGTCTGATGAGCAACCGCATGCAATGGCTGCAACGCTTATGAGAATGGCGATGAATCTTGTCTTCATAATATCTGTAAATGTCGTTTACTGTCTGCAAATGTACGGAATAAATTATCTTGTACGCTCTATCTCCCAGTGAACGCGTCCGTGGAACCGTTCCCCGGCGGCCGCGCTGTAATTGTGTGCCATGTCGAAGTATATCTTGTTGTAGGCGTTGCCGTTGGTGCCCACGAACATGCCGCCCCCGTGCGAACTCTCGTCTACAGCGAGAGCGAAACTCCAACCCATCTCCCCGTATTCGGTAATCTTTCTCGTACCGGAGTCCCTGTTGCCTATGCCGCCGGTCCACCCGTCCTGCAGATCGTGTACGGTGTCGGGGACATTGTCCTTGACTGCGTAGCGTGTGATATAAGGAGCGGCACTGTTGCCCTCCCAGCGTCGCAGCACGCACAGCATCCCGAACATCATGTCATGGCAGTACATCTCCCGCAGCATGTCGAGCGTAATATCTATCGTCAGCCTGCCGTCCTCAAAGGTCCATGTCCTGTATGCTCTGGCAAACGGTTCTGTCGTGGTATATGCCTGATACAAAAGAGATTCCTGCGTGATGACTATCTTGCCTGCCTGCCGCATGGCAAATGTCTCATTCTCCTGCACCGGCACACCGTCCACGCTGATGGACAACTGCCTGACATCGCCCTCTACCGCTATCTGCTCGAATCCGTGCAGCGTGCCTCCCACATAAGTGCCCTGGCTGCTGTCCTTGCCGTCGGTGACCTTGAGCGCCATCTCGGCTTCTCCGTTCAGAAAGACCTCCGTGCCTTTGCCGAATCCGTCCTCCGTCCTGTCGCAGAATTTCAGCGCACCCACGCCCCAGTTGTCGAGGAAACACGGGTATCTGCCCTCCTCGTATGTCCGGAATCTCTTTTTGAAAGGATAGCAGACGAATACGGAATCGCCCCGTTCGCCCATATATACATCCATCCTCGATGCGCTCTTGGAGACATACATGTCGTTTACAGCCTTACGGCAGAATGACATCGTGCTCCCGTCGGAAAAGAATGCCTCCGCCCCTTTCCTGGACCACATCATATAGCGCAGGACAGGACCACCTTCGAGCAATGACGCCGGGCATTCGGGTATTGCCGCTGTCCCGGTATCGATGCCGTCCTTTATCCATTTTCCCTCTGGGGAAATGGTGTAGTAGGGAATGTCTATAATCCTGTGCCCCGAATCCTTGCCGTTGATTGTGATCATGTCATCTGCATTCGTGGTTACGAGGGCACTGTAATGGAGTCCCATTGTCATCTGCGTGCCGTCTGAGAACGACAGTCGGTAGCAGAGATCATCCTTGTCAGCGGACTGTAGGATTGCATCCCCGGCGAGCCCGAGCATGTCGGATTTCAGTATGACGGCGTTGAAGCGTTCGAGTTCGTCATTCTTGCCAGCCCCGCTTCCGGGCTTGTCGGCATCTGCCGTACAGGATGCCAGCAGGACGGCAGCAAGTGCCATTATGTGTCTGATTGCCATTATCTTCTTCTTTTTGTAATGCGTGTTATTTCCTTGTCGCCGGGACGAAATACCAGAGCCTCGCCCTGTTTCCTGTCAATGAACCAGGTCTGCAGGCTGATTTTGTCCCATTCTATCATGTCCGTGCACTGCGCTACAGGCACTGTGGGGATTACAGCCCCGTCGCGGACCATTATCGCCGCCTCAATCTCTCCAGGGGCTATCTTGTGCCATCCGGAGGAATAGATCTTGCCGCTCTGCATGTCCGTCCATTTGCCCTCGGGCAGATAGACATCCCTGCCGCCTGTACCTCCCTCGAACATCGGTGCCACTAAAATGTCCTTGCCGAACATATATTCGTCCTCTACATTCCATGCCCCGGCATCATCGGGGAATTCGACGAACAGGGCCCTCAACATCGGCAGGCCTCTCTCCGTACAGTCCTTTGCCTGCGCATATACATAGGGCATCAGCCTGTATTTCATTTCCGCGCAGCGGCGGTAATAGTCAGTGAATTCTTCTCCGTACAACCATGGCTCGGTCGGGGGCTCTCCGTGCGAACGGGAATGCGAACAGAGGAAGCCGAACGGCAGCCATCGGCGGTAGAGTTCTTCGGGAGTGGATTTGACAAAGCCCCCTATGTCGTGGCTCCAGAAACAAAATCCGCTCAGCCCCAATGACAAGCCGGCGTGCAGGCTGCTGAGCATAGCCCTGTCCGTATTCGCCGCATCTCCTCCCCAATGCAAGGGATACCTCTGCGAGCCGGCCCATGCACTGCGGGCCCAGATGACGGATTCTCCTGTGACCTGTTTTGTGATTTCGGCGACAGCCTTGTTGTATCTGACGGGGTATAGGTTGTGCTCATAGAGACCTCCTCTGCCGTTGTGGTAGAATCCGTTTACGGGGGCGGCTTCTCCGAAATCGACCTTGATTGCAGAGACGCCCATCTCGAGCAGGCCTGCTATCTTGTCCCGATACCATTCCGCCGTGGCGGGATTGGTAAAGTCGAGAACCGCATCGTCGTAGGGCAGAGAGCCGGCCGCGCTTTTCACCGCCAGCCCCTTTTCCACAATCTCATCGTACAGGATATTGTTTTGCGAGAAATAGGGGAGCTGCCACAGCGATACGCGGAATCCCTGCTCCTTGAGATCGGAAACCATCTTCTGCGGGTCGGGGAAACGGGCCTGGTCAAAGATATAGTCGCATTGCCAGTTGCGTGAGAACCACCCTGTGTCGAAATGGATGACATCGGCAGGAATCCGGTGCATGCGAAGAGCCTGGGCCACCTCATATCCTTCTGCCTGGGACTTGTAGGTGATACGGCTCATCCATGTGCCGAAAGTCCACAGGGGCGGCATTTCGGTCTTGCCTGTGAGTGAGGTATATCCGTTGAGGATCTCGGCAGGGCTGCCTATGAACATGAACATGTCGAGGGCCTCGTCAGCCATAAACAGTTTGGTGTTGCCGGTGTAACTCTGCCCGAAATCCACAGTCATAGGTGCGGAACTGTGCAGGAACATCCCATAGCCTCGGCTGCTCATGTAGAATGGAATAGGCTTGTACATCTGCAGACCTTCAGGCCCTTGTGGATCTGTGACATACAGATTGAGTTTTTGCCCGACCTTGTCCAGCCCCACAGCGCTCTCTCCGCATCCGAATATCTTCTCTCCCGGAAGCAGGGAAAATACGGGGTTGAACATCCGTGCATTGTCCGAGCCTCTCCTTATGTATGCGAATGGGGTGAGTTTGACCTGCGTGACATCGTAATCCGACATGGAGCGCGTGCATGTGAGCACCCTGCCGTCACTGTCGTAGAGGGAAATCCGCCATGGAGACCTGTCGATGCGCAGGCTTCCGCAGGCGCTGGTGTATGTGACGGCATTCTTGTCCTCGTGTACCTGCCATCCGGCCTCTGACGGCAGGCGGCGGATGCCGGACCTCCAGTCCTCTGCGGCTATGTCCCCTGTCAGCATGACCTCGTCTGCGGAGACAGGAGGGACTTTGGCTGACAGCATGCGTATCCTTATAGTCCTGCTGTCTACGAAATCAATGTAGAATTTCCAGTCCGGGTCGTTGGAAAACGCCGCGGCAGGAAAGTCTTTGCTCTTCAACGGATCGGTGACGCGTCTGCTTGTATTCAGGGCCTGGCGCACGCCCATAGAGTGGCGCTTCCAGTGAATGCAGCCAGAGGCCGATGCCGCATCGAAATCACCGAGTGATTCGGCAAAGAACCAGGTTGCGGAGAAATCCTCAAAGCATGCGCTGATGTCGCGGCTCTGATTCTGTATGTGCTGCACGCCAGATCCCATTTCCATTTGCGCATAAGCGATTGACGGAAGAGTTAAAAGGGCAATGACGGCAGGCAGTGTGATGCGTTTCATGGTGTTGTATGTCAGTCTTCCCAATATGCGCAACTCGTATTGTCAGGCAGGGACTGTATCATGGCGTCGCTGTCAAAATACCAGTCCATGATCTGGTATATGTTCCAGTGCAGTTCGCGCATCTTCTCCATCAAGGGGTAGTAAGGTTCGAATCGGGGATTGACCATGCCCTTGTTGTTCCAGCCGTAGTCCTCCATATAGACATCCGTCATTTGGAACCATTGCCATCCGATGCAATGGTCGTAAGAGATGGCTTTGCGCGTGAAGTTCTGATAGTGGATTCCTCTGGAGTCCTGGCCCTTGACTATCCAGCCGCCTCCCTCTCCGGTATTGCCGTACTTTTCCCCCTCGAATGCGGCTTCCGCGTCGCGGGTGTAGAATTCGGTGATGAAGCAGGGCTTGTCATATTCTCCAATCCAGTCCTTGTATTGCTTGATGAAATAACTGTCATTAGGCTCCCATGTGCCATAGACATTGACAGAGACGACATCGTTGTATTTGGCGCATGCCTCGTGCACCTGTCTCAAGGTCTTGGGCATGCCATGCAGTCTCGAGCCCAGCAGCAGATGGTTGGGGTCGTGCCGGCGCATGGCCTCCGTGGCTGTCCGGTAATAATACTCGCTGATATCCAGGAGGAAAGCATTGTCCATCTCCGTGGTTACATTTTCCGGTAGAGGCTCGACCCCGAATTTTTCGCGCATGAATTTCTCTGCGTATGCCTTTGCGTAGGGGAATGCGCGGGCGCAGCCATTTTCCGTATTGAGAGTCAGCCACTGTTTCAAGTATATGCCGGGGCCGGACGCATTCGCCAGGCGGAATGCCAGCTCGTTGTCGAGATAATACCCGATAAAGTTCTTGTCGTCCTTGAACAATGCCGCCGCATCCGCCGCCAACTTGTCGATGAAGTCCAGATAATCCGGATCGAACATCAGCGTGAACACGCATCCTCCGTTGTCCGTGCTCTGGACATTGACCGAAGTCTTGCTTATGGAATAATAGTCCCAGAGGAATGTACGGAGCAGATAGACTACCGCTATCTCTCCGAGCCTTGCGTCTCCCTCATGGTGGCGCATTACAGCCTGGTCGCTCTCCGGGATGAACGAGCGCAATAGCCTGATACGCTTAGGATTGGCTGAATAGAAGTTGAATCCGTAGTCTACGAGCAACCTGTTGGCATACTCCGACCATTCTCTGACGGAGCCGAATTTCTCTTCGTACAGGCCTATTGTCTTGGAGTTGGCCTCCTCCTTGCCGTGCATGGGTATGACACCGTTGACACCGTGCAATATGGTGACATTGCCATCGGGATTGACCATGACCCAGCGTCCCTTGTATTTGCCGGTACGCCAGTATCCTTCGGGATTGGAACTCATGATGGCATCGGGCTTGACCCCGGCGTATCCGCCGAACCTGTCGAGTGTGTTTACCAACAGTTTGGGCATGCGGTTCATCCCGCCCACGGTGATGTTGGAGACAGAGCCGTATGTGGCTGTCTCCATATTCTTCTTGTACTCCACCTTGGTGTATGAATACTCTGCCTTGTTGTTGTCAGCCGGTCTCACACCGCCCCCGGCAGCTGTCATGTTGATTGTGTATATATGCCCGGCTTCAATGTCACGCCCAGTGAGAGTGCCGGTGGCATAAAGGCTGCCGTTCTGGCCCTTTGCCGTGAGATTGGCGCTTATGTTCTTGCCGTGCATAGATGCGGGGGAGACCGCTATCAATGCGTCGGCTGCGTTGTCTGTCAGACCGGAATAGCCTGATGTCTCTGCGGTATAGGTCCTGTCTGTGATTACCGAGACACTCTCGGGAACGGCTCCGTATAAGCCGCTCCCCTCGAATGTCCCAAGGCGTAATCTGATATAAGCCAGTGGATTGGTGAATGTGCATCCGTTTATGCGCGGATCCAGGGCGAACTCCTCCGTATAGGCGTAGGCGTCGTCCGGGTGCGATGCACCGGCAGAGCATTGCTGTACGGCAGGTAATGTGCTGTAATTGTTCCACAGGCGCAGACTCACCTTTCTGCCAGGCTCGAAATCGGTCAGGAGCAGGAATAGTGCTGAAGTCTGTCCTTCACCGGACTGGAACTGCATTATGCCTGCTTCTTTACCGCTAAGAGGATCAATCACATAGATGCTGTCATCCGCAGACCATGTGCGTGTCAGTGCATCGTTTCCGGAGGCATCTGCCTTGGTCAAGGAAAACAGATCACATCGGACAGCGTATGAATATTTGTATTCGTGTGCAGAAGGACCCGGATTCTCCGTGTGTCCCTTGCAGGATGCGGTTGTGGCCACAAGCATCGTGGTTGCGAGCAAAAAGTGATTGACCCTCATCGTTTCAGAATGATTTTAGCGTTTGTCATCGTCTACCATGCAACGGACAGGCGCGGCTGCGACCCTGATGGATTGTCCGGGGTTGGAGAGTTTGGAGTTCTTGTTGTTGGAGCCGTAGAAGCGGAATACGAACGGGGAGTCAGCATCCATCGAAGCCAGATAATTGCTCCAATAAAGTGAGAATCCGGATGTCCATTTGCCGTTGTTGCCGTTGCCGTAGTTTATCGGGCGTCCGTTACTGGATACATTGGGGTCTATCCAGCCCATGTAGGCTATCTCCTCGGAGCCTGCGTAGATGCCGACCTTGCCGAAAGTCTCTTCGTACTTGGCAGTGGTGACATCTCCTATGACATCCGCCCAGGCCTGGATGACGCTGATGTCGGGGACTCTCCAGCCCTTGGGGCAGGGGTCGTAGATGGATTTGGTGCCGGGTTTCTCCAGTCCTTCGTTGCCGATGACTCCGCCCCAGAGGTTGTCGTGCTCTTCCTTGCACCATTTGTTCATCCTGTCTGTTGCATTGTGGCAGACCAGTCCGTAAGGATGCTCCATGCTCTCCTGCAGGGTTGCGAAAGGACCACTGATGGCGGGGACATTGCCGTCGCCGCTCATCGCTTCCTGCTGCTGTGCGCTGTAGATCCAGCTGAGTGACCAGAAGGAGTTCCAGAATATGGGGAGGAAACGGCCCCACTGATAATAATGTATCGTCCTGAATATAGGGTCAGGGTTGCTGCCTGACTTGTTGGCAATCCATTTGTCATAGTCCGCCGTGGCCTGTCCTATGGCTAGGTTGGCGACCTTGCTTCCGCCTATGTCCACGGGTTTGACAGCGGTGCCGTCAGCCGCGATGTTCCAGAAACTCCAACCCCAGAGTATCTTCTCGCCTTTCTTCATCAGGAGGATAGGTGCTCCGGCGAACGCTCCTGTATTGGTGACTGTCACGGTGTAGTTGGCAGCGTCCTGGGTGAATGTGAAGTTCTCGGGCACGACGCCGGAGGCCTCATAGCCGGCCTTGCGGGGTGCATAGACAGTGCCGTTGGCAAGTGTCGCCCACTCGAATGTGACACCTTCCGGGGCCTCTGCCGCAGGATTGCCGCGAAGCCTGTAGTCGATGGTCACGGATTCGGGGTACTCGGCGTTGGGGCTGTAAGCCGCACCCTTGTAGGTCGAGCCGTTCTTGCACTGGATGAAATATGTATTGGCATCGCCGTAGGCGTATCCGAGCCCGCTGAGCTGGCGGCTCTCGACAGGGCAGAACCATTTGTAGATATTGTCACCGCTCTTGAGTTCGGAGATGCTGAGTTCGGCAGTCTTGCCGGCTTCGCACTTGACACCCTTGTGCTTCATGGGAATGGTGACATTGCCCTTGTCTCCGGTCAGTTCCACGATGAATGTCAGGTCCTTGGACGAATAGTCCCCGGGCAGGATATTCATGTAGATGCTCTGTGACGCGCCGCCCATAGGACGGGTGGCGGAGATAGTCGTGGCTATCTTGCTGACGGTCTTGATAGGGGAGACATTCTTGTCCTCGATATTGATGTCGAATGTGCCTCCGAGCTGCGCTTCTCCGGCTTCGTCAAACAGCGTCACTTTCTTGACGCCGTAATCCTTGAACTCCGAAGACGAGATGCTTATCTTGAGGAGAGCGGTGACGGGGTTGAGGGTAAACTGGAACATCTCGTCCTTGCCGGGGACGGCTTCCGAAATGCCGTAGGCAAAGCAGCCTCCTGCGACATCGGGACTGGTCTGTGTCTGTTTGTCGGAGACTTCGAGATTGTATATGACATTGAGACTCTTGACAAAAGAGAGGTTCTCGTCATAGGGACTGTAGATAAACAGTCTGTTGGGACCTGGTACGAGGTCGAGTGCCGGAGTGGCGAACCTCGCTGTGGGCTTGCCCTCGTATTGGGAGGGTACAAACCAGGAGGAGTCGCGCTCTGCAGCGTTCATCCATCCGTCTATCTTGCATTCCAGGTTGGCTCCGATTACTCCCTCTGTGAGAGCATAGATACCTACGCTCGAAGAAGTTTCCCAGGCGAATCCATCGGTCGCTACCGTGCCTTCAAGAGTATAGCTCTGCCCTTTTTCGGGTGTCGGCCAACCCTCTTCCTTTTGACAGGCTGCCAGGCACAATACAGTGCCTAACAATAAAATGTGCTGTTTTTTCATATAATGTTATTATTAAATGGTGTATTGTCGTTATTAGATTGCGGCTCCCCATCCGGCATTTTGGGACAGGTTGGGGTTTACTGCGCGCTGCTCCTCGGAGATGGGCAGCCATATCTTGTATGGCATCCAGTTCTGTTGCAGTGTCTCCATGATGGTGCGGACATTGCTGCCCTCGCTTATTTCCAGATATTCAGGTTCTATAGGAGTCCAGTTGTAGTCCCGTACATAGGTCGGATCGAGGCTGCTGATGGCATCGTCTATGCGGTTGAACCTGATGAGGTCCCACTTGCGCGAGCATTCCATAAACAGTTCCCTCTCCCTGCTTTCCAGCAATTCATCTATAAAATTATCCCTGTGGTAGAATGCCGCGAGGGTGTTGTAGTTTTCCGTATCGGTGGCGGCTCTTTCGAGCACCTTGTTCATCCATATCCTGCCTTCTCCTTCATTGCCGGAGAAATACAGGGCCTCCGCGTACATGAGATACACATCGGCCAGCCTCATGAGAGGCATGGACAGGGCTGCCTGCATGAATGAATGCTGGGATTGGTCATTGCGTGCCAGCCTGTATTTGCCCGTGCATACCTGGAGATTGGAATTGGGCCTGTAGGTCTGGGTGGGGGAATTGTAGAGCGGATGCAATATCGTGTCATTGAGATATGTGCCGTCTGCGCCTATTATGGGATTGCCGTCACCGTCGAGGATATGGACCCTGATGGAGTCCTGCATGACAGGGCTGCCGTAGGTGTATCCGTTCACGGTAAACTCGGAGAATCCCTCGGTGAGCCTGCCGGTATAGTTCCAGTCCCTGCGCATGTCGGCAGGGTGATACATGTAGAATCCCCTGTATGTGGGCATGTGACGGCCGCCGTATGCGCTCGGGTATACGCTGCCGTTGGAGCAGGGCACAGGGAAATAGAATGAGTTGGGCCAATATCCCTCCGTCCCGGAGGCCGCGAGTTCTGCGAGGAACATGCACTCCGTGCGCTGCTCGGCCTTGTTGTATTCCAGGAAGTTGTAGCGATAATCGAGGCTGAGCGCGAATGCTGAATTGGTAATCACATCCTCGAGGGCGTCTTTCGCTTTCCTTGTCATCGCGTCGGCATCCACGAATGCGAAATCGTTGAGTGGCTGCTCTGCCACCAGGGATGCTCCCGTGCCATATCGCCTGCATGCCGCGAGATAGTTGCATATCCTGCCTATGTATGCCTGGGCAGTGTATCTGTTGATGGAGACACCGGGTATCAGACCTTCGGTCGCAGAGAGATGCTCCGCAGCGAAATCCAGGTCGGACAATATCAGTTCGTAAGTGTCTTTGAGAGAGGACCTGGGCTCGTCACCCTTGGAGGCATAGTCGGTCACGAGAGGCACGCCTCCGAAATTCCATGCGAGGTGGTAGTAAAAGAATGCCCTCATGAACCTGGCCTCGGCCTTGAACTGCGCCTTGATACCGTCGTCAGCATTGATGCCGTCAGTATATGCAAGGATGATGTTGCAGCGGTTGACGCCTGTGTAGAATACTTTCCAGAAATCGCGGATGCAGCGTGAGGATTCGTCAAAGGTGCCTTTCTCCATCTCCACACCCTCTCCGTCCGATGAAGCCGTGCCTACGACATCATCCGACGGGGCGTTCATGAGGTATATCAGCCCCTGTGCGTAAGATCCTCTCTGGCAATATGACAAGCCCGGTATCTTGTGGGTGTTGACGGTCTCGTAGCATCCGATCAGAGCCATGCGCATCTGGGACTCGTTGCTGTAGAAGTTCTCCGGAGCGGTCGTGGAATACGGTGCCCTGTCCAGATAGCCGGCATATTCGCATGATACGGCGGACAATGCTGCAAATGCCGTGCAGACGATCGTTTTTGCTATGTTGTTCATGTTCAGTGTCATTAGAATCCGATGTTTAAATTGAGACTGTAAGTCCTGGCCTTGGGATATGACATTCTGTCGAATCCTGTAAACAGGGAGTTGGATGAACTCACATCCGGGTCCATTCCGCTGTATCCGGTGAGACACCAGACATTGTCGATATTGAATCCGATGCGCAGCGAACGCAATTTGACTTTGGAGAGTGCCTTGGCCCCGAGCGTGTAGCCTACGGCGAGGGTCTTGAGCCTCAGGTATGATCCGTCTTCGACATAATAGCTGGAACAATAGGTGTTGGTCTGGTTTCTGAGACGTGAATAGGTGTTGGAAGCGTTCTCCGGAGTCCATCTGTTGTCCCATGCCTTCTGCGTGAGGTTGTTGTACATGGTGCCTCCGCTCTCTCCGGACTCCGAACGGAGCTTGAATTCGTTGAGAATGCTCCTGCCGTATGTGCCCTCGAGGAAGATGTTGAGGTCGAAGTTGCCGATGGTGAATGTGTTGCCAAGTCCTGCGGACCAGTCGGGGTTGGAGTCGCTGATCTTGGTGCGGTCTTCTGTAGTGATGACATTGTCGTCGCCATATATGTCCTTGTATTTGCGGTCTCCCGGCATGACATTCTTGCCGGCGATGGATACGACATCTTCCTTGAGCGTATATGTAAATGTGTCATAGTTGGCCGAGGTCACGGCATCAGAGGGGTACTGACGCCCGCCCTTGGTGATGATGAAGTCGTCCAACTGGTAGTTGCCGTCCCAGACATAGCCCCAGCCTATGCCTATCGGCTGGCCTACGACTATACGGGAAATGTCGCTAGAGAGTTGTCCGTTACCGATATTGACAGTAGTGTACTCGATGCCGCCTATGTCCAGCACCTTGTTGCGTGACATGTCGAATGTGAGTGACGTGCTCCATGAGAAATCCCTTTTCTCGATGTTGTGGGTACTGATGGCGATTTCGAGGCCCTTGTTCTCCACCCTGCCGAGATTCTGCCATTGGGTGGTGTATCCCGACTGTGCGGAGAGCGTGGCTCTGTAGAGCATGTCACGGGTGTCCTTGTAATAGACATCCGCGGTCAGGTTGATACGCTCCTTGAGTATGGACAGGTCTATACCTGCGTTGTACTGGTAGGTGGTTTCCCATTTGAGGTCGGGATTGGCGGATGCGGTGGGTGCCATTCCCATAATCTCATTTCCGGAGGAGGCGTAGTAGTTGGTGCCGAGGGTCGCAAGTGCCGCGTAGTTGGAGATGCGGTCGTTGCCGGAAGCACCGACGCTGAGACGCAGTTTGAGATTGTCCAGCCATTTGTCGGTACTCTTCATCCAGGGCTCTTCGTTTACTCTCCATGCAAAAGAGCCTGACGGGAACCAGCCCACGCGGTTGCCTGCGTAAAACTTGGATGAACCGTCAGCACGCATGTTCAGGGTGAGGTAGTAGCGGCTGCGCCAGTTATAGTTCACGCGTGCGAACATGGACATCTTGGAATTGTCGCTGATACCCATGTCGGGTGCCTCTATGATACCTGCCTTTCCTATGTTGAATGCCCCGGTGCTCTCGTCGGAGAAGTCATAGCCCTTGATGGAGATGCTGCTGTTGTTGTAATATGTCATCTCTCCGCCGAGCATGGCGTCGAAATGATGCCCGTGGCGCAGGTCGGCCTTGTAGTTGAGTTGCGCGGAAATGTTATAATTATAGGTGCGGACATTACTGTTGTTGGCGCGTCCGTTCCATGAATATCCCCATTTGCTCCTGGAGGAGTAATACTCCATCAGATTGGAGTCCGATGTGCCGCCGGATGCGTTTGCGCGGAAACTCAGGCCCTTGGCTATCTCCCAGGAGAAATAGGTGTTGGCGGTGAGCTTGTCGTAGACGGTGCGCCTGTAGGTCTCATCGTCCATGAGGCTCTTCAGACCGAATACTCCGGAGGTGTATTCTTCCTCATCAGAGGTGTATTTCTCGATAGGGCGTTCCAGGTAGATGTACTGTACCATGCCGCTGTATCCGAGCGAGCCGCCTCCGGAAGTCACCGCTCCCTGCGAAATGGTGCGTCCGAAATTGACGGTCGCTCCCCATTTCAGTTTGTCGCTGATGTTGTGGTCTATCTTGATTCGGCCTGTGTAGCGGTTGTAGGTGTTGCCGTGTATCAGACCCTGCTGGTCGAGGTATCCTATACTGGAGGCAATCTGCGTCTTGCCGCCTCCGACCATGGCGTTCATGGATATGGTGTAGTTCTGCGACAGGGCCTTGCGGTACATGATGTCCTGCCAGTCATAGTATCGGTATTCGGACGCGTCCAGAGGCATATCGGTTATGCCGTCTCCGTTGGTATCCTTGCCGAAACTGTAGTAGCCGTAGTCCTTGCGGTAGAAACGGTAGTCCATATAGCTCTGCGCATCGAGCATGTCGATGTGCCTGGGGACTTCGGAGATGCCGAATGTCGAGTCGAAATTGACGGAAGTCTTGTCATGCCCCTTTGATGCGCCCTTGGTAGTGATGATGACGACACCATTGGCACCTCGTGCTCCGTATATTGCGGTGGCGGAAGCGTCCTTGAGGACCTCTACCGACTCGATGTCGGCAGGGTTGAGGAATGAAGTGGGGTCGTAGGTGCCGCTGCCTGTCGCGCTGGAACTCGCCACCTCTCCGGAATTGACATCCATCTGCATGCCGTCGATTACGAACAGAGGCGCGGTGCCTGCATTTATGGAGTTGTTGCCTCGGATCTTAATGCTGAACCCGGCTCCCGGCTCTCCCGACTGGGAGGTGATGCTCAGACCTGCAACATGTCCCTGCAATGCTCCGAGAGCATTGTTACTGCCTGTCTTCATGATTTCCTCCGCCTTGACCGATGCCACGGAGCCTGTCAGGTCCTTTCTCGAGATCGTGCCGTAGCCGATGACCACGGCATCGTCGAGTACCATGCTGTCTATGGTCATGAATATGTCTATGAGATTGCGGTCTTTTACTGCAACCCTTTCTTCCTTCATGCCGTAGCAGTTGAATATGAGAGTTTTCCCCTTGATCTTGCGGATAGAATATGCTCCGTCGGCATCCGTCGTCGTCCCCGTTGCCGTACCGTCATAGTATACGGCCACTCCAGGCAATGCCATGCCGTCGTTGTCATAGACTTTTCCTGAAACTGTCTCCTGTTGCGCCCATGCTCCGATGCAGAATGCCAGCGGCGCGAGCAGCGATAGAATTAGCCTTTTATGTTTCATAGAGTGTTATTTGTGTGTTATGTCAGTGTTCTTGCAGGTGTAAGGGCCGCATTCTGAGAGACTTCCGACCCTCTTGCCGGCGATATGTACGCCGTCTATCACGAGGCCCTCTATCTTGTGCTCACCGTCATCGTGTCCGGAGAGCACATTGCCGTATGGAGGTATCTTGCCCATGTGAATGTCCTTGAGGGTGATGTTCTTAATGCGTCCTGGCTTCCATTCGACGCCGTTTCCGATGTCGTAACCGCTCTTTATTATCTCTATATAGATGCCGAATTCCTTTGGGTCTTCTATGTGGATGTTCTCGAAACGGATGTCCGACAATGTGCCGCCTGCTCCGTTATGGATGCTGACAGCGGCTCTGCGCAGAGGTTTTGCCGTACCTGCGGAATGTATGGAGTGGCAGTCCTTGAACAACACCGCGCTGACATCCTGGTTTACCTCGTATCCCACGACGAAACTGTTGCCGCAGTTCTTGTTCCAGGCGATGCAGTCCTGGAATGTGATGTCGGTGCTCGTGCCGCTTACGAGCCATTTCTGCGTCTTGATGCAATAGGCGTCGTCGTGGCAATAGCAGAAGCAGCGGCGTATGGTGGCATGATTGCACGCCATCAGGTCGAATGTGTCGTTTTCGTTGCCGCTGTTGTCGGGTTTTGCGCTGAATGTCGCTATTGCCTTGTATCCATCAGCAACGATGCCGTCGCATTTTACTATATATGTGGTCCAATCGGTGGCGCCGAGCACTGTCAGGTCTTTCAGAGCCACATTGCGGCACTCTGTCAGCCTGACTTTCTTGCCGTTCTGTTTCCTGCCGTCCAAGATGCCTCCTCCTGCGATGCTTATGTTGTCCGCTCCGCTGGCACTGACCGTGCCGTTGACTATTGCGCCGCCTTCTATATAGAGAGTCTGTCCGCTCTTGAGTGTCAATGTTCCGGCGTCATAGACCTCTCCGGAGGCGAAGAATACCACATTCGGATTGTTCCTGTCGGGCTTGGCGGTATCAACCGGATTGGCGAACAGGAAGAGGGGAGTGTCCTCGTTGCCGTTTATCTCTATGTCGTATCTGTCGTAGGGTGCCATGTGCAGGATAATGCTGTTGCCGTCTGTCCTGTATATGGGATTCTTGCCCTGAGGCCGTACGGTGACGGTCTCTATCCTGTCGGCAATGGCTGTGATACGCACCTTCACCGTATCCGTACATCCGAAGATGCAGATTTCGGGCTCGGCAGTGGCTATGACTCTCTGCGTCTCTCCGTTGACCGTGACATCATATTGCCGCGACCATGGGACATCCCTCGAGTACGCATAGGTCTCTACCACCCCTGGAAATGCCTTTTCCGCAGGTCCTGGTACGCCCTCAGCCTTGCTGCAGGATGATGCGGTACAGCTGAGCACTGCCAATGCGTATAATATCCTATTCCTCATAGTTTGTTCCTGTCTATTGCGAAACTCGTCATGCTCTTGACCACAGCCTTGCCTTTGGTGACTGCGATCCTGATTTCCGCTCCCTCGGTCGCGTCAAACTTGTAATGTGCCTTGCCTGGCTTTGCCACCGAGCCTTTCATACAGGGCAGGAACTGTCCTCCGCCACGAGTCCACAGTATCTCGAATTCGCAGTTCGTCCCTTCTCCCCATTCTACATCCAGGTAGTCAATCAGTTTGCCTTCTTTGAGCGGCAGGGTGACATCCTCGCTCTCGGAGAGGTTCGCCGGGAATGAGACTTTCCTGGAGGCACTGCCGTCCAGATATATCTCCGTCAGGTCTGCCGAACCGTCATCCGCTGCGAATGTGCCTTTGAGTCTTATGTCCTGGGATGACGCGCCGACCATTATGTCGAATATGCCGGGCTCTACCACACTGTGGAAGTCTTTGTTCAGCAGGCTCATGTCTTCTCCTGTAATGGTAAACTCCAGCCTCCGGCTCTCTCCGCTTTCAAGGGTAATACGCTCAAATCCGCGCAGCAGTTTCTCATAGCGTGTGATGCTGCTTTCTCTGTCGTGCAGGTAGAGCTGTACGACCTCATCGCCTTTGCGCTTGCCTGTGTTCCTGACGGAAAATGTCACTTTGACGCTGTCTCCAGGGGCAATGACCTTTGGGGATATGTCCAGGTCCGTGTATTCAAAAGTCGTATAACTCAGTCCATGACCGAAATGCCAGAGGGCTCCGTTTACTCTCGACTGATCGCCGTCGTGTCCCGGCTTGCTGTTGCCGTCCACCTGGGAGCCGGGCTTGTAAGGGAAATTGAACGGGATCTCTCCGACTGTCTTGGGGAATGTGACCGTGAGTTTGCCTCCGGGATTGTAGTCGCCGAGCAATGCCTCCGCTATTGCAGTGCCTCCGTGTGCCCCAGGATACCATGCTTCCAAAATGGCGTCCGCATGCCTTGCAGCGTAGTTTACCGACAGAGGGCGTCCGTTTATGAGCACTACGACCACAGGCTTGCCGGTCTCGCAGACTTTCTTCAGCAGGAGGTTCTGGCGTCCCGGTAGTTCGAGACTTGTCCTGCTCTTGTTCTCTCCGCAGGTGCGCTGCCCTCCTCCAAGGACGAGTACCGCCACATCACTTTGGTGTGCGAGCCTGACGGCCTTGTCTATGAGACGCATTTCTTCTTTTGTCGGATCAGTCGGCACAATCTCCGAATCCGGCCAGCCGGCATCCACCAGTTCGCAGCCCTTTTCGTATTTTACCGCAGCCTTGCCGTCCAAAGCGTTCCTCAATCCGGCGAGCACAGAAGTTGATGCTGTCGCGAGCGGTCCGTAATGGGTGTGGGCATATCCAGTCTCATCTGCATTCGGGCCTATTACCGCCACTCTGCGCAACTTGTCTTTGTCGAGAGGCAGTATGCCATTGTTCTGGAGAAGTACGAGACATTCTCTGGATGCCTGGAGTGCGTATCCGTTATTCTCCTCACCGTCCACTTCCTTGTCAGCGGCTTCGTAGTCTGTCTGGTAAGGGCGGTCAAACAGACCTGTAAGGAATTTGACGCGCAATATGTCGCGTACCCTGTCGTCTATTACCGACATGGGAATGCGTCTCTCCTCTACGAGTTCGCGTAACGGAATCACGTAACTGTCCGGGGTCCTGAATGTGCACCTGACATTCAGCCCTGCCATTACGGCTTGGTAGACAGACTCTTTCATATCCTTGCTCACATGATGCTTGCTGTGGAGGTATTCCACTGCATCGGAGTCGGACACCACATATCCGCGAAATCCGAGATCCTCCCGCAGCCTCTTCGTCAACCAGTATCCGCTGCCCTGCACGGGATAGCCGTCATAGTCATTGTATGAACTCATCACTCCGAGTATGCCGGCATCGTGTATGACCTTTCTCCATGGATATATGTGGATGTTCTCCAGTTCGTGAGGGGACATCTGCGGGTCTACACGCGCCATTCCCTCCCTGGCTCCCTTGTTGTTGGAATATGCCACGAAATGCTTGGCGGTCGCGGCTACCTGCATATCTGTCTGCATGCCTAGCGCCATCTCTGTGCCGAGTTCTGCGACGAGGTAGGGGTCTTCACCGTAGACCTCCTCGTAGCGTCCCCAACGCTGGTCGCGTCCGACATCGAGAATGGGAGCGTAGACATTGGTATATCCCAGCAGTCTCGCTTCGCGTCCGGTGATGCGCCCTACATTGTGGATGAGTTCGCGGTCCCAGGTGTGCCCGAGGGCGAGTTGGGTAGGGAAGTTGGTGGCCTTGAACGCTTCCACTCCGCGAATGCCCTCATTGGTGAAGTCTACCGGTATGCCGAGTCTGGTGTCCTCTATAAAGAATCTCTGCACCTCGTTAAGTGCTCTGGCATGGGTGCTTGCCGGCCATATATAAGGGCTGTCGGTAGGTGGCAGACCCCAGTTTCTGAATCCGTTGAGGTGCTCGTCTATGGCACCGATGCCGTCCCTCCATAGTCTGCTTTTCCATTTATCGGAAGGGAGTTCGTCCTGCAATACCCTGCGGTATCCGTACAGAGTGACCATCTGGGCGGTCTTCTCTTCCATGGTCATCTGCTTCAGCAGGTCCTCTATACGGGCGTCGATGTCCGCAGCAGGGTCTTCATATACATCCTTGACCCCGTTTTTGTTCAGATCGGTCCATCCATCGTGGTAGATGGCGCCGGTCCCGTATGGCTTGTTGATCTGGTCAGATGCACTCCGGCTCTGTGACCATAGAGGCAGATCTGCCGCCAGTGATAGGAACAGCAGTCCGCATACCTGTTTTGAGAGAGATGAGGTCATGTTGTCTTAGTGTTATCTGCTACAAATATATACCCTCGCCTATCCTATAGTAGGGCTAAAATGGTGAGAATATGGGGTAATTTTGAATAAAATCGCTACTTTTGGACTATGAGAATAGTCAGAATTACCGCTTTGGCCATATCCTTGCTGTCGTGCTTTTATGCGAGGGCGTTGGAGTATGGCAAGCTCGATGCGCTGGAGAGCATGGACTATATATCCGTATATTCCGTCTCCCAGGATTCACTTGGAGCGATGTGGATAAACTGCAGTTACGGCCTGTGCCGGTTCAACGGACATTCGCTCGAGTATGTCCACCCTCCGATGCCGGCGCACAGCATTGTGGTGAGCCGCGGGCGTTATATTTATGCACCGTCTTCCCGTTATATATTTGAATATGATGCTTTCGAGGGGCGGGGGCGTGTGCTGAAGGGGCCTTCCGGAGCCAATTACTCCTCATGTTGCATGGCGGTTTCCGGAGATTCCCTTTTTGTCGGTATCGGCAAGAATGTATATGTCCGATGTGATGACAGCCTGGCATTCCGGGCAGATGTGGGACTGCGTATGACGGCGATGTTGCCGTGGCGCGGAGGCGGAGTATTGCTGGGGGCTGCGGACGGCACCATTTCCGAGATGTCTCCAGATGGCGCTGTTAGGAGACTGCAGTCGGTGCATAGTAAGGTCAATTCCATGTTTGAAGACTCTGTGGGGCATATCTGGGTAGGCCTGAAGTCCGGAGGTGTCGTCAGGTTTTCTTCGGATATGCGCACGGCGGTCACATTTCCTCTCGGGCTCAAAGAAGCGAGGACCTTTACCGAAGACAGCAGCGGCAAGGTGTATGTGGGCACGGTGGACGGCATAGCCGGCATTTCCCCGTCGGGGGAATGTACCGTAGAGCCGCCATCGTCTCCTGGAGGGCATCCTATATGCTCGATGTCCACAGATGATGCCGGCCGCATTTGGATAGGGACCTATTATGACGGAGTCTACTATTGTACTGATACGGCGCTGCCGTTCTCGTCCCTAAGCTGGCGAGATGAACAGAATATCCGTATAGTCAATGATATAGTCGAGGACAAGAGAGGCGACCTGTGGGTGATGACGGACAGTTACGGAATGTATCGCAGTATGGGGGAGCGTTGGGTAAAGATACCCGGGACGGAGAAATTCAAGACCAAGGCGGCGTATTATGATGCGGAGACCGATATCTTGTATCTGGGGCGTTATATGGAGCCTATACTCGCATACCATATACCTACCGGCTTGAGCCGGGAATACGCATTCGTGGACCCTGACGGCAACGGACGCATGACGGCGGTCAATGCCATAGTATCTGACGGTGACGAACTGTTTGTAGGGACGCTTGACTCCGGACTGTGGCGTTTTGATCCGGATAAGGAGAGCGTTGTCTCGAGAAGGGTATCCGGAGATACCGATGTGATATATTGTCTGACCATTGACAACGGAGGGACATTGTGGGTTGGAGGCAACGGTCTTTTCCGTATGCAGGGAGACCGTCTGGCAGCGTTTGACCTGGGCATCAATACCATGTGCATGGATATATGCGCGGACTCTGCGGCCGTGTGGGGTGGCACTGTAGGATATGGCTTTTTCAGCGTAGAGAATGATAGCGTATCTTTCTATAACAAGGATAATTGCGGTGTCCCTGACAACAATATCTCCGTCATTGCGACCCTCAGTGGAGACAGGGTGCTGGTAGGCAACAGGTCCGGAGTGTCTGTCTATAATGCCGCGAAGCAGCGCTGCCTCAATTATACCCGCCTTGGCGGCCTTAAGATAGGGTCTACGCGTGAGGGATGCGTGGTCAGGCTGTCTGACGGGACATATATGCTCGGTGGCGTGGACGGCATAGAGCGTTTTGACGGGTCCCGGCTGGATTTCGATACCTTGAAACTGCGCTTGCGTGTGGACCGCCTCGTGGTCAATAACGACCTCAGGATTTTTATCGCTGACAATGTAGACAAGAGGCTTGTGCTCAAGCCGGGATGGCGCAACCTTTCATTCGATGTAGCTTCGTTTAACTATGACTGTGCTTTCTCTGTCCGTTATGAATATCGTCTCGAAGGGTATGACGACGAATGGCATGAATTCGACATCGACAGCCCGGTGCAGTTTTCCAACATGAAATTCGGCAGCTATGTCTTTTCGGTGAGGGCGTGCATTCCCGGAGGGGGAGAGCCGCAGGTGGCGGACAGTTGCAGTCTCGCATTCCGTCTCAAGCCCGAGTGGTATGAATCTCCTGCCGTGAGGACGGTATTCTGCCTGTTTGTGGCAGGACTGCTCGTATTGATTCTCGTGGTGGTGTATTCCAAACTCCTTATCGCGCAGAGGCTCAAGGCGCAGGAGGAGGAAAGCGAGCGCAGGACACGGTTCTTCATAAAGGTATCGCACGAGTTGCGCACCCCTCTGACCTTGATTATAGGACAGTTGGAGCTGTTTTTCTCCAAATACGGGCATTCTGCGCCGGGGAGCAGGGATGTGGAGAAGACTTATGCCGGGGCGTTGGAGATGAAGAAGATAATATCAGGATTTGTCGAGATTGAGAATGATGACGAGGCACTGGTGGCGGAAGACCTGCCCAGTGAGCAGGATATCAAGGATATAAGACCCTCATTGCCGGACGAGGGAGGTTTCATGCCCGGTGCGTACACCATGCTGATTGTGGATGATACACCGGAGATGCTGTCCTTACTCAAGTCTGTTTTCTCTTCGGAATACAAGATTTTGGAGGCGGCGAACGGGCTCGATGCGCTCGAACTCGCCAGGTCCAAGCATCCGGACATAATAGTAAGCGATGTGATGATGCCGGAGATGGACGGCCTTACGCTCTGTGCCAGACTGCGTGCTGATTTCGAGACCTGTCATATCCCCGTAGTGCTCCTGACCGCCCATGCCTCGGAGAAAAGCAATCTCAAGGGAATGCTGAGCGGTGCCGATGACTATATCGCCAAACCATTCTCTGTGGAGATACTTCTGGCGCGGTGCCGCAATCTGTTGGAGACCAGGAAAATGCTGATGGATAAGTACTCTATCTCTCCCTCTGCTTCGTCCGCTGCCGCTCCTGGCACTCAGGAGAATGCCCAATTCCTTAATGCCGCAATCGGGGCCGTGGAGAGGCATCTCTATTCCGACGACCTCAATATCGCGACCATCGCT
>CAZTUQ010000015.1:0-44066 GCA_964616865.1 uncultured Muribaculaceae bacterium
ATCCATCAAGAAGCGTAGCGAGGATTGCAAGATCGTCAGGCGCAAAGGTCGTCTCTATGTGATCTGCAAAAAGAACCCCAAGTTCAAGATGCGCCAGGGATAATGTTCAGTTGTATAAACAAATAAAGACAAGTATAAGATTATGGCAAGAATAGCCGGTGTTGATTTACCCAACAACAAAAGAGGAGATATAGGCCTCACCTATATCTTCGGTATCGGCCGCAGCTCCGCCCGCAAGATCCTGGACAAGTGCGGTATCGATCCCAGCATCAAGGTCGGAGATTGGAACGACCAGCAGATCGCGGCAATCCGTGCGGAAGTCGGTGCAGAGTACACCATCGAGGGTGAGCTCCGTTCGACCGTCCAGATGAACATCAAGCGTCTCATGGATATCGGCTGCTATCGCGGCATCCGTCACCGTCTCGGTCTCCCTGTGCGCGGACAGAGCACCAAGAACAACGCCCGTACACGTAAGGGTCGCAAGAAGACTGTGGCTAACAAGAAGAAAGCTACCAAGTAAAGATTGATGAACTATGGCAAAGAAAGCTACTACATCGAAGAGAGTTGTCAAGGTTGAATCTTATGGCCAGGCCCATGTTTCATCGACCTTTAACAACATCATCGTATCACTGACCAACAACCAGGGTCAGGTTATCTCCTGGTCTTCCGCCGGCAAGTGCGGTTTCAGGGGCTCCAAGAAGAACACTCCGTACGCTGCCCAGATGGCAGCCGAGGATGCGGCAAAGACAGCATTCGATGCAGGTCTGCGCAGCGTCAAGGTCTATGTCAAAGGCCCCGGAGCAGGTCGTGAGTCCGCGATCAGGACAATCAACAACGCAGGTATCGTCGTGACTGAGATTATCGATGTCACCCCTATGCCTCACAACGGATGCAGACCGAAAGGCCGTCGTAAAGTTTAACCCTTTTAAAGAATATACTACACTATGGCAAGATATACCGGTCCCAGCACCAAGATAGCCCGTAAGTTCGGTGAGCCTATTTTCGGCTCCGACAAGGATTTCGAGAAGAGGAACTATCCTCCGGGACAGCACGGCCTCGCCTCGAAGCGCAAGAAGACCAAGGAGTATGGTACTCAGCTCAAGGAGAAGCAGAAAGTCAAATACATGTACGGCATCCTCGAGCGTCAGTTCCACAACACATACGAGAAAGCGAGCCGTATGCAGGGCCAGAAGGGTGAGAACCTCCTTATCCTCCTCGAGTCCAGGCTTGACAATATCGTGTACCGTCTCGGCATCGCCCCTACCAGGGCAGCTGCAAGGCAGCTCGTCAACCATGCCCACATCACTCTCAACGGAGAGGTGTGCAGCATCCCTTCCGCACATGTAAAACCCGGTGACGTGGTGGCAGTGAGGGAGAGGTCCAAGAGCCTTGAGGTAATCCAGGCGAGCGTCGCTTCGCACACACAGTACCCTTGGCTGGAGTTCGACAAGAACACCCTCGTCGGCAAATTCCTCAATACCCCCGCACGTGCGGACATACCTGAGAACATCAACGAGCAGCTCATCGTCGACCTGTACTCCAAGTAATAATTAACACCTAACAAAAAGTATTATGGCAATCTTAGCATTTCAGAAGCCTGAAAAGGTAATAATGCTTGAGGGTACGGATACCGTCGGCCGCTTTGAGGTAAAGCCTCTTGAGCCCGGCTACGGACAGACCATCGGCAATGCTCTCCGCCGCATTCTGCTGGCTTCGCTGGAGGGATTCTCCATCAGCCAGGTAAAGATAAGCGGTGTGGATCAGGAGTTTGCCACCATTCCCGGAGTGATTGAGGGCATGCAGCAGATCATCCTCAACCTCAAGAAAGTGAGGGTCAAGAGGATGGTGGAGTCTGCCGATTCCGAGACGGCAAATATCGTGATAAGCGGCAAAGATGAGTTTACCGCAGGAGATATCAACAAGGGATTGTCTTCTTTCAAGGTGTTGAACCCGGAGCAGCATATCTGCTCTCTGGAGCCGTCTGTCAAACTGGAAGTGGTGCTCAACATCACCAAGGGGCGCGGTTTCGTGCCTGCCGAGGAGATGAGGGATGAGACTACGCCTATCGGCACCATTCCGGTCGATGCCATCTACACTCCTATCCGCAAGGTAAACTGGACAGTGGAGAACTGGCGTGTCGAGCAGAAGACCGATTACGAGAAACTCGTCATCGAGATCGAGACTGATGGTTCTATCTCTCCGAGCGCTGCGCTACAGGATGCGGCCAACATACTCATCTATCACTTCAAACTGTTTACCGATGACAAGAAACTGGCGTTTGAGAGCAGTGCAGAGGTGGAGTCCAAAGAACTTGACGAGGAGTCGATGCGCGTAAGGCATTGCCTTCTGACCAAGTTGTCCGATGTAGGCCTTTCCGTCAGGGCATACAACTGCCTCAAGGCGGCTGACATCGACACATTCGCTGACCTCGTTTCATATTCGCGTGGCGAACTGATGAGGTTCAGGAACTTCGGACGCAAGTCGCTCAGCGAGATAGATGTGTTGCTTGACAAGATGAAGCTCTCGTTCGGCATGGATCTCAGCAAGTACAATATTGAACCCAAGAAAAAGAACATTTAATCATGAGGCACAATAAATCAGTCAACCATCTTGGTCGCAAGAGCGGTCACCGCAAGGCACTGCTTTCCAATATGGCATGTTCGTTGATCCAGCACAAGAGGATCAATACCACGGTGGCCAAGGCAAAGGCGCTCAAGTCGTTTGTTGAGCCGCTTGTCACCAAGTCCAAGAACGACACAACTCATTCGCGCCGTATCGTGTTCAGCTACCTCAAGGACAAGAACGCGGTGTCTGAGCTCTTCCGTACAATCGCTCCCGCTGTAGCCAACCGTCCCGGTGGTTATACAAGGGTGCTGCATACCGGATTCCGTCAGGGAGACGGTGCGGAGATGGCTCTCATCGAGTTTGTTGACTTCAACGAGGCCGCACTCGCAGCCGCTGCAAAACCTGCAAAGAAGGCAACACGCCGTCGCAGCAGCAAGAAAGCCGCAGAGGCTCCTGCAGTGGAGGCTCCTGTAGCAGAAACACCTGCAGCAGAAGAGGCACAGTCCGCAGAGTAATTCTAACGGACCATATTAGAATCCAAGACCGGTCACGGGATTTCCCGTGGCCGGTCTTGCTTGCTTTGTCTTTGAGAATCGTTATCTTTGTAATTCAACAATTAAGGTTCGTTCATGAAGCACTTTACACTTCCCAAGGACGGCGGCCTTATTTCCGAAGGTTTGCCAAGGGAAATAGTACACAGCAAGGAAAATATTTTTACTGAAATATGCCCGGACCCCAATACTGCGAGCTTTGTAATAGCAGGTAAGGTGGTCGACGCTATCAATCGCGTTACGCGCGAGGGTGGAGTTTTCCGTCTGGGCGTGTCTACCGGCACTTCACCGGTATTCCTGTATAGGGACCTGGTCAAGCGTTATGTCGCGGGGGAGGTCTCGTTTGCCAATGTGCAGATATTCTCGATTGACGAGTATTATGGCAGTGAAGTGAGCGAGTTCCAGAGCCGCAACCATTATATCCGCGAGGAGTTCATTTCAAAGGTGGATGTAAAACCGGAGAATGTATTTATCCCGGATATGAGTGTACCTGCGGACAAGATCAACGATTACAACAAGGAACTGAATGCCAGGGCTACCGGGCTGGACATGCTTGTCCTCGGTGTAGGTGAGCAGGGGCAGGTAGGATTCAATGAGGCCGGTTCGGCAGAGTATTCCAAGACTCGTACGGTCAAGTTGTCGTATCAGTCCCGCAAGCGTCAGGCAGGCCGTTTCGGCGGTAATCTCGATGCTACTCCCATGTCTGCTATCACGATGGGTATCAGCACTATGATGAGCGCGGACGAGGTCATCATGATGGCATGGGGCGAGGACAAGGCCGATGTGGTGAAGCGTATTGTGGAAGGCCCTGTATCTTCCGACTGCCCGGCATCGTATTTCCAGAAGCACGGCAATATCACTTTCTATGCGGATGACAATTCCGGTGCCTATCTCTCGAGGGTGGATACCCCTTGGCTGGTAGGACCCTGCGAGTGGACACGCAAATTCCGCCGCAAGGCTGTCGTATGGCTGTGCCAGACAGTGCACAAGCCGATACTGAAACTGACTCTCAAGGATTATCTCGAGAATTCGCTCGGAGAACTTGTCGAGAAGTTCGGCCCTTACGACAAAATCAATATCGATGTGTTCAACGATCTGCAGCATACTATCACGGGATGGCCTGGTGGCAAGCCCGGTGCGGATGACAGCACCCGCCCTGTCGCGTCGTCACCGTTCCCCAAGACTGTGCTGATATTCTCACCTCATCCGGATGACGATGTCATTTCGATGGGCGGTACATTTATCCGTCTTGTGCATCAGGGACACGATGTGCATGTGGCATACGAGACTTCCGGAGATGTGGCTGTGCATGATGATGTCGTATTGCAGCATCTGGACGCCTGCCACGAACTGGGATTTGCCGACAGGCAGGATGAAGTGCGCGAGCTGATTGCGTCCAAGCGTCCCGGAGTGGCCGAGCCCCGTGCCCTGCTGGATATGAAGGCTGCAATCCGTCGCAGTGAGGCTCGTGCGGCTGACCGTTCTTTCGGTGTTAAAGACGAGAACATACATTTCCTCAATCTGCCGTTCTACGAGTCTGGCGGCATCGCCAAGATGCCTCGCACACAGGTGGATGTGGATATTATAAAGGAACTCATCAGGCGCGTGCGTCCTGACCAGATATATATGGCAGGTGACCTTGCGGACCCTCACGGCACACACAGGGTGTGCACGGAGGCGGCTCTCGAGGCTGTCGAGCAGCTCAAGCAGGAGGGCGAGGCATGGCTGGAGGAGTCAAATATCTGGCTCTACCGCGGTGCTTGGATGGAGTGGGAACTCGGTCGGGTAGACATGGCTGTCCCTCTTGGCCCCGATGAGGTGATCGAGAAGAGGCATGCCATTTACCGCCATCTTTCGCAGAAAGACATTGTGCCGTTCCCTGGAGATGATCCCCGTGAGTTCTGGCAGCGCGCTGAGGAGCGTACCCAGAACACGGCGCGTCTCTATGACGAACTCGGCATGGCGGAATATCAGGCAATGGAGGTATTCCTCAAGCTCTGTTAGGAACACACTTTAAAGAAGGACCATATTGAAAAGTCCCCCTCCCGATTGCGCATCAGTGTGCAGGCGGGAGGGGGAATCTCTTTTTACAGCAGGTCGGCGAGGACTATTGCGGTCATTGCCTCCACTATGACAGGTGTCCGGAGCGCGAAGCAGACATCATGGCGTCCGGAGACGCGCAGGGGCTCCATGCTGCCGGTCCTGAGGTTGCCGGTCTCCTGCTCCCGGGCAATGCTCGAGGTGGGCTTGAATGCGACCCGGAATACGATGTCGGACCCGTTTGTGATGCCGCCGTTGATGCCTCCTGCCCCGTTCTTGAGCGTGCGTCCGTCGCAGCCTATCGGGTCGTTGTGCTGTGAGCCTTTCATGGTGGCGGCGGCAAATCCGTCACCGAACTCGATGCCGCGGACGCCTGGGATGGAGAATATGGCGTGGGAGATGAGCGACTCGACGGAGTCCCAAAACGGCTCGCCGAGACCGACGGGCACGCCCGTAGCTCGTCCGCGGACGAGCCCGCCGAGGGAGTCCCCCTCGGCGGCGGTCTCTGCGAGCATCGCCTGCCAGCGTGATCTGTCAGCCTCTCCACCTATCTCTACCAGTTCTGCACAGACCGCTATCTCCCCGAGCATCTTTTTAGCCACCACTCCTGCAGCCACTACCGGCAGCGTCATTCTGCCCGAAAAGTGACCTCCGCCGCGAGGGTCGTTGGCGTTGCCCCATTTGACCCCGGCTACATAGTCAGCATGCCCCGGTCGTGGAATGTCTCTGAACTGCGAGTAGTCAGCGGAGCGTGTATTCGAATTGTCGAATACTATAGTGACAGGCGCCCCGGTCGTGTGCCCCTCATAGACTCCGCTCAGGATATGCGCCTCATCGCTCTCCCGTCTCGGAGTGGTGCCTGCAGCTCCCGGGGCGCGCCGTGCTATATCCTCCCGCAAGTCGTTCTCACACAGACTGATTCCTGCCGGGACGCCATCCAGCACTACACCTATCTGCGGTCCGTGCGATTCCCCGAATATGGAGACCCTGAATCTCTTTCCAAAAGTATTCATCTCAGACTGCAAATGTTTCGTAAAACCCCGGGAACGACTTCGCCACACAGCCCTCATCGTCAATCACGATGGGGGAGTCAGCCCCGAGCGATGCCACTTTGAGAGCCATCGCCATGCGGTGGTCATGCGAAGATGCGTATTGTCCGCCGTGCAGCAGTTCTCCACGCAGCAGACGCGTCGACAGACTGTGCCCCTTGACAATGAGAGTGTCTCCGTCTCGCGCCGCCTCCACGCCCATCTGCCCGAGCATGTCCAATATGCCCTGCGAACGGTTGCTCTCCTTGCCGGCAAGCCGTCCCATTCCGGCTATGTGGCTCTCCCCGGGGCAAAACGCCGCGAGAACGGCGACTATGGGGAAGAGGTCGGGCGCGTTGTTGAGATCTGCATCAAATGCGTTCAGAGGGGCCTTGTAGGTATTGAGAGTGCCGTCCTCATCCTCGGAGACACAGGCTCCTGCATTGGCGAGTATATCCAGTATGCTGATGTCGGCCTGGAGCGACTTGGTGTCGATGCCCTGCAGGCTTACCTCTCCGAATATGGCCCCTGCCACGAGGAATACGGCCGCACTGCTCCAGTCCTGCTCTATCGTGAGTTCGGCTGCGTGATACTTCTGTCCTCCCTTGATATGGAAATTGACAGCCGTGCAGCGCGACAGGTCCTGTGTCTCCATAAAGTCATCGTCCCCCTCCATTTCCGCACCTACTGTGACACCGAAATTCTTGAGTACATCGAGGGTGATGAACATATATGGTATGCTCCTCGGGTCGTGCACATACACGGTCGAGTCCTCTTCTGCGAGGGGGAGCGCTGTGAGCAATCCGGAGATGATCTGCGAGCCTCCTTTACCGGAGATGTCGGCCCTGCCTGGCATCAACCTGCCATTGACATTGGCAGGTATCCTGATGTCCTTGCCCGTCTGCGGTGCGGTATTTGAGAGCATCACACCGAATGAGGCCATGATGTCTGCCGCTCCGGCGAGCGGACGGTTGAGTAGAGTGCCCCTGCCCTCAATCTGTACCGGTGCGCCGTTGATCCCGGCCAGAACGGGTATGGAGAGCCGTGCGAGCAGTCCTGATTCCCCGACATTTACAGAAGAGATATCGAGGGGCTCTTCTATCGGGCCTATTCCGGTGATTGCCAGAGTGTCGCCGTCCTTGACAACCTGTGCACCAAGGGCCTGGGCGAGTTCTATAGCAGCGTCTGTGTCTCCGCAGGGGGTGTAGCCGTGCAGAAGCGAGCGTCCCTCGGCGAGAGCCGCCGTCATTATCGCCCTCTGTGCAAAACTCTTGGATGCAGGCATCTGCAGTTCGCCACGGCGGAGTCTCTTCCTGTTGCCGTAGACGATATTGTTGATCTTGTCGAGCGGCATTTGCCCGGGGGCAGTGCATTCTTCCTCATTCAAGGAGGCGTATGTAAAAGGTGCTCCGAGTCTGAGAGCGTCAAGGCGGCTTTCGGCCCCTGCCTCTCCCATGCAGAATGCTATGATGCCTCCCTCGGGGAAATGTCCGTACAGCGAGAGGACGCGTTCCGTGTCGGCCGCGTCATGTGCCATGGTGGCTATCTTGATGATGTCTCCGCCGAATCTGCGGCATTTGCGTGCCATATCTGCCAGGACATCGGCGGATGGTGTGGTGCGGAATTCATGATACGAGCGTATCAGCTGGATGCCGCCCTCGCGTGCCGCATGCGTTATGTGCTTGCTCATCTGTACGGGAGCCTCCAGCTCGAGGTCTACATAGGTGGCTCCGTCCTCTATGGCCTGGAGCAGAATCTCTTCCGCATCAGCCGCACTGTACGCTTTGCCTATGCGGCAGGTGGCAATCAACGGCTTGTCTGTGGTGGAAAACAATTCTTCGCGCTCCTCCTCCGAGAGATTGCATAGATCCAGCCTGATTTCGGCCATCTCCACATCTTCGCGGTCCAGGATGTCGTATATCTCGATGAGGGTCTTGTCCTGTATGCTGACACAAATCATATCGTAACTTCTCCGATGGATTTTATGAGTACATATCTCGGCTGTCCGCCGAGGTTCTTTTTGTCCTTGCCTATGGCTTCCTGCAGTTCCTCCATGGGGTAGGGCAGGCTGACCGGCAGCCCGCACGCGCTGAAGTCAGCCGCTATCTTGTCCGCGAGCCCCGGGGTGCATATTCCGCGTTCTTCCGATATGCGGGCTGCCGCCACTATGCCTATAGCAACGGCTTCCCCGTGGTTGTGAGGGAATTCTATGCCGTACCGGTGCTCGTACCATTCTATGGCATGGCCTATGGTATGTCCGAGATTGAGTTTGCGGCGTTCCCCGTTTTCGAGGGGATCCCGTGAAGTGATGCCGTTCTTGACGGCTATTGCGGCATCGATGAGTCCGCCTAAAACGCAGCTATCCGTATTCCCTGAGGAAAACAGGCTTACGGCCTGCTCATAGTGGCCGTTGTCCTCTATTATGAATGCCTTGAGCATTTCGGCGGCGCCGCAAAGGAGTTCCCTATGGCCGAGTGTCGCGAGGAATCGGCTGTCTACATGGGTAAACAGAGGCCTGGCGAAAGTCCCTACCATATTCTTGAGGCCGTCCATATTGACACCGGTCTTGCCTCCGTGCGCTGCGTCCACCATGGAGAGCAGCGTCGTCGGCACGAGGGCAAAGCGTATTCCGCGTTTGTATATAGATGCGGCAAATCCAGCGATATCAGTGGTTATGCCACCGCCCATTGCTATGAGTACGGCGTCCCTGTCAGCGCCTGTGGACAACAGGAATCGGCAGATGTCCGAGACAGTGTCCACCGTCTTATTGTCTTCGCAGGCATTGATGCCCATGCGGGCGTTTATCTGTATTTCCTTTGCCAGAATGTCCGCCCAACTGGTGACATTCAGGTCATGGAGCAGGTAGAGACGGCCTTCGTAAGGCTTGAGCCGTTCTGTGAGCGCGTCCAGCATTATTCTATGACAGTAGCTTCGATGACGCCCTCGGAGGTCTTGAGGTCGAGATAAAATGCCGCTTTTGCGGTCGCCATGTAAGGAGTCAGCCAGAAGAATCCTATTCCGCAGGTAATGATGGACAGCAGGAACCAGCCGATGAATGTCAGATAGAGGTAGAAGAGATCGAACTTATGGCCGTTCATCATCCTCTTGCTCGTCTGTATCGCCTCCGAGACTGGCATTTCGGGATGCTCGACGAGGATATACGGGGTCATGGCGTATGAGAACGACTTGATGATGCCGGGAATGATGAATAGCAGGGTCCAGAGCATAATCTTGATCTGCATCAAGAACATTCCCCAGACATAGTGCGAATAATGCTCGCGGGGGATAGAGAATATGTTAGACAGGATATTCTGGTCGCCGTTCTGATACAGAGCCTTAAACGAATTCTCGAATCCCAGTTTGAGGGGGTACAGTACGAGTATGGAGACGAGCAGACTGACGCCGCTGAGACTGAGTATTGTGACGGGGTTGGTGTTGTTCGTGCCGGTCAATGCGCTGATGATGCCGATGGCTGTCAGATAGACGACAGTGGCGATGACTGACTTTGCCCAATTGCCGCGCAGTGCGTTGCGTGCCGAGAGCCTGAGTTCTGAACTTGTTTTCATGATAAATGTGTTAGTTGGTTTTGCCTTTGTTTTTAGCGGAGAGTCAGGACGAAAGGGTCTGCAGGTTTGCGGAACAGTCCGAACATTGCCGAGCCGGACCCGGACATTGCCGCGTATACGGCACCTTCCTGATAGAGATTCTCCTTGATGTCAGCGAGTTCCGGGTGCGCCGGGAATATGACATTCTCAAAATCATTTACAAGAGATCCGCGCCATTCTTCGACAGGGCGGCGGAGTATTTCCCTGAGTCCGGTGGCAGGAGCACTGCTTGCGGCAGAGTCCGTCTGGAGTCTGTCGAGCTCGCGGTATGCCTTGGCCGTGTTTACGGCAATGCCTTCTGGTACTACGACCTTGATCCTGTATTGCGAGAGGTCTATATCGAAAGGCTCCAGCACTTCTCCCCGTCCGCTGCCGAACATGGGGCTGTTGTAGATGAAGAATGCACAGTCGCTGCCTATCTCGGCGGCATATTTCGCCATCTGGCTGTCATCCAGCCTGAGGTCGAACATCTTGTTGAGCGCCTTGATGATGAATGCAGCGTCTGCGGAGCCTCCTCCGAGTCCTGCACCTACCGGAGTGTGTTTGTTGAGGCGGATGCGGACACCGGGGATGTCGAAGTCCCGGCGCAGGATGTCATACGCCTGGACAGTCAGGTCCTTGTCCGCCTGCCATGGCAGATTATCCGCGATGAGTGTGACTCCGTCGTTATAGTCAGGAGTGATTTCGATCAGGTCCTGTAGTCCGTTGTATGGGACAAACAAGGTCTCTATATCATGGAATCCGTCCTCCCTGCGCCCGAGGACGCGGAGTCCGAGATTGATTTTGACATTGGTGTGTAATATCATAGGGTGGCAAGTGCGTCGAGCACTGTATTTTTGGTAGGGTCGTCGAGATCCGCGAGTACGGGGGATATGAACGAAATCATCTGCAGAGCCTTGGCATCCTCTTCGGGAATGCCCCTGCTGCGCATATAGAACAGTTCGTCCGCATTCAGCCTGCCTATAGTGGCTCCGTGCGAACATTCGACATCGTCAGCGTAGATTTCCAGTTGGGGACGGGTGTCCACAGTCGCCGTATCTGTAAGCAGGATGTTGTGGTCTGCCTGATAGGCCTTTATCTTCTGCGCATCGTGTCTGACATATATCAGACCGGAGAATGCAGCCTTGGCGTGCCCTCCGACTATCCCCTTGAACATCTGGCTGCTGCGGCTGCTGCCGGCGTTGTGGCGTACATTGACGCGGATGGCCACTTTCTCTTCACGGCCGCACAGATACAGCCCCCTGATGTCCAGTTCGGCGTCCTCTCCGTCCAGATCTACTTCTATAGGAATGTCGCAATCCGTACCTGGGAGGACGATGATGGTCATTTCGAGCCTCTCACCGCTTCCGAGTGTGATGTGCGATGGGATGTCAGCGCGTCCCGCTATGTATGTCAGCCGGCTCATATCTCTTCAAATCCGTTGCTCTCTATCATATCAGCGAGTTCTTTGCCTCCGCTGCGGACAATGCGTCCGTCCTTGAGCACATGGACATGGTCGGGGACGATATATTCGAGCAATTTGTGGTAATGGGTGATGATGATGACGGATTTGTCCGGAGAACGCAGGGCGTTGACTCCGTCGGCGACTATCTTGAGGGCGTCCACATCCAGACCGCTGTCAGTCTCGTCGAGGATGGCGAGGGTGGGGTCGAGCATCGCCATCTGGAATATCTCATTGCGCTTCTTTTCGCCTCCGCTGAATCCTACATTCACTTCGCGTTTGGCAAATTCCCCCTTCATCCCTATCATCTTCATCTTTTCTTTCATCAGTTTGAGGAATTCTCCGGCAGGCATGTCACCGAGTCCGTCGGCCTTGCGTCTGGCATTGACGGCTGTCTTGATGAAATTGGTGATAGTGACCCCGGGGATCTCCATAGGGTATTGGAATGACAGGAAGAGTCCTGCCCATGCCCTTTCTTCCGGCAGCATGGCGAGCAGGTCCTTGCCACAGAATGTCGCGCTGCCTGCGCTGACACTATAGTCCGGCTTGCCTGTGAGCACGGCGGACAGAGTGCTCTTGCCGGCTCCGTTGGGTCCCATGACAGCGTGTACCTCACCGCGTCCGATGGTCAGGTCCACTCCCTTGAGTATTTCCTTGTCCCCGGCGGATGCGCGGAGACCCTTGATTTCGAGCAATATATTGTTGTCCATTGTCGTTTTGTGTGTCGTTTGTTATCCTATGGAGCCTTCCAATGATACGGAGAGCAGTTTCTGGGCCTCGACGGCGAATTCCATCGGCAGGTGGGAGAGCACCTCCTTGGCATAGCCGCCGACAATCAGTCCTACCGCATCTTCCTGGCCTATGCCTCTCTGGGCGCAGTAAAACAGCTGGTCCTCGCTTATCTTGGAGGTCGTGGCCTCGTGCTCCACAGTGGCTCCGGGGCACGAATTTTTAATGACTGGGAATGTATGCGCGCCACAATTGCTGCCTATGAGCAGACTGTCGCACTGGGAGAAATTACGCGCCCCGACCGCTCCGGGGAGCATGTTTACCAATCCGCGGTAACTGTTTTCGCTGTATCCTGCGGAGATGCCCTTGCTCACTATCCTGCTACGGGTGTTGCGGCCTATATGTATCATCTTGGTGCCGGTATCCGCCTGCTGCCTGTTGTTGGTCACCGCGACAGAATAGAACTCCGATGACGAATTGTCCCCTTTGAGAATGGTGCTCGGGTATTTCCATGTCACGGCAGAGCCCGTTTCGACCTGCGTCCAACTCAGGTGAGAGCCCTCTCCCTTGCATATCCCCCTCTTGGTCACGAGGTTGAGGATGCCGCCATTGCCGTCGGCATCGCCCGGATACCAGTTCTGTACGGTCGAATACCTCACATCAGCGCCCCTCTCCACGACTATCTCCACCACCGCGGCGTGCAGCTGGTTCTCATCCCTCATAGGAGCGGTGCAGCCCTCCAGATAACTCAGACTCGAATCCTCATCCGCCACAATCAGCGTCCGCTCAAACTGTCCCGTTCCGCTGGCATTGATGCGGAAATAGCTGGACAGGTCCATGGGACATTTGACCCCCTTGGGGATATAACAGAACGAACCGTCGCTGAATACGGCCGAATTGAGTGCTGCGAAATAATTGTCTCCCACAGGCACGACGCTTGCGAGGTATTTGCGCACGAGGTCGGGATGCTCCCTGACCGCTTCGGAGAACGAGCAGAATATGATACCCTGTTTGGCGAGCGTCTCGCGGAATGTCGTCTTGACTGAAACCGAATCGAAGACTGCATCTACAGCCACAACGCCTGCAAGGGCCTTCCGCTCCGCCAGGGGAATGCCCAGTTTTTCGAAAGTCTCCTCCAGTGCCGGGTCGATTTCCGTGGGGCGGTCCTTGTCCTGCCGTGGAGCGGCGTAGTAGATGATGTCCTGGTAGTTTATTTCGGGCATGTTGATATGCCCCCATTTCGGCTCCTCCATGCTCTGCCAGCGGCGGAATGCCTCGAGTCTGAACTCGAGCAGCCACTGCGGCTCCTGCTTTTTGGAGGATATGAGTCTTATAATGTCCTCGTTGAGTCCCTTGGGCGCAAACTCCTGTTCTACGGAGGTTACGAAGCCCTCCTTGTAGTCCTGCCCGGCGAGACTGCCGAGTATGTCTTGTTGCATTGCCATAACTTTCAAATATAATCAATAATCGGGACATCTGTAACGGATATGCGGCGGCTGCGGCAACAAAAGCGCATGCTGGCGGACATTTCTGTGCCGGAGGTTTTTTGATAATTGGAGATTTTGCCGTACATTTGTCTTTCTATCAAGAACGCGTATGCCCGAGTGGCGGAATTGGTAGACGCGTTGGACTCAAAATCCAATGTCCCTTAAAGACGTGCCGGTTCGAGCCCGGCCCCGGGCACAGCAGGAGGACGGAATTTCCGTCCTCTTTTGTTTTTCTACGGCACAGGGTCGTAGCCGGAGCCGCCCCACGGGTGGCAGCGCATGATGCGTCTGAGTGCGAGCCAACCTCCCTTGAGCGGACCGTATTTCCTTACAGCCTCGAGGGCATACTGCGAACATGTCGGCGTAAATCTGCACGAGGGCGGTTTCAGTGGGGATATGCACAACTGATAGAACTTGATGAGCACTATCAGGGGAGCCGATGCTATTACCTTGATATTCATTCCTCTACAGACTGTTCTTCGGAGGAGATTCTGGCCAATATGGCAGCGATGTTTTCCCGTATGTTTGCGTAGGGGAGAATTTCGTTGCTGTTGTATTGTAACAATATGTCGGCGTGTATGCCGTCTCCGAGGAGTTCTTTCTGCGTGCGGTAACTCTCACGCATGCGCCTCTTGAGCAGATTGCGCTTGACGGCTCTCTTGAACAGCCTCTTGGGGACAGATACGATGATGCGGCTGTGCCCCTCGCCATTGTCTCGGAGGCAGCAGTACTTGAGGTCTCCGCAGCGGTTCCATTTCCCTTCGGCCATCAGTCTGCTGACGGCTTTCTTGCCCGAGAGCCGTTCCTCTTTGGACAGGGTATGGGGCAGTGCGGACATGGATTATTGCTGCTTGAGGAACAGCTCGATAGCCTTGGCGGCGTTGGGTGCCTCGGGGGTGGGTGCCTGGACGGATATGCTCAGTCCGGCATCCTCCAGAGCATTCACGATAGCCTTGCCAAAGGATATGAACTTGACATTGCCCTGCTTGAAATCGGGGAAATTCTCATACAGGGACTTGACATCGGCCACATTATAGAGCACGACGGCCGCATAATCCTCGAGGTTGAGGTCCTTGATGTCCTGCGATACGCTCTTGACCATCACCGCTGTATTATATTGCAGCCCCTTTGCATCGAAAAGGCTCGTGATAGGGGTGTTTATCGAAGAATCGGAAGTGGTGATGAGGAAACGCTCTCCTGCATGCTTGGTGCCGATGAGTCCGATGACAGATGACGGGGTGCCGTCTCCGAAGAATATCTTACGCTTGCGATAGACGATATGCTTCTGGAGATACATTGCGACAGCCTCTGTCGTACAAAAGTACTTCATGGTCTCGGGAATCTGTACCCTGAGCGATTCGCAGAGACTGAAAAATGCGTCTATGGCATGTCTGTTGGAGAATACTATTGCGCTGTGGTCGAGAATATTGATGCGCTCTGCCCGGAACTCCCGCGAACTGAGAGGCTCTATTAGGAAGAATGGTCTGAAATCGATTTCTACACCGTATTTTTCTGTGAGTGTCTGATAGGCCGCGAGGTTGAGCGGCGGGCGCTGTGAGATCAATACTTTCATTTAGTCTCCGTTTCTTCTTACAATACGAACGGCAGTATAAGGATGCCGCCCGGTAACAATTCAAGTCCGCAAAGGTACAAAATAATCCTAAAATGACTATAAGATAGTCCCAAAATTCGGGATTTGTGGAATAGGAACGCGAAGTAGATTACAGCACTTTCGATGAGCAGGACGAGCCTTGTAACCTCTTCTGCCGCATTGAATACCGACAATGCTCCTGCTGTGGGCAGCAATATGAATGCGAGCAATATAAGATAGCTGCCGTCGGCATTATGCGCCATACGCAGGGTGCCGGAATTACGGGCTTGCCCTGCAATCATCATATATGCTATGTGCCTCAATACTATGAATGCCGCTACTAAGATGACGGGGAGCAGATATTCGGGTATGCCCTGTGCCCACTCCAGGCAGCTCCAGTCAATGCCTGAATATCTGGAAAACAGCAATGTGAGTGCCGGTGCGATGGCTATGGCGGACCAGGTGCGTGCCCGGACCAGCTGCATGCTGTTTTCGATGGTGAGATTCCATCTCCATCTGGTGGCGCATTTCCATATATGTGGACCGACATGCAGTATTTCCTTGAAAAACATCAGTGCGATGAATGTCGCGACAAGTACGGCCCAGCGGTTGAATGCTATGCTGTCCCATGCCGCGAGGGCCTCTGCAGTCCGGTCCGGCGGCAGGGTATCCATCTGCAGATGTCCGAATATCTCCAGTATCGTCATTTCACCGTTGCGGTCAGTTGCCCCTGCGGGCGTTGTATCCCATTCCGCAGAGCAGGGAGACTACCTTGTCACGGACATCCCCCTGGATGATAATCTCTCCGTCTCCGGCCGAGCCTCCTACTCCGCATCTTACCTTGAGAGTGCGTCCGAGTGCGGCGAGGTCCTGCTCCGTGCCTACAAATCCGCTCACGAGCGTGACCTGCTTGCCTGCACGGCGGCGCCGGTCGATAGTCACCGTAAGTTTCTGTTTTGCAGGCGGGAGCGTCTCCTCTTCGGGGGCGTTATCTTCTATATATTGGAAATCGGGGTTGGTCGAATACACCACTCCAAGTCTTTTCTTCCAGTCGTTCTCAGCCATAGCCGTCGTCTTTTTAGGAAAGTTCAATGGAATCAGACCGCCTGATTCCGCTGCAAAATTATCTATTTTCTTCCATAACTCATCCCTTTCCGGAAAAATGGCGTAAATACGGGAGATTTTCTGTAATTTTGTCCGAATACGCTAAATTGTATGGAAATCAAAAGATTCAAAGTTTGCAATCGTCTGGCGGCGTGCGTGGTGTTCGTCATAGCGGCACTCACTTACCTGCTCACCATTGAGCCTACGGCGTCATTCTGGGATTGCGGAGAGTTTATTGCATCGTCCTACAAACTGGAAGTCGGACATCCCCCGGGAAACCCTGTTTTCCAGCTTGCCGCAAGGATATTCACCCTCTTCGGCGACAATATGCACGCGGCTGTGCTCGTCAATGCCATGAGCGCGATCTGCTCGGCACTGACAATCCTGTTGCTGTACCTGACCATCGTGTTTTTTGCAAAGCGGCTGTTCGGAGCCAAGCGTTTTGAAGATGGCAGTGCCTCCACCGGCAATGTCGTGGCTGTGATAGGCAGTGCGGCTGTGGGCGCATTGGCATACTGCTTTTCCGATACATTCTGGTTCTCGGCAGTAGAGGGTGAGGTCTATGCCATGTCCTCGTTGTTTACGGCATTGGTATTTTGGGCGATGACCCGCTGGTACGACAGCGCGGACACTCCCTATGCCGACAGGTGGATAGTGCTGATATCGTTCCTCATGGGACTCTCCATCGGAGTGCATCTGCTCAACCTGCTTACCATTCCGGCCCTTGTGTTTATGTATTATTATCGTAAGCGTGAGGAAGGCAAGTACACATTCTGGCAGTATGTAGGCATCATGGCGGTGTCTGTGATGATACTCGCCCTGATATTGTTCGTCATTGTCCCGTGGATGCCGAAATTGGCGGCGTATGTGGACCTGCTCTTTGTCAATCATTTAGGGCTGCCGTACAACAGCGGTGCGGCGTTCTTTGTGCTCGCAGTGCTCGCGCTCTGCTTCTTTGGACTTTTTCGTACCCACAGGCGTGGCAAGGCGTTGGCCAATACCGCCCTGCTGTGCTTTACCACTATTATAATAGGATTCTCCATATTCAGCGTATGTGTCATCCGCTCCTCGGTCAAGACCCCCACCAACGAGTATCAGCCGGACAATGCATTCACTCTCGTAAGGTACCTCTCCCGTGAGCAGTACGGTAGCACACCGCTGCTGTACGGGCAGTATTTCGCTGCGCCGTATGACCTCAAGACGGGTACATATTGGGCTCCCATGGACGGCAAGTATGAGAAAGTGCCCAGCCCTATAGATGCCGATTACAGGCAGGAGGGCAAGATGCTCTTTCCGCGTATGTGGAGTTCCAGCCCGGACGGGCGGTATGAGGAATTCTACGAAAGTTACATGAACGGCAAGGGACAGCGTGTCAGAGGCGCGTCCTATAAAAAGCCCACGCAAGGGGCCAATCTCTGGTATTTCTTGGACTATCAAGTCGGCTGGATGTACTGGAGGTATTTCATGTGGAACTTTGTCGGCCGGCAAAATGACATCCATAGCCCTGTCCCGGGAGAATTGTTCTACGGCAACTGGGAGAGCGGTATCAAATTCATAGATGACTTCCGTCTCGGAGACCAGAGCAATGCCCCGGACATTCTCAAGAACAACAAGGGCAAGAACCATTACTATTTCCTGCCTCTGCTTCTCGGTCTGCTCGGACTTTTCTTCCAGTTTACCAAGGACAAGAGAGGCTGCTGGCTGGTATTCCTGCTGTTCTTTATGACGGGTCTTGCTATTGTGGTGTATCTCAACCAGCCTCCTTACCAGGTGCGTGAGAGGGACTATGCCTATGCCGGCTCGTTCTATGCCTTCGCCATGTGGATAGGACTCGGCGTTGCCGCTCTGTATGGCTGGATTTCTGAGAATCTGTTGCGTAAGGATTCTCCTGCCGTTGCCGTCGCGTGCTCGGTCCTGTGCCTGTTCACTCCTGCCCTGATGGCAGCGCAGAACTGGGACGACCATGACCGCAGTAACCGCCGCACTGCCACGGAGATGGCTCGCAACTATCTGAACAGCGTAGGCCCCGACGGCATTCTTATTACGCACGGAGACAATGACACATTCCCCCTGTGGTATGCCCAGGAGGTGGAAGAGGTCAGGCCGGATGTGCGTATCTGCAATACCTCGCTGCTCGGTACCGACTGGCACATCGACCAGATGAAGTATGCGGTCAATGAATCCGCGCCGCTCGACCTCACCGTGCCCCACAGAATGTATCTGTACGGCTCCAATGAATATGTGTATATATGGGAGACGCGTGACACGCCCACTCTGATTTCCGATGTCATGACTGTATTCAAGCTTCCCGATTTCAAGGCTGTAGTCGGTGATCAAAAGATGGACTATATATGCTCTCGTAAGATATTGATTCCTGTCAACAAGGAGAATGCCCTCAAGTCCGGTATCGTGCCGGAGAAGTTTGCGGATATGATCCAGGATACTATCATGATAGAGATTCCCAAAAACAAGAACGTGATTACCAAACCGGAACTGTTCATGCTGGATCTCCTGTCCAATTATCAGTGGGACAGGCCTATACACATGCTCAATCAAGGAGGCGACCTCAATATCGGCATCCGTGACTATCTCATGTCGGACGGTTATTCGACACATCTCGTGCCTATACGCAATACCGTATCCGCGACAAGTTTCGGCTTGGTAGATACGGACAGGATGTATAAGCTGATGACCGAGGTGTTCTCATGGGAGGACCTGGCGAGGACCGACTATTATGTGGACTATCAGAATCTGTATACCCATCTCGGTGTGTTGCCGATAAGGGGGCTCTTTGCCAATTGCGCGGAAGCCTTCCTGCGTGCCGGCGAGACAGGCAAGGCTCAGGAGATGCTTGATGCGGCGCAGCTGATACTCAAAGAAGATGAATATCCTCTGGAGTCTGTGTGCATAGGGTTCAGCGGCAACAACTATATCGTTACCAGTATGGTTGAGGGGTAT
Organism: uncultured Muribaculaceae bacterium; assembly: GCA_964616865.1. Taxonomy (GTDB): domain Bacteria; phylum Bacteroidota; class Bacteroidia; order Bacteroidales; family UBA932; genus Cryptobacteroides. The sequence continues at coordinate 19,100 of CAZTUQ010000015.1, forward strand.
TTCAAGGCAGGCAATGCCGACAGGGCACGCGACCTTGCGGTCAGATATGCCCACGAACTGCTGATTTCCGCCGGTTTCTATCTGGACTTCTATTCGTATGCCAAGAATGACTTCGAGACATGCGGCAGGTATCTGTATTATCTGACGGATACTCTGGTGAAATACGGCGAGAAAGAATTGGCAGGCGAGATAGAGAAGAGATTTGAAGGACTTGCTGTCAGGGGGCGGCAGGTCGCTTCATAGTCTATCGTTCCAGTCTTACGAAAATGCTGAGCGGGAGAGTTTTGCCGTGGCGGTCACGCAGGGCGAGCTCCCCGCTCTCCATTTTGTAGCCGCTCTCTCCGAGCCCGAAAGCCTGGCGTACCACAGTCTCTCCGAGTGTGGCGGAAAATCCGTTGGAATACAGGTTGAGGACCATAAAGCTGTCTTTCGGGGCCAGTATCTGCGCTACGGAACGCATCATGCCGAACAGGCACTCGTCCAGTTTCCATTTCTCTCCGTCCGGACCGTGCCCGTATGCGGGAGGGTCGAGTATTATTCCCTGATAGACATTGCCGCGGCGCGCCTCCCGTATCACGAATTTCATGGCGTCTTCGACCACCCAGCGTATGCCGTCGAGACCGCTGCGCTCCATATTGCCGCGTGCCCATGTGACCACCTGTCTGACCGAGTCGAGGTGCGTGACATCGGCTCCTGCGGCCTTGGCTGCGAGCGACGCCGCGCCCGTGTAGGCAAACAGGTTGAGTACCTTGGGCTTGGCTGCACCTGTCTCGGCCGCTTTGCGGACGAGTGCCGAGGTGCGGTTGTAGATATATTCCCAGTTGGGGGCCTGCTCGGGAAAGACTCCTACATGCTTGAACGAGGTCAGACCGAGGCGGAGGCTGAAATCGAGCCCTTTCTGTGCGCCCTTGTAGCGGATGTACCATTGCTCCTCCATGCCCTTGCGGCTGCGCCATGTGCCGCTGTCCTCTTTGCCGGCCTTGCCGAATCCGGCACCGGGGCAGAATACTGTGTCTGCCGCGGTGGACCAGTCATTGTCCGAACGCGTCCACAACGACTTGGGCTCGGGTCTGTCCGTCCTGTATTTGCCGAAGCGTTCGAGTTTGCGTCCATCGCCGCAGTCCAGCAGTTCGTAATCCTGCCATTGTGTTCCCGGGTATTCTATGGTCATGCTCATATTGATACAAAGATAGCCAACTTTTGCTGATGTTGGAGAAATGTGCTAAATTTGTCAAGATATAAACATCAATATCATCATGCAACAGTACATTGACAATTACGACTTCAAAGGCAAGAAGGCTATAGTCAGGGTGGACTTCAATGTCCCCCTCGATGAGAATTTCAACATCACGGATGACACCCGCATCCGCAGGGCCATGCCCACACTTAAGAAAGTGCTCGCGGAGGGTGGTTCCGTCATCATCATGTCCCATCTCGGACGCCCCAAGAAAGTGGACGCGAAATTCTCCCTCAAGCACATTGTAGCGCACGTGTCCGAGTGCCTCGGCGTACCCGTACAGTTCGCTGATGACTGCCAGACCGCAGATGCGCAGGCTGCCGCTCTCAAGCCCGGTGAGGCGCTGCTCCTCGAGAACCTCAGGTTCTACGCAGAGGAGGAGGGCAAGCCCAGAGGTCTCGCAGAGGATGCTACAGACGAGGACAAGAAGGCTGCCAAGGCTGCTGTCAAGGAGAGTCAGAAGGCATTCGTCGCCAAACTCGCTTCCTATGCAGACTGCTATATCAATGACGCATTCGGTACAGCGCACCGTGCACACGGCTCTACCGCTCTCATCGCCAAATACTTCCCCAACGACAAGATGTTCGGCTATCTGATGGAGAGCGAGACCAAGGCTGTGGATAATGTCCTCAAGAACGCGCAGAAGCCTTTCACCGCAATCATAGGCGGTTCCAAGGTTTCTTCCAAACTCGCAGTGCTCAAAAACCTCGTCGAGAAGGTAGACAACCTCATCATCGGCGGTGGCATGGGATATACATTCATCAAGGCTCAGGGCGGCAAGATCGGTAACTCCCTCCATGAGGACGAGCTCATTCCTGATGCACTCGAGATCATGGCAAAGGCCAAAGAGAGAGGCGTCAATCTCTCCGTGTCTGTCCAGACTCTCGTCGCTGACGCATTCGGTCCTGATGCCAACACGCAGCTCGTTGATTCCAACAACATTCCCGACGGCTGGGAGGGTGTGGACGCAGGTCCCAAGACTCTTGAAAACTGGAAGAGCATCATCCTCAATTCCAAGACTGTCGTGTGGAATGGTCCTGTAGGCGTGTTTGAGATTGACAAATTCGCAAACGGTACTCTCCAGATCGCTGAGGATCTCGCAGAGGCTACGGCTAACGGCACATATACTCTGGTAGGTGGTGGCGATTCCGTTGCTGCTGTCACCAAGATGGGCTATGCCGACAAGGTGAGCTATGTTTCCACCGGTGGCGGTGCTATGCTCGAGGCTCTTGAGGGTAAGGATCTTCCCGGTGTTGCGGCTATCCGCGAGTAATTGAATCACCATGCTTGGGGAACTGTTCATAAACTGGCATGTAAATCCGATACTGGTCCATCTCGGGCCTGTACAGATCAGGTGGTATTCGCTTCTGTTCGTGAGCGGATTCATATTCGGCTGGTTTCAGTTCAAAAGTTTTTTCAAAAGAGAGGGGGTACGGGAGACACTTCTGGACCCTCTCCTTTTTACTTTACTTATAGCCACCATAGTGGGGGCGCGTCTGGGGCATTGTCTGTTTTATGACCCGGCTTACTATTTCGGCAGCTGGAACGGATTTCTGGAGGTGTTCATGCCTTGGAAAGGCGGTCTCGCCAGTCATGGAGGCGCGATAGCCCTGCTGCTTGCGATGTGGTGGTTTGTGCACCGTTACGGTCGTGCCAACGGATTCGATTTCGTATGGATTCTGGACAGGCTGTGCATAACAGTGGCGCTTGCCGGCTGCATGATCAGGTGCGGAAATCTTTTTAATTCAGAGATATACGGCACTGCGACATCTTTGCCGTGGGGTATGGTCTATGAGTTGAGGGGGGAGACTGATCCGAGGCATCCGACGCAGATGTATGAGGCGCTCAGTTATTTCCTGCTCTGGTGTGTGATGATTGGATTGTACAAGTTCAGGCTGGACAAGATGTACCGGGGGACATTCTTCGGCCTTTTCCTTATAGTCTGCTTCGGCACCCGTTTCCTCCTCGAATACACCAAGGAGACTTTGGTCCCGTGGCCGGATGTCACTCCTATGACAATGGGACAGATATTGTCAATACCGTTCATAATCGCGGGCGTTGTCATACTCGTAATGGCATTTGTCAAGAAGATACCGGCGCGGACGGACAATACTGACAAATCCGGGAGGACTCCTAAAGAATCTACCCATTACGCAAAAAGTTTGAGATAAATTGCATACAGGCATTACTATCCTGCAAAAAAGGACCGTGATGCCTTTCTGTTTTTTTCTTGCTGCATGTTGTTTGTGGCAAGATTTTTGCCCTTTTAGGCATTCTGTTATTTTTAAAGGAGGATTACTGTGAGGTAATCCCGATGTTGTAGTAGTATTATTATTGATGAAGAAAGCAACAGTAGTGTTTCTGCTGTCTTTGGTCGCGTGTTCTGCAGTCGGTGCGCAGGAAGTCAAAACGACAGACAGCACAAGGGTTCTGACATTGGAGGATGCCCTTTCTATCGCGTTGAGCGAGAATGTTTCCGTCAAAGTTGCGGATATGGAGATAACGCGGACAAAGTATGCCAAGAGAGGCACTTATGCCGCGCTGTTCCCTCAAGTCGATGCTTCCGGAGCGTTTAACCGTACGATCCAGAAGCAGGTTATGTATATGGACTTTGACATGAGTTCGTTGGGAGGCGCTCTTGGTGGTGACGGATCCGGAGATGCGTCCGGAGACGGTGCCGGCACCGGTGCCGGTGCAGGCGATGATGCCGGGGCGACATTGCCCGGAGGCGGAGAGTCTGTAGGTGGCGGTATGGCTGACGGCCTTGAGGTGGGTCGTTGGAATACATTCTCGGCAGGCGTTTCGGCTGCCATGCCTCTGGTGAATGCCCAGCTCTGGGAGAGTCTCAAAATCAGTGGCCAGGATGTGGAACTCGCAGTCGAGAAGGCCCGTTCGTCCCGTCTGGAGATGGTCTCTCAGGTCAAGCAGGCCTTCTTTGCCGTACTGCTTGCCAAAGAGTCTCTGAATGTCTACGAAGAGGTATATGACAATGCCATAGAGAACTTCAGACAGACCGAGAAGAAATACAATGTGCAGAAAGCCTCGGAACTCGACTATATACGCGCCAAGACCAGCGTCAACAGCGCCATTCCCAATGTGTATCAGGCGGAGAATGCGGTGTTCCTCGCGTTGTGGCAGCTCAAGGCGGTCATGGGCGTGGACCTCGACATGGATATAGATGTTGCCGGCTCTCTCGGAGACTGGTCCGAGACCATGTTCCGCGACATTCACGAGCATGACGACTTTGATCTGAACAGCAGCAGCACCATGCGTCAGCTTGCCATCCAGGCGGAGCAGCTCGCGACTGCTGTCAGGGTGCAGAGATATGCCGACATCCCGACCCTCTCTCTCGCATTCTCATACAGCCAGAATGCAATGACCAATGATTTTGACTTCAGCCAGTACCGTTGGAATCCTTATTCCTATATCGGACTCAGTCTGAATATCCCGATATTCGCCGGAGGCAAGAGACGCGCCGCTGTCAAGCAGGCGCAGGTCCAGTACAATGAGCTGAAACTCCAGCAGGAGAATACCGAGAGGCAGCTGCGCATCGCTATCCGTCAGTACCTCAGCCAGATGGAGACAGGCCTCAAGAGCTTGTCGGCTGCGGAATCCACTCTCGAGACCGCCCGCAAGGCCTATGACATTGCTGCCAAGTCCTACAATGTCGGGCGCAGCACACTGACCGATCTCAACGACGCCCAGCTCGCCTTGACCCAGGCCCGTCTCGGAGTGTCGCAGTGCGTGTACAATTTCATGATAGCCAAATCCAATCTGGAGCAGACCCTCGGCATAGACTATGAGGATCCCTCCCAGGATGCCAGATAAGAATAATATAGAAACGGAAAGAAGATATGAACAAGACAATTACCGGTATCTCCATGCTGTCCGCTGTCATCGCCCTGTCCGCATGTGGCGGCAAGACGCAGCAGACGGCTACAGTGCAGATGGAGGAAGAGGCGACCAAGGTGGTCGTGACAGAGGCGGCTTATGCAGATGTGCCGCAGGAAGAGACTTATGCATCGACCGTCCAGGCCTATGCCGTCAATAATATCGTGCCTCAGAGCGGCGGACGTATCAAGAAAATCAATGTCGAGATAGGCGACTATGTCAAGGCCGGCCAGATACTTGCCGAGATGGACAAGGCCACTCTCGAGCAGTCCAAGCTCAAACTTGCCAATGACTCCACCGACCTTGCCCGTCTCAAGGAACTTTATCTCCAGGGAGGCGTGGCACAGGCCGATTATGAGACTGCTGAAATGGCATATAATGTCAGCAGGACTTCTTATGACAATCTCTTGGAAAACACAGTATTGCGTTCGCCTATCAATGGCGTCGTAACTGCCCGCAACTATGACAGCGGAGACATGTACAGCATGGGAGGTCCTATCTATGTGGTGCAGCAGATCACTCCTGTCAAACTCCTCGTGGGCATATCCGAGACTGACTATACCAAGGTAAGCAAGGGAGACAAGGTGAATATCACCGTCGATGCCATTCCCGGCCGCACTTTCGAGGGCAAGGTCAATAGGATCTACCCCGTCATTGACGCTGCTACCCATACATTCACTGTCGAGGTCGTGGTCCCCAATGCTGATAAGGCTCTCCGTCCGGGCATGTATGCCAGGGTGCAGGTCACATTCGGTGTCAATCACAGCATTGTAGTTCCCGACGCGGCTGTCATCAAGCAGCAGGGCTCCGGCCAGAAAGCGGTGTATCTCTATGGCGAGGGCGGCAAGGCTGTTTACACTATCGTCAAGGTCGGCCGTCATATAGGCACCAATTACGAGATCCTCAGCGGACTCTCCGAGGGGGACAAAGTCATCACCAAGGGTAACGCCGGACTTAAGAACGGCTCTAAAATCACGCTGTAGTCTATGAGTATCATCAGATCTGCGGTGAACAAACCGGTCACGACGGCGCTCATATTCATCGCCTTCATGGTCTTCGGTCTGCTCTCACTGTTCAAGACATCCATAGCGCAGTTCCCGGACTTCGACGCCAATGTCATCATGGTGATGTCGTCGTATCCCGGAGCGAGCGCGGCGGATATAGAAACCAATCTCACCAAGGTGCTCGAAAACTCCCTCAACGGAGTCGAGGACCTCAAGGAACTTACCTCCCAGTCCAAGGAGAATATCAGCCTTCTGTACCTTGAGTTCCAGTACGGAACCGATATAGACGAGGCTACCAACAATGTCCGAGACAAACTGGACCTCGTCAATTCGGCACTGCCTGACGGGGCCTCTGTCCCTGTCATATTCAAGTTCAGTGCGGACGACATGCCTGTCATGATCCTCTCCGCAACGGCGGATGAGTCGCTCCCCGGACTGAATAAAATCCTGGATGACAAACTCGCTACCCCGCTCGCCCGTGTCAAGGGCGTAGGTACCGTGTCCATATCCGGTGCCCCCACCCGTGAGATCCAGGTATATTGCAGCCCCGAACGTCTGCAGGCATACGGTCTGAGCGTCAGCGCAATATCATCGATCATTGCAGCGGAAAACAGGAATATCCCTTCGGGAAATATCGACATCGGTACGGATACCTATACTCTCCGCGTGCAGAAGGAGTTCCAGGATCCCTCCGAACTCCTGGATGTGGTGGTCGGCTCATTCGGCGGCAAGACCATCTATCTCAAGGATGTCGCTACTGTCAAAGACGGCAGGGAAGAGCGTGAGCAGGAGTCCTACACCAATGGCGTGCGTTCTGCCCAGATCTCCATCCAGAAGCAGACAGGAGCCAATACTGTCAATGTTATCCGAGATGTCAAGAAGCAGCTTGCAAGTATAGAGAAAGATCTGCCCAGCGACATCAAGATAACGACCGTCGTCGACTCTTCGGATAATATCATCAACACAATCAATACCCTCAAGGAGACGATTATAATTACCTTTATCGTCGTTATGTTGGTGGTGTTCGTATTCCTCGGCAGGTGGAGGGCGACATTCATCATCATCCTGTCCATCCCTCTGGCCCTGCTGGCGTCACTCATATATCTGTTCGCTACGGGCAATACGCTGAATATCATATCGATGTCGGCTCTCAGTATAGCCATCGGTATGGTTGTGGACGATGCAATCGTCGTGTTGGAGAACATCTCCACCCATATATGGAAGGGCGAGAAGCCCAAGGAGGCTGCCGTACATGCCACCTCTGAGGTGGGTATTTCGGTCATCGCCTCCACTCTGACCATGCTCTGCGTGTTCCTTCCTCTGACTATGGTGAGCGGAATGGCAGGTATCATGTTCAAGCAGCTCGGCTGGATCGTCAGCATCATCATGATTGTGTCTACAATCGCGGCTCTGACGCTGATACCGATGCTCTGCTCCCGCTTCCTCAAATCGGGTCCCAAGACCGGAAAACTCCACAGGCTCATATTCGACCCTATAGAGAAAGGGCTGGACGGACTGTCCAATGCGTATGCCAAGGCGATTTCCTGGTGTGTGACTCATCGTACTGCAGTGATACTTACAGGTATCGGCATATTTGTGGTGGTCGTGGCGACACTGGCACCCGGCATCAAGACGGAGTATTTCCCTCACAGTGATGAAGGCCGTCTGTCCGCTACGCTGGAACTGCCCGTCGGTACTGCACAGGTCGTGACCGGAGAAGTGGCGGCGCGTGTATATCAGGACATCGTGGCTGCAGTGCCGGAACTGAAAGTCTGCAACTATACTTTCGGACAGGCTGACACGGACAATGCTCTCGCAAGTATGCGTGGCAACGGTACGCAGCTCATTTCTATGAATATCAATGTCGGCAGCATGGAGAACAGGGAGCGCTCGACCAGTGAGATTGCGGATGTTATCCGCGGTATCATCAGGACCAAGTACCCTGAGATCCGCAAGGCCACCATTACCGAAGGTATGGGCGGTGTCGGCGGTGCTTCCAGCGTCCGGCTCGAAGTGTACGGCTATGATTTCGAGATGACCGACCGTGTGGCTACGGAACTGCGCGACAAGATGCTTGCTTCCGATGCCTATACGCAGGTGATTGTCAGCCGTGACCAGTATACTCCGGAGTTCCAGATGGACTTTGACCGTACCAAACTGGCACTCAACGGTCTCAACTCGACCACCGCAGGTGCTGCATTCAGCGCGGCTATGAGCGGAACCGTCAGTTCTTATTACCGAGAGGACGGAGAGGAGTATGACATCCGCGTCCGCTATGCCCCCGAGGCCCGTACGAGCATCGAGGATATTGAGAATATCATTGTCTACAACAATGCCGGCCAGGGCGTCCGCATGAAGGAACTCGGCACTGTCGTGGAGACCAAGGTCCCTCCTACCATCGAGCGCAAGGACAGGCAGAGACTCATCACCGTCACCGGCGTTGTCGCCCGCGGCTATGCTCTGAGTGACGCTGTCACTGTGGCGCAGCAGGCTATCAATGATACAGAGATACCCAACGAACTCAGCACCGTCATAGCCGGTGATTACGAGGACCAGCAGGATATGTTCGGAGATATGGGACTGCTCCTGCTCCTCATAGTCATTCTCGTGTACATGGTGATGGCCTCGCAGTTCGAGTCGTTCATGTCACCGTTCGTCATCATGTTCTCCGTGCCGTTCGCAATCGTCGGTGTCATCCTCGGATTGAGGATCACGGGTACGGCTCTCGGTGTGATGGCTATCGTGGGTGTCATCATCCTGATGGGTATCGTTGTCAAGAACGGTATTGTGCTCATTGACTACACTATACTCTGCCGCGAGAGGGGCATGGGTGTCATCGAAGCGTCCGTGACTGCGGCGAGAAGCCGTCTGCGTCCTATCCTCATGACCACTCTGACCACGGTGCTGGGTATGCTGCCTATGGCGGTAGGTACCGGTGAGGGTGCGGAGATGTGGCGTTCTCTCGGTGTCACGGTATGCTGGGGTCTGACAGTGTCGTCACTCATCACATTGTTCCTGATACCTTCCCTGTACTGTACATTCACTACCAGGCAGGAGAAGCGTAAGGAGAAGAAACTTTTTAAGGCAACACAGAAATGAAAGCTGTATTCGTAGCATATAACCAGGCCTATAACGAAGAGGTCAGCGAACTCCTTATGGAACACGGCCAGCGCGGTTTTACGCAGTGGCAGGATATACAGGGACGCGGTGGCGTGGACGGGGAGCCCCATTATGGCAACCATGCCTGGCCTACCATGAACTTCGCACTGCTTGCCATTGTAGAGGACGGCAAAGTGGACTCCATACTGGCGGACCTCAAGGCAAAGGACGCAGCCAGTCCCGACCTCGGATTGAGGGCGTTCGTCTGGGATGTTGAAAAGAGCATCTGACGCTCATCTTCAATAAGATTCATTGGAAGAGACCTTGAAAAGATACTTTCGGGGTCTCTTCTTTTTCATTATATTTGTAGATTAGGATAAAAAAGGACAATTATGGAAAAGGTAATTACGAACGATAATTTCAAATCCATTCTCGCGGAGAATGATGTTGTGCTCGTGGATTTCTGGGCTACATGGTGCGGCCCCTGCCGTATGCTTGGCCCGACTGTGGACGAGATTGCCGCTGATTATGAAGGCAGGGTAGCAGTCTGCAAGTGCAATGTGGACGATGCTGACCAGGTGGCTGCCGAGTGCGGTATCCGCAATATCCCTACGCTGATGTATTTCAAGGCCGGACAGCTCGTCGAGCGTAGTGTGGGTGTCGTGTCCAAGGCGGATATTGCCGGCAAACTGGACAAACTCGTTTAAACTATGGCTGAAAAGACAGCCATAGTGTTCTGCTCTGCGAGCGGAACCATAGCACCGGAGTTCAATGACGCAGCGCGCGAAGTGGTGCATCTGCTCTGTGCCAAGGGGTATGCCATCGCTTCCGGAGGCACGATAAAGGGCACAATGCGCGTGGTCGCCGATGCGGCCCGGGATTGCGGTGCACACAATATAGGCGTGATACCCAGATTCATGGAGGATGTGGTGTATCCGGATCTGGACGAGACTATATGGACTGATACCATGGCGGAACGCAAGGAAATACTGCGTGCGAGAGGCAAGGAACTTGCCGTTGCGCTGCCGGGAGGTATCGGGACTCTGGACGAACTCTTCGAGACCTTGACGCTTGCCAAACTGGACAAGTATCACGGACGCGTCGTGGCGTACAATCTCAACGGATTCTACGACAGGGTGCGTGACCTGCTGGACTATTATGTCGAGACAGGGATGCTGGACAAGGATTCCCGTGGGCTCATTTCGTTCCCGGAGAGCATCAGTGAATTGGAACAGATTGTATAGCGGATGGATGTCGGAGCGGTAATACGGTTCCTCGGAGATGATTGGGACAGGGTAGGAACTCTGATGAGGGACTATCTCCGGAGCGATATAGACCTGTTGAACAGTACCAATGACAGCATCATGTCCCACAAGGGCAAGATGCTCCGTCCGATGTTGTCACTGCTGATGGCGCGGGCCGTCGCAGGCGGCAGTGCGACCGGGGACTCCATTCGTTTCGCGGCGGCGACGGAGATGCTGCACAACTCCACGCTCCTGCATGACGATGTCGTGGACGGCAGTACCGAACGCAGGGGACATCCTACCATTTCCTCGATATTGGGGAGTACAGGTTCCGTGCTGGTGGGAGACTATTGGCTCGTAAGGGCTGTCAAGATTATCCTGGAGGCATCGGACAAAGGCGGTGAGGTGGTCCGTCTCTTTGCAAAGACCCTTGGGGATCTTGCGGAGGGTGAAATGCTGCAGATGCAGAAGGCTGCTGTCGGGGATACCTCGCAAGATGATTATATTAGAATAATATATTCCAAGACGGCTTCCCTGTTTGAGACGGCGTGTGTCTCTGCGGTCATTTCCGTCGGTGGCGAAGAGCGTTTTGTAGAGGCGGCACGCGAGTATGGCATCTGCCTCGGTCTGGCATTTCAGATCAAGGATGATATATTGGACTATGACGGGGCGGACCTCGGAAAGCCCACGGGCGTGGACATCAGGGAGCAGAAGATAACTCTGCCTCTGTTAGGAGCACTCAATAATGTGGACGACGAACGCAACCGCCTTGTACGCAAGATGGTATGTGATATATACGAGCATCCCGAATATGTCTCCCGGATAGTGGAACTCGTGCATGACTGCGGCGGCATTGCATACGCCGAAGCGAAACTGGCCGAGTTTGTAGACAAGGCAAAGGCTGCCATCGCAGTGTTGCCGGACAGCCGGGAGAAGACGATGCTCGAAGAACTTGCAGAATATACGGCAGGGAGAAAGTCATGATATTGGACAGGATACAGGGCAATGACAATGTGCGCAAGGCATTGACCGAGATGGTCGATTCCGGGCGCATTCCGCATGCGCTCATGTTTCATGAGGATGACGGCGGCGGAGCGATGCCCCTGTGTCTGGGATTCATAGAATATCTGATGAAGTCTCCCAAGGTGGAGAAACTCATTCATCCGGATGTCCATTTCATATTCCCTGTAGCAGGAGGCTCAATAGTGCCGGCTTCCGCCAAACCGACCTCCCTGTCCTATATAGGCGAATGGCGCGAATTGGTGACGGGCAATCCCTGTTTTACAGAAAGGGAACTGAACGAGGCTCTCGGCATTGAGAGCAAGTCCGCGGTGATAGCGGTGGCGGAGGCCCGGAACATACTTGAGAAACTGGCGTTCAATTCTCTCGAAGGAGGATGGCAGGTGGTAGTCATCTATCTGCCGGAAAAAATGACGACGGAGACGGCCAACCGCCTGCTCAAGAGCATAGAAGAGCCGCCTGCAAAGACGGAATTCATACTGATAACCCACGCACCGGAAAAGGTGCTTGTGACTATATCTTCCCGTTGCCAGACCATACGCGTGGTGCCCGGTGACCGTGCTGGTGCCGGAGTCTCCGCTGGAATGCAGGAGGAAGAGGAATTGCTGCGCAGACTGCTCGCCGCGCTGGCGGCGAAAGACCTGCTTGCCGCGCTGGAAGTGGGAGAGAGCATCGCTGCGCTGCCTTCGCGTGAGCGTCTGAAATCATTCTGCCGTACGGCAGGAGAGGGGATGAGGCAGATGACCCTGATCCAGCAGGGGCTGGACAAATATCTGCCGGTGCGGGATGCGGAATATTGGCGCAATCAGGCTCCCCTGTTCCGGAAGCAGTTTCCGCGCATGGCACTCGAGAGGCTCGACAGAGCGAATATGCTCGTGGAGCGGAATGTCAATCAGAAAATCATATTCACCGACCTGGTGGACAGACTATATACAGTACTATGATGAACACTAACGACAACGAGACTATCAAATACGACTGCCAGAGAGGCTGTACTGTCGTGCAGAACCAGAATACCGGCGAGACATCCTGCACATATCGTTCCGGATGCTGCAAACTGCGTGACCATGACTATCTCAAAGGTATAGGGCAGGCCGATGTCAAGGATATATTCGAAGTGCGTTTCAAGAATACGCGCAAGGGATTCTACCGCAACACTTCCGGTCAGAGCATCCGTCAGGGTGACATGGTGGTCGTCGAGGCGGCTAACGGACATGATCTCGGCATCGTCACGCTCGAGGGTGCTGTCGTTGCGCGCCAGCTCTCCTGCAAGGGCATGGACCCGGAGACGGCGGAGTTCAAGCAGATATACCGCAAGGCAAAGGCTTTCGACATAGCAAAATGGCAGGAGGCCATTGCGCGTGAGCAGCAGACAATGGTGGCGGCGAGACGCATCGCCACGGAACTCGGACTGGATATGAAGATCGGGGATGTGGAGTTCCAGGGAGACGGCACCAAGGCCATATTCTACTATATCGCCGATGGGCGCGTGGATTTCCGCCAACTGATCAAGGTGTTTGCCGAGGAATTCCGTATCCGTATAGAAATGAGGCAGATAGGTGCGAGACAAGAGGCCGGTCTCATAGGAGGGCTCGGCATCTGCGGCAGGGAACTCTGCTGCGCCAATTTCATAACGAATTTCCAGTCCATCTCCACGGCGGCAGCGCGTTGCCAGGACCTGTCGCTCAATCCCCAGAAACTCGCAGGGCAGTGCGGCAAACTCAAATGCTGCCTCAATTTCGAGGCTGCGGTATATGCGGACGCACGCACCCGTATACCGCGTGTCACGGCACCGCTTGAGTTTGAGGACGGACAGGCATTCCTGATGAAGACAGACATATTGAGCGGCACTATGTATTTCTCCTATGACAAGGGAAGCCTCGCCAATCTGTACGCCCTTACGGCCGAAGAGGTCAAGGAGGTACAGGCGATGAACCGTGAGGGAATACGCCCCGAGTCGCTCTGCAACGAGCCGGAGCCTAAGAAGCCGGAATTCGTGACGGCCGTCGGGGATGACAGCATATCGCGTTTTGACCGTCCACGCAAGCAGGGGCGCGGCAACAAGGGCCGGGGCAAGAACAAAAACAGGCGTCCTGAGGGCGGCAGGGGCGGTAAAAAGCCTGCAAAAGATGTATAGCCGCAGCCTGTTGTATGCGGTATTGATACCATTGCTGGTACTCGCAGCCTGTGTGCGGCCGGACGCTGTAGAGACTTATGTGCTCAATGACGGTACGGGCCGTTATACATTCAGTCTGGATATGGGCGACAGCCTGTCCGTGTATGACCTGTCGTTCTACACGCGCGTGGATGACAGGGATGTGGAGGGATTTCCGATGACAGTTACGCTGTATTCGCCGTCAGGTGAGGTCCAGTCCGAGACTGTATGGTTTGACTGCCGTTCGGGCCAGGAGGTTGTATATCGGACAGATTGCGAGCCGCAGGAGAGGGGAGTATGGCAAATGTCCGTCCGCGCCAATGCGGAAGGGCTCAGAGGAATAGGTCTTATATGTAGAGAACGTCATGGGACACGATAAATTACGCAAATTCGCGGAAAACGCGACATTTTCCTGTCTGTTACAGCCCTCCGCGCAGGAGTTGCTCAAAGACGGGTATTTTTCATTGAATGATCATCCGGTCAAGGGGCATTGGGCGGAGAAGATGTTCAGTGCGGCAGAGACTGCTCAAGCCGGTCAGGCTGAGCGTCCTATAGTGCTGGAACTGGGCTGCGGCAAGGGCGAGTACACTATCGACCTGGCGCAGAGAAATCCTGGCGGAAACTATATAGGCGTGGACATCAAGGGAGCCAGACTGTGGCGCGGTGCCAAGCATGCCACGGTCGAGGGCATGAAGAATGTGGCGTTCCTGCGTACCCGCATTGAGTTTATCAAGGCGTTTTTCGCGCCCGGAGAGGTCTCGGAGGTGTGGCTGACATTCTCCGACCCCCAGATGAAGAGCGAAAACTCCCGTCTGACATCGCCTATGTTTCTCGACAGGTACCGTTCGTTTCTGAAACCGGGCGGTATCGTGCATCTCAAGACAGACAGCCGTTTCCTGTACGAATACACTATGGCTGTGGTACGCCGCAACGGCTTGCGCCTGCTCGCGGCAACTCCGGACCTGTATGCCCTGCAGGGAGAGGGAGCGGAATGCGCGGATGTCGTTGGGCGTGAATATATATTGGAGCATCCGGAACTGTTTGAGGTGCAGACATTCTATGAGAGGATGTTCCGCCAGCAGGGGTACAGGATCACCTATATGTCATTTGTGATAGACCATGACGGGGCGTTCGAATATCCGTCCGATCCGGAGGAATTCGATTCCGCCTATTGGCGCGAGACCGAAGGGCCGAGACATTTCGCCCAGCCCAAGTGAAACATTATCAGGAGATTCAGAGACCTCTGTCCATTTCGCGACGGAGGTCTTTTTCTTTGATGGACTGACGCTTGTCGTACTGCTTTTTGCCCTTGGCGAGGGCGATGAGGAGCTTGGCGTAGCCGTTTTCCGCGATAAAGAGGCGCACGGCTATAATGGTGACACCCTTGTCCTTGGAGGCGATGCGGAGATGCTTGAGTTCCTTTTTGGTGAGCAGCAGTTTGCGGTCGCGCATCTGCTCGTGCTGTCCCCACGAGCCCCAGAAATACTGCGCCACATTCATACCCTTGACATATAGCTGCCCCTGCAGGTCAAAATAGCAATAGGCGTCCTGGAGGGATGCCTTGCCTGCGCGGATTGATTTGATTTCCGTGCCTGTCAGCACTATTCCGGCAGTGTAGGTCTCCAGGAACTCGTAATCAAACGAGGCCCTCTTGTTATTGACTTGTATTTTGCTCTTCGCTTTCGCCATATCCGACAAATGTACGGCTTTTTTGTCAGTCGTTCAACAGAGAGAGCAGGTAGTTGCATTTGACAGGATTGCCGATGTGCTTGCCCTCGTCGCAGGAGAGTTTGACGCAGTCGTGCCATTTGCGCAGCTCGGTGATGCGCCCGCGGGTGAGTTTGACGACGATGTTCATCGGCTCTACTCCTGCAACATCGCAGGTTATGTGGGTGCCTACTCCGTAGGAGTCCTGTACCCTGCCTGCCACATACTTGTGTATCTCCACAGCGCGGTCTATGTCGAGGCCGTTGCTGAATACGACCTGCTTGGTCGCCGGGTCTATGCCCAATTCGCGATACTTGGAAATGATTTTTTCCACCTGCTCCTCTTCCGAGCCGCTGTCTACACGCAAGCCCTTGTACATCATCGCCATGCGCTTGCTGAGATTGCTGAAGAATACCTTGTCTCCGAAGCAGTCGTAGAGGTAGATACCGTTGTCCCCGTCATAGACATCGCTGAATTTCTTCATGACATTGAAGTTGCATTCGGATACTCCGCTGACATTCTCCTCAAAAGAGATGAGCTGGTGCGACATCGTGCCGAGCGCGCTGGTGCCGTGCTTCATGGCGAGCCATACATTGCTGGTGCCGGTGAAGACTCCGGGCCAGCGGCCGTTCGCCGTGAGTTTGTCGGCAGGGCAGTATCTGTCCGGATGGGCATAGACCTCGCGCATCGCTCCCACGACCATGTCCTGGTGGGCGAAACTCATACGCCTGCGCGTGCCCATATCGCCGAGGACCAGCCCTTCGGAGAATATGCGTATACTTTTGTCTATGGCGCGCTGGCGCTCGGATGCCTCGTCGTAGCGCTCAATGTCGCCGCGCAACTCGTGCATCAGCTCGCTGACGCACGAGAGTATCGGCATCTCCCACATGATAGCGGAGAACCATTTGCCCCGTACTCCGATATGCAGGTGTCCCTCCCCGTCCTGCTCAATATCCACTTCCGAAGGGTTGAAACGATAGCCTTTGAGGAATGTGAAATACCACAGCGGCAGGAAGATGCACTTTCTGCGCATGAATTCGATTTCCTCGTCAGTGATGACTACCTCCTGCATGTGGTCCAGCTGCTCGCGCAACATTTCCGCGAATCCATTCGGATACACTGTGCCGTTGCGGTCGGTGAATGTGTATTCGACCTCGGCTCGGGGGTAGGTCTCCAATATATAATACTGGCAGGTAAATGTATAGAGATCGTTGTCCGTGAAGTGGGTGATGACAGGTCTCATAACTCAGGGTTTATAGTCCGAATGCCTTTTTGATGTCGTCTACGCTGTCGAGCAGTTCCCAGCCGAAGAACTGCATTCCGTCCTTGACATAGGGCTTGCGTCCCATGTGGCCGTATGCGGCTGTAGGCTCGTAGATGGGGTTTTTGAGCCCGAAACGGCGTACAATGGCCGATGGGCGCAGGTCGAAGAGTTCGCGGACCTTGGCTGCTATGTATGAGTCGGTCGCTTCGCCATGGTCGTCCGAGATGCCGTTTGTGCCCTGGGCCTTGACATGTGCGGAACCGTAGGTGTCGACGAATACGCTGACGGGCTCCGCCACGCCGATGGCGTATGCGAGCTGGACGAGGCATTCGTCTGCAACGCCTGCGGCAACGAGGTTCTTGGCGATGTGTCTGGCAGCGTATGCCGCACTGCGGTCTACCTTGCTCGGGTCTTTGCCGGAGAATGCGCCGCCGCCGTGTGCACCGCGTCCGCCGTAGGTGTCCACAATAATCTTGCGTCCTGTGAGTCCGGTATCACCGGCAGGGCCTCCGATTACGAATTTGCCTGTGGGATTGACATGCAGTATAAAGTCGTCACCGAAGAGGGCTGCCGTCTCGGCAGGCAGGGATGCGATGAGGCGGGGGATTACTATCTCCCTGACATCCTTGGTGATGCGCTCGTGCATGGCCTCGTCCGTGTCGAACTCGTCATGCTGGGTGCTCAATACGATGGTGTGTACGCGCAACGGACGGTGTCTGCCGCTGAACTCCACCGTGAACTGGGCCTTGGCGTCAGGTCTGAGGTAAGGCATGAGTTCAGGCTCGTTGTGGCGTATGTCTGAGAGAGTGAGCAACATCTTATGGGACAGGGCAAGCGCGAGAGGCATGTAGTCCTCCGTGTCGCGGCAGGCATATCCGAACATCATGCCCTGGTCGCCTGCTCCCTGCTCTTCCTCGGTGGCGCGGGAGACGCCCCTGTCTATGTCCGCGCTCTGCTCGTGTATGGTGGAGATGACACCGCAGGAACTGGCGTCAAATCCGTATTCGGCACGCGTGTATCCTATTTTGGATATAGTGTCGCGCACTACCTGCGAAATGTCCACATAGGCGGGCTCGGAACTGACCTCTCCTCCTACAATGACGAGGCCTGCAGTGCAGAAAGTCTCGCATGCGACATGCGCTTCGGGGTCCTGCCTGAGGAATTCGTCCAGGATAGCATCGGAAATCTGGTCCGCAACTTTGTCGGGATGTCCCTCCGACACGGATTCAGAAGTGAAAAGATAATTCATAAAAAAATCTCCAACGTTTGATTATATACATATATGGTACGTGGAGAGGAAAAGATGCCTGTATTTAGCATTTTTTATAGTGGTTGCAAGCAAACAAATCTGTCCACGGCCGCGGAACGGCGCTGCAAAGATACGGAAATATTCTGTGAATCATGGAAAAATGTTCGTATCTTTGCGCGCAAATAAAAACGGAGAAGATTTTTATTTCTTATTTATCACCTATGTTCCATTCTATCAAACGTTTCATCGCTGCGGCATCCGCAGTGCTCCTGATGGGGATTTCTGCCCTTGCTCAGGTTACGACGTCTTCCATGAACGGTAGAGTATCAGACACCAAAGGTCAGCCCGTAGTGGGTGCAGCCGTCGTCGCCGTTCATACGGAATCCGGTACCCGGTATTTCGCTGTCGCCAATGCCGACGGCGTTTATTTTATCAACGGTATGCGTGCCGGCGGCCCGTACACTGTTGAGGTCAGTTGCCTCGGCTACAAGTCGGTCACCTATACCGATGTGTCTCTCCAGCTCGCCGAGACATTCGCTCTCAATGCTTCTTTGCCCGAGGACAACGAGCTCCTTACCGAGGCTGTGGTCATTTCCACAAAGTCATCTGAGTTCTCCAGTGAGAAGACAGGTGCGGCTACAAACATCTCCAACCAGAAGATCGCCAGCCTCCCTACTGTCAGCAGAAGCATCACCGATGTTACCAGGCTGTCGCCTTACGGTGGCAACGGCATGAGCTTTGCCGGTACTGACGGCCGTACTTCCAACTTTACCGTTGACGGCGCCAACTTCAACAACGACTTCGGTCTGAGCGACAATCTTCCCGGTGGCGGTAGCCCTATCTCCATCGACGCAATTGAGGAGATGCAGGTCGTTATCTCTCCTTACGATGTCCGTCAGACCAACTTCATCGGTGGCGGTGTGAACGCTATCACCAAGTCCGGAACAAACACATTCAAGGGAAGCGCCTATGTCTATCACCGTAACGAGAACATGCGCGGTGATGTCGTTGATGGCCAGACAATCGCTTCTGCCCGCGACAAAGACAGGAACACCCTCTACGGCTTTACTCTCGGTGGCCCTATCATCGAGAACAAGCTCTTCTTCTTCGTCAATGCGGAGTATTCCAAGACCCCTACCGAGGCAATCAGCTGGTCCGCTTCCGAGAATGGCGTCGGCGATGATACCAAGGGTCTTTCCTATGCCTCCATTGCAGACATGCAGCTCGTCAAGGACTTCGTGATGGATAAATACGGATACGATACAGGTTCTTTCACAGATTTCCCTGCAGATGAGCACAATGCCAAGTTCCTTGCTCGCATCGACTGGAACATCAACTCCAAGAATCACCTTGCTGTCCGTTACAACTATACTGACAACATGTACTGGTCTGCTCCGAATGCTTCCTCCATGGACGGAGGTACTCGTTCGGCGTATTCCCGTGTGTCGCTCTATTCCATGGCTTATGCCAACTCGATGTATTCGATGAACAACACCGTTCACTCAGCATCGCTCGACTTCAACAGCCGTATCAGCGACAACCTCTCCAACCAGTTCCTCGCTTCGTTCGCAAAGAAGGATGATGTTCGTGGCACCAACTCTGACGAGTTCCCCTTTATCGACATCCTCGACGGCACAGGCACTGTCACTCCGTACATCTCTCTCGGTTACGAGCTCTTTACCTGGAACAACGCAGTACACAACACTGTTGTCAATATCAAGGATGACCTCACATGGCTCAAGGGCAACCACAAGTTCATGTTCGGCCTCAGCTACGAGTACAAGATGGCTGACAACGCCTACATGCGTAATGGTACAGGTTACTACCGCTATGCCAGTGTGAATGACTTCATCAACGGTGCTGCTCCTGAAGTGGTCTGTCTTACATACGGTTACGGTGGCGAGACCAACCCTATGGCACGCGTCACTACCAATACTGCAGGCCTCTATGCACAGGATGAGTGGAGTGTCAATGACAGGTTCAAACTCAACTACGGTATCCGTTTCGACGGTCTCTTCTTTGACAACTCTGACCTGATGACCAATAACGCCATCAAGGCTATCGACTATTATGACGAGAACGGTGATGTCCGTCACATCGATACGGGCAAATGGCCTTCTGCCAATATCTCCGTCTCTCCGAGAATCGGTTTCAACTGGGATGTCTTCGGAGACAAGTCGCTCAAAGTGCGTGGAGGTACCGGATTCTTCTCCGGACGTATTCCTCTCGTGTTCTTCACCAATATGCCTACCAACAGCGGTATGGTGCAGTACCAGGCACAGATTAATGCGACCAATGCTGCCAGGATGGGCTTCGATATGAACGAGTTTGCAGGCGGTCTCGTGGTGAACGAGGCAGGCAAGGCCACTACCGGCGCACTCCTCAACAAACTTGTCTCTCTCGGTTATCCTGCCGACATCACTCCTGAAGACGGTACAGTTCCGAGCTCCATCTCTGCAGTCTCTCCTGACTTCAAGATGCCTCAGGCATGGAAGACATCTCTCGCAGTAGACTACTCCCTGCCTCTGCCTTTCCCTGCTTCGATCACTGCTGAGGGTATCTACACCAAGATGATCAACGATGTCACCCTCTCCGACTGGAGCATGGAGAACTCTGCCAGCTTTACTCACTTCAACGGTGCTGACAACCGTCCTCTCTTCCCTTCGAAGTTCCGTACAGGTACCAAGGCATTTGTTCTTGAGAATACTTCGAGAGGTTACCAGTGGAGTGGAAGCCTTGCTCTTAACATGACTCCTGTCAAGGGTCTTGACATCATGGCGGCATATACCCACACTGTCCACAAGGACGTGACCGGCATGCCTGGTTCGGCAGCTGAGTCTGCATTTACCTATGTGCCTACTACTGAGGGTCCTAACCGCATCAAACTGCACAACTCTCAGTATACGACTCCTGACCGTTTCGTAGTCAGCCTTGGCCACAACGATCGTCATGGCAACCACTACAACTTCATCTATGAGGCATGGCGTGGTGGTAGCAGTACCTACAATTACTCCTACATGACAGTCAATGACATGAACGGTGACGGCTACAACTATGACTCTATCTATATTCCTACAGACAAGGAGGTTGCAAATGGCGATTTCCGCTTTGTGTCTGAGGATGACGCTACACGCTTCATGGATTATGTCCACAAGGATTCTTATCTGAGCAAACATCAGGGGCAGTATGCCGAGGCTTACAGCGTGTATAGCCCGTTCGTGCACAGGATTGACTTCAGCTATAAGCATGATTTCAAGGTCAAGGCCGGTTCCAACACCAATGTGCTCCAGCTCAGCTTCGATGTCAAGAACCTGCTCAATCTCTTCAACTCCTCTTGGGGCGTAAGGAAGCAGATGAACCCTCTCCTCAACAGCGGCCGTATCCTGAAATACGAGGGTGCAGACGCAGAGGGATATGCGACCTTCTCCACTCCCAAGGCAGTCAGCGGCAGTACCAATATATGGACTCCTGTCTATGCATCGGGCCAGTGCTGGTATGCATCTGTAGGTATCAAGTACATGTTTAATTAATTGTTGTCGAGAATAATATGAAATTCAAGTATATTTTGGGCGCATTCGCTGCGGCGGCTTTGTTCTGCATTGCGGGTTGCGAGAAGGATCCTTCTGAGACCCACCCCGAAGGTCTTGAACTCAGCGTTTCCTATGTCAGCATCCCCGTGTCCGGCAACTCTGTCGAGGTCACAATCGATTCTGACAAGGCGTGGGAGTTCGATACCACCCAGACTGCCAACAAGATCCCTACATGGCTCACAGTATCTCCTATGTCTGGAGATGCCGGCCAGAATGTGATCACTTTCACAGCGGATGCTGTGGATTATGGACGCGAGGTTGAGCTGAAGATTGTCAGCGACAAGGTGTCGCAGTATCTGCAGGTCAAGCAGGGTGTCAATACCCCCTCTCCTTCCACTTGCGCAGATGTCATAGCAGGTGCCGATGGCAAGCAGTACCAGGTAACCGGTGTCTGCACCGCTATCGCCAACACCACCTATGGCAACTGGTATATCAATGACGGCACCGGTGAGGTGTATGTCTATGGAACTCTTGACAAGAACGGTGCGGAGAAGAACTTTGCTTCTCTCGGTATCGAACTCGGAGATGTCGTCACCATTTCCGGTCCCAAGACCACTTACGGTACGACCATAGAACTCGTCAATGTGAATGTCCTCAATATTGAGAAATCTCTCATCAAACTGGTAGAGACATCTGCCGATGTCACTCGTGATGGTGAAGAGGTTTCCGTCAAGGTCGCATACAAGGGTAGCGGAGCATATTTCTCTGTGGCAGAAGAGGCTCAGTCTTGGGTGATCTTCAAGTCGAGCGACTATATCGCTGGTGTTCCTTCCAAACTCGAGAAGAATCCTGCCGACACATGCGTGTTTACATTCAATGTTCTTGAGAATGATGGTGAATTCAGCCGTAGTGCAGAGATTGAGTTCTTCTCCAAGAAGGGCAGCAACGCCTCTTCCGGTGTGTTCTCTATCGCTCAGGAGGGCAATTCCTATGAGGCTGTCAGCCTTGCTGATTTCCTGACCAAGCCGGATGATAACAAGAAGGCATATCAGGTAGAGGGCGTTGTCTCCAAGATCAATATGGACAAGAATGATCCTACCAAACCCAACAAATTCGGCAACTTTGATATAAAGGACAATACCGCTACTGCCTATATCTATGGTCTGCTGCCTGAGAAAGGTGGTCTTACCGGGCAGGATGTGATTACAGCTCGTGGTATCAAGGTAGGTGACTATCTGCGTCTTGCATCTCCCAAGTCTTCTTACAACGGAAGTGCACAGGGCAATAACGCCTGGATCCTCGCCCACTATCCCGGCAAGACCAATGCTGAGTTTGTGGCCCTTGAGGACGATACTACAAAGTCTGAGTTCTACACTGTCAGCGGTACTGTCACTGAGATTGTGATGGACAATAATGATCCTACCCAGCCCAACAAGTATGGCAATATCTACATCAATGACGGTGAGACTACGCTTTATGTCTACGGAGTTCTCGACTGGGATGGGACTACTGCTAACTTTGCATCTCTCAAACTGGCTGTCGGTGACAAGATTACCGGATATGCCTACAAGAGCTCCTATAAGGGTACTAACCAGGCTATTAATCTCCAGCCTGTCATCATCGAGAAAGGCGAATAGTCTTACTCTGGTATAATAGCGAAGAGCGGCTATGGTCAGCGGACTGTAGCCGTTCTTTTTTTATTGGTGAATAATCCTTAAGCCTCCAATGAAATCCTTTGGTGTGCTGTTTTTGTCGAGAGCAGTTTTGCCTTTGTGTGTAATTCGTTGAGGAAGAGTAGGTCAGAGTGTGCTCCAGGGGACGAGTTCTCCTTCTGATGTTGTCCTGTGTTGGTTGCCGCCATAGACAACGCATCTGTGACCATTGTCCACGCCTGCCAGATTGCCCCAGTACTTCAGATTCTTGAAATAGTCGGAACTATAGGTCTGTCCGGACTTGATTTCAACAGCCTCGATATGGTCTCCTTCATTCATAAGCAGATCTACTTCATTGCCGTTGGAGTCCCTCCAGAATGTGAAAGATGGACGGTCTCCCGCATTAAAGCATCGTTTTGTGAACTCGTTGATGACCATGTTCTCGAAAAGCCCTCCCCGTAGGTAGTGACTTGATACTTGTGAGGCTTGCTTTATTTCGAGGAGCGAACACGCCAGGCCGGTATCATAGAAATACAATTTAGGTGTCTTGACGAGCCGCTTGGAAAAATTGTGATAGTCCGGTTGCAGCAAGTAGATGATATAACTGGATTGCAATACGGAGAGCCAGGAGTTGATGGTGGGAATGCTTACTCCGCATTCTGTCGCAAGCGAGGACATGTTGAGCAACTGCCCTATCCGGCCGGCGCACAACTTTATGAGTTTGATGAATCCGGACAGGTTCCCGATGTCCTTTAGAGACCGCACATCACGCTCTACATAAGTGTCGATATAACTTGGATAGTAGTCATTTGCAGACAGACCGTTGTCATAGAGCCTCGGGTAACTGCCGTTGAAAATTTCCTCGTCTATATCTTGTGGTAGTATGCCGCCATCCCTCATCTCTACATGAGAGAATGGAAGAAGTGTCAGTACGGCCACGCGTCCTGCGAGGGACTGGTCTACAGAAGACAAGAGTTGGAAGTTCTGTGAGCCTGTGAGGATATACATGCCGTTTTTTCCGGCCAGATCCGTATGCGTCTGGAGATAGGACAGCAGTTTAGGGACACGCTGCACTTCGTCAATGATGGTTTTGTCCGGGTACCCGGAAATAAAACCGCGTGGGTCTTCTTCCGCATAGCGGCGGTTGTCCAATTCTTCCAGAGACACATATGCGTAGTCCGGGAAAGTGTGGCGCACAAGGGTGGACTTTCCGGATTGTCTTGGCCCTGTTACGAGGACAAACGGGAACTTCGTGGAGAGATACAGCATCTTCTCTCTCAGTGTGCGGTTGATCATGGCGTTGGTGTTTTTATGCAAATATAAACTTTAATTTTAGAATTGCATAAAATATAGGGGCTGTGACTTTGCTGTAAGTCTTCGGTCCTCATCATCGAGAAAGGCGAATAGTCTTTCTCTGGTATAATAGCGAAGAGCTGCTATGGTCAGCGGACTGTAGCCGTTCTTTTTTTATTGGTGAATAATCCTTAATTTTGTATGATATTGACAGATATCAATATTCAACGGCAACAATCAATTATCCAAATAGTATGAAAGCAAGCAAATTATTCGGCTTTATCGCCGCTTCTGTCATCGCTCTCGCAGGATGTAGTGAGAAAGAAGAGGCTCCGGCAGCACCCTCGCTGTCAGTCGATCCCGCAACCGTGTCTTTCGAGACGGCAGGCGGATCGAGTTCTGTTACAATAGTTGCGACCAGGGACTGGACCGCGACATCTACCGCAGACTGGGTCAGCATCGAGCCGGCTTCGGGAAAGGGCAGCAATGATGACCAGCAGGTCACCGTCACCGTGCTCTCCAACAGCGGCACTGACCGTACCGCAGAAGTAAAGTTCAGCATTGGCTTTGATGACAAGGTCCTCACTGTCGCACAGGCAGGAGAGGCTGGCTCTGCAGAGGC
>CAZTUQ010000016.1:0-10783 GCA_964616865.1 uncultured Muribaculaceae bacterium
TTCGCTGATAATTTCTTCTTTACCTCGTTTCTCTCTCAATATTTTCAATGAACTCATCTTCATCACTCATGATACCTTGCGATACCGATGCGTTATTCTGAAGAACTGTCTTTCGTATTCGCGAAAGGACTGCAAAGGTACACACTTTTTTCTTTCCTGCAAATCTTTTTGCGAAAAAATTTGAAAAAAGTGCATTTTCCTTTCTCGAAACCACAAATACAATCCCTCGAAAAAGCCTCAAAAGCGCAAGTTCTACATATATATAGAGACTTACCGTCCTAACACCGCGGCTTCTCATGGAAAATATGTATTTTTGCCGTTCCTAATCTGATTATACCTACAAATATGGAAGAGAAGAACAATCTGTCCCTCCCGGAGAACGCGCACAGGCCGCTCAAAAAGGGAGAAGTGTACCGCCCGCTCATCGGGCCGGAAAGCAAGGTCCCGGAAGTCACGCCTTATTCGGTATGTATGGGACTTATTATGGTCGTCATTTTTTCGGCAGCCGCTGCATACCTCGGACTTAAGGTCGGCCAGGTATTCGAAGCCGCCATCCCCATAGCCATCATAGCCGTGGGTGTGACCGGTGCCCTCGGAAAAAAAGGCGGGCTCGGCCAGAATGTCATCATCCAGAGTATAGGTGCGTGCTCCGGTGTCATTGTCGCCGGAGCCATATTCACCCTGCCTGCCATATACATTCTCGGACTGGAGGTCAATTTCACGCAGATGTTCCTCTCATCGCTGCTTGGCGGTGTACTCGGCATATTGTTCATCATTCCATTCCGCAAATACTTCGTCAAGGAGATGCACGGACAATATCCGTTCCCCGAGGCGACGGCGACGGCCCAGGTGCTCATCAGCGGCGAGGGTGGAGGCAACAGCGCCAAGACCCTGCTCGTCAGCGGTCTCATCGGAGGTCTGTACGACTTTATCATCTCCACTTTCGGAGCATGGAGCGAGACGGTTTCGACAACGGTAATGCATTGGGGACAGGTCGTGGCGGATAAGGCCAAACTCGTGGTCAAACTCAACACAGGAGCAGCCGTCCTCGGTCTCGGATATATAGTAGGTCTCAAATACGCATTCATCATCTGCTGCGGCTCATTCCTCGTGTGGTTCGTCATCATTCCTCTGATGAATCTGCTTTGGGGCGGTCAGGTGATAGACCTGATGGGCACAGGTATCGCACAGACTGTGGGAGAGATGGGGCCTGACCAAATATTCAAGGAATACGCGCGCCACATAGGTATCGGAGGCATTGCCGCCGCAGGTATCATCGGCATCATCAAGTCCGCCGGCGTCATCAAGTCCGCCGTAGGCCTGGCTGTGGGCGAGTTTACCAAGAAAGACGGCGGTGCCAAGAGCGAAACGCCACGTACCGACAGGGACATTCCCATGAAGAATGTCGTATTCGGCATCGTCATAGCATTGCTCGCAGTGTTCGCATTCTTCGCATTTGGGGGTGTAGTACATAATGTATGGCAGGCACTTGTAGGCATGGTCATAGTGGCGGTAATCGCATTCCTGTTCACGACTGTGGCCGCCAACGCCATTGCGATTGTGGGTTCAAACCCCGTCAGCGGCATGACTATCATGACTCTCATCGTCACCGCACTCGTGCTCGTGTCCGTCGGGCTCAAGGGGAATGCCGGAATGGCTGCGGCGATGCTCATCGGAGGCGTTGTCTGCACCGCACTCTCCATGGCAGGAGGATTTATAACTGACCTCAAGATAGGATATTGGGTAGGTACGACACCGGCCAAGCAGGAGACATGGAAATTCCTCGGCACTCTCGTAGCGGCAGCAACCGTAGGCGGAGTAATGATAGTCCTCAACAAGACCTACGGATTTGTCGGGGAGAATGCGCTCGTCGCCCCCCAGGCCAATGCAATGGCAGCCGTGATCCAGCCTATGATGAACGGCGGCAACGCCCCCTGGCTCCTCTACGGCATAGGCGCACTGATTGCCATCGTGCTCAATTTCTGTAAGGTCCCTTCTCTCGCATTCTGCCTCGGAATGTTCATCCCCATTGACCTAAACCTGCCCCTGCTCGTCGGCGGCGCAATATCCTGGTTCGTGGGCAGCAGGTCCAAGGACAAGAGCATCAACAACGCCCGCCAGGAGAAAGGCACTCTCATCGCCAGCGGATTCATCGCAGGCGGTGCGCTCATGGGCGTCGTCAGCGCGATACTCCGCTTTGCAAATGTAGACCTCTGGCTCACAGAATGGAATGCCGGATACGGTGAGGCTGTCGCCATCATCCCCTACATCGCAATCATAGCATATATGATATACGCATCAATGAAAACCGACAAGAAATAACACATCATGGAAAAGATACTCGACAGATTTCTCAGATATGTGTCCGTAGACTCCCAGTCAAACGAAGAATCCTCTACCCAACCCAGCACAGCCAAGCAGTTGAACCTGCTTGGCATGCTGAGGGACGAGTTGAACGCCCTCGGCGTAGAAGCGGTCCTCGATGAATATGGCTATGTGATGGCACGCATCCCTGCCAACACAGACGGGGATATACCCAAAATAGGGTTCATCGCCCATGTAGACACCGCCCCCGATGCGAGCGGTGCGAATATCAAACCGCAGATAATCAGCGACTACGACGGCAGTGACATCGCTCTGAAAGGCGTTCCTGGACTATACCTCAAGCCCTCCGAATTCCCCGAACTGCTCGCGCACAAGGGAGAGACCCTCATCACCACCGACGGCACTACGCTACTCGGCGCTGATGACAAGGCAGGCGTGGCCGAGATTATGGATGCGGTGCAGTACATCTGCTCACATCCCGAGTTCAAGCATGGAGAGATACGCATAGGATTTACCCCCGATGAGGAAATCGGCCGAGGCGTAGCCAAGTTTGATGTCTCCAAGTTCGATGCCGACTATGCCTACACCATGGACGGAGGAGACGCCGGAGAACTGGAATTCGAGAATTTCAACGCAGCAGGAGCCACAATCCGCATCCAGGGCCGCAATGTGCACCCGGGATACGCCAAGGGCAAGATGAAAAACGCCATGCGCATCGCCATGGAACTCGATGCCATGCTGCCTGCAGAGCAGAAACCCGAACTGACAGAGGGATACGAAGGATTTTTCCACATCATATCATTCAACGGCACTGTGGAAGAGGCCAGCCTCTCCTACATCATCCGCGACCACGACCTCGCCCTCTATGAGCAGAAAAAACAACTGATGCAGCAATGCGTAGACGCCATCAACGCCAAATACGGTGAGGGTACGGCGACCGCAGACATCAGACACCAGTATTACAATATGCGCAGCCGCGTCGAGCCGCATTATGACATAGTGGAGAAAGCCATCAAAGCCATGGAAATGGCAGGGGTCAAGCCCAGGATACAGCCCATACGCGGCGGCACCGACGGAGCAAACCTCTCATACATGGGACTCCCCTGCCCTAACATCTTCGCCGGAGGTCTCAACTTCCACGGCAAGATGGAATTCGTCCCTCTCGAGAATATGGAAAAAGCCTCTCAGGTGATACTGAATATCATCAGTCTGTTTGCAGAGCAGAACTGACAGAGTCGGCACTCTCAGGCTCGCGCGCTGCCTTACGGGCTTCTTCGCGAGCCTTTTGCCGCTCATACTTCGCTCTGTAACGCTCAAATACGATACTGTCTTTGGCTGCCTGCTTTTCGTTGGCAGCCTTTATTTTTGCCGCTTTGCGAAGTTGTCTCTCCCTACGGCGGGCCGCCTTGGCCTCTGCCTTGCGCGCGTCACGGGCATCGAGTTCCGCCCAACGGGCCTCTCTCTTCTGACGGCGGAGTTCTTTCTTGGACGGCTGGGGCTGCGATGCCGCCAACTGTTCCAGGGCCTCACCCAGAGGCACCCAGGTCGAATCTTCAAGAGCCACAGTATCCGCAGGTGCTTTGACGGCATTCGTATCCGCCGCAGCTGTGGCAGAGAGCGAATCCACCGGCTGCAGAGCACCTTGCAAAGTATCCTGCGCAGCCACGAGCGATGTGTCCGCCGGCGGCACAATACGGCTCAAAGAATCCCTGTAGGCAATCTCTCTGTACACTCCTGCCATGTATCCTGGGAAATATGTATCCGTAAAACGGAAATCCGTCTTGGGGCGGGCCTCATATTCACCTCTCTGCGAATTGCGCAGCGAGACCGTGGTAATATCTTCCTTACTCTTGGGGCAACGCTCCGGCTCCCATTTGAAGCCTCTCATCCTGCGGTCCTCGGACGGCAGCTGCACAGCAGGGTACGCAGAGTTTTTGGGCGCGTCGAAATAATATATCCTGTCCAGATTGCCGTCGGCAAACCAGGCTGACAACATCTTGGACTCGGATTTATTGACAGTCGCCAGCACATCATTCTCCTCAATGTAGAATATAGCCGTCGCCGAGCCGAGTGCATCGAAACGCGCAAGCGCACCCGTGCTGTCGAAGTATGCCATCATCTCCGTCGCTTTGATCTGGTCATAACTGACCGAGTCCTCCTGAATGACGACAAAGGCATTGTCCCGGAGATTCGCCTTGTCCATACGATTGTCCTTGACGAGCACTGTCAGACTGTCGGAGGAATACTGGCGGCTGCCTTCGTTCCAGATAACCGGATCAACATACATGCGCACGAGGCTGTCCATCTCGAAATACACCAGCGAATCGCAACGGGCCTGCATATCAGTGCTGTACACACGCACATCACCTATTGCATACACAAATCCCGTCTTGGTAGTGTCAAGCGGCTCCGCTGCAGTCGTATCCGACAATGCCCCAACGCTATCCAGAACGGCCTCAACAGTATCCGCTGGCGCCAAGGTCGTCAGGGAATCCGCGAGTGACGACATATCAGCCGAGGGCAAAAGGCCGTCCTGCATGGCCGCCAAAGAGCCTGACGATGCTGAAATGCTGTCCTGTACAGCCTCAGTCGTATCGGGGGCAGCGCCATGAACGGCTAACGCAGAATCAGAAACCTGCAGAATATCGTTCTGCAAGTCTGTAGACGAATCGGACAAAACGCTGTCCCGGACCTCCGGCGATGAGTCCGCCGATTCGGGCGCCATCTGTTCTAAAGATTTATCTTCAGTGCCGCCCTGCTCCGGGCTGTCGTCTCGGAGAGCCGGCCTCTTGCCGGCAGCCTCGTCAGCCTTGCGCTGCTCTTCTTCCGCCTTTTTGGCGGCTTCCTCGGCAGCATTTGCCCTATACTGCGACACTGCGTCCAGAGACATCTCCCCTACACGGCGTGCCGACTCCGACAACTCGGCAGAATCTATGTCACAACGACGCATACTCCTGTATATCAGACGGTCCGCGCCCAGATATATAGTATCCTTGGCAGGAGCAAGCATCAGGCTGTCGGACGGAGACGCCTCTCTGCGCCTGTCTACGGCCATAACCGCAGCCGCGTCCCTCTGCAGGGTCACGCGTGCAAGCGAATCCTCATAATGGGCAAAATGTCCCACTCCGCTCACACCTCGCGAATCATCGCTCAACTGTACCTCTCCATACAGCTTGATATCGGACGACACTCTGTCAAATACCAGGGTGTCGCCCCACGCCTCCTGCGTCTCTCCGAGAGCATGCACATCACCATAAAAGTGGAATATCTCGAAAGCCCTGTCATAAGTACCACGATTGGCGGAAAGCATGTTGCCGTCCTTCCATATATCGACAGGACTCTCAAAGTCAGCCCTGTTGCTGTCACCATGATACAACAATCTGTCTGTCCGGACGAATATCGAATCCGAGAACATATTCACATCATTCTCGAAAATGAACAGTTTGGACTTGGAATCATAACTGCCGTCCACGGACTCTATAATCTGTCCGTCCTTGTCCCTCATAGCCGCTCCGCCGGCAAATACAGCCACACTGTCCTTGGTATGATAGTCGAGATGACGGCTGCGGAGCAGATTGCCGTCCTTGTCCTGCAACTGGACAACAGTCCCACGGAACTGCGCCAAATCTTTGTCTATCAGATAATCGAGGCTGTCTCCAGACAACTCCGTTCCCTCCTGGATGATACGGACATTACCTATGGCATTTATCAATTGTGCATCCACATACCAATATGCAGTATCGCATAGCAGATAAGTGCCGTTGTGCAGGAAACTTGCAGGGCCTATCACCTCACGGACATTCTGTCCCTCGGTCTGTATCATCTTGGCAGACTGCGCATTCATCAGACGCACAAGACTGTCCGCGGGCTCTGATTCCTGCGCGGACAATAGGGACGGGATAGCGGCCAACACCGCTATGGATATGAGCAGCTGTCTATTCACCGGATCCGGCAGTCTCGAATTTAGTATGCCATGCGGCATTTTCAAACTCACAGTCCGCAAACATCGGATCTATGTAGACCTTGGTAGAGCGGATCTTCTCGTCAAGGAACTTATTGACCAGTTCCATCTGCTGACGATATTTGACCTGCTCGGAAATCTCCGTAAAATCATTCTCGAAAACAGCCACATGCGCGGGGAGAATCTTGTCCACACGGATAATCTTATACACAAGGTTGCCGTCACGGCCCTCATTGTCCAGAGATGCAACAGGCATGGAAATCTCGCCCTCCTTGAGATCCTTGATAGCGGCATAGTCCTGCGGCTTGAGCTGGTCTATCTCGAAATACGACGAACCGGTGTTGGGGTCCGCCATCTGTCCGCCATTGGTCTTGGTAGCAGGATCTTCGCTATAGAACTGGGCGGCCAGGGAGAATGTGAGAGCCTGATTGTTGATCTGTGTCCGGATACTGTCCAGTTTATGGAAAGCCCTATCCTGATCCTCCATCGTGTACTGGGGTTTGATGAGGATATGCCGCGCATTGAACATATCTCCGTTCTTTTCTATAACCTCGATGATGTGGAAACCGTCCGGGGTCTCAACTATCTGGGAAATAGTGCCGGGCCTCAAAGCCATTGCCGCATCGGAGAATGCTGGCCAGAATATGGATTTGGAAGCCATACCGAGTTCGCCTCCCTTGCGTGCGCTGCCCGGATCCTCGCTGTATATTCGTGCGAGAGTGGAGAATTTCTCACCATTGATGATGCGCTCACGCAGCGACAGGAGTTTCTCCTTGACTGCTGTAGCCGCCGCCTCCCTGTCCGGATATATACATATCTGCCCCAACTGGTACTTGGTGGGAATGAGCGGGAGGGCATCCTTGTCTACAGTGTCGATATACTGCTTTATATCATAGGGTGTCAGATCGCGCGCCTGCGAGGCTATCTCGGACTGCTCCTGCTGTGTGAGAGTCATGTCCTGAATCTGCTGCCTCCACTCCTGGCGGAGTTTGTACAAAGGCTTGCGGAAATACTCTTCCGTCTGCTGGTCGCCACCCAGAGCCGTACGCACCTGATCGAGCCTCTGCGAGAGTTGCGCCTCGACCATGTCGCTGTTGACTTCCAGCGAGTCCAGCCTCGCCTGCATCAGGAACAGTTTGCTGTTGAGCATCTGTTCGAGCAATTCGCAGCGGATACCGGTATCCGACGTCTTGCCCTGCGTGCGTGCCATACGCACCTCCTCTTCAAGGTTGGAGATGGATATCATCTCATTGCCGACTATGGCTATAGTCTTGTCTATCACCCCGTTGTACTTCTGCGCAGACGCTGCTATAGCGAGTGTTGCCAGCACCGCGCATGCTGATATTTTCTTTATCATTCTCTAATAAATAATCAATTCCTGATGTTCCAGCGCGTCATCAAGCAAGTCCCGTTCCAAAGTCGACAGGAGCTCGCGCTTGCGCGAACTTATAATGATATCCCTGATGCGCTCATGGCAATACTCCAACGGAGCCACCTGCCCCTTGCGCACTATATCCGTGATAAAACCTATCCGCGCATCCCCCCTGTCGTCCCTTATCTCTACAAAGCCGTCCGGCTTGAGGGTAGACAGCAGGGTGCCGTAGTCCACACCGAAATTGCGGGCATAGGCAACGGCATCCATCCATTCGTCAGAATGGTCCTCATACCTTATGGCCGAACTATACGATATGCTGTCCGCTGCAGCGAGATCCTCATAATCGGAAGAAGACATCTTTTTCTTGAGCAGTTCCAGATTGGGCGACTCCGGCATGATATCCAGGAAACGCGCCTTGACTATGGGCACTTCCAGCACAAATGATGACTTGTGCGAAGTATAATACTCCTCTATCTCACTGATAGACACCACAGTATCGAGACGCTCCCCCAGATACTGCTGTTCGTAACGGAACTTGAGCAGAGAACGCCTGTAGTCCTCCATCTCCTTGGACATGTCCAGGTCTGCCTTGGACAGACGGGTCTCTGCCACATTCTGGTACAACAGATCCATCGCCCAGGAATTGATATAGCGCGCAGCGAGATTGGCACTATCCTCCGGAGAGACATTCTTGGGAATGTAACGGGCAACCTGCGAGGCGTACAGTTTACGCCTGCCATAACGCGCCACGACATCATCGTCATGCAGCAGTCCGCTGACGAAATCGCAGCCTGCCGTCAGCAGAAACACCAGCGACAATGCAAATATGTACCTGATAGACTTCATCGGAACAATCTGTAAAACTTACAAATATACGCATTTTTTACAAGCTGCCCCGATGACGGTCACAACATGCGGTCAGAAGCCGAAATGACACGGCTGCTTGTCTTTACATAGGCTCTGGAACGCCCGAAAGAATAAGACAAACCCAAAACTATCCTGTTAATGGGAGCCGTAGTCGTTGTCAGAATCCGGTATCCGGAAGCCTCCTGCTCACGCACTTCCTTTTCGTATGCACTCCACGGCCTGTCGAACCTGACATAGGCATTGAAACTCCCGAAACGACGGGACAAACTGACATAACCATGCAGGATATTATGCAGTTTCGTCGCCTGGGGATCAAATGCTATCTGGAAGTCCGGATTGGCATACAGCACATTGGCACCAAGATACACCCCCTTCCACAGATGCGCTGACGCATACAGGTTCAGACTCCACTCGATATTGGAAATCGTCCTCTCCGGAGAAGCATAAACATTCTTTGCCAATATAGGATTAAAATTGATATTGTATCTCCCGTCGGGGTCGTTCCAGTTCATGCCGCTTGAGAAACGATACGACTTCCATCCGTCATAGGAAGCATAGGTGGTGGAAATAGAACCGTCGTCATTGACACTGACTCTGGGCAGGCCTCCGCCATTGTCCGTTCTATAAGAGAACATGGGTCTGACAGAAAAACGGCTTCCTATCATATAGGAATACATCAGCAGAATGTTATTGGCTCTGGTCTCCCCCAATGACGAGTTTCCGGAAACGGTAGTGCCGGCAACGCTGTTGTCCTCATAATTGTTGAGTTCTCTAAAACCAGCACGATATATATTTTGAGAGACAGTCAGGCGCAACATCTGCCCGGGGCGTA
Source organism: uncultured Muribaculaceae bacterium (assembly GCA_964616865.1). Classification (GTDB taxonomy): domain Bacteria; phylum Bacteroidota; class Bacteroidia; order Bacteroidales; family UBA932; genus Cryptobacteroides. The sequence continues at coordinate 9,361 of CAZTUQ010000016.1, forward strand.
GAAACCAATTGGCCCCAAGCATATAGATAACACTATGATAACTCCTTATATCATCCGTATGCTCATACTTCCCTTGCGCCGTCAACCTGAACTTACCCAAACTATACGCAGCACTTCCCTCGCAAAACAAGATGCTCTGGGGGTAGTCCAGCAGCACCTCATCTCCGGACTTGCTGGTATAGTCTCTATAACGCCATCCGCCATTGGCATAGTAGGACAGTCTGTCCGATACCGAGTGAGAAAAGTCTATGCCGACATTGTATTCAGCCTCTCTGGTATCGTTGTCCGACAGAGTGCCGTTGATGTCCCAGCTGTTGCCGGAGCGGCTGTCACTCATTCCTGCCTGCAAGGTCAGCAGTTTCTCTCTTCCCGACTTGAAATCATGCTGGTAGGAGAGAGTCGCATTATAGCCGGAGGTATGCAGGTCCGAGTCCGTCGATGTAAAACTGTCCATAAACGAAGAACTCGTCACGCCCGCAGACGAGGAACTGCTGAATCCCGATGACAGGAACAGGACATCCTTGTCACTGAGGTCGTAACTGGCATTAAGACCGAGGGCATGATTCCAGCCTCTGGATGTCTTGACAGTGTCATAGGCAGCATACTCCACGAGAGGGTCAGCAAGAGAGGTGCGCACGGAGGACTTGTATCTCTCACGGGCGTCTCTATACGATGGGAAATAAGAAGTCTGCACGACCGACTTGCCGGCCTTCAGCGTAATGTCCGCACTCCCGTTGGTGCTATAAACATCGCCTACACTGATACTTAACCCTCCTACGATAAAATCTGCCAGATCCCGTTCCACTCGAATGTCGATGACTGCCGAATACTGCCCATGACGCCCGACAGGAGCGGTATTGATGGAGACCGACTTGACATTTTCGCCTTTGAGGTAGTCTGCGACAGCGTTGATATTGGAGCCGCTGAGGGCAAGATTTTTCTTGCCGTTGACTGTAACCGCAAATTGCCCTGATGCTACCTCTATTTGATTGTTTTCGCGATTGATAGACACGAGGGGAAGGCGCGCGATGACATCTTTGAGGCTCTTGTGGCGCAGGAGGCTGTCCCCCGCGACATCCAGCGTGATGTTTTCCTTGTCAAAATACAGGCGTCCGCCTTCGGTGCTCACCACCGCTGCATCGAGTAGATGGTCATCTGCAAGCATGGCAATGACACCAAGATCATGTTCCGGAGTATCGCTACCTATCTCGACAGGCAGCACTTTCTCCTCATAGCCAGGCATCACAAAGGACAATGTATATGCACCGGGAGCACGCAACTGCCAACTGAACACCTCTCCGACAGTAAACTTACGGGACGCGACTCTTTCCGAACCGGAAGATATATAGCAGATACCCCACTCCCTGGAAGAAGAATCCGGGGTGGACACCACCCCGGACAGTTTGACATTCTGCGCGGTGGC
>CAZTUQ010000016.1:10883-20621 GCA_964616865.1 uncultured Muribaculaceae bacterium
AAGAAGAATCCGGGGTGGACACCACCCCGGACAGTTTGACATTCTGCGCGGTGGCGAGTGCACTTAAAACAATAGCCAATAAACAAAAAATTGTCTTTTTCATGGCTTAAACACTTTTAGAAACCAACACGATTGGACCATCTCCCCAACAAACCCATGGCAATATAAAAAAAAACATACAAAACCAATGCACCATTCTCTAAAAATCGCGATTTTCTGCAGGTACAGTGCCATTATAAGCATTTTGATTATATTTGTCGCCATGAGACGATTGAGCATATTGGCAATAGCAGCGGCTGCCGCGCTTGCGTTTCCGGCAGCCGCGCAAGACTCCAAGCCCCAGGGGCAATGGGCTGTCACAGCAACATCCTCCAACAACCTGCGCGTCGCACCGGACTACGAATCCGCCCTCGAGAGCCAGACCCTCATGGGCAGCATCCTGTCGTGCACCGGAGCCAGAGAGCGTTATTGGGTAGAACTCAGCGCGACCGCACCGGCATACACCAATGTATGGACAACAGACCTGACACTGGCATTCATGGATGACAAGGCCATTATCGACTACATCAAGGCGGACAAATACATCTGCACCGCCGAATACAGCCATGTCTACGAATCCCCCTCCACCATGTCGGAAGTCATCTGCGACCTGGTAATGGGAGACCTGCTGCGCAAAGTCTACAACGACAAGGGGTCCATAGACAGGTACATACGCTTTGCCAAGGTCCAGTTGCCGGACGGCAGGACAGGATACGCCAAGTTCAGTGACATTCTCGATTTCAGGGACTGGACAGAGAAATGCGTTCCCGAGGCAAAGAATATCATCGCCACAGCCAAAAAGTTTCTCGGCACGCCCTACCTCTGGGGCGGCAACACTGTCAAGGGCATGGACTGCAGCGGACTCGTATGGATGAGTTTCTACATGAACGGTGTGCTGCTCCCACGCAACGCTGACGAGATGGCCCGCTGCGGCGAGTCCGTAACCATGGACGCATTGCAGCCCGGGGACCTGATATTTTTCAGCAACAGTCCCGAAGGCCCTATCTCCCATATAGGCATCTATCTCGGAGACCACAAGATCATCCACTCCTCACAGCTCGTCAGAATCAACTCCCTCGCGGCTGACGACAAGGACTATTACAAAAAGGACATCATCTGCGCCCGACGCATCACCGGGCATTACGATGACGGCAGCGGAGCCGTACGGCTCATCAACAGCCCCTGGTTCTTCAGACAATAAAAACAGAATGCGCCCACTATGACAGCGGGCGCATCTGTTTATCTATATATAGGCTACCATTATCCCGTATATGTGTGCATGCTGGCACCGGGCAGGAAATTGACTCCGTACCAGCACATCTGCAAGAGCATGAAATTGAATATCAGCAGGGCGAATGCCGTCCTCGGGTCGCGGACATACCTGCCCCGCAGGTGGAAATAGGCCAGATAGCCAACCCAGGTCAAAAGTGCCCATGTCTCTTTTGGGTCCCAGCTCCACCAGTCCCCCCACGCCTGTTTTGCCCACAACGCTCCCATGCACATGCCGGCATTTAGGAGCGCCCAGCCGATACGCGTAAGAGTGTCACACAGAGCCATTTTGCCGAGAGGCACAGGATGCCGTTGCGAGCGTATCCACAGCCAGGCCGCAAGCAGGGTCACAGCAGTAAGCACGGCATAGGCAAACATATAGACCACAATATGCGGCACAAACCATGGACTGCGCAGTACCGGGCGCAGATTCTGCGCACCGACGCCCACCCTGTCCATTGTCAGCCATACAAAGAACACGAATATCACTCCCACGGCTGACCATAGTCGACCGGAACGCCCTCGCGGTAGGGATTTGGCGACAAGCAGTAGCGATGACAACAGCAATGCCCAGAGAGCTATGCGTATAACTGGATACAGAGGGTCGCGGACGCACTCTATTACAGAATATCCGCTGTCCGCTCCCATGGCGGTATCATATCCTACCTGATAGAAACTCCACGGATATATGACGGCAGGACGATTGACGCTGATTTCCAGCATTCTTGCAGTGCCGTCAGCAGCTACGACCGCAACACGGGATGTAAACTGCCGGGGATCATATGTCCCCTCATAGGTCTCTATATCAAACGAATGCAGGGTCATCATGAACGGCAGCCCCGGTGCGGAAGCCGGACGACCGCGTTCTACCCGTATCTGTATATGCTCCTTGGAGCCTATATTGCCTATACAGAGCACCAATAGCACGAACGTCGCCACATGGGCGACGATTCGAGGCATTCTGGACCAGGGCAGTCCCGTCATCATTCTCCTGGAACGGGCACTTTGAACTGGGACAAATCGACATCGAAAAATCCGACCTTTTCGGGACGGAAATTCTGATCCGACACTATCATTTTCTCCCAATAGGTACGCTCACCGGTATAAGCGGCTTCGCGGCCCATTATTGCAGCCATGCAGGAATTGGCATTGTCCTCCGCCTCCACAAAACTGTCCCCCCTGCGGATATGATTGACCCAATCCACATGCTCCAGCACATAGGAATCGTGCTGCTTGTATTTCTTCTTGTCCTCGGTCTCGTCATACTGCCATACAGTGTTGCCCTGCATGTCGACGATGCTGTTATTCTTGCTCATCCAACGGCCATGTGTGCCGTGAATAACCTCGCCGACACGGTTGGAGCAACCGTCTATCTGGCGGCACATGCTATGGAGTCTCTTGCCGTCGGCGAATTCAAAATCCACAGAGAACTGGTCAAACTGGTCTCCGGAACGGCGGCGGACACGCGAACCGAATCCGGTCGCGGCACGGGGCAGGTCGCCTGTCATCCAGAGGAATACATCGATATTATGGACATGCTGCTCTACGATATGGTCTCCTGCAAGCCAACGCCAGTTGAACCAGTCGCGGATCATGTATTCCATATCTGTCATTCCGGGCTCGCGGGTTGCATACCAGGGCTTGCCCTGTTGCCAATAGACTTCTCCGCTGATAATCTCACCTATATATCCCTGCTGAATCTTCTCGTATGCCGCCACATATGGACGTTCGTGACGACGCTCCGTGCCCGTGAGCACACAGAGTCCCTTGAGACGGGCCTGACGCGATGCGGCTATCACCTTGCGGTAGCCTACAGGGTCGATGCAGACCGGCTTCTCGAGGAATGCGTGAACGCCTTTCTCCACAGCATACTGGAACTGCTCGGGACGGAATACCGGCGGAGTGGTGAGTATCACCATGTCAATGCCGGAGTCGATGACCTGCCTGTAAGACTCAAAACCGAGGAAGCACATCTCATCGGGAATGGTCTGCCCGTAATCGCGGGCTATCTTCTCACGGCAGTTGCGCAGCTGTCCCGGGAGAATGTCCCCGAGAGCAACGAGTTCGATATCGTCCGCCGCGTCCAGCAGGTTGCCGAGTGCACCGGTACCACGTCCGCCACAACCTACCATACCCACTCTGAGTTTACGCCCGGATATTGCCTTGTCCTCCACGCTGGGGAGATAGTATTCGCCGGATTTACGGAGCGGTTTGCGCCCGTTGCCCCCGCAGGAGGAGAGAATCGATGTACCTACGATACCGGCTGCGCCGAGCATTGCCGAACGGCCAAGGAACTCCCTGCGGCCAAGTTTCTTATCTTCCATATACTGCTACTTCGTGTTTTTGATGTTGTCAGGCACCTCGCAGACTACGCGAAAGCCTATGCCTTTGATATCCGAATACCACCAGATACTCTTGGGGTTCTGAGGGTCTGTCTTGAGCCAGTCGTTGTGATATGTCCTGCCACGCGCCGCGCTCCTCAACTCCGAAGCGTCATCAGCATAACAGCCTCCCCTCACGACATGTTCGCGTCCGCCTTTGAGCCTGTGCGGATCTACCACACCGTCCTGGAGCTGACTGTAAGCCTTGGCAGAATATGTATCCTCGCAGTACTCCATGACATTGCCATACATATTCTTGAGTCCGAACGCATTGGCCACCACGGCATCCGGTTCGGCCGTCTGACCGTCACTATTGAGAGCATACACGGCAAGGCTTGCCATATAAGTGGTATCGGGCTTGAAAATCCCCTTGAGGAATCCTTCGGAGGAGTATTTCTTGGGGTTGCCGGGGAAACTGTATGCTGTCTGCGAGCCGGCACGGGCGGCATACTCCCACTCGGCCTCGGTAGGCAGTCTGTAGGTCTTGCCCGTCTTGAGCGACAGCCACTGGCAGAATGTCTTCGCCGCATACCAGGTCATGGTGATGGCAGGGCGCGAGCCCATTCCCCAACCCTGGTCGGGAGAGCCGAAAGGAGGAGTCGGTCCGCTGACCGCATCCACATCGGGACGCTCGTTGTTGGCATATATCTTCTCCGGAGGGGTATGTCCCTCGGACATTGTTTCTGAATAGAATGACCAGTACTGGTCCCAAGTGACCTCAACCTCGGCCATAAAGAAATCCGATACGGTGACACGCCTCTGCGGTCCCTCGTCCTCACGCCGAAACGGCTCATCCTCCGGGCTGCCCATAAGGAATGTACCTCCAGGCACGGCTATCATGCGTATCGACGCCGCAGTACCCGGCACTGTCTCCGTATAGTCCTCAAATGCGGCAATATGCGCCGGCTCGCTGTACTTCTCCGAAGCAGAGGCTATTACCGGCACTCCTGTCATGGCGGAGTGGTTGTATCCAGGCAGTACATGCCCCGCGTCCAGGTGACAACTGATGCACTGAAGATCCTTGGACTTTTCGTTCAGTTCGTAATATAAATGTGCCTTGACGCCCTCATCATCCATCCCCTCGGGAAACAGATTGACATGACAGGCCTTGCAGGACTCGTTGTACACTATCTTCTGCGCATATTCAAGATCCCTCTTCGCCGCCCAGTTGACCTTGTCGCTGTCTTTAAAGAGATAAGACCACAGGTCCTTAATGCCGGTCTTTGCCTTGGCAAAGAAATGCTCCGGCGTACCCTCCGGCGGCAGATGACACGCCGCACAGTCGGTCATTGCACCGCTACGGCTGTTGTAGTGATTGCCCCTGACCCAGGATTCCTCGGCATGAGGGTGCACATGGCAGGACATGCAAGACTCGTTGGTAGAACTCTTTACATATACGGAACCGAGCACTATCATCAACAGAAAGCCGACAAATACACCACCCAGACCGATTAATAGGACCTTTTGTTTAGAAGAAGACGACATATAAACACAAAATTAGAGGTTTTTTCGTAAATATCGTTATATTTGAACTACGAAACTGAATGATATTACAAAATGAATCTTAGAGTTTTCAAAAAAGACATCGAGTATGTTCTCGGAGCATTTATCGACGACTGCTCCGTATTCGCCAACTTCAATGCTGACGCTCCCGAAGAGGAACTGTCCAAACTGTTCGATGAGGCTGTAGACCTCTACAACGAGCTCAAGGACAAGGTGAACGCCCGCGACATCGAGGGCAACAAGAGGACATACTACAACAAACTGAGGCAGGAAGTCCTGACCCGCACAGACGCGTTGTACGAGAAACTCAGCGCTGTCGTGAGGGATCACGTCAAGGCCGCAGGAGCCGCCGAGTAGCCCGTAATGAAACGGACGGCTATACTGTCGGCAATATTCATCTTACTCCCCCTATGCGTATCGGCACAGGGGGATGTTTGTGCTTATATACAGCAACTTGCAGGGAGCGCGCCTCTCAATGACGCCGTATGGGGCATCTGCGCACGGACCATAGGAGGCAATGTCATCGCCGAATACAATGAGGACATCAATATGGTGCCGGCCTCCACGACCAAGGTGTTGACCTGCGGCACGGCACTGAACGCGCTCGGCGCCGATTACCGTTACCGCACCAAAATAGGGTACAGCGGCACGGTGGAGGACGGACGGCTCAAGGGAGACCTTTATATCATAGGAGGATGCGACCCTACCACGGGCTCACCGGACAGGAGCGCGATACTGCTGCAAGCCACATTCACACGCTGGAGATCCATGCTGACGCAGGCCGGAATCACTGCGATAGACGGCCTGGTCATCGGCGACAGCAGGGCTTTGCAGGACCGCGAGATTCCAGGATGGGACTCCGAAGACCTCGGATTCTATTACGGAGCTATTCCGGAGGGGCTGAATTTTTATGAGAATGTCATTGATTATCGTGTGACGCCGGGAGCGGCTGTCGGAGACAGCATCACCATATCCCAGATATTCCCCCGGACACCATGGCTCAACATGACAAACTCCGGCACGACCGGGCCTGCCGGCACGGGAGACGCCCTATACTACTATAACAGCGGACTGGCACCTGTCGCAGAAATGAGCGGATATTACGGGATAGACAGGGCGGCGCGCACGGAGAGCTGCTCCAACAGATTCGGAGCATACACTTGCGCGCACCATTTCCGCGAATTCCTGCAGTCTGCAGGGATAGCGTCTGAAGCATGCGCAGACATCGACATGCGCGGGATGATACGCACAGACCTGAACGCCAAAGGGGCATATAAGGCTGCGGCTACGGACAGCATTACCGTCATTGGCGAATCGTATTCGCCTACCATAGACAAGATTGTCAAGGAAGTACTCCACCGCAGCGACAATTTCTATGCGGAGACTCTGCTCAAGACCATAGGCCTGGAGTATACCGGCTCCGCATGCTATGACTCGTGCCGGGTGGCGGAGAGACGCCTGATGAAAGATATGGGCGTAAATGCGGACAGGGTACGCCTGCAGGACGGCAGCGGACTGTCACGCAGGAATTTCATTTCCCCGGAGTTCTTTGTGGATTTCCTTACTGCCATGGCCGGGACAGAAGTGTATGGGACATGGCTCACGCTCTTCCCGATACCCGGCGAGGGCACGCTCTATGACCGCATGAGTTCCGCACCTTACGAACTCAAAAGCCGCATACGCATGAAAAGCGGCTCCATGGGAGGTGTGCGTGCGTATTGCGGATACATACTCCCCAAAGACGGAAAAACGGAGAACACTGTCGTATTCTCCGTCATAACAAACAACGCTCTTGAGAGCGAATCGGGATCCGTCAAGCGGGTCCTCGACAGACTTATTGCGCGTCTCGCGCAATAGCCTTTTCCCACGCCCACGCACTGCGCAGGGTATCATCCAGCGAACGCCCGGCATGCCATCCGAGTTCCTCTCCGGCGAGAGTCGGATCAGCCCATATAGCGGTCGTGTCACCCTCGCGGCGAGGGGCAAACTTATAATTGAGTTTCAGTCCGTTAACTCTTTCGAATGTATTTACGAGTTCCAGCACTGAGACAGGTCTGCCGGTACCGATGTTGAATATCTCGTAATTGTCTTTCATCTTGCCCTCTGTCATCCTGGAGACAGCGGCGACATGGGCCTTGGCGAGATCCACTACATCGATATAGTCCCGCAGACATGTGCCGTCGGGAGTCGGATAGTCATTTCCGAATATGGACAGGCATTCGCGTTTGCCGATGGCGGTCTGGGTGATGAAAGGCACCAGGTTGTTGGGTACGCCGCGTGGCAATTCTCCGATAAGCGCGGAGGGATGCGCTCCGATAGGGTTGAAATAACGCAGGGCTATGCCCTTGAAGCCAGGATATGCAATGACGGCGTCACGCAGGAAATCCTCGCACATCTGTTTGGTGTTACCATAGGGGGATGTGGCAGGCTTTCGGGGCGACTTTTCGGTCACGGGCAGTTCTTCCGCCTCTCCATAGACTGTCGCCGAGGAACTGAACAGGACATTGCAGTCTCCCTGGGCACGGGCGGCTTCCAGCACATTGAGGAATGAGACCAGATTGTTGCTGTAGTATTTAATCGGCTCGGAGACAGACTCCCCCACCGCCTTGTAGGCTGCAAAATGTATGACCGCATCTATTTTGTGTGCTCCAAATAGGCGGGACACCGCCTCCGTATCGCAGAAATCCATTTCCATGAGAGGGAGTTCCCTGCCCACTATCTTGCAGACGCCGTCATAGCAGGTACGGTCGCAATTGGAAAAATTGTCCGCTATGAGCACATCGAAACCTGCCTGCACCAGTTCTACTGTCACATGCGAACCTATATACCCGGCGCCTCCGGATACCAGTACTGTCTTTTTTGCCATTTCGCTGTTTTTTTGTTGTATATTATCAGCCTAATGCGATGCTACAAATGCCTTCATCTCGTCCAGATGCGACAGGGCGCTGCGGAAGAGGGCTATCTGGTTGCGGGTACGCACAAGGTTGTGTTCGGGGTAGGATATTTTATAATAAGTGTCTCCGTTGATGTAGTCTGTCAGGAAGCGCACCGCCTGCATATAAGGAAAGAGGAGTGCGGCAAACGGCAGATTCTCTTTTTCGACCGGTGTGAGGAAAGAGGATGCTGACTGGAGATAGCCTGCGGCAAAAGCCTCGAATATGTCCATACGGAATGCCACCTTGTCCGTATCCGGGTCGTCCTCCGCCACGGTGTTGGCCCCAGTGCGCAGAAAATCACCGAAATCGGAAAATACATAACTCGGCATGACCGTATCCAGATCTATGACACACAGCACCTTGCCCTGTCCGTCAAAAAGGATGTTATTGACCTTGGCGTCGCAATGGCAGATCCTCTTGGGCAGAATACCCTCCCGGTGCAGACGCTCGGCCTTGCACATCTCTTCGTCATGGGCCGCGATAATCTCCAGAAACTCCTTGACTTCAGGCTCAGAAACACGCCCGGCGGCATCGGCAGCCACTGCCTCCTTGAGCTGGTGCGAACGCAACTCCATATTGTGAAAGTCCGGTATTGTCTCGCCGAGTGTCTCGGGAATGTCGGCGAGCATGGCCTCGAATGCTCCGAATGCCCTGCCGGTATCGTTGGAACTCTCGGGAGTGACCTCGCTCTTAGTTACAGAACCGGCTATGAGCACCGTCATTCTCCAGTATTGACCGTCCGCAACGATGTAGGTCTTGTCTGTGCCCTTAGCAGGGACGAGAGTCAGGACCTTGCGTTCGATGTCCGTCTCGCCGGCCGCGCGGAGTTTGCCGCGGATATGGTCTGTCACGGCCTCTATGTTGTGTTGCAGGAGTTCCACATCGCGGAATATCGAATTATTGATCCTCTGCAGCACATAGTCCGGATTGCCGTCGGTGGTAATGACGCGGAACGTGTCGTTGATAAGTCCCTGACCCAGCGGCTTGACATCGAGAATCTCCCCATGTATATCAAACTTGCCGGCAATGTCTCTGATTTTAGCGTTATCCATCGGTTCTGATATTATTTTACACAATTATCCCCGCAAGCGCACAAGCCGCAAGCGGATACCGACATCGGATGAACCCATCACCCGAATGCCGGTATAAAAATAATCAATATTTCCGACAAGAGTTGTGGTTTTTTCAGATTTCTGATTATATTTATACCCAACAACTGATAGCTGGCCAGCATCGGGATTACATTTAAGTCAAACTCTAATAAGGACAATGACATGAAAAAATTGTTTATTCTTATTGCATGTATGCTGATTGGAGGTTCCCTTTTCGCCTACTTTGAGGAATATGATGAAATCCCAAGCGTTTGCCCAATTTGTTGCGAGCCTTATTTGGCAGATGATCTCTTTGAGAGAGATGGAGGCGGATACTATGCACTATGCCATAATTGCGGTCATCATGACGAATTTGATATACATCTTAATGATGCAGAAAAAAGCATGGATGATGACAAGGAAGTTCTTGACAAGTAGTATCTTGCTACTGTCATGCATAGCATTGGCAGCACAGACAACCAAGGTATCGGGGACAGTATCAGTCCCCGATACTTCTTC
>CAZTUQ010000016.1:20721-42439 GCA_964616865.1 uncultured Muribaculaceae bacterium
TGGCAGCACAGACAACCAAGGTATCGGGGACAGTATCAGTCCCCGATACTTCTTCTAAGGAATGGGGTGTATGCTATGTATCATACGGAAACGGGCGCCCGAGTCAGCACAAATTCACCGTAAGCGAGCCTTTTTCATGGCAATTGCGTTCACCTGACGCATCTGCGCTGTTGTTCGTATTACCCGGATATGAGGACAAGAGCATTCCGATAAACGCCGACAGAGAAAGCATTGATCTCGGAGAAATAACCATGACTCCGGACGACAAACTCCTCGACGCGGCTATCGTGAGTGCAGAAAGCACTCGGCTCAAATTCGACATGGGCAGTGTCTCGCTCGATGTCGCCGGCGATTCATTGTTGCGATGCATGAATCTGAAAGATGTTCTGTCCCGTCTTCCTCTGGTCTCGGTATCACCTGAGACGAGAACCATCAATGTAAGCACCGGAAGATTCGCCGTGACTATAAACGGCCGCAAGAATCTCGCCCTCAACAGTACAAACATAGATTATATCACGGAACTGCTCAAAGGAGAAAATGTCCTATCCGTCAATCTCGACACTTCTCCGACCGGGCGTTACAGCATGTATACAGCAGTTATTGACATCCGTATCAAGGAAGAACTCACTGACTTCATTGCAGGCTTGGCGGGCATACATATCTCTGACGCCTACAACATAAACGGCGAATTGGGACTGACTGTAAAGACGGGAAAAGCGGTGACGGAACTATCTTACAAACCCGCCTACACCGATGCCCGACAGACTCAAAACTCCTCTATAAGGACATCCATAGACAATCCCGACAAGACATTTGCGGCATACGACACGGTCAAAACCGCTGTAGATAGAGAGCACAGACTGTCCCTGAATTCCAGTTACAACATCGGGGTCAAGGATGTGGTATTCCTCAATGCCAACTTTAAACGAAATGACGCCAATGGTCTGAAAACATCGTCATTCTCAGACACATTCACCTCCACCGACTCGGACAACGATGCCACCGACATCGGCGCAACCCTGTCTTGGCAGCATGATTTCAAATCCGGTAGCGAAAAACTGCTGACATTCCAGGGAGGATTTACAGACAAGCGTGCATCTTACAACAGAAACATAAACGGAATAAACAGCAACAACGACACCCAGGCGTCCGAATGGAGCACCGGAGTGGATTTTTCTCACAAACCGACAAACCGTTTCGGTTACTATATCACCACCGGATACCGGCAACGGCAATACAGTAGCGAGTCGGAAGGTACTGTCTTGCTGAACTATCCGCAAAGGACTGTATTCTGCAACGGAAACATCGCCTACAGGTTCGGAAAGTTCAGCCTGCAGGCACTTGGCTCATACGACAGGACGAAAGACCTTACGACATACAACAACCTAAGTTACAATATTATAGCCATCTACTACCCGCATCCGGGGCAGAGTCTCAGAATCGCTACAAGCCAGACAATTTTCAGGCCGGACATCAAATGGCTCAACACATACGAAGACAACAGCACTGCCGGAACCACTCTCACCGGCAACAGTTCCGTCAGACCTGAGACCAGAAATGGGATAACGGCAGTATATTCATATATGCTGGGACGGAAGTTACAGATTTCCGCCTCGGCAACATACAACTGGAGTGACCGCGGAGCATTCGGGGAAACGACTGTATCCGATGATGGAAGACTAACATCTACTTATGTCAATACAGACGGGCAACGCTCCAAGCGGCTGTCCGGCAACCTGGTATGGAATCCTACCGATGCAATAAGAGTGTCACTGAGTCCCAGGTGTGCCTGGAACCTATACTCGTGGGGCGAAGAAGATATACACAACTTTGAATACGGCGTCAGTTTCAGACTGTCCGCAAAACTCCCACACGACCTGGAAATCTACACCAACGGTTCATACGAGAATCCCGACTATGGAATGATGCCAAACGCACAGGCTGTCAAATTGCACAATCTGTTCAACATGGACATCGGATTGTCCAAGCAATTGAAAAAGTGCCGCGCATACATCCGCATGGACAGGCCTTGGCAGCCGTACGAGACAGCCGTGAGGGAAATGGAAGCCTCCGGATACAATATCTTGAACTCCTCCAGACAGCCTGTCGTACGCATAAGGGCAGGTGTTATCTGGAACTTCGGCGACTTCTCCGGCAAAGCCAAGCGCAACATGCGCGAGATCAGAGCCACCGACAATCAAAAGTAATCCGATAGCGGATCAATCGGGCAGAACGCGGACGCGGATATTCTTGAAGAACACCATGGTATCCGTGCCATGGTCCTGGAAACCGATGTATCCGCGCCTGTCAGCGCCGCCTATCTGTTTCATCAAGGTATTTGCGAGAGGCCAGTTGGTGACAGAGAACTTACTCGCGTCTACCATTGCGTCCCACTCCGGACACCAGAGACGGTATTCTACGGCCTTGACGCCATTCTGCCAATACTCCACCTTGCCATTATTGCAGACGATACGGGTATGGTTCCACTGCCCGTGAGGACGGGCATTGAACTTCTTGGGAGGTATCATGTCATATAGAGCACCGGAGCGATGAGTACCTGTCGAGCCCTTGAGGGCGTCGGGATGATTCTCGTCATCGAGCAGCTGGTACTCCGGGCTCGTGATGTAGATATCCTGCCAGTAAGCGCGTCCACGCTTGGTGTAGGTGCGCACTTCATTGGCATACACGAATATACCGCTGTTGCCGCCCTCGCCGATATTCCAGTCGAGTTCGAGGATGAAATTGTGAAAACGGTACGAATATATCAAGTCTCCGCCCTCGCCATTCGATGGATAGAAGCAGAGCATGCCGTCACGGACAAACCACTTGTCGGGGACATAGTCTTTGCCGAAACCACGCCAGCCCATCAGCGACTCTCCATCGAAAATGACATGATAGCCGTCCTTGTCTACCGGCACTGTAGAAATGTCGATGCAGGGATTGTAGACATACTCGTAATTGTTCGGATCATACTCCTGGGCACTGAGAGATGCTCCTGTGCAGAAAAGTCCAAAAAATAATGAAAGCCCGACAGACAGTGTTCCAAACGTCATTTTTGCGCAATTTTGCACAAAGATAGCGTTTTATTTGAATAATGCCTTGACAAGAGCCGGGACATCTGCCACTTTTATGACCTGTATATCATCGTGTCTCTGCTCTATGGACGAAAACGACGAAACGAATATTTTGTGGAAACCGAGGCGCCCGGCTTCACTGATACGACGGTCTGTCTGGGCGACGGGGCGTATCTCTCCGCTGAGACCGACCTCCCCGGCAAAACACACATCAGCGGGAATGGCGAAATCGAAATTGGAAGACAACACCGCGCATACCACAGCCATATCGCACGCAGGGTCGCTGACACGGATACCACCTGCCATATTGAGGAATACATCCTTGGCACTTAGACGGAAACCGGCCCTCTTTTCGAGCACGGCCAGGAGCATATTCAGACGCCTGACATCAAATCCGGTAGCAGAACGCTGGGCAGTGCCGTAAACGGCGGAACTCACCAACGCCTGCACCTCGAAGAGGAACGAGCGTGTCCCGTCAAGCATGGCGCATATCGCTGTACCGCTGAGCCCCTGCTCGTGCATCGGGATGAGCAGTTCGGACGGATTGAGCACCGCACGCAATCCCTTGCCGGTCATCTCAAAGACGGCAAGTTCGTCAGTAGAGCCGAAACGGTTTTTGATGCTGCGCAATATCCTGTACGAGCCCCTGTTCTCCCCCTCAAACTGCAATACCACATCCACGATGTGTTCCAATATCTTGGGGCCTGCGATAGAGCCCTCCTTTGTAATATGGCCGATGAGTATCACGGGGATGCCGCTCTCCTTGGCAAAGCGCAGCAGTGATGCGGCGACTTCCTTGATCTGCGAGACAGAGCCCGGAGTAGACTCCACAGCCTCCGTATACATAGTCTGCACAGAATCCACAATCATCAGACCGGGCTTGAGACTCTCCGCTTCCTCTATGACATTCTCTATGAGGGTCTCGCTGTATATGTAGCACTCCGAGCCGTCACCGCCAAGCCTGTCCGCACGCATCTTGACCTGATTGACGCTCTCCTCGCCCGTCACATAGAATGTCTTGAGGTCCGCACAGGAGAGAGGTATCTGCAGGGAGAGTGTGGACTTGCCTATGCCAGGCTCTCCGCCTATAAGCACGAGCGACCCTGGCACAATGCCTCCGCCGAGAATACGGTCCACTTCCGTATTGCCCAACGAGATGCGGCTCTCACGCAGACTTGATATCTCCTTGAGATGCACGGGCTTATGCGATGAGCCCACACGGGTAGAGGCGGCACGCCTGACTCCTGTATCCAAAGTCTTCTCTACCATGGTATTCCACTCGTTGCAGGCAGGACAGCGTCCCATCCATTTGGAGCTCTCGTTACCGCACGAAGTGCAGTACCATACTGATTTTGTCTTGGATCCCAATGCCATTGCTCTATTGATGTATTGTGCTAACGCGGAAGTTTGAAGACTTCCATGTCGCTGATTTCACCATTCTCTATCCTGAACCTCAACGCCGTCCTCAACTGATGCCAGCCCTGCAGTCCGCATGCGCCTGGGTTGAGTGTGAGCATGTCATGACGGCTGTCGTACATGACACGCAATATATGAGAATGTCCGCATACAAATATTTTAGGCCTGTAACTCTCTATCAATGCCAGCGCCTTGATGTCGTAATGGTCCGGCCAACCGCCTATGTGTGTCATCAGCACACTCATTCCCTCGACCTCAAAGAAACGGTGCAGCGGATAATCAGGCAGCAAATCCCGGCTGTCACAATTGCCAACGACACCGACAAGCGGCTTGAATGCGGCAAACTCCGCAGCCGTATCCAGCCCTCCGCCGAAATCGCCTGCATGCCACAACTGGTCTACCGGCGCCAGGAACTCCTTGAATTCCGGCGAAAACACACCATGACTGTCAGATACCAGACCTATACGCATGCCTTTCTGAGATATACAGCCTCGACAGCCGTCAGCGCGGCAGTCTCTGTACGGAGACGCGAAGGTCCGAGATGCACAGGCTGGTAGCCGCTTTCTATCGCAAATGCCGCCTCCTCACGCGAAAAGTCCCCCTCCGGACCTATCAACACGATAATATCCCTGCCGTCAAAGCCGTCAATCGCCTGATTTACAGATATACGAGGGGACTCCCCCTCAAAACAGCAGCAGATGAGTTTCAGCGCATCACTCCGGTCAGCTGTCGAAGATATGAACTCACGCACTCCGACCGGTTCTTCCACTTCGGGGACAGCCCCTTTGAGCGACTGTTTGCTCGCGCTGAGCAATATGCGGCGGAGACGCTCTGTCTTGAACACTCTGCGCTCGGAGCGTTCACCGATGACAGGCACTATGACATCAATGCCGCATTCGGTCGCTTTCTCCGCAAACCACTCATAACGGTCGAGACTCTTGGTAGGGCAAACCGCCATAGTCAGATGATAGGGATGAGCACCCCAGTCGGGCTCAACTCTCTCCACTCTTGCCTCTGACATCTCGGAGTCCGCTACGACCAGCGTACAGGTGTACAATGTCCCCTCCCCGTCTATGACATATATCTCATCTCCCACCCGATGGCGCATGACACGCACGCAATGGGTGGATTCTTCGCGGTCCAGACGACAATATCCGTCCCTTATCTGCCTGGAATAGAATACTTCCATGATACTCTGTCCTGCGATACTCGCGCTACGGTCTGATAATCTCCACCGAGGAGTCCATCCCCACCTTGATAATCTGCGAGGCCAGTCCCGTGGACTCTCTCTCGAGTGAGGGCGACAGGACATAGTCCACCGCATCCTTTATCTCCTGCGGAATGTCCTTGAATTTCATGGGAGAAGGCTCTCCGGAGACATTCGCGGAGGTTGATACCAGAGGTCTGCCCAAGCGGGACGCAAGTTCCTTGCAGAAATCGGCCATCGGCACTCTGATCCCCACGCTGCCGTCCTCTGCGACAGCATTGTACGCTATGCAGCGATGATCAGCGACAGGTTCCTGCCCCTCCCCGGGGGCTTCCGTCGCAATCGCTTCCGGGTATATTATAGTCATAGGACGGTCATTCACCTCCACGAGGTCTATGGCAATATCCGGAATGTGCCTGACATATCGCGCAACCATATCCATATCGGCAGCCAACAGGACAAGCGACTTGCTGTCCGGACGCCGTTTGATGTCATATATTCTGGCGACAGCCTGGGGATTGGTGGCATCGCAGCCGATACCCCATATCGTGTCCGTCGGGTAGAGTATCACTCCGCCCTCGCGCATGACGCGCACCGCCTCTTTAATAGAATCTGCAGTATTCATATAAATATCAATATCTCTGGAACAGGTCTCCGTTGTCTCTCCACCGCCTTATCAGCAGGAAGCCAAACAGCATGCCGCCAAGATGGGCGAAATGCGCCACTCCGTCAGCAAATCCGCTCACGCCCGTAACCATTTCGATCAACACAAATATTATGACCCATGTCTTTGCGCTCAAGGACACCGGAGGGAATATCAATGTCAGTCTCGCGGCCGGGAAGAGCATCGCATACGCTATGAGCAGACCATAGATGGCACCGGAAGCACCGAGCGTGGGAGTAAACTTCAGAGCCTGATACTGCTGTATCGCCCGGGACGAGCCATCGGCAATCGCCGCCATATAGGAATGTGCCTGTATCGCCTCCACACCGAGGTGCAGCGCTACCGCACCCAGACCGCAGACAAAATACAGAATGAGGAATTTGCGCGAGCCTATCACCCTCTCTATCACCGAACCGAATATGAAGAGGGTGTACATATTAAAGAATATATGCCAGAAACCTCCATGCATAAACATGTGCGTAATCACCTGCCACCAGTGGAAATACTGGGACGAGGGATAGAACAGGGCGAAATTCATTATCATCGCCTCTCTGTTGATCAGAGTCGCCGCAAATACGATGAGGTTTATTATGAGCAGGTTCTTGGTCACCTGCGGGACATTGTCAAAAAGAGCCATTCGTCTTTGTTTATTGTAGTCTTTTGTCTATATCGTCCATGCTGAGGACAGTGATGATGCGGTGGCCGCCGGGGGTAAACTCTGGCGTCTCGCAAGCCAGGAGCCTGTCAAGCAAGCTCTGTGCCTCGGCTGGAGAAGACACTCCCGAAGATGTGGACGCCCCGAGAATGGCAAGCCGCTGCGCACGGGTCTGCAACATCGTTTCCCTGACCGACACAGTACCGTCCGAAATCACGAGCAGAAGGTCGTAGACCATAGCCTCCACCCTGCCTGCATCGCATCCATACCCCTCGGGCACACCGTTTACGACTACCGTGTCCGTACCGAACGGGGTAATGTCGAACCCAAGCCTATGCAGCTCTTCCGCCTCTTTGTCAAAGAGCAGACGGTTTGCCGCTCCGACCTGCACCTGCACCGGGAACAGGGTCTGCTGCGACACCGGAGCATCATGGGATATAGCCTCTATAAATCCCTCATACAAAATGCGTTCAAGCGCTCTCCTCGCGCTGACCACCATCACACCCGACGGGACTTCGGACAATATGTATTTGCCCTGCAACACCATCAACTTGGAATGCTGCACACCGGGAGCGTCAAAGAGTTTGCCGTAATCCTGGTCTCTGCGCACGATACCGCCGGCATATTCATGTGCTGACGGGATGTCAGGCATGGAGGGCATACCGACCGCAGCCGCACCGGACGGCATTTGCGGCGCAGATGTGCCGGCAGGCCCCTGCTCGTCAAAAGGGTTGAATGCCGGATCAAAGTCCGCAGCCGGAGTGGTAATGGGATGATAAGCGTCAAACGATTTCCCGAATGTCGGCATATCCACAGCCCCGGCGGCATCGAAATCTATCGATGTCCCGAACGAGTTCTTGCCGAGAGCCTCCCTGATGCAGGCATATAATATCTGGAACATCACCGATTCGTCCTCAAACTTGATTTCGGTCTTGGTCGGATGGATATTGACATCCATGACATGGGGATCTACTTCCATATAGAGGAAATAAGCAGGCGTCACCCCAGCCGGGATGAAGTCCTCGTACGCCTTCATCACCGCCTTGTGCAGGTAGGCACTGCGGAAATACCTGTCATTGACAAACAGAAACTGGTTGCCCATGGTCTTTTTGGCTGAATCCGGGCGGCCGATAAAGCCGTGCAGGTTGAGCAGCGAAGTCTCCGCCGCCACATCTACTATATCCCCTACCACATTGGAACCCATGAGATCCAGCACCCGGAATTTGAGCGATTTGGCAGGCCGGAGCACATATATGTCATGCCCGTTGTTGGCGAGCGTAAAGCCTATGTCGGGGCGGGTCAGCGCGACACGCGTAAACTCCTCTACGATATGCTTGAGTTCCACCGTATCGGACTTGAGGAACTTGCGCCTCGCCGGAGTGTTATAGAAGAGATTGCGTATCATGAAATTGGACCCGACCGGAGCGGCAGTCTTGGAGGTTGTCACCTTGTTGTACTCCGCGATATGCACCTGCGTCGCCATTTCGTCACAGGCACGGCGCGTCTTGAGAGTGACCTCCGCCACGGCTGCAATGGACGCGAGCGCCTCACCACGGAAACCGTATGTCCGTATGGCCTCCAGATCCTCTGCAGTGGCTATCTTGGAGGTTGCGTGCCTCTCAAAGCACAGCAGCGCGTCGTCCGAGGACATGCCGCAGCCATTGTCAATGACCTGGATGAGCGTGCGTCCCGAGTCCGTCACTATCACATTAACGGATGTCGCACCGGCGTCCACGGCATTTTCCACGAGTTCCTTGACCACAGATGCAGGTCTCTGCACGACCTCACCTGCGGCTATCATATTGGCAATATTGCCGGGAAGTATCTTGAGATCGGACATCGTCTACAGCAGCATATAGAATTTGGCTATATATAACAGCACCACAGCCACGAGCAGAAGTCCGATAAGACCGATTATATTCTGCGCCCTGTTGGAGTCCGAACGCGTACGCTGATAGTTGCCGTCACGCATGGATCCTTTGATATACGAGCCGGGCACATAAGTCTCCTTGGTCTTATCCTCGTCTATATGTTTGTCTACCGTTCCGAATTTACGGCGGCGTTCCTCCTTGTCTTTGTCAAAATACATCGGCTTGTAGTCAAAGACATTGTGATCCTGTTCCCCGAAAAAATTAAAGATACCCATACTCTAATCATTTTTCTGCCATACCGGCAATGACATTGCGCACAATTCGCATGCCGCCGCCAATTAGGCGTAAAAGACAAATTTACAGAATATCTCCGTAAAATCTAACTGCCGGTGCACCACTTGTTTCGAAAACGACAGATGCGGCAGAGAGCATAGACTCTCCACCGCATCCGCGTATTAATACAGGACTACTTCGACGGTGCTGTCACATCAACATTTGTCATGATCACGGCATTGACCTGCGTACCGGCAGGGAGTTCGGCAGCCTCACCGGGAATCAGGAAGCACACCGAGCAAAGTTTAATATTAACCCATAAACGGGTAATTATACCGCATGTCCGAAGACGCCCGTCAGGCTACAAAAAGACGCCCGCTGAAGCGGACGCCTTTAAATATAGTTCCGAGCCAACTCTTATCCGAGGAACGAAATCAGCACACCGGCAGCGACTGCCGAACCGATAACACCGGAGATGTTGGAAGCCATGCAATAGTTGAGCACATGGTTTTTGGGATCGTACTTGGTGGAAATGCCGTTACAGACACGGCTCGCCATAGGCACTGCAGAGAGTCCGGTCGCTCCGACGAGCGGATTGATCTTCTTCTTGGCAAACAGGTTCCAGATCTTGACCATTCCGATACCGCTGGCGATACTCAATGCGAATGCGCAGAATCCGCCGGCGACGATACCAAGAGTCTTGAAATTGAGGAACGCGTCCGCTGTCATGGTAGCACCAACAGAGAGTCCGAGGAATATTGTCGCCGCATTCATCAGACCGTTGCTGGCTGTCTGGAATATCCTGGAGGTGTCCGAGCCGATTTCCTTGATGAGGTTACCGAACATGAGCATACCGACGAGGGGCACAGCTGTAGGCACAAACAGAGCCACGATAGTCGTGACCGCAATCGGGAAAACGATCTTGACGACGCGCATGTTCTTGATCTCACCTTTGACTGGGTACAACTTGTCCTGCTCCTTCATATTGATCATCAGTTCCTTCTTGGAGCATGTGCATTTGACAACCAGAGGGATAATCACAGGCACGAGAGCCATGTAGCTGTATGCCGCGATAGCGATAGGCCCCAGCATGTGAGGCGCCAGTTTGATGGTCGTGAATATGGCGGTAGGACCGTCAGCACCACCGATAATACCCAGAGAAGCGGCCTCCTGGGGAGTGAATCCCAAGGCAAGGCTCACCAGCAGCACGAGAAAGATACCGCACTGCGCTGCCGCTCCGAATATCGCGAGCTTGAGGTTGCGGAGCATCGGCCCGAAATCTGTAAGCGCACCCACACCCATAAATATAATAGGAGGGAGAAGCCCGGACTTGATCAGCGCATAATACAGGTAGTTCATGATACCGAACTCATGCGCAATCTCGTGCAGAGGCATTTTCCAGATATCCGCCTGCGAGCCGTCCGCCAGAGTCACGAGGCCGTTGCTGTCCGCCTGGACAACTCCCATTTCGCCTCCGGGGAAATTGGCGATAAGCACACCGAATGCGATAGGCACCAGCAGCAGAGGCTCATAGTGTTTGGCGATACCGAGGTACAGCAGGCCGAACGCTATCAGATACATCAATATGAATGAGGGGTCTGCGGCAATATTGCTGAACGCAGTCATGTCGTAGAGACGCCCGAGTATATCAGAAAATCCGTTCATGGCCGCCTACTTGTTTCTCGCCATCTTGAATATGACATCATCCTCCTCGACCGTCGCACCGTTTGCAGGAATGATGGCAGTCACGACACCGTCGAAGTCAGCTCCGATGGCGTTGTATGTCTTCATGGCCTCAATATATCCGAGACAGTCACCGCGCTTGACGACATCACCGACCTTGCGGGGCTGCTCGTTGGTATCTTTTGTAAGGTAGAATTTGCCGGACAGAGGTGCCGGGACATCTTCACCCTCGCCTGCAGCGACAGGGGCCGCAGCAGCGGATACGGATGCCGCAGGGACAGCATCTCCGTATGCCACATCGAGCCTGTAATTCTGTCCGCTGACATTGACAGTGATGACAGAAGGCATCTGAGCGTCTGCAGCAGGAGCATTCTTCTTGGCCCTGCGCTCGGCAAGGTCTTTCTCAAAATCAGCCTTTGCCTTGCCGCTCTTGTATGCCTCATACTGCTCCGGATGCATGGCATACTCAAACAATTCCTCATCATCCTGTCCTGTCTCCCAGCCGTTTGCCTTCATCTTGGCACGATACTCATCGAGGCAGTCGGGGTAGTTGAGCTGAGGATCGGTGGTCTGGAACTCCCTGCCCTGGTCCTTTGCCAGTGCGACAATCTCCTCATCCACGGGAGCAGGCAACGCTCCTGCCTTGCCGAGCAGCATATCCCAGATATTGTTGCCGATGAGCGACCACCTCTGCTTGCCTTTCTCCATCCACAGGATGTTGATCAGAGCGAGGTTCTTGACATACTGCGAGAATGGCGTCACCAATGGCGGATATCCGACCTTGGGCCATACATAGGCGACCTCGTCGAAGAGTTTGATCAGCAGCTGGTCTGTCGTCATGAGCGGCTCGCCGTGCTTCTCTTTCCACTTGTTGAGGTCCTTGAGGTTGCCCTCCAGGTCTGTCATCAGAGATCCCATCATACCTCCGGGCAGCCCGGGCTTGATGAGGAGCGAGTTGTTGACCCTGTTGAGGTCGGGGCACCAATAGCCGAGGAAGTCATCCAGCATAGCCTGTATCTGGGTACGGGCTTCCATATAAGCCTCCATGTTGATGTCCTTGACATCGAAGCCGGCATCCTTGAGCATCTCCTGCACGGCAATCACATCCGCATGTCCGGTACCCCATGAGAGAGGGGACATACCTACATCCACATAGTCGCAACCGGCCTTGCAGACCTCCAGAATGGATGCCATGCAGAATCCTGGACCGGCGTGCGAATGATACTGCACGGGAATGTCCGCCTTGTACGCCTTGATACCTGCGACAATCTGGCCGAGGAACACAGGGCGTCCGATACCTGCCATATCCTTGAGGCAGATTTCATCCGCGCCCGCATCGATAAACTGCTTGGCGAGACCTATATAATATTCTACTGTATGGACGGGAGAATTGGTGATGCAGAGAGAGGCCTGCGCTATCATGCCTGCATCATGGGCATATCCGATAGAAGGGATGACATTGCGAGGGTCGTTGAGACCGCAGAATATACGGGTAATGTCTGTGCCCTGCGCTTTCTTGACCTTGTAGAAAAGCTGGCGGAGGTCCTTGGAGCAAGGGCTCATCCTCAATCCGTTGAGTGCCCTGTCCAGCATGTGTGTCTGGATGCCTGCCTCATGGAACGGCCTGGTCCACTCCCTGACGGCCGTATTGGGGTTTTCGCCGTACATCAGATTGACCTGTTCAAAAGCACCGCCATTGGTCTCGACCCTGTCAAAACACCCCATTTTAACAATGACCGGCGCAATCTTCACGAGTTGGTCCACCCGCGGCTGATATTTGCCGGCACTCTGCCACATATCCCTGAATACCAGGCTCAATTTGACTTGTCTTCCCATATCTTGTTAATTGATTTTTGTTATCTTTGTAATGTGGCCCTTGCCGCCGGTCAGCGCCGCAACAGCAGCTTCAAGGACCGGGACAATGGTGTCATTACCCTCAGAGGAGGTTTTCTTTGTAGGCGTCTGTGCTGCAGGTGCGATTTTGTTGATGAGTTTTATAAGCAGTTCGCTGCCGTAAATGACGATGAGCAAAATGCAGAAGACCGTCACCATGCCGATGAGCATGAGCTGCAACCCTAAGACCATATTATCCATAAAAGCGAAAATTTGGGTAAAGTTACGAACTTTTTCCGACAGTCCAAGTAATTGTTTTATGAGATAAAAATCTTATCTTTGCGGTCTGTGCCCTCGAGCAGGACACAATTTGGTAATTCATTATTTTTAAACAGATTCACAATGGCTGTTAAAATTCGTCTTCAGCGCCACGGCAAGAAGAATTTCGCATTCTTCCACATTGTAGTGGCTGACAGTCGCTCACCTCGCGACGGTCGTTACATCGAGCAGATCGGCTCGTACAACCCCAACACCAACCCTGCGAGCATCTCCCTCAACTTTGAGCGTGCTCTCGCATGGCTCAATGTCGGCGCAGAGCCCTCGCTCGTGTGCCGCCGCATCCTCTCCTATGAGGGCGTTCTTCTCCGCAAGCACCTCGAAGGCGGTGTCGCCAAAGGCGCACTCACCCAGGAGGCCGCCGACCAGAAGTGGAACGAGTGGAAGGCACAGCACGATGCCAAGATTGCCGCAAAGAAATCCGGTCTCACCAACGACGCCATAGCCAAGGCTAAGAGCGCCAAGGAGGCAGAGGCAAAGGTCAACGCCGCCAGGGCTGAGGCTATTGCCAAGAAAGCCGCAGAACTCGCTGCCGCACAGACAGCAGAGGAAGCACAGGCAGAAGCTGCTCCTGCAGAGGAGACCCCCGCAGCGGAGGCTTAGCATTGATCCGTATCGCTCGGATTATGAAGTCCAACGGGACTGACGGCGGTATCCTGATAGGATTCCGCAACGCAAGTCTTGAGGACATCAGCACAGAGGAACCGGTGTACATCTATTTTGATGGACTGCCGGTTCCTTTCTTTTTTACTGACATACACACCAAGGGTAGTGGCAAAGCCATCGCCCACCTAAACGACATCGAAAGTCTCGCCGACGCGGAAGAGCTGACCGGCAGAGACATATTCGTCGATTATCTCGAAGACGATGACGACAGCATGGAGGACCTCTCTTTCCTGGAGGGCTGGGCTGTCGCCGGCGTCGGCAGGATTACAGAAGTCATTGAAATCCCGGCAAACCCATGCATAGAGGTATCTACGGACAACGGTCCCGTCCTCATCCCCCTGCATGAAGATCTCATAAAGGAAATGGACCGGGACCGAAAGGTCATCGTCATGGACATTCCGAAAGGCATCCTCGACCTGTAAAAGGTCATTCAGCCCCCGACAATATCCTCCTGGCATTATCTATACGCTCCGCAGAAGGCGGTGCAACTCCGGCAAGGGGATACCCGATACCCAGTTTTTCGTATTTGAATGTACCGAGAGTGTGGTATGGGAGCACATCTACGCGCTCCACATTCCCCAGAGTGTCGATAAACGCCTTCAACTCCCGCAGGCATTCGTCATCATCGGTCAGACCAGGCACCAGCACATGCCTGATCCAGACAGGCTTGCCGATTTCGGAGAGGTATCTGGCGCATGCAAGCACATCGGCATTGCCATGCCCGGTCAATTCCCTGTGCCTATCATCGCGTATCTGCTTGATGTCCAGCAATACCGTGTCCGTATATGACATCAGTTCCCGGAACTTGTCATACGCGGGGCCTTCCTGGCGGAACGGCTGCGCGGATGTATCTATGCAGGTGTTGATGCCGCGATAATGCGCCTCGCGGAACAGTTCTATGAGGAAATCCATTTGGAGCAGCGGCTCGCCGCCGCTCACTGTAATGCCACCGTCATTGCCCCAATAGGATCTGTATCTCTCCGCCTTGCCAAGCAATTCCTCTACGCTCATTTCCGTCCCCTCGCCTACCGCCCATGTATCTGGATTATGGCAGAAACGGCACCTCATGGGGCAGCCCTGCATGAATATAATAAAACGAACTCCGGGCCCGTCAACGGACCCGAAGCTCTCTATAGAATGTACTCTGCCGGTCATCAGAGCGACTCATGCGCCTGACGCGCAATGACATCGAGCTGCTGCTCGCGGGTGAGGTCGATAAACTTGACAGCATATCCGCTCACACGGATAGTAAAGTTCTGGTACTCCGGCTTCTCGGGATGCTCCATCGCATCGTGGAGTTTATCCACACCGAACACATTGACATTGAGATGGTGTGCTCCCTGGCTGAAGTAGCCGTCCATCACCTTGACGAGAGTGGCGGCACGCTCCTCATCGTTGTGGCCAAGTGCTCCCGGGCTGATGGTCTGCGTATTGGAAATACCGTCAAGAGCATACTCATAAGGCAGTTTCGCAACCGAATTGAGCGATGCGAGCAGTCCGTTCTTCTCCGCACCATAGCAAGGATTGGCTCCCGGGGCGAGAGGAGCGCCGGCACGGCGTCCGTCAGGCATATTGGCAGTATATTTTCCGTACACTACATTGGAAGTGATGGTCAGAATACTGGTCGTAGGCTCGGAGTCACGGTATGTATGGTATTTGCGGATCTTCTCCATAAAGGTCTTGAGCAGCCATACCGCTATCTCGTCAGCACGCTCATCGTCATTGCCATAACGGGGGAAATCTCCCTCCCTGTGATAATCCACGGGGAAGCCGGTCTCGTCACGCTCGATAGTAATCTTTTTGCAGTATTTGATAGCCGAAATCGAATCAACCACATGGCTGAATCCGGCGATACCCGTTGCAAATGTCCTGCGCACATCCGTATCTATGAGAGCCATTTCAGCCGCCTCGTAGAAATACTTGTCGTGCATGTAGTGGATGAGGTTCAATGTCTTGACATAGACGCCCGCGAGCCACTCGAGCATGGCGTCAAACTTGGGCATGAACTCCTCATAGGTCAGCACATCACCCTCAATGCCCTTGTATGCAGGGCCGCACTGCTCACGGGTCTTGGCATCCACACCGCCGCTGATAGCATAGGTAAGGCACTTGGCGAGGTTGGCACGGGCTCCGAAGAACTGCATTTCCTTACCGGTCTGTGTCGCGCTGACGCAGCAGCAGATGCTGTAGTCATCACCCCATACGGGACGCATGACATCGTCATTCTCATACTGAATGCTGCTGGTAGTGACCGAGATCTTGGCAGCATAGTGCTTGAATGTATCCTGGAGACGGCTGCTGTACAGCACGGTGAGGTTCGGTTCCGGTGAAGGCCCCATGTTCTCGAGAGTGTGGAGGAAACGGAAGTCCGTCTTGGTGACCATGGAGCGGCCGTCCTGCCCCATGCCGCCTACCTCGAGAGTAGCCCATACGGGGTCTCCGGAGAACAGTTGGTTATACGAAGGGATACGGGCAAACTTGACCATACGGAACTTCATGACAAGGTGATCGATAAGTTCCTGCGCATCCGCCTCTGTCAGAGTGCCTTCCTGTATATCACGCTCAAAATAGATGTCGAGGAATGTGGAGATACGACCCACGGACATGGCGGCACCGTTCTGTGTCTTGACCGCTCCGAGGTAGCCGAAGTACAGCCACTGGACAGCCTCGCGGGCATTGGATGCGGGATTGGAAATGTCGAAGCCATAACTTGCAGCCATTTCCTTGAGGCCCTTGAGAGCCTTGATCTGCATGGAGACCTCCTCGCGGAGACGAATGACATCATCCACCATGTCACGATCGCCCATAACATCGAGGTCATGCTGCTTCTGCGCAATCAGGAAATCCACACCATAGAGCGCGACCCTGCGGTAGTCACCGACGATACGGCCACGGCCGTATGTATCGGGCAGACCTGTAAGAATATGATTGTGACGGACTTTCTTCATCTCTGCCGTATAGGCATCGAACACTCCGTCATTGTGTGTCTTTACATAGTGCGTGAATATGTCGTGGAGTTTCTCAGAAGGCTGGTATCCGTAAGTCGTGCATGCCTGCTCCGCCATCTTGATACCGCCATAGGGCATGAACGCTCTCTTGAGAGGCTTGTCGGTCTGCAGACCGACGACTTTCTCAATATCCTTGGTGCCGTCACCGATATATCCCGGGGCATAAGAGGTCAGAGAGGAGACAACTTCTGTCTCCATGTCGAGGACACCGCCTTTAGCCCTCTCCTCTTTCTGCAACTCCTGGAGCATTCCCCAAAGTTTGTCCGTATTCTCGGTAGGATCTGCAAGGAACGACTCGTCTCCGTCATATCCTGTGTAATTGCTTTGGATAAAATCCCTCAGATCCACCTCTGTCTTCCAGGCGTTTCCTTTGAAGTTTCTCCACGCTGTTTTCATAAGAACGATTTTAAAAAAACACTACTAACTGACTTGTAGGCGGCGATTGACGCCCCGTCTACAAAGATAAGTCCCATTTCTCTATTTTTAAAATTTTTTAGAACCGTATTTAAAATATGAGGAACCCTCGGCAAAAATTACATTTTTTCTCAGATAGCGCTTGTATTTTCCCAAACAATGAGTAACTTTGCAATCCCATTCGCAAGGAATGGGTGTTTTTAAAACCAACATATCTGAAGCGGTAGTGGTGAAATGGTAGACACGCTACTTTGAGGGGGTAGTGGGCGTTTAGCCTGTGTGAGTTCGACTCTCACCTACCGCACGAAAAACAACGGTTGTTCATGCAGCCGTTGTTTTCTTTTTTATACCCTCATAGAGTACTCGCAGCCGCAATACAGCTGGTTGTAGAAATCCATCTCCCGGATAATCTCGCCCCGGCGTTCCTGCAGGCCACCCTTGCGCCAGTTCTGGTCCCACCATAGCACGGGAGCATCCGGATGCTCCCGACTCACAGCCTCACAGGCAAGCCGCCCGGCCTCATCGGTCTGCTCCTGCCTCTTCCAGCGGCTGGAGGCAAGAGTCGTAGTCAGCACCTTAAACCCGTGCGCGGATGCATATTCCGCCGAATGGCGCAGACGCAGGGAAAAGCAGCGCAGGCAACGGGCACCGCGCTCCGGCTCGTTCTCCAGGCCACGCACCGCGTCCGCCCATTCTTCATGATTCCAGACATCTTCGACGACTTCTATACCGAAAGACGCGGCATAGCGCACGCATTCGGACAGACGGAGGTCGTATTCAGCGCGCGGGACAATATTGGAGTTGGAATAATATATGGTAGGAGTGATGCCGCTCTTCAGGAGGCATTCTATTACAGCCGAGGAGCAGGGGGCGCAGCACGCATGCAGCAGCACCTTGTCCGTTCCGAGCGGAGCCTCGACTATGGGGATATTCGTCTTCATAACAGTGTTTACAATGCCCGGGTGCTCCTATACGACATGCCGGAGTGCCGGATATTTTCCATAAAAATACATCATTAATCCGACAATTATAAATCCTATGTCCCTGGCGGTGAAGACAGATACGGCCGCAAGCGCATTCCACATAGGCAAACGCCCACACGAAGTTGTCAGAATCGGAGGTTTTGACTATCTTGCGCACCGCAAATGCAGACAGACATGGACAAGACAGCTATCATCATAGGAGCATCATCCGGCATAGGATACGAAATCGCACTCAGACTGATTGCAGACGGATGGCGCATAGGGCTTGCAGCACGCCGCACCGACAAACTCGAGGCTCTCGCCGCCAAGTACCCGGGACAGGTATTCGCCACAGCCATAGACATCACTGCAGAAGATGCAGACCGCAGCCTGCGCACATTTATCGGGCAAATCGGAGGTATGGACCTGTATCTGCATGTAGCAGGAGTGGGCTGGCAAAACCACACTCTCGAGCCGGACAAGGAGCTGCGCACGATAGAGACCAACGCACTGGGATTTGCACGCATGACAGGCGAGGCGTACAGGTATTTTGCAGAGCGCGGCTCCGGGCACATAGCGGTCATCTCGTCCATCGCCGGCACCAAGGGGCTCGGCGCAGCCCCGGCATACAGCGCGACCAAGGCATTCGACGCCAATTACATACAGGCACTTGAGCAGCAGGCATATATACGCCACCTGCCTATACACTTTACAGATATACGCCCCGGATTTGTACGCACCGACCTGTTAGCCGACGGCAGGAAGTATCCGCTACTGATGAATGCAGGCAAGGTAGCCGATGACATAGTGCAATCCATATACAAACGCCGCCATGTCAGGGTGATAGATTGGCGTTACCGTATCCTCACCGCACTATGGCGCTGTATCCCGGCATGTATCTGGAGACGCCTGCGC
Source organism: uncultured Muribaculaceae bacterium (assembly GCA_964616865.1). Classification (GTDB taxonomy): domain Bacteria; phylum Bacteroidota; class Bacteroidia; order Bacteroidales; family UBA932; genus Cryptobacteroides. The sequence goes on from CAZTUQ010000016.1 coordinate 39,699, forward strand.
ATAGCCAATTGATATTGAGACCAGCACAAAAACGCAGTTTTATCCAATTTCCTGCAAATATTTTTTGCTTTTTAGCAAATCTGTTGTACATTTGCAGTCCCGTTGATGAAACGGCATTGACATATTACCATTGAGATATGGTGTAATGGTAGCACTACAGATTCTGGCTCTGTCAGTGAGGGTTCGAATCCTTCTATCTCAACTTTACAAACTGCCGGGCGGGCATACGCAATGTTGCTCCGCCTTTTAGTTTGCCCATAATGACGCGGCGGGGTAGCTCAGCTGGTTAGAGCGTCGGATTCATAATCCGGAGGTCGTGGGTTCGGGTCCCACTCCCGCTACTTCAATATTATTCCCTACAGCACATAGATCGCTTACGACACACGCACATCCGCGTGTCAGTTGTTGTATTTACGCATTGAATGTTTGTCCGCCACGAAATAATGACGGACAAACCTCAAGCCCACAATACACTTTTACTCTCCATCGGAAGACCCGAACAGGAGATCCATATCACGCTGCATCTTACCGGCGACAAGCCACTCGGGCACAAACTTCCAACGGCCGATACGAGACTCCTCTCCCGTCATGGCGGGATCTATAGAACCATTCTCCTTTATATATAGGTATATAAGTTCCCGGATCTCCGGATAACGCGCCATTATCCTCTCCCCGCTGTCCGCAACCCCGGCAGCAGCCAGATGTCCTCCACCTCCGCTCGCCCTATACGAAGTCATCGCCACATCATAAGTCGAATCCGCGCAGAACGCACCTCCGTCCGCAAACGACTCTATCGACACCCTGTTCCCGACAGACTCTGTGACATCTACCGTATACACAAGTCCTCCGGCAGAATCGAAATTGTACGGGCGGTTCTCAAACGACCAACGCTCCTGCGCATACCTCGGATCACCTACGCCGCGGATTTTGAGCAGTGTCCCGGCAGCATCCCTCTCGCCGACCGTATTGACCCAGCCGTCATACGAATACTCCAGATAATCTTTGATCTCCCCACCCTTCATCTGCAGCACAAAAAGTTGGTTTTCATAAGGGTATATAGTAAACAAATCATTATATACCAGCGTCCCGGCAGCAATCTTGCCGTCGTATGTCAGCGGTGCGGCAAACGACAATCGAGCCCCCGTAGATGACAATGATACCGCATGTATAAGATTCATATAGTCACACATCCCCGGATACGAATCCCGCGTGCTCATATCCGCCAGCAGCCCTCCTATAGGCTGGACGGTAAAAGTCCTGACCGACTCAAAGTCCTTTTTGAACGTCTCCCTCATCGCCGCATCAGCCTTGCCCCTGTCTACCGGTATCACCTCCGCGGAAAGCGAACGGGACACCACCTTGCCATCGCGCACTTCGACCTCTATAGTCCCGTGACCGATATTGCGTCCGTGGCTGCCGCCGTTGATCAGGCATGTACCTCCCTGCACTATATAAGGCCTGTGGTCATGCGCACATACGATAAAATCCGCCCCTTTCAGACTGCCCAGCAGATCGAGCCCCTGGTTTTCATACATGCTCCCGTCACCCTTTCCGGTACCGGAATGCGTCACCACCACCATGACATCCGGGCGCTCCTTTTCCCTAACCATATCGACATCCTCCTGCACAAGCGGAATGAGAGATTCGAATGTCATACCGCTCCATAACTCCTCAGCCAGCCACGCTTTCATATTGGGATTGGTAAATCCCAGCACAGCGACTTTAAGCCCGGCACGGCGGAATACCTTATATATGGGAAAATACGGCTTGCCGCCCCCGTTGCGTATCGCATTGCCGCCGAGATACGGGATACCATACCCTTTCAGTTCCCTGGCCACCCTGTCATAGACACCATGCCCAGTCTCTATATCATGATTACCCACAGCAATGGCATCATACCCCATATAGGACACTAGCCTCGGGAACAGATGAGGTGACAAGGTATCTATATAATTGTAATAATACGCCGCATTGTCACCCTGCAGGCAATCTCCGGCATCGAGCAGCAGGACATTGTCAGCCCCGACAGCATTACGGACGCTGTCCACATAATACTTGACGGCAAACAGCGAACTCTTCTGCCCTTCCCCCACATAAGGGGTATCAAACCACGCCCCGTGCACATCTCCGGTCGTAAGGATTTCCAGTCTGTGCACACCGTCTTCCGGTCTCTGTCCGCAAGAGACAGCAGCCATGACGGAGGCTCCTATGACGGAAAATGCCGCCAAACGAAAGATATTCATATATTTATTGTAATTTTGTAAGGCAAAAATACAAAGATTGCCGGACAAAATACAGGGGCTATACCATGAGATTCCGGCCGCAACTCAGGGTGATAAAATCAGCAATCCCTAAAAATTGCAGAATAATCACGATTTTTCACCATTTGGTCCAAAAACGAGTTAGCAAAAAATCCATTTATGTAACTTCGGGTGCTTAAATTCAGAGTTATGGACTCTATACGCAAATTCATATTCCCTACCATAGGGGGGGGTAACCATCTAACCTCCAATTACTTACACTGGGCGATAGATCGTCTTGAGCCCGTTCATGACACAGCGTGCACGACAATGCGCGTTGCGTCTTCGCGTACCTATAAAAACACTTCAACAACAAATACTTTATCAATGAAAAAAATCTTCTTAAGGTGTTCCTTCTGTCCGTAGCGACAGTAGGAATGGTGTTCTCATCGTGCACCAATTACGATGACGACATCAACGATCTGAACCAAAAGATCGAGG
>CAZTUQ010000017.1:0-40564 GCA_964616865.1 uncultured Muribaculaceae bacterium
GCTGGGTTCGTATAACGGTTAGTACTCAAGATTCTCAATCTTGCAATAGGAGTTCGATTCTCCTACCCAGTACCAAAGCAAGCCGACTGATTTCAGTCGGCTTTTTCTTTTGTTTCGTTCGTGGAAATGTCGTATTTTTATGATTTGAATGGGCGCGGTGCCTGTTTGTTGTAAAATCGGGAAACTATGACAGGAATCAAGAAGATTTCAGTATTCGCAATCAGCGGCATTTTGCTTGCTGCAGTGGTGTTCTGCGCATTCCGCTTCTATTTCGTATTCGGTAGCGGAGTCAAGGCCGGGCAGCTCAATCAAGTGGTCTATAAAGGAGTCATCTGGAAGACTTATGAAGGAAGGCTCATTCAGACGGGATTCAGGAGTGGAGGCAAGACCAACTCTCTGCAATCAAATGAATTTAATTTTTCTGTTACTGACAAGGCGATCGCTGATTCCCTTATGAGGTGCGGCGGCAAGCAGGTCGAACTCCATTACAAGGAGTATTTCGGCCGGCTGCCCTGGAGGGGACACAGCACCTATATCGTGGATCAGATACTGTCTGTGACTAATCCTATGCCGTCTAATGAAATACCTATTGTGACAAATGGCGGTGAATAGTTTCAGGTCGGCGGCGCTTCCTGTGCTGGCCGGTCTTCTGCTCCCGCTGTGCATGCAGGGGCAGACTTTCTTTGAGACTCTGCCGGAACGCAATGCGGGCGGCCGGATATTGTCTATGGAGGATGTCATCAGCCGCAAGAACATGCCGAGGCACAAGGCCTATCATTGGGATGCGGACGGTAATCTGCAGCCTGGGCCGCGTGAGCGTCGGGCAGCACGCGCATTCTCGCAGGACGGCAGCCTGTATCTCGTGAATGGTGCGGATACGGTGTGCATTGTGCGGAGCGAAGGGGAGGGGATAGTCTATGGCACATCCGTTTCCCGAAACGAGTTCGGCATTTCTGGAGGCATTTTCTGGAGTCCGGACAGTACGCGCATTGCATTCTACCGCAAGGACGAGCGTGATGTGACTCTCTTTCCGCTACTTGATATCGGCACGAGGACAGGCAGGGCGCAAGAAGTGCGCTATCCTATGAACGGCATGACCTCGGAAATCATTTCCGTAGGCATATATGACATAGCATCCGGGGCTGTGAATTATGTCGCGTGCGATGACTTCGCCGAGGACCGCTATATGACCAATATCAGCTGGTCTCCGGATGCGTCCAGACTCTTTGTCCAGGTCGTGGACCGCAGCCAGCATCACATGCGTCTCAATGCGTATAATGCTGCAGACGGCTCGTTCATCAGTAATATACTTGGCGAGGACAACGATGCCTGGATCGAGCCGCAGGAGCCGCTGCGCCATTTCAAGGGCGGCAAATATATATATACGACCGATAATAGGGACGGCTATAACAGCCTGTATCTTATAGACAGCACAGGCCGCGTGGACAGGGTGACACCTGTGGATGCGGATGTGCATTTCGTGGCTTCGGACGGTAATTACATCTACTATACCTCTGCGGAAATATCTCCGGCAGAGTCGCATCTGTACAAGGTGCGTGTTGGCGTCAGCCGCAGCGGTTCGGTGCGTATTGCGCGCCCAGAGGCTCTGACTCCCGAGCGCGGTGTGCACCATTGTTCGCTCAATGAGGACTGTACCAAAATATTCGACCGTTGGAGCAGTTTCGGTGAGCCAGGCAGGGCGGTGGAGCGTGATTCGGACGGCAATATTCTGCGCGAACTCTATACTCTTGAAGACCCTCTTTCGGAATATGCTGGATGCGAGATGACATTCGGAATGGTGAAGTCCGCCGACGGTTTGTATGACAATCACTTCCGTCTCTACAAGCCTCTTGGCTTCGATCCTGACAAAAAGTACCCGGTGATTGTATATGTGTACGGTGGCCCTCATTCTCAAATGGTTACAGATTCGTGGCTCGGCGGTATACGACTTTGGGAAATGGCTATGGCGCAACGCGGATATGTCGTCTATGTACAGGACAACAGGGGGACGGTCAATCATGGAAGCGCCTATGAAAAGGCAATCAACCGCCGTTGCGGTCAGGTCGAAATGGAAGACCAGATTGCAGGACTGCGTCAGGTGGTGCTCAGCCAGCCTTGGGCGGATGCTGACAGGATAGGCGTGAGCGGATGGAGTTACGGTGGCTTTATGACCATATCCCTGATGACACATTATCCCGATGTATTCAAGGCTGGTGCCTGCGGCGGACCGGTGATAGACTGGAAGTGGTATGAGGCTATGTACGGTGAACGCTATATGGATACGGAAGCTACTAACCCTGAGGGATTTGCCGCAACTTCGCTCATAGGCAGGGCAGCCGCGTTGCGCGGACGTCTGCTTATATGTCAGGGTGGGCTTGATGCCACAGTGCTGCCTATACACAGCATCAGTTTCATGCAGGACTGCGTAGAGAACGGCAGGCTGGTGGAGTATTTCCCTTATCCGCTCAGCGAGCATAATGTCATAGGTCCTTGGAGAGCACAGCTTTACGCACTGTTTACCGATTTCTTTGAACGCAATCTCTGACAAACAGGCGGAAAATCCGCCTGACGAATATGGATATGGAACAATACATACAACAGAATCAGGAGAGGTTCTTCGAGGAACTTTTCTCACTGCTGCGCATACCCTCCATAAGCGCCAAGGAGGAAAACAAGCCTGATATGCTCGCATGTGCAGAGCGTCTGGTCGAGCTGCTTGTGCAGGCCGGCGCTGACAGGGCGGATGTCTGTCCTACGGGGGGCAACCCTGTCGTATATGCGGAGAAAATCTCCAATCCGGAATGGAAGACTGTACTGGTCTACGGGCATTATGATGTCCAGCCTCCGGAGCCGCTCGACAAATGGAACAGCGACCCTTTCGAGCCTGTTATACATGACGGGGCGATATGGGGACGCGGTGCCAATGATGACAAGGGGCAGCTCTTCATGCATCTGAAGGCATTCGAATATCTGGTGCGTACCGGGCAACTGCGGCACAATATCAAGTTTATCTTCGAGGGAGAAGAGGAAGTTGGCAGTGCTTCGTTACCCCTTTGGGTGGAGGAGCACAAAGAGATGTTGGCCGCGGATGTCATTCTCGTCTCGGATACGACCATGATTTCGGACAAGGTCCCCTCCATCAACTGCGGAATGAGAGGAATGGCATATCTGGAAGTAAAAGTCACAGGACCCGATAAGGATCTGCACAGCGGTCATTATGGCGGGGCGGTGGCGAATCCCATCAACACTCTCTGCGACATGGTTTCCTCTCTTATAGATAAGGACGGCAGGGTCACTGTGGACGGATTTTACGACAATGTGGTTGAACTCTCCGCCGAGGACCGCGCGCAGCTCGCGCGTGCGCCATTCGACGAGAACGAGTATATGGACTTCCTCGGTGTCAAGGCTTTGAAAGGGGAGAAGGGGTATACTCCTATGGAGCGTACCGGCATCCGTCCCTGCCTCGATGTCTGCGGCATCTGGGGCGGATATACCGGAGAGGGCGCCAAGACAGTGATTCCGAGTGAAGCGCATGCCAAGATTTCCATGAGGCTGGTTCCCGACCAGACCTCCGCGGAGATAGCGGATAAGTTCCGCAGGCATTTCCTGAATATCGCGCCCGAATATGTCAAAGTCGAAGTCGAGGAACTGCATGGCGGAGACGGTTTTCTGATTCCCATTTCTTCCCATGCATACAAGGCAGCGTCCCGTGCCATGGAGGAAGTCTACGGTATCGAGCCTGTACCCAGCCGCGGAGGTGGCAGTATCGCTATTCTGGCTGATATGCAACGCATTCTCGGCATCGATCCCCTGCTCATGGGATTCGGTCTGGAGCGAGATACCATACATAGCCCCAACGAGAGCTATCTCTTGAGCCAGCTCTTCGCCGGAATGAAATCTATAGCGTTGTTCTATAAGTACTTCTGATAGCAGATATGCCGTCGTTGAATAGAATAGTGGTCCAGGACTTCCGCAATATAGAATTGCAGGAACTCTCCTTTTCGTCCAAACTCAATTGCATTACCGGAGACAACGGTGAGGGCAAGACCAATCTGTGCGATGCGATTCACTATCTGTCGATGACCAAGAGCAGCAATGGGGTCCAGGACCGTTTCAATATACGATATGGGGCCCAAGGCTTCGCCATATCTGGCACTTATGACATGGAGAGCGGTCTCAAGTCGACATTCTCTATAGAGTTGGCGGCTGACGGCGGCAAGAAACTGCGCCGCGATGACAAGCCGGTGACGAGGATTTCCGACCATATCGGCACTCTGCCGGTCGTGGTCGTCTCTCCTTATGACACCTCTCTGGTGTCCGAGTCCGGGGAGCATCGCAGACGTTTTGTCAATGCGGTACTGTCTCAGACTGACCATGAGTATCTCTCTGCAGTCCAGCAGTACCAGCGTCTCCTGCAGCAGCGTAACCGCTTGCTCAAGGACGGAGTCGCCGACAATATGCTCCTGGAGACATTCGATATGAGGATGTCGGCTCTGGCGGATGTCGTATATCGCAGGAGAGATGCGTTCATCTCCGAGATTCTGCCGTCTGTGCAGGAATACTATCGCGAGATAAGCGGAGGCAAGGAGGAGATCGGTATCCAGTATGTGTCCGATTTGAGAAAGGGTGCGCTGGACGGGATTCTTGCCGGGATGAGGGAAAGGGATATGTTGCTCCGTTTTACGGGAGCCGGCATACAGCGGGATGATTTCGTATTCTCCATGGGCGGGCACCCTATACGCAAGTGCGGCTCGCAGGGACAGCAGAAATCTTTCCTGGTGGCTCTCAAATTCGCCCAATATGATATAATGCGCCGCCGTTACGGATTTGCCCCTATACTGCTGCTCGATGACCTGTTTGACAAATTGGACATGAACCGGGTGGGGAATCTGCTGCGTCTGGTAGGCGGAGACGGCTTTGGACAGATATTCCTCAGCGATACCAAGCGCGACAGGCTGGCAGGCATAGTGGATACGATTGATGGCGATAAGAGCTATTATGAGGCGTCCGGTGGGACATTCAGGAGGATATGATATGCAGAAGCCGAACCGTATAGCGCGAAAGACGGCCCAGCCGATGTCTGAAATAGTGGCGGAGTATATCAGAGCCATGAAACTTGCATCCGGTCTCAATGTGAGACGGGTGTTCGAGGCGTGGGAGCAGGCCTCAGGTGCCGGCAGTTATACTACCAAGATGTTTTATCGCGGCGGCAGGCTTCATGTCACCATGAATTCGTCAGTCGCACGCAACCACCTGTCATTCCAGAAGGATATGATTATCATGAAGATGAATCAGATACTCCGGGATGACGAACTTTTTGTCAAGGATGATCCGGCGACCGGGTATGTCTCGGAAATAATACTCAAGTGAGCCATGAAGATAGTGATAGATAGCGGAGTGCCGTTTTCACGCGGTGTTTTCGAGCCGGATGCGGATGTGGTGTACAAAGAGGACTTGCATCACAGCGACCTTATTGATGCGGATGCCATAATCATACGCAACAGGACCCGTTGCAATGCGGAACTGCTTGACGGCACTTCCGTCAGGATGATAGCATCGGCGACCATCGGACTGGATCATGTGGATATGGAGTATTGTCATGAACGCGGCATCTATGTCCAGAATTCGGCCGGAAGCAATGCGGGAGGCGTTACCAACTATATATTCTCAGCACTTTACGGCATTGCTGCGCGCAAGTCCATCAGTTTGGAAAATGCTGTCGTGGGCATTGTCGGTGTCGGCAATGTCGGGCGGCGTGTACAGCAGATGGCGACATATCTCGGTCTGCGCGTGCTTTCCTATGACCCCTTGCGGGCATCTGAAGAAGGCAGTTCTCAGTTTGTCGAACTGGATGTGCTGCTGGAAGCCTCGGATGTGGTGGTGATGTGCGTGCCGCTCAATGAGCGCAGCCGCGAGATGGCGGACGCGTCATTCTTCGCCAAAATGAAGACAGGAGCGATATTCATCAATGCTGCACGAGGAGAGGTGATGGTGGACGGGGCCCTCAAGGATGCCCGTCCCAAACTCGGTGCTATCGTGATAGACACCTGGAATAATGAGCCTTTTGTGGACGGGGAACTGGTGGAGATGGTGGATATAGCCACACCGCATATAGCCGGCTATTCTTATCAGGGCATGCAGAACAGCACCATGATGGCAGTCCGTGGAGTCGCACGCTATTTCGGCATCAGCCGTCTGTATGAATTTTTCCCTCCGGCAGAGGTGGCAGAACTCGAGTCGGTCAAGTTGGACCTGCGCGGCAAGACGCAGGGAGAGGTGGCTTCGGTCCTGCAATACAATTATCCGATATTTACGGATGATTTCATGTTCCGGGTCGATCCCGGCAATTTCGAGCGCCTGCGCGACAATTACAACTACAGGCGTGAATTTTATGTAGACTATTGATAACCACATAATAACCATGTACACAGAAGAACAACAGATTGAGATATTCCGCAGGGGATTCCCGAGGATGGATATTGTCGCTCCTGCTACTCCGGGCAACGGCGGCATACATGTGCTTGATGACAAGGCTATTGAGGAATGCCGTTCGTACGCAGCGGCAGCCAAGGTCTCCGGCAGATGCAAATTGGTGCCGGCCTCCGGTGCTGCATCGCGCATGTTCAAGGATATATTTTCCGGGCTGGAGCAGACGAACGAGGCTGTAACCGTCCTGCGTGACAATATAAAGCGTTTCGCATTCTACAGCGAGGCTCTATTTGCCGGCAAGGATCCTGCAGAGGTGGTGTTGCGTGACAGCGGGTTGGGCTATGCCTCCAAGCCAAAGGGCGTCATCCTGTTTCACCGTTATCCGGACGGGGAATGCCGCAGCGCGATTGCAGAGCATCTGGTAGAAGGCCAGGCATATATGCGCAATGATGACGACTCTGTCAATATAGAGTTTACTGTCAGTCCGGACCATAAAGAACTCTTCGAACAGGCATTTGCCGATGTCAGGGAGTGTTACGAGCAGCGTTATGGCGTGCGTTACAGTCTGCGTCTTTCCTGTCAGGACCCTGCTACGGACACTATCGCTGTGGATATGGAAGGAAAACCTTTCCTCAAGGAAGACGGGACAGTGCTGAGGCGCCCTGCAGGGCATGGCGCACTCATCTACAATCTCAACGCAATGCCAGAGGAACTCGTCTATATCAAGAATATTGACAATGTGGCGCAGGAGCGTTACCTGCCGGAGATTTCCGCTTACAAGCAGGCCTTGGCAGGCTGTGCCCTCCGTCTGCGTGACAGGATATTCGCGTATCTGCAGGCTCTGGATTCGGATCCGACTCCGGAACTATGTGCAGAGATAGAGGACTTCCTGGCAAAGGAACTCTCTGTCACAATTCCGCAGAATGCGGATAAAGTCAGCGCGTTGCGCTCCAGACTTGACCGCCCGATACGCGTTTGCGGAATGGTGCGCAGGCAGGGCGAGCCAGGTGGCGGTCCTTACATAGTGCGTGCTGCAGACGGCTCGACCTCGTTGCAGATACTCGAAGGCGTCCAGATAGACGCTTCCGACCCTCATTGCGCAGAGGCCTTGGACGCATCCACGCATTTCAATCCGGTGGATCTCGTATGCTGCCTGCATGACAGTAGGGGCGGCAAGTTTGATTTGCTCCGTCATGTCGATCCCGAGGCCGGATTTATCAGTTCAAAGAGTTATCAGGGCAGGGAACTGCGTGCCCTGGAACTCCCCGGTCTCTGGAACGGCGCCATGAGTGACTGGAATACAATGTTTGTGGAAGTGCCCCTGTCCACATTCAATCCCGTAAAGGTCGTGAACGATCTCCTGCGGGAGGCTCATCAGTAAAATAGAATCGTAATAATATGTTTGAAAATCTTTCGGAAAGACTAGAGAAATCGTTCAAGATCCTCAAAGGAGAGGGTCGTATCACAGACATCAATATAGCCGAGACACTCAAGGATGTCAGGCGTGCGCTGCTTGATGCCGATGTCAGCTACAAGGTTGCAAAGGAGTTCTGCGACAGGGTCAAGGAAAAGGCTATAGGACATGATGTCCTCACTGCGGTCAAGCCGCAGCAGATGATGGTCAAGATTGTCCATGACGAACTCGCGGAGTTCATGGGCGGAGACGGACAGGATATAAATGTCAAGGGCAATCCAGCAGTGATTCTCGTGGCCGGTCTCAACGGTTCCGGTAAAACGACTTTCTCCGGCAAACTGGCACTCAATATCAAGAGCAAGAGAGGAATGAAGGTGCTGCTCGCGGCCTGTGACACATTCAGGCCTGCGGCTATCGGACAGCTCCAGACGCTTGCAGCGCAGATAAATGTGCCTGTCTATAGTCCGGAAGGTGAGAAAGACCCTGTCAAGATAGCGCGTGACGCCATAGCCAAGGCCCGCCAGGAGGGATATGGAGTCGTCATCATAGATACTGCCGGACGATTGGCGGTAGATGAAGAGCTTATGACGGAGATTACCACTCTCAAGGAGGCCGTGCAGCCCGCAGAGACCTTGTTTGTCGTGGATGCCATGACAGGACAGGATGCGGTGGAGACTGCCAAGGTATTCAATGAGAGGCTGGCATTCGACGGAGTGGTTCTGACCAAGATGGATGGCGATACCCGTGGCGGTGCCGCGCTTTCTATCCGCGCCGTAACAGGCAAGCCCATCAAGTTCATCTCCACGGGAGAGAAGATGGAGGCTCTGGACATATTCTATCCGCAGCGTATCGCGGACCGCATACTCGGTATGGGTGATGTCGTCAGTCTCGTCGAGAGGGCGCAGGAGCAGTATGACGAAAAGCAGGCCAGGGAACTCAAAAAGAAGATTGTCAAGGACCAGTTCACTCTGGATGACTTCTACAACCAACTCCAGCAGGTCAAGAAGATGGGTAATATGAAAGAGCTCGCATCGATGATTCCCGGTGTCGGCAAGGCTCTCAAGGATGTGGACATACCTGACGATGCATTCAAGTCTACGGAAGCCATCATCCTGTCCATGACACCGTACGAAAAGGCTCATCCCGAATGCCTGAACGGTTCGCGTCGCAAGCGTATTGCGGACGGCTCCGGTACATCCTTGCAGGAGGTCAATAAACTGCTCAAGCAGTTTGATGGTGCACGCAAGATGATGAAATCCGCCATGAACGGCTCTCTCGCCGCGCAGTTGAGGGGGATGAGACGATGACTGGCAGGCGCGTGTTGGCGGTTGCCGGCATCGCTCTGGCGGCGTTGCTGTCTGCCGGGTGCGGACATGACGCCCGTGAGATGGTGGCGGATGTATTGCGCGGGGATATTATATCCCGGGCGGACAGTGCTCTGACACTTACTCCTGTTACCGTGACGGATTTCGTAGCGGAGCAGAGCGAGGGCGGTATTCATGATTTTTATTCGCAGGCGGATTATTTCTGGCCCGACCCTGCCAATCCGGGCGGTGCGTACAAGAGTCATGACGGCGAGTCCAATCCGAATGTGTTCAAGAGCCATCGCCAGGCGATGATACGCCTGAGCAGGATAGTGGGAGATCTGACATCGGCATGGCTGCTGACCGGTGATGAAACATACGCCCGTGCTGTCGAGCCCCATGTCCGTGCCTGGTTTATGGATCAGGAGACCATGATGGCTCCGAATATGCTATATGCCCAGGCAATCATAGGCAGGCGCAGCGGCTGGAGCATAGGTATAATCGATTCGATACATCTTGTCGAAGTGGCACAGTCCCTGCTCCGTCTGGAGCAGGGCGGCATGTTGGGCAGGGAAGTCGCTGACGGTACCAAAGAATGGTTTCGCCGGTTTACAGAGTGGCTGACCACGACATCCCGCGGAGAAGCGGAGATGCGGGCCGCCAACAACCATGGGACCTGTTGGGCATTGCAGGTGGCCGCATTCGCCAGATATACAGGCGATGAGGAGACCATGGACTTGTGCCGCAGGCGTTTCAAGGAAGTGCTGATGTTCCAGCAGATGGCACCGGACGGCAGTTTCCCCATGGAGACGAGACGTACCAAGTCATACGCTTACTCAATCTTCAATCTGGATGCGATGGCGGGTCTCTGTCAGATACTGTCCACACCGGAGGATGATCTCTGGACCTATACGACAGAGGAGGGACACAATATGAGACTCGGAGTGGATTTTCTCGTCCCGTATATAGAAGACAAGTCCATGTGGCCTTATGGAGAGGATATAGTGGACTGGAATGAATGGCCAGTCGCCCAGCCTTTTCTGGTCTTGGCTTGGTATCATTCCAAGACCGTCTCCGAGGCGGACGGCACAGACGGCTGGTTCCGCCTGTGGAAGTCACTTGAGCATTTTCCGGAGCATGCGGAAGTGCTGCGCAATCTCCCTTTGCGCAATCCTTTGATCTGGCTATGATAAAATTGCAGACTACGGTTGATGCCGGGCGGAGCCGTTTCGGCATCAGCCTTTCCAATCATATCCTGATACTTGGCAGTTGCTTTGCCAATGGTATCGGGGTCAAACTGGTCTCCGGAGGCTTTGATGTATCGGTCAATCCTTTCGGGACTTTGTACAATCCTGTTTCCATACTCAATTCGCTTGAACGGATAAATACTGGCAGGCATTATTCGGAGTCTGACGCCGTAATGATGGGCGCGGGCTCTGGGCTGTGGTGCTCGCACAGTCACCATACTTCCTTTGCGAGAGCCGGAGTCGCGGACTTTCTCGCGGATGCGAATGCCTCTCTCGATGCCGCGCACTCATTCTGGGAGCGTTGCGACCGGATTATCATCACCCTCGGTACCAGCTGGGTCTGGGAGAAGGATGGACAGGTCGTCTCGAATTGTCTCAAGCGCAACGCGTCGGAGTTTGTCCATCGTGCCTTGTCTGTGTCCGAAGTCACGGCTGCTCTCGAGGGAATACTCTCATTGGCTGGCAGCGCTCGCAAGGTGATATTCACCATCAGTCCTGTGCGCCATCTGTGGAACGGGGCGCACTCCAACCAGATCTCAAAGGCCACGCTGCTGATTGCGTCAGATGCTGTAATGTCAGCGCATGCGGACACTGCGGAGTATTTCCCTGCATACGAGACAGTGCTCGATGAGTTGCGTGACTATCGTTTCTATGGGGATGATATGACACACCCCACAGCTCTTGCCGTGGGGTGTGTATGGGAGAAATTCCGTGATTTCGCTGTGCCTGCCGTGGAATTTGACGATATCGCCCGTGCCATGAAGGCGTCCAGGGCTGCGGGGCACAGGCCTTTGCGCTAACGCGCAAAGGCAATGGCGCGTGTCTCGCGTATCACAGTTATCTTTACCTGACCGGGATAGGTCATTTCGTCCTGTATCTTCTGGGCAATCTCTGCCGACAGGCTTGCAGCCTGCTCATCGGAGACATCTTCGGCTCCGACAATGACGCGGAGTTCGCGGCCAGCCTGTATTGCGTATGCCTTGGTCACACCGGGATACTCCTGCGCAAGATTCTCCATGTCCTTGAGCCTCTTGATGTAGGACTCGATGACCTCGCGGCGTGCTCCGGGGCGTGCTCCAGATATGGCATCAGCGACGAGCACGAGAGGGGAGTAGATGCTGTTCATCTCCATTTCTTCGTGGTGGGCACCGATGGCGTTCACAATCTCGGGACGCTCCTTGCATTGTTCGGCGAGTTTGGCTCCAAGCAGTGCGTGCGGCAGCTCGGGATCCTCCTCCGAGACCTTGCCTATATCATGCAGGAGACCTGCTCTCTTTGCGACTTTGGGATTGAGGCCGAGTTCCGATGCCATTATGGAGCAGATATTGGCGACTTCCCTTGAGTGCTGCAGGAGGTTCTGTCCATAGGACGAACGGTATTTCATGCGGCCGATCAGCTTGACGAGCTCGATGCTCATGCCATGGATGCCCAGGTCGATGCAGGTCCTCTTTCCGGTCTCGAGAATCTCGTCATCCAACTGCTTGCGCACCTTGGTGACCACATCCTCGATACGTGCAGGATGGATACGGCCGTCAATGACCAGCTGGTGCAGGGCAAGTCGCGCCACTTCGCGGCGGACGGGATCGAATGCCGAAAGCAGGATAGCGTCAGGAGTGTCGTCCACTACTATTTCAACACCAGTAGCAGCCTCCAGAGCGCGGATGTTGCGTCCCTCTCGTCCGATGATGCGTCCCTTGATGTCATCGTTTTCGATAGGGAATGTGGTGACTGCATTCTCGATGGCGGTCTCTGCGGCGGTGCGCTGTATGGTCGTGATGACTATACGCTTGGCCTCTTTGGCCGCGTTCAGCCTTGCCTCATCGATAGTATCGTTGATGTAAGCCTGAGCCTGAGTGCGGGCTTCGGCCTTGAGATTTTCCACGAGCATGTTCTTGGCCTCTTCGGCGGTCATGCCGGCAATCTCTTCCAACTGCTTGTTTACCTGCAGTATGAGGGAGTTGTATTCTTCGGTCTTCTTGGCGAAATTCTCTCTCTGTGCCTGAAGCGATTTCTTGGCGTTCTCCGCATCGTTCAGTTTGCGTCCGAGTTCGGCCTGCTGCTGGTTGATGGCGTTCTCCTTTTGGGAAATCTTGTTCTCTTCCTCGCGGAGTCTGGCCTTGCGCTCGCTGACATACTGGTCGTGCTCGCTCTTGAGCTGGAGATATTTCTCCTTTGCCTGGAGCATCTTCTCTTTTTTGACGGCCTCCGCCTGTGCCTCGGCCTCCTTGAGCCACTGCTCCTTCTTGCCCTTTTGCCCCGCTTTCCGGACGGGGATATAGATGCCGAGAGCTATTGCCGCTCCCGCCAATATTGAAATGATAATTGCTGTTGTCATGACAATCTATATAGTTATTAATGTGTCCTTAAAACAAAAGCGTCCGCCTCACTCTCATGAAGCAGACGCTGTATAAAAGCCGTCAGTCAAGATGTCCGAAAAATCGAGACGCCACGATTTGGGCTCCGCCGATATTCAGGTATCCGGAATGTTCCGGCGCGCCATCCGTCAGCGAGTTACCCGTTTCCCTTGTTTAAATGTTGTTTTTGGCAACTGGGGACTAACGGCTACTTTGTCTCAATATTATCCAGATAGTTTTTGAGGTCCCGGAGCAGGGATTCTTCATCCTTTTTCATCTCCTCTATCTTCTTTCCCCCGGTGATGTTGTTGCTGCATTCGTTCAGCGCCACTATACTGATCTTGTCCTGCATGGACAAGGTGGGGTACTTCGTTGAGAGTCCGTCAATTGCCTTGTTTATCCTTTCTGCGGCGTGCCGGATTATGCTCTCCTGCTCCTGGTCTGTGACCGTGAACTGGAACTGCTTCTCCGCAAGTTTGACGTTTATCTTCTGTCCCGCCATCCTTTATCCGCGCAAAAGGGAAATGCACTTGTCTATCTCCCGTATAAGGTTGTCAATCATCTCTTTTGACGAGGTGGAACTATCACCACCGTCTCCGAATGCTCCTTTGAGCCTCAGAATCTCTATCTGATCTTGTAACTCTAATATCTGCTTCCGACAGGTCCTGACCTCTTCCTCCTTGCTCTCAAGCTCTCTTGCAAGACCATCCGCCCTTTCCTTTTCCGATTCATAAAGGGCGATGAGTCTGGTTGCTTCATGCTTGATTTTTTCTATCATCGCGGTCAATCCCAATCATTCGCAAATATATCGAATCCGCTCCAATTATGCAAGACCGTTCTCTTCCTCGCTGTCGTAGCTTTTAAGGGGAATCTCACCGTCGAAACAGTTGTTTTTGATGTATTCGATTACATCAGTGAGGCCCTCCTGGAACTTCTCGAAATCCTCCTTGTAGAGAAATATCTTGTGCTTGTCGTATGCGAAACGTCCGTCGCTTTCCTGGCGCCGCTTGCTCTCCGTGATTGTCAGATAGAAGTCATCAGCCCCTCTTGTGGCCTTCACGTCAAAGAAATAGGTACGCTTACCCGCCCTCACCGGTTTCGAGTATACGTCATCCGTTTGCCTGTCGTGGAAACGGTTGTTGTCAAAATCATCTCTGTACATAGCGTATTCAAATACTTTTTCTCGAGCAAAATTACATTTTTTTGGCAATTCTCTATTATATTTGCGTAAATTTTTCGTTGAAATACAATCATGTTGAACAGAAGGATCCTCAGGATAAAGGCTTTCAAAGTCATCTACAGTTATTTGGAAAACCCTTCGATGACTCTCAAGGAAGCGGAAGCCGAGCTCCGGATCTCTTGCGAGGCCGTCAGGGATCTGTACCTGTACATTCTCGCACTCAGTGCACCTCTTACAATAGAGGCCCGTGCCCGTATAGAGGCGGCGCGCGGCAAATTCAATCCTACGGAGGAGGAAAAGAACCCCAATTTCAAATTTGCATGCAATGCCGTGGCGCGTCTGTTGGCGGAAGACCCGGATTTCTGCAAGATACTCTCGAGGCGCAAACTCTCGTGGGAGCAGAATGACGCATTCGTCCGCGACCTGTACAATACAATCAGGGAGAGGGACTATTTTGCCGAGTATATGGCTTCGGAGCAGTCTTCCATCAAGGAAGATTCTGCCCTGTGGGTAAAGATATTCGCGAACGAGCTGCCTGACGACCCTGCGCTTGCAGAGATACTGGAGGATATGTCCATATATTGGAATGACGACCTGGAGTATGCAATCAATGCGTGCTGCACTACTTTGGATGAAATAGGGAAGGGGCACCCCTGGAATATGCCGGAACTGTATATGAGCGATATGCGCAAGGACGAGCCGGGAGTGCAGAGCGATATGGCGTTCGTCACGAAACTGCTGCGCAGCGCGTTCAACGGCTGCGCGCGTTACAAGGAGATGATTGCAGAGGCCGTGCCACAGTGGGACGGGGGCAGGTTGTTCAACACCGATGTGGCCCTCATCGTCTGCGGTCTCGCCGAAGCCGAGAATTTCTCGGAGATACCTCCGAAGGTTTCTCTTAATGAGTATGTGGAAATCTCCAAGTCCTACGGGGCGCCCAAGAGCAGACGCTTTGTCAACGGTCTGTTGGACAGCCTGATCAAGAACAAACTTTCATTGTCACTTTAATCATCATTAAAATAAATCGAAATGAGCATTCTTTTTACATTGTTGCAGGCGCAGGCTGCCCCTCAGGGTGGCCAGGCGAGTTTCTGGATCATGATTATCCTGATGTTCGTCGTGATGTGGTTCTTTATGATACGTCCGCAGCGCAAGCAGCAGAAAGAACTTGAGAAATTCCGCAACGAGCTGAAAAAGGGCGACAAGGTGATTACCGCAGGCGGTATCTACGGTACCATTTCCGAGATTGACGAGCGTACTGTCCTGATCAAGGTGGACGGTGATGTCAAGCTCAAAGTGGACAAGAACTCTATCGTAAAGGACCCTTCCAAGTCCTGACGGCACTGCCATGACAGGCTCGGGCAAGAACGGAAGAGATGCGACGGTCTTCGTCGTGTCTCTTTTGTTGGCTTTCAGTATCTGGCTGATACACAATCTGTCGCTCAGTTACTCGATGACTCTCAGGGCGGTGGTGACGGCGTGCAGCAATATTCCCGGACGCTATCAGACCAGTCTGTCTCCGGTGACTATTGAGGCGCGTTGCCGCACGACCGGATTCAATCTCATACGCAGTCATAGAGAAGAGCGCAAGCCTCCCAAGCAGGTCTGGATAGATCCGCAGTTGTTCAATCATGTCGCGGACGACCAGTTCACTGTCTCCGCAAATGAATTGAGCGGCTATGTCACGGAGATTTTCGGGCAGGATGTGCGTCTGGAGTCGTTTGTCTCTCCGTCAGTGACTTTCCGTTTTGCTGCGGAAAACAACCGTAAGGTGCCCGTCCATGTAGTCCGGTCGATAACCTACCGTCAGCAGTATACCTCTGTCGGTGACATCAAAATATCTCCGGATTCTGTGATGATTTATGGAGACGGCAAGTATATAGACCATTTTGACCGTATTCTCACCAAGCCTCTTACCCTCTCAGGTGTCAGCAATTCCCGTACAGGGACTATCAGTCTCGAAGTGCCTAAGGGGATACGGCTGTCGGAGACGGAAGTCGCCTATGACCTGGAGGTGTCCCGCTATGTGGAGATACGCAGTCAGGTCAAGGTAGGCGTTAGGGGAGTGCCGGCGGGCAGGACTGTGGATGTGTATCCGTCGGTTGCGGATGTGGTCATGAAGTGCTCGTTCCCCGTCACGGGTGATCCTGCCGGGCAGTTGAGACTGTTTGTCGATTATCGGGAGTTCCAGAATTCGCGTAGCGGCAAATGTCTGGCGCGTACATCCTCGCTGCCGTCCGGTGTCATTTCCGTGGAGGTGGAGCCGGAGGTGTTTGAATGTGTGGAGAGATGACCGCCCTTAAGACCATAGTCGTGACAGGAGGAATAGGTAGCGGCAAGACGACTGTCTGCCGCCATTTCGAGTCTCTCGGATATCCTGTATATTATTCGGATGATAGGGCAAAGGCACTTTATAATGAGCAGCCCGGCTTGCTGGACGGCCTTGAGAGGCTTGCCGGAGTACCATTGAGGCGTACGGACGGCAGTTTCGATGCTTCGGCATTGGCGGAGGTAATCTTTTCTGACGAGGAGAAGAGGATGCAGGTGGAAGAGCTTGTGCATCCATGCGTTTATGATGATTTTATGAAGTGGAGAAATGCAGTAGGTGGCTCTGTGGCATTCATGGAGTCGGCAATCTTTCTGCAGAAACCGCTTTTCCATCCGCTTGCGGATGCGGTGATAGAGTTGCTTGCACCGAGGGAGGTGACAGTGCGCCGGACAATGGCGAGGGACGATACCGGCCGTGATAGCATCGAGCGGAGAATGCAGGCACAGGAATACTATGACGGAAAGAGAGCCGACATCATGATAGCCAATGACGCTGATGTCGTGACTCTGACGGAGCGGGCTGATGAGGCTCTGCGGATGATAATTTCGTCATGGAGAGACAGTATTGATTATTAGAAATTAAAACAAATATATTAAGGTATGAAAACAGATCTTTCTACAATTTTGAGCGTATCGGGCCAGCATGGTCTTTTCCGTTATCTCGCACAGGCGAGGAACGGCATTATCGTCGAATCTCTGGCTGATGGCAGCCGTATTGCGCTCGATGCACGCAGCAAGGTAAATGCCATGTCAGACATCGCCATCTATACCTCCGAGGGCGAGATGAAACTCCAGGATGTATTCCTTGCTCTCAAAGAAGTTCTCGGAGATGAGGAT
The DNA here is from genome assembly GCA_964616865.1 of uncultured Muribaculaceae bacterium. Classification (GTDB taxonomy): domain Bacteria; phylum Bacteroidota; class Bacteroidia; order Bacteroidales; family UBA932; genus Cryptobacteroides. The sequence goes on from CAZTUQ010000017.1 coordinate 17,094, forward strand.
GCGCCTTCTTCCAAGGCGGACGCTGCTGTGGTCAAGGGCTTGTTCCTCAAGGCTATTCCCGATTATGACGAGGACCGTTTCTACCTGTCTCACATGCGTAAAGTCCTTGACTGGTACGATGATATTGTCAAGCACGCATCTCTCGATTTCGTTACGGACGAAGACCGCAGGGCGGAAGCTGACGGAGAGGAAGTTCCTGCAGGTGCTGACGAAGTGAATGAGTAAAAAGAAATTACAGATACAGACCCTTGGCTGTTCCAAGAATACGGTGGACAGCGAGCATATCCTCTACAAGTTGCGTGACCTGTATGACATTGTCACATCCGAGGATGAGTCCGCTTATGTTGACTGCATGCTGCTGAATACCTGCGGATTTATTGGAGACGCCAAGGAAGAGTCTGTCAATGCTGTCCTGCAGGCGGTGGAGCGCAAGCGCCAGGGACTTGTCGGGCGCGTAATAGTATTCGGCTGCCTCTCCCAACGCTATGCCGCGGAAATGCCGGAACTGATTCCCGAGGTGGACGAGTGGTACGGGGCACGTGACTTCGCCCCTGTCATCAAGGCTTTGGGCGGCAATCCGGACGGGGAGACAGGACGCTTCCGTACTGAGGCGGGTCATGGCAAGGCTCACGGACCGGCGACAGAATATCTCAAGATCTCTGAGGGCTGCGACAGGCGTTGCTCCTATTGTGCCATTCCACATATCAGGGGCGGTCATCATTCTGTCCCTATCGAGGACCTGGTGGCAGAGGCGCGTGCCCTTGCTGCCGACGGGGTCAAGGAACTGGTGCTGATAGCACAGGATACGACCTATTATGGGCTTGACCTCTATCATAGGCGTGCCCTTGCCGACCTGCTGGATGCATTGTCAGCGATAGACGGCATAGAGTGGATACGCATCCATTATAGCTATCCTGCTGATTTCCCGGAAGATGTCCTGGACAGGATGGCATCCGATCCCAAGGTATGCCCGTATATCGACATTCCCTTGCAGCACATATCCGACAAACTGCTGGATATGATGCGCCGCCATGTCTCCAAAGAGTGGACGGTCAATCTGCTCCGCCGTATCCGTGAAAGGGTGCCGGGAGTGGCTGTGCGCACCACCATGATAGTGGGGCATCCGGGAGAAGGGGAGGAAGAGTTTGAGGAATTGCTCGACTTTGTCCGCGAGGCCCGTATAGAGCGTCTCGGTGCCTTTACCTATTCAGAGGAAGAGGGCACTTACGGAGCGGAGCATTTCGAAGATGATATTCCGGAGGAGGTCAAGCACGAGCGTCTCGGCATATTGATGGATGTCCAAAGGGAAATCTCACTCGGATTCAACCGCAGCCGTATCGGGACTTCCGAACGCGTGCTGGTAGATGACTGGTCCGACGGTGTCTTTGTATGCCGCAGCCGTTACGAGAGCCCGGAAGTGGATGGCGAGATACTCGTCAAGCCTACCGAGGAGTGGCTTGCTGGCCGTGCTCCAGAGAGCCTTATCGGAACATTTATTGCAGTCACCATCACCGGTGCTGATGAGTACGACCTTATTGCCCAGACAGAATAACTATGAACAAGATTTCCGCAACTCTACGCTTGCTGTGCCTGTCTCTTATGGCAGTGGCGTGCAGCCCCCAGGCTTATAATTTTTCCGTGCAGATGAGGTATCCGTCCGATTCGGGGTTGGATATTGCAGACAAGTCTGTGGCGGTGGTCTACATGACGGAGGACGGCTCTGCCGTGGATTCGCTTGTGAGCGACAATGTGGCAGACGGGTTGGCGCGTGGGTTGGAGGCGGATTTCAAGAGCTCCGGGTATCAGACTGGCGTCGATATATACAAGATGTCCGGCACTGGAGAATATGGTTCGCAGGATTCGCTTGTCAGTCTGGTCATGAAGACAGGTGCGGATGTGGTCATATTGCTCGAACATCCGGAATGCGGTACGCCCTCTGACGGCAAAATGCCGTGCCGCATAGATGTCCGCTCGTATGATTCCATGTCTCATGTGGATACAGTCTGGACGGCTTCCGCCACTGCTACTCTGACGGCATCAGCGGCAGACGGCTCGATGCTGTCTTCGGATGCGCAGTATATGGGCTACAATCTCTCCAAGTCGCTTGTAAACAAATGGAAAGACGAGACCTACAGCCTGGTGTATTATGACAGTTTCGATTCCCGTTGGCTGGATGCCACGGAAAAGGCACTGGCGATGAACTGGCATGAGGCCATGGATGTGTGGTTGGAGATGTTGAAAGAGGACCGCTCCGCCGCAGTCAAGGCCGGCCTGGCGTATAATGTCGCTCTTGCCTGTTATATGGTCGGCGACTACAGACTGGCACAGGAATGGCTGGATATGTCTGATTCAGTACGGCCCATATCGCTCTCACCTTCTCTGCGCAGTCGTGTACAGGCGCGAATGCCGCGTCGGTAAAGGGGACCGTGTTACGGCAAGAATGACAAACAGGCGGACTTCACATAATGAAGTCCGCCTGTTTGTTTTAAATGTCACTCGGGTCTTATGCCATGAGGGCACCAACGAGACCGAGGATGGCGTAGAACTCAGGGAGAGCAGCGTAGATCAGAGTGTTGGTAAACACATTGTGTCCCTGTGAGATACCGATGATACCATTGGCGCAGACCTGTCCCTGACGGATGGCGGAAATCATACAGACAAGTCCTACGGACAGTCCGATGCCGAATACCATAGTGCCCTCGGTGGCCACCTTGCTGAGCATCATAAAGAAAGCCACGAATCCGTAGATACCCTGTGTTGCAGGCAGGGCGGAGAGGACCATGTAACTTCCGGAAGCCTCCGGTTTCTTCTTCAATGCTCCTTCAGCGGCATTGCCAGCTGCGGTAGTGCCTATTGCCGATCCGATGCCGGACAGGGCGAGCACGAGTCCCAGACCGAGATAACCCAAGATAGTAGATAACATGATTTGAATGATTTATTAGTTTATTGATAATTTTCTGAAAGGGCGGAACGGCTGTCCTGTAGCCTCGTATCCGGAATTCTTGAAGAACTCAAGGAAATTGAGCCTCAAAGGGTGCACGAATGCTCCGAGCGCAGCCATCGCTATGTTTAATGTGTGTCCGATGATGAATACCAGTACTGCAGGAATCCACATCAGTGCGGATGAGCCGTCACCGACAATCATCATGCCTATGTCATTGAATGCCAGGCCGAGCATGCCGCCTGCCAGTCCGAGGGCATAGAGCCTCAGATAACTCAGTACATCTCCGAGGAGTCCTGTCGCAGTGTTGTAAGTCTCCCACAGTCCGCTGCCGATATTGAGCAGGGGATTGCGATGCAGGTCGTTAAGGAAGAATATTCCGAGGGCGGAGAGCGTGCCCAGTATGATGACAATCCATTTCGTAGCGGTCTTGTCAAGGACGCCCGTGAGTGCGAGCGCGCCTACAATCACTCCGCCTACGATGAGCAGGGTCCAGCCCCATGTCCCGAGCGAATTGAGGAATCCCTTGTTCTTGGTCGTCATTACGGTCTTGACAATCATTGCGAGCGAGAGGTGAATGACACCCACGACGAGAGAGAGGACCATAGTGCCGTCATAGCCCATAATCTTGGACGGCAGGAATACCCTGTTGATGCCCTCGAGACATTTCCATTGCGAAATGTCCATAGAGAAGAACGTGTGGAACAGGAAGCCTATGACAGCCGTGGCGGTACCGAGGCATATAACGAGCGGTGAGAATCTTGAGAAACTCTCCACGCGTTTGAGCAGCAGTCCGATGACAATCAGCAGCAGCCCGTAGCCGGCGTCCCCCATGCAGAATGCAAAAAACAGCATGAAGAATACCGATATGAACGGGGTAGGGTCGAAACCGTCGTATGCCGGACGGCCGTACATGTCCGTGAATGTCTCGTACATCCGTGCGAATCGGTTGTTCCTGAACTTGATAGGCGGATTCTCCTCTACCGTGGCTGCATCCGCTGTCCAGTAGATGCCCCCGGCGTTGTCGAGAAACTCGTGTATGCGCGCGTCATCGCTGACTGGAGCGAATCCGGTGATGACAGTGACGCATTCCTCTGCGGCATGCTCTCCGGAGACCTTTGCGAGGTACATTTCCAGTCCGGACACTATGCCGGCGTACTGTTTGCGCAGTTCCGGCAGGAGTGCAGTCTCGGATTCGAGCAACTGCCTGCGTTCTTCTATCTGTCCCTCAATCAGCCGGAGGTTTTGCCTGCATACATCGGTGGAATGCTCCGGGGCAGGGACTTCAGCTATCGGGAACTCATAGCCGTCTACCGGTCCGACCGTCACAAAATGTACGGTCTTGCCGTCATCGCTGACCTTCTCCAGCGCATGCAGTTCCCTCCACTCCTCGTGGAAACGCTTTGAGGATACTTCGTAGAATCGCATCTTGAGCCCGAGTGCTCCCAGACCGTCCACCTTGGCGCGGTTGAAATCGCCCCATGGTTCAGTGGCAGCGAGTTCTTTCTCGGCAGCGTCCCGTCCGGCGATGAGAGCCACATATTGGCTGTCTCTCTCCAAGCGTCCGCGCTCTATGTCGGAGATGCGCTGTCTGAGGGATTCCGCCTCTGCCATGCTGGCTGACGAGTGCTCGTCCACAGGCTTGAATGAACGCCTTACATCGACCAGGCCGAGGCCTTGGAGGCTTTCCAAAAACCGGTCCTCATCGCAGCGTGCCAACACAAATGTGTAGCATGTCATTTTCTCTATCATGCCTGTTCCTCCTCTTCTTCCGCCGCGTGGCGTTCCTTTACGATTTTGGAAGATGCCTTGGAGAGGTTCTCCTCATCTTCCATATATCGCTTGATTTTGCGTATCGCTTCCTGGTAGCCCGGTATCTGGACTTTCTCGTAGAGATTGACCTTCTGGGTCGTTTTCTTACGGTTCCAGTCGAGGATACGGGCTTTCTCCATATAGACTTCGGACTCGATGCCTATGCGGCTGAGGTCCTGGAGTATACGCACTCCGTCAGCGTACCATGCCGGCTTGACGAATGCGTTGAAAGGCTGCAGTTCGTAGTGTATCTCACCGAGGCCCGGCGTCTTGACGCCGGCGATCTTTTCGGTGAAAAGATCGACATCCGCGATGCGGATGAGCCTCGGCTCGAACTCATTCCACAGTGCCGCCATATAGTCATACCTCGCCATAGCCTCATCAAGCTCCCGCACGAGACGCTCCGACTTCTCCTTGGCCGCCATTACGCTGACACGCAGCGCCGACTCCTTGTTCTTGAGCGTCGGGAGCGCACCGCGGCGCACCTTGAGGTCCTTCTGCAAGTTGTTCAGCGAAGTCTTGTTGTATTGAAACCTGATAGCCATTTCACGACAGCATTATCCCTGTGCGGGCCAGTATTTGTCAATGAGAGCCTGCTTGATGCCGGTCTCGGCCGGGCTGAAATGCTTGGAGAATATCTCCCACGCCGTATCCAGCATCTCCGTCACACTGATGTTTACATCGATGGCGAGCAGCCTCGTGGCGTACTCCTTGGCATAGTCCAGACACCTCAGGTCGTAGTCAGACAGGTCGAAGCCGTTCTCCTGCTTTGTCTTGGCATTCTGCGCGTCTGCATAGAGACGTACACCGGCATTCATCACCTGGCTGTGGTCCTCGCGCGTCTTCTTGCCCTGCACGAGCTGCTTCAGACGGCTCAGTGACCTGAAAGGATCCACGATGACTTTGCCAGTGTCGGTGTCGGCACGCAAGAACAACTGCCCCTCCGTGATATATCCAGTATTGTCCGGGATGGCGTGTGTGATGTCGCCGTCATTGAGAGTAGTTACGGCTATGATTGTAATTGAGCCTCCGTCAGGCAATTGCACCGCCTTTTCGTAAATCTTCGCGAGGTCGGAATAGAGAGAGCCAGGCATGGAGTCCTTTGACGGGATCTGGTCCATACGGTTGGACACGATGCTGAGCGCGTCTGCATACAGGGTCATGTCCGTGAGCAGCACCAGCACCTTCTCGTTCTTGTCCACGGCAAAATACTCGGCCGCGGTGAGAGCCATGTCCGGTATCAGGAGCCGCTCCACGGGCGGCTCTTCGGTAGTGTTGACAAACGAGACGATCCTGTCCAGCGCGCCTGCACTCTCAAACGCATTCTTGTAGAACAGATAATCATCGTTGGTCAGTCCCATGCCGCCCAAGATAATCTTGTCCACATCAGCCCTCAATGCCACATCTGCCATGACCTGGTTGTACGGCTGGTCAGGATCTGCGTAGAAAGGAATCTTCTGGCCGGAGACAAGGGTATTGTTAAGGTCGATGCCGGCAATACCCGTGGGAATCAGTTCCGAGGGCTGGCGCCTTTTGTATGGATTCACTGACGGGCCACCGATTTCACGGACCTCTCCGTCTACCTCTGGGCCGCCGTCGATGGGGGAGCCGTAGGCATTGAAGAAACGCCCTGCAAGCTGGTCCGAGACCTTGATAGTCGGCGGATTGCCCATGAATGCGACTTCCGCATCCGTGGCAATGCCCTCCGTGCCTGCGAATACCTGCATCGTCACCATGTCTCCCTTGGTCTTGACGACCTGGGCGAGACGGCCGCCCACTGTGGCGAGCTCATCGTTGGAAGCACCGCCAGCCTTGAGTGTCACCGTCGCCTTGGTGATGCCATCCAGCTTTGTATATATCTTGCTGTAAACTTTATCTGCCATTGTCTGAAATGAGTTTGTCCACCTGTGCGTGGTATTTGTCGAAATCCGCGCTCTTGAACTCCGCATAGTTCATCTGGCGCAGGGCGTTGATGAGATTCTTGAAATAAGTGCGGCATTCCTGCCAGTCGTCAAAGACGAATTTCCTGTCACATATCTCGAGAATCAGGTCGAGCATGTATTTCTGCCTCTCTATAGGGCAGGAGGCGTCTACCTTGTCGAAAGCATCCTGTTGCAGGAATGCGTAGTCTATGATTTCGCTCTTCCAGAATGCCTCGTGATAACTCATAGGCACACCGTCGTCTCCGAGGATGTTGATCTGGTCGCTCATCTCCTTGCCTCGTCTGACGATGACCTTGGCGCGGCTGACCTTTTCGCACCAGCCGTTCTCCACTTTCTCGTCGAGGTAGGATATGATTTCTGGATATTCGAGATATTTGGAATACGAATCCGTCGGATTGACAGCCGGATACCTCTTCTGGTCGGCGCGGTTCTGCTCGAGGGCGTAGAAGCAGCGGGCTGCTTTCTTTGTCGCTTCCGTGACAGGCTCCTTGAGGTTGCCGCCGGCAGGGGAGACAGTACCGATGAATGTGACCGCACCGGTCTGTCCGTTGTTCAGCACGACCATACCTGCACGGGCGTAGAACGAGGAAATGATGGATGACAAGTCTACGGGGAAGGCGTCCTGTCCGGGGAGTTCCTCCATACGGTTGGACATCTCACGCAGGGCCTGTGCCCATCTGGATGTCGAGTCTGCGAGCAGCAGACACCTCAGTCCCATGGCGCGGTAGTATTCCGCAATGGTCATTGCCGTATAGACAGATGCCTCTCGCGCGGCTACAGGCATGTTGGAGGTGTTGCAGATGATGACAGTACGCTCCATCAGCTTGTGCCCGGTGCGGGGGTCATCCAGTTCGGGATATTCCGTGAATATCTCGACCACCTCATTTGCACGCTCACCGCACGCTGCCATGATGACGACATCGGCCTCGCCCTGCTTGGCGATGGCGTGCTGGAGGACAGTCTTGCCACAGCCGAAAGGCCCGGGGATAAATCCCGTGCCGCCCTCTGCGATAGGGTCGAATGTATCTATGACACGGACTCCTGTCTCCATAATCCTGCACGGTCTCGGCTTCTCGCGGTATGTCCTGACCGCGACCTTGACCGGCCATTTCTGTGTCATGGTCACCTCATGGTCGTTGCCCTCGGCGTCTGTAAGCACTGCGATGACCGTGTCCACATTGTACGCTCCGGCATCCACTATGCTCTTGACACTGTATTCTCCTTTGAATGAGAACGGTACCATAATCTTGTGGGGCAGCCAGCCTTCTTTGACTTCTCCGAGCCAGTCGGCCGCCGCCACCTTGTCGCCGACATGGGCGATAGGTGTGAAATCCCATGTCTTGGCCCTGTTGATAGGGTCGGTGTATTCTCCTCTCTTGAGGAATACGCCCTCCATGGTGGTAAGGTCATTCTGCAGACCATCGTAGATACCGGACAGCAGACCGGGACCGAGTGTGACTTCAAGCATCCTGCCGAGGAACTCGACCTTGTCTCCGTTCTTGAGGCGCCTGGTGCTTTCAAATACCTGGACGGAAGCCTTGTTGCCGTTCACCTTGATGACCTCGGCGAGGACTTGGGTATCTCCTATGGTGATGTAGCACAGTTCGTTCTCGGCCACCGTGCCCTGAAACTCGACGGTGACGAGGTTGGAGACTATGCCCACTACCTTTCCTATAGTACTCATATATGGTTGTTTTGTTTTAGCTGTTGAACTTCACTTCTCCGTATGTGCCGCGGATGTCGCCTATCAGTCGCGAGAACATCTCCTTGCCTGTGGCGTCATCGAGCCTGAGCCATCTCTCCACGATGTGCAGTTTGGCAATGAATGCGAGCACTGCATCGATAGAGAACAGTTCTGTGACTGTGGCTGCGTCTATCATCTCCCAATAAGCATCGTCGATGCTTTTTTCCCTGTGGAGCAGGTCGTTGTCCTTGAATATGCTTTCTGCAAGGCTCCTGGTCTCCTCGTCCGCTTCGAACCCCTCGAGACTGATCACATCGAGTCCTGACTGCCGTCCGAGCGCGTTGTTGAGAAACTCCGCCTTGACATTGCGCAGGGTCAGGTCAAATCTGAAATATGTCTTGAGAAAAGCACTGTGCCGAGAGAGCGCCTCCTGGTAGAAATCCGCGTCTATATCCTCTCCCCAGCATCTGCGCAGGATGCCTATCAGAGCCTTGTCGCGATCCGAACACAGCTCCGAAATCTCATCAATAATCTCATCCTCGGACATGCCGGACAGACCTTTGCCGTCCTTGTCGAGGATGGGGAGAGATGCGATGATATATTCGTAGTTGCCCATCAGCCGAACAATATCTTGCCGGTGACAGGTCTGAGATAGGCGGCTATCAGTGATTTGAGAGTCTCATCGGAGAAACTGATGAAATATCCGCCGTCCTTGGGGGCGATGTTGAATCCGCCGGCAATCTTCTTGGAAAACTCTGCCTTGACCTCATGCTTCAGAGCCTTGGACAATTCTCCGTTGACGAATGGCTCGAGTTCGGATTTGAGTTTTTCGGGCAGTATCAGTTCTATGTCTGTGGCCTCCTGTGCGGAGAAACGCTCTGCTACAGTGCGGATGATTTCCTTGACGAATGTGCTGTCTTCCAGGCACTCTGTCACCTTGTCGCTGCCGGCTTTAGTCACTATCAGATGCTGTATATCCGTCTTGATGGACTGGATTGCCTGGTTGCCTGCGATGCGGATGTCGCCCTCGGCCTTGGCCTTGATGTCGGCGGCGTCTTTCTCGGCTTTGGCCGCTATTGCAGCGGCTTCCGCTTTTGCCTTGGCTATGATCTCAGCAGCCTCTTCCTTGGCCTGGCTGATCAGTCGTTCGCCTTCTTCCTGCCCCTTGGAGAGTCCCTCCCGGTAGAGTTTGTCGGTCAGTTCCTGTATTTTGTCTTGCATATCCTGGTTATTATTTTGTTATTGTCCATGTGTTTACAAACATGAAACCGGCGGCTGTACAAGCAAAATCTTTGCCAGACGCCGTCCATGTAGGGGATGCTATCCCAATATGCTTAGCAGCAATCCGGCTGCTACGGCGGAGCCTATGACTCCTGCTACATTCGGCCCCATTGCGTGCATCAGCAGGTGGTTGTTCGGGTCGGCCTCCAGTCCCACTGTCTCGGAAACCCTTGCGCTGTCCGGCACGGCAGATACTCCGGCATTGCCGATGAGGGGGTTGATCTTGCGCCCGGGCTTGCAGAACAGGTTCATTATCTTGACGAACAGGATACCGCACGCAGTTGCAATGACGAACGAAATCAACCCGAGTCCGAATATCTTGAGCGACTTGCCGGAGATGAATACATCCGCCTGTGTGGATGCTCCTACCGTCAGTCCTATCAGTGTGGTCACAACATCTACGAGAGGACCGCGTGCCGTCTCTGCGAGCCTGCGGGTAACTCCTGACTCCTTGAGCAGGTTGCCGAAGAACAGCATCCCAAGCAGAGGAAGTGCGGAGGGGACTATGAACGCGGTGCAGATGAATCCGATGATAGGGAAGAATATCTTTTCTCCCTTGGTCACCTGGCGTGGCTTTTCCATGCGTATGAGCCTCTCTTTCTTGGTGGTCAGCAGTAGCATGATAGGCTTCTGTATGACCGGAACGAGGGCCATATAGGAATAGGCCGACACCGCAATCGCACCGAGCAGTTCCGGTGCCAGTTTGGAAGACAGGAAGATGGCTGTAGGGCCGTCTGCACCGCCTATAATGCCTATTGCTCCAGCCTCTGTCGGTGTGAATCCCATTGCGAGTGCGAGCATATACGCCCCGAAAATGCCGGCCTGTGCCGCCGCACCTATCAGCATCAGCCGCGGCTGGGATATGAGCGCGCTGAAATCAGTCATTGCCCCTATCCCGAGGAATATCAAAGGAGGGTACCATCCTTGCCGCACACCCTGGTATAGAATGTTCAGGACAGAACCCTCTTCGTAGACGCTCACATTGAGACCTGCGGCAGCCGGTATGTTGCCCACTATCATTCCGAATCCGATGGGGACGAGCAGCAGCGGTTCCCATTTCTTGATGACTCCGAGCATGACGAATACTATGCCGATGGCAATCATCGCGAAATGCTGCCAGATCGCGTTGGCAAAGCCTGTCATCTGCCAGAATTCGGCAAGGCTGTCGATAAGGTTCTCCATGCTGTCCTATCCGATAGTCATGATGGTAGCGTCCTCAAGTACGGAATCGCCTCTCTGGACTGCTATCGATGTCACTACGCCTGCTCGGTCCGCCACGATGTCATTCTCCATTTTCATGGCCTCGAGAACGGCGAGTTTCTGTCCCTGGCTGACCTCCTGTCCTTCGCTGACGCAGATTTGCAGTATCACGCCAGGCAGAGGTGCGGTTACGGGCTTGCCGCCGGCAGCCGCTTTCGGTGCCTGCACCGCCGGCGCTGCAGGAGCGGCTGGTGTGGAAGGAGCACTGGCATTCGCTGTTGCGGGGGCGGCTGCCGGCTCCGGCCGGCTTTGTGCCGGAACTGTCTGTGCCGGCATGCTTGCCGCCGTCTGCATGACTCCAGTACCGACTTTTACCTCATAGGCACCATCCTGTGTGTGCTCCTGGTGCGCTGTTACTTCGACCACATATTTGCGGCCATTGACCGTGATGTCGTATTTGCTCATATTCTGGTCCAATTGGTATGTTCATCGCGGCGTATCGTGATGATGCCGCTCTCAATATCATGATTGTGTGTGTCCTGCAAGGCCTTGAGTGCCTGCTCCTGTCTGTATAGTTCCAATGCTGTCGCTATGACGACGGCGAGGTCCTCGTCTTCTGCGCTCTCTGCGGCATGTCGGGTGACAGATACACTTCCGCTGCCTGTATCGGCGGCATTGTCCGCCTCGACAGCATTGCCATTGCCTGCGGCCTTGCTGCGTTGTCGGGACTTGAAGTACTCTCCCGACAATCCATATATACAATATAGGATAAACAGCACTGCGAATACGAACAGGATGCTCGTGGTCGCAAGTATCAAGCCGTGAGGGTCATGCTCCAGCAGCAGTCTTTCCTTGGCCGAAAGAGCCAGTATTGTTGCCAGTGCGCAGCCTGTCATAACGGCAAATTGTCATGTTTGCGATCCGGCATGGATTCGCGTTTGTTTCTCAATGTCTCCAATGCGCGTATCACGCGGAAGCGTGTGTTGCGAGGCTCGATTACATCCTCGATATAGCCCTTTTCTGCTGCGCGGAATGGGTTGGAAAACAGGTCGTTATATTCCTGTAGGCGAGCCTGTCGCAGTTCTTCGCGCTTGACAGGGTCTGTCTCCGCCTTGAGTTCCTTGCCATAAAGCACATCCACTGCGCCCTCGGCTCCCATCACGGCTATGCTCGCACCGGGCCATGCGTAATTGACATCGCCGCGCAGGTGCTTGCTGCTCATGACTATATGGGCTCCGCCATAACTCTTGCGCAGTGTCACTGTGACCTTGGGGACTGTCGCTTCGCCATAGGCGTAGAGCAGTTTGGCTCCGTTGGTGATGACCGCACCATATTCCTGCTGCGTGCCACAGAGGAATCCGGGGACATCGACCAGTGTGACAATGGGGATATTGAATGCATCGCAGAAGCGTACGAATCTCGCGCCCTTGCGTGATGCGTTGATGTCAAGCACTCCGGCGAGCACGCTCGGCTGGTTGGCAACGATACCGACGCTCTGACCGCCCATGTGTGCAAATCCCACAATTATATTCCGGGCAAAATCCTTGTGCACTTCGAGGAATTCTCCGTCGTCGACTATGCTCCCTATGACCTTGTACATGTCGTAGGCCTTGCTGGGAGAGTCGGGGATAATCTCATTCAGAGAGTCATCCGTGCGTCCTGCCGGGTCCGATGTCGGGCGCTCCGGTGCTATTGACTTGTTGTTCTGGGGGATGGCTGCTATCAGAGCCTTTACTGTCTGGAGAGCCTCCTGCTCGTTCTCTGCCGCAAAATGTGCAACACCGCTCTTGCGTGCGTGTACATCCGCTCCTCCGAGTTCTTCCTGTGACACATCCTGGCCGGTCACCTGCTTTACGACTGCGGGCCCCGTGAGGAACATGTAGGAAGTCCCCTTGACCATAATGGTGAAATCGGTGAGGGCAGGGGAGTACACCGCTCCGCCTGCGCAGGGACCCATGATGACCGAAATCTGCGGCACTACACCGGATGCGAGAATGTTGCGCTCGAATATCTCTCCGTATCCGGCAAGGGCGTCAATGCCCTCCTGGATGCGTGCGCCTCCCGAATCGTTGAGCCCGATTACCGGTGCTCCAACGCGCATGGCCATCTCCATGACCTTGCATATCTTTTCGGACATTGTCTTGGAAAGGGAACCGCCGCTGACTGTAAAATCCTGTGCGTATACATATACGAGCCTGCCGTCTATCGTGCCCTGTCCGGTGACGACGCCGTCTCCGTCAGGATGGCTCTTGTCCATGCCGAAATCAGTGCAGCGGTGATGTACGAACATGTCGTACTCTTCGAAACTGCCGGCATCAAGGAGCAGTTCCAGACGCTCCCGTGCCGTGAGTTTGCCCTTGGTGTGCTGGGCCTCGATGCGTTTCTCGCCTCCGCCCATGCGGGCTTGGGCCCTTTTCTCCACCAGCCGGCTTATCTTTTCCTGTTGTATGCTCATCAATTATGTGAGTTCTGGTTCAACCCTCAAAGATATAAATTTTAAACGACAAAACCATCCCCGCAGGGATGGTCTGTCAATGGGGCGCAAAGCCTCGTAAATCGGGTTTTGCGTATGTGTGACGGCCGGTTTATTCCGGCTTCATCGTGTTGTACACATGGGTGACATCGTCGTCCTCTTCGAGGAGCTCCGTCAGCTTGTCGATAGTGGCACGCTGCTCTGCGTCAAGCTCTTTCAGATCCACATTGGGCAGACGCTCGAAACCTCCGGAAATGAGTTCAAAGCTATTGTCCTCGATGTATTTCTGGATGGTGCCGTAAGACTCGTATGCACCATAGATGACGATGGTTTTGGTCTCGTTCTCGTCCTGGTCGTAATCAGTCTCCTCGAACAATTCCTCTACACCGTAATCGATCATCTCGAGTTCCAGATCCTCCAGATTCATCTCTTCGGTCTCCTTGATGCGGAACACGCACTTGTGGTCGAACATGAAACTTACAGATCCGCTGGTGCCGAGAGATCCGCCGCATTTGTTGAAATAACTGCGAACATTGGCGACAGTCCTGGTGTTGTTGTCGGAAGCTGCCTCTACGAGGAATGCGATTCCGTAAGGGCCGTAGCCCTCGTATGTGTATTCCTTGAAGTCGCCGAGAGACTTGTCGGTGGCCTTCTTGATAGCCCTTTCGACATTCTCCTTCGGCATGCTCTCGGAGCGGGCCTCTGCGAGCAGAGCCCTCAGACGAGGGTTGCCGGTGACATCCGGTCCACCGTTCTTGACGGCGATAGTGATTTCCTTGCCGAGTTTTGTGAAGACACGGGCCATGTGGCCCCATCTCTTCATCTTGCGCTCTTTTCTGAATTCAAATGCTCTTCCCATCGGTCTTCCCTCCCTGATTATTCTCCTGCCTCGATACGGGCGATGTATTTGTCAATATCGTATCCCTCAATGGACTGGGGATATTTGTCCTTGATGGTCTTGTACAGCGCGAGGGCGGCTGCCTTGTCACCGAGTTTCTCGGATACGACACCGGCCTTGAGCAGATACTCGGCTGCGAATACGTTGTCGGCCTTGTCTGCAGCCTTGCGATATGCGCTGACAGCCTCCTGGAGTTTGTCGAGACCGGTCAGAGCATCACCCTGGCATGCCAGAGCCCTTGCCGCGAGGATTTCGTCCTTGCCTTTGTAGGCCTTGAGATAGTTGAGCGCCTCCTCGTAGTGTCCGAGCCTGAGCTCGCATACACCTGCGTAGAACTTGGCGGACTTGGGAGCGTTGCCCTTGTACTCGCTGATGACCTCGGCAAATCCGTAGACATTGCCGTCTCCGTTCAGTGCGAGTTCGAACTCACCGTTTGCGAAAGACGCCTCTGCGGGATACATCTGGGCAGCAGCCTCTGTCTGCTTCGGTTTGGAAACAAGGCTGTTGAATGCAAGGACTCCAGCGATTACAACGAGAACCGCTGCTACAGAGCCCCAAATCAGGCCTTTCTTCTCATTGTAGAAAGTCTCGAAAGCGCTGACCTTCTCGGTGAGCTGATCCTGGCGGTCGAGCTCTTCTTTTGTCATTTTTGTCATATCGTCGTTTGTTTTAATTATTATCAAATCGTCCTTTGCCGGCCCGGACAGGCACGACAACTCGCAAAATTAACATTTTTTGTCCTCAAACACAATTTTGTTTATAAATTGCTTAAACGTAATTTTGTATCTTATACGAATATTGACACAGACATTATGACACTGATCAAATCAATTTCCGGTATTCGCGGCACTATCGGCGGTCCGGCAGGGGAGGGGCTGACTCCCGTTGACATCGTCAAATTCACCTATGCATATTGTGCAAAACTCAGGGAGCGCAGGCCGCATCCCGATGGGCAGCGCTACAAGGTCGTTGTCGGACGCGATGCCCGCCTCAGCGGCGAAATGGTGGAGCAGCTGGTCTGCGGCACGCTCGTCGCATGCGGAGTAGATGTTGTCAAGGCAGGACTTGCCAGCACCCCAACCACTGAAATGGCAGTGACAATGTCCGGTGCGGACGGTGGTATCATACTTACGGCTTCGCATAACCCCCGTCAGTGGAATGCGCTCAAACTGCTCAATGAACGCGGAGAGTTCCTCACGGCCGCGCAGGGACAGGCCATTTTGGACTGCGCCGAGAGCGGAGACTTTGATTTCGCTGATGTGGACAGTATCGGCAATATCGAAGAGCATGACTTTACGGACGAGCATCTCGATGCCGTGCTTGCATTGCCGGCAGTGGATGCGGAAGCGATAAGGGCGGCGGGCTTCACGGTCGTGCTGGACGCAATCAATTCCGTGGGAGGTGTCATCATGCCGCGTCTCCTGGAGAGACTGGGTGTCAGATGCGTAGAACTCAATTGTGAGCCGACGGGCGATTTCGCCCACAATCCGGAGCCGTTGCCGGTAAATCTTGCAGAGTTGAGTGCGACGGTAGTAAAGGAAGGGGCGGATCTCGGCATCAGTGTTGATCCAGATGTGGACCGTCTTGCATTCATCTGTGAAAACGGCGAGCCGTTCGTGGAGGAATATACTCTCGTCAGCGTGGCGGATTATCTGCTCTCGCTGGAGGAGGCCAAGGGGCGCAAAGGCATGGCTACAGTATCCAACCTGTCGAGTACAAGGGCCTTGCGTGATGTGACAGAGGCCCACGGAGGCGTCTATTATGCGTCCGCTGTAGGTGAGGTCAATGTTACGACCAAGATGCATGAAGTAGGGGCTCTCATCGGAGGAGAGGGCAATGGAGGCGTCATATATCCGGCGAGCCATTGCGGCCGTGATGCCATGGTAGGCGTTGCGTTGTTCTTGAGCAATCTTGCGCACAAGAAGATGAGTGCGAGCGCGCTCAAGGCGACATATCCCCAGTATTTCATCGCAAAGAACAAGATACAGCTCAGTGACGCTGCTCTCATCGACAAGATACTTACGGCCATGAAATCTCATTTCTCGTCAGAGAAGATCAATGATATAGACGGTGTCAAGATCGATTTTGAAGACAGGAGGCAGTGGGTGCATCTGCGCAAGTCCAATACCGAGCCCATCATCCGCATCTATTCCGAGGCGCAGACAGAGGCACAGGCACAGGCCCTTGCCGATGAGGTCATTGCGCTTGCAAATACCGTGATAGGCTGATGTTTTCGTTCCGGACAACTGCACTTGACGAGCAATTGGACCGCTCTCTCCGTGACGGCAAGGTGGCTGTCATGGAGGGTCCGGAGGCATGGGATGTGGGCCACGGGCGTTATACCTCGGATCTGTTCAGGTCGCGGGGAAATCTGCTGGAAATATCCGATTGGACCGATGCGGAGGCGTTGAAGCGTGCCGATGCCATAGTTGTGGACGTACAGGACTGCGGTGGCAGGCATTTCGAGCCGACGGCACGCGTGGCTGCATTGATAGAGACTCTCGCACAGATAGACGCGGACATGCGGAAGAGCAGTGATGATGAGTATATGTCGTGTCCTGCATTATATATAGTGGATCATCCCAATCCTGCGGGCAGGATAGTGGAGGGTGCGATGCCGGCTGGCAATACGCTGCCAGGCATTCCCAAAGTGCCTCCGCGTCACGGACTGACCATAGGAGAATTGTGTCATGTACACTATAATGATATAGGTGGCAGGTTTGCCCTGCATATCATCTCCGCTTCGGCCCAGGCCAATACAGGGCAGATCATGCCGTGGGTGATACCGCCGGCGGACGACATGCCGGGCATGTTTACGCCTCTGGTCTATCCAGGGCATGTCTTGTGGCGTTGGACCAGTGCGACGCCGGCGCTCGGTACGGTGCGGCCATACGAGATGTTCGGGGCTCCGTTCTTCCGGCATGAGGACAGCGGTCTGCCGTGCCCGGACGGTGTGTCGATGCGGCCTTGCTCATTCGTCCCGTCATCGGGACGCCATGCCGGAGAGGTATGCAAGGGGTGGCAGATATTGCTGTTGCCCGGAGCGGAATATCATTCTTTCCTGCATGCGCTCAGGCTGTTGAGACATTTCCTCGAAAGATATTCGGAGTTTTCGGTGGAGGATGAGTTCTGGCAGAGATTGGCTGATCCGGTGGCGGAGGCTTATCTCCGCGGTGAGATTACTTTCGACATCGTGGAAGAGAATGTCAAGACGGAGGAGCAGAAATGGATACGCAAGGCGAAAAGGTTTGCTTTGTATGGCGATCCTCCTTGCAGGATCAAATAATTTTTGTATCTTTGCGCTGCAAAATTTTATAGTCTTATAAATCAACATTTGACATGAAAAAAGGAATTCATCCCGAAACCTACCGTCTTGTAGCTTTCAAGGATATGTCAAACGAGGATGTGTTCATCACTCGCTCCTGCACAAAGACCAAGGAGACGATTACAATCGACGGTGTCGAGTATCCCCTCGTCAAGGTCGAAATTTCGAACACTTCTCACCCGTTCTATACCGGCAAGGTCAAGATTGTCGATACAGCTGGACGCGTTGACAAATTCTACCAGAGATACAAGAGCCGCCAGAAGTAATTTCTGCACGGAATCAAACGAAAAGAGGATGCCATATCGGTATCCTCTTTTTATTTATACTTCAGCGTTGTTTATGCCGGGGGGGAGGTTCTGATCCTGTTTGAGCCCAGGTGCGGAGTCTGTTTGCGCAGGGGGCTGTTTACTTGATCAGGCCGGCGGATTTCATCCAGAGGATCTCGTCATGTACGGTTTCGCGGTAGGGGCGGGTATGATAGCCAAGTTCCCTCACGGCCTTGCCGGAGTCGAATACATTGTTGCGCATCAGGTTCCAGACAGCGTATGTGGTCATCATCGGTTTGGAACCGTTTTTTGCGGCTCGTTTCTCCATAATGCCTGCGAGTATATATGCAACGCGTCCGGGGAGGAAGAATCCGACCTTTTTGCAGCCGCTCTCCTCGGCAATGAGTTTGGAGAATTCTTTGAACGGGATGGCTTCGTTGGCAAGTATGTATGCCTCGCCTTGTGCGCCTTTGTCGGCTGCGGCGATGGTGCCTGCCGCCAGATCCCTGACATCGCATAGGTTGAAGCTGCCGTTGATGGCGGCGGACATCTCTCCGTTGACAATCTGTGCCAGCACCTTGGTAGTATGGCCTATGGCGTAGTCCTCTGGACCGAGTATGCCGCTTGGATGCACGGTGCAGGCGTTGAGACCTTGTGCTGCGGCATCCAGCACGGCTTGGGTGGCCATGGCTTTGGTCTGGGAGTAGCAGTCTGGAAGTCCCTTTGGCGAGAAGTGACTTACCTCTTTGATAGCCTGCCCTTTCGGCCGTTCGGGGATGCAGCCGGTGCTGCTGACATAAACGAGTTTCTCAAACTTGCTGTGCGCACGACATTGCTCCAATATATTCAGGGTGCCGCCGTAATTGACATCCACGACTTTCTGGTTGAATGCCGGATCTACGGTCACAATGCTGGCGCAATGGATTACGATAATGCTCAGTTTTTCAGAGACATTGAAGAATTCCTGCATGGAATCCTTGTCACAAAGGTCTCCTTCATGGATCTGTACCGTGTCGGGCAGATATTTTGCCGCCTTGTCATTTGGGAGGGCGAGTGCCTTGACCTGTTCGCCTCTGTCTGTGAGTTGTCTGCATATGGTGCTGCCGAGAAATCCTGTGGCACCTGTTACGAGATATATCCTATCCTTCATATTAATAGTATGTTTTCCGGGGGCAAATATATATGCTGCCGGAGAGCGAAAATGGAATGATTTTCGGCTAAACTGTACTATTGTTCGGATTCGCTGCAGGGTGGCTACGGGTCCACATCGATGATGATGTGTCCGCGATAGCGTCTTGATTCTTCGAACTCGCGGACTTTACGGGCAATCTCCCTCTTGCTGCCGGCGAGCTGTCTGTCCTTAGGTAGGAAGAACTGGAGTCCGCCGAGGTAGCGTGACAGTTCGGCGCTCATCTTGGCAAGCCGTGCCTCGTTCTTGTCATTGATGCGGATTTCCACGAGCCTGGTCTGCGGAGGATAGCCGAAACTGATACGCTCAGCCAGCAATTGAGCGTTGATGTCGGCGACGCCTGCGGACAATGCGGCGAATACAGGGTGAGAGGCGTTGCGGCATTGGATGACAAGTCTGCCGGTACAAGCCTTTGCAATGCTCTTGAATGTGCGGAATGCCTTTTCATCGGCGCGGAAATCGCCATTGTCCAGCATTGCTTCGGCATTCATTATGACGACGACGCTGTATCTGCCGAATCGTATGGAGTTGATTTTTGACAAAGAGTTGAAATCGAAGCGGTTGTCCCTTATCTGCTGGCGGAAACGGTATTCCGTGTCGGTGAAATTGTTCCACGGAGATAGGACCAGTACCCGCTCTTTGGCATTCATAGCGCGTGTCACGGCGTCCAGCATTTTGCGTGAAAGCGCTCCGAGCATTCCGTTCTTGCGCAGTTCGGCTTCGGTATCTATAACCTCCGGAATGACGCACTTGTCTGTTGCGGGCAGGCTGACAGATAGATACTTGCCGCAGGCGGCATTGTGGACGGATTCCAAGGAGGGGGCATCGCTGCCAAGCAGGACATCGGCCCCGTGCATTGCGGCGAGCGCTATGGCGGCGTCTCTGGTCTGATAGCGCGGCGCTCCCGAATTCTGTTTGTATGAGGGGGATTCTTCATCGTCCACGATTACGAGCCCGAGTTTGGAGAAAGGCAGGAAAATGTTGCTGCGGTGTCCTTCTGCCAATGTAGGTTGGGTGCTCCGGACAGCCTTTGCGAGTTCTCTCTGGGCGACATAGCCGGGCTTGGCCGCCCCTGCCCTGAGCAGGAGTACATCCTTGCCGGCATCCATGCAACGCCTGCAGAGTTCCATATATATGTTCTCGCGCCCGGGCCCGTGCAGCAGTACGCTGCGATGCTCTGCAAATCCGTCCAGTATCTGTATCAGTGCATTTTTCTGCTCCGCAGTGACAGGCTTGCGCCTGCCGTTGTAGCATCCGTCCGCGCTTTTGCGGCTCTTGCGCTCTTCTGCTGCCGTGCGGCTGGCAGGGTAGACGGCCTTGTAGACTTCGCCGACGGTGCAGAGATAATAGTCGGCGATGAATCTCCAGAAGCGGATTTCTTCCGTGGAAATGTCTTCGAGGCGTTCTTCTATTCCGCTAATGGGCTGTATCTTGCCTGGGGCGATGTCTGGAGTCCCTCCTATGGATGATACGACAGCGACATACTCATGCCCTGCCAGACGCACTCTGACGCGTGCGCCCGGATACAACTCTTCCGTGGTGCTGTACCACGGCTCCCAGTCCAGTCTGAGAGGCATTATGACTTGAATGTATGTCACGGCCGACAAGAGGCTAAATATTGTTGCCGATGCCGAGCAACAGGGCGAATAGGAATGTGGAAATGACGAGCAGGGGGACCAGAGGGTCGAGTTCCGCGTCTTTCTTTTTCCATGCACCGGACAACTGTTTGACGAAGAGGGGGAGGGTGGCGCAGTATATGAGTTGCCAGTATTTGCCTGTGATAAGTGTGAATGCGAGCATTAGTATCCAGCCACCGCATATCAAGATGCTCTGGTAGATGCGTGAACGCTCTTCTCCGAGCCTGATGGCCGTGGTGACTCGTGTCCTGGCATCGGACTTCATGTCGCGGATATTATTGATGTTGAGGACTCCTACGCTGAATGCCCCGATTGCGGAGCCGGGCAACAGGAGGAGAGGGTTGAACTCATGTGTCAGCACGAAAGCCCCGCCGCACACGCTGACAAGACCGAAAAAGATAAAAACGGAGATGTCTCCTCCGCCTTTATATCCGTAGGGGTCTTTGCCGAGGGTATAATGTATTGCCGCCCAGATGGCTGCAGTGCCGAGCAGAAGCAGTGCGCAAGGGGCTGCGCCAAGGAATGTGCCGAATGAGAAGTATATCATGAGCGCACCGAAGATGCAGCACAGCATCGCCATGGTGCGTATGAGCCTGTGCATGTCAGTTATGGTCAGTTCTCCGCTCTGGAGCGAATATATCTTGCCTTGTCTGTCATCTGCATCAGTGCCGTGCAGGGTGTCACCGAGCTCGTTTGAGAGATTGGACAGGAGTTGGAGGCATGCGGTCGTCAGCAATAGGAAAATGATGGTCAGAACGAGTTTGGGGCCATAAGTGGCGGCGTCGTTGATGCTCAGCAGTGAGCCGGCTATCACACCGGAGAGAGACAGAGGGAGCGTCCTGAGACGCAGCGAGTTGAGGCAGGCTTTTGCGTTCATTTAATGTGTTTTGATTTCAAAAAGTTCTATATCAAACTGCAAATTTACGAATAAGAAGTCATAAGTATGATTTGGAATCTCCGTTTTAGATGCGTATATTGTTTTCAGTTTTTAGTGTACAATTTGCAATCATGGCAGAAATCAATTGGGACAGCCTGGGCTTTGCAGCATGCAAGACCAAGACTGTGGTCCTGTCCCACTACAAGGACGGACAATGGTCTCCGATAGAGACCACAGAGAATTTTTCATTCACGTTCGATGTTTTCGCACAGGTTTTTCATTATGCGGTGTCCTGTTTTGAAGGTCTCAAGGCTTTTACCCAGCGCGACGGCCGCAGAGTGATATTCCGTCCGGATCAGAATGCCGCGAGGCTAAGGCGTACAGCCGATTATCTCGGCCTGCCTATGCCCAGTGAGGAGATGTTCATAGAGATGTGCCGCCGTTGTGTGGAGGGCAATCTCGATTATCTGCCTCCCTACGGACATCAGTCATCGCTGTATCTGCGTCCCGTGCTCATCGGCATGCATCCTCAGATGCAATTGCTTCCGTATCCAGAGGCTGTGTTTGCAGTGATGTGTTCTCCTGTAGGCTCCTATTACGGAGAGCATCTCAAGTCATTTACGGCGGTCATTCCGGGCAATTATGACAGGGCGGCGCCCAAGGGATCCGGCAGTTACAAGATAGGCGCAAACTATGCGGCGACATTCAAGCCATGCAAGACAGCGCATGAGCAGGGATATATGGAATTGCTCTTCCTCAATTCGGCTACGAGAGAGTATGTCGATGAGTTCGGTTCGTCCAATTTCTTTGGCATCAGGGACGGTAAATATGTCACTCCGTTGTCTGACAGCGTGTTGCCATCGATTACCAACAAGTCTCTCCAACAGGTAGCAATGGATATGGGCATGGAAGTGGAGAAACGCAAGATTCCCGTAGGGGAGTTGGCGGAGTTCGATGAGGTCGGGGCGTGCGGCACGGCTGTGATCATCACTCCCTTCTCCAAGATTGATGTCAAACCGGTGCTGGAACAGCCTGAGGTGGAGAAGTCGTTCCGCTATTTCCCGGACGGGGAAGTCGGCCCTATCTGTCACAAGCTGTACAAGACGCTCACCGGTATCCAGTTCGGAGAGATAGAGGACGCTCATTCCTGGTGCTGGCCAGTGTAGACATTATGCCGAAAAAGAAGTATATACAGGATATGTTCGACGGCATCGCTCCGTCGTATGACACATTCAACCATATCACATCTCTCGGCATCGACAAGACATGGCGGAGGCGCAGTCTCAAGCATATCATAGACAACGAGCGTCCGCAGAGGATTCTGGATATTGCCTGCGGGACAGGGGACTACAGCATAGCCATGGCCAAGAAAATGTTGCCGGGCGGCAGTCTGACAGGGATGGATATTTCCGCTGGGATGATGGAGGTGATGGGACGCAAGCTCGCGGCTCAGACGCTCTCTGTGCCGGTGGATATGAAGGTCGGTGACAGCGAGGCCACGGGCTTTGAGGACGGGAGTTTCGATGTCGTCACTATCGCATTCGGTATCAGGAACTTCGAACATCGTGAGGCGGCGTTGCGTGAGATCCGCAGGATACTCCGGCCCGGTGGGCGTCTGGTTATACTGGAACTCTCCACCCCGGAAAACAAGGTGCTGAACTCGGTGTATGACCTGTACTTTAGCCGTATCATGCCGGCCATAGGCGGTATGTTGTCGGGTGACAAGGAGCCGTACAAATATCTGCCTGCTTCGGTCAAGGCATTCCCCAGACCGGTGGAATGGATACGGACTATGCGCGAATGCGGCTATTCCGAGGTCCTGCACAAGCCTTACACATTCGGGCTCTGCCGCCTGTATGTCGGTATTGCCGGGTAGGGGGCATCCTGCATCGGCCGGCTTCGGTGAAATACGCGGACTAGCTCACGCCTGATGTTTTATAAAATA
>CAZTUQ010000018.1:0-38858 GCA_964616865.1 uncultured Muribaculaceae bacterium
GAGCATAGGAGATTCGAACTCCTGACCTCTTGCATGCCATGCAAGCGCTCTACCAACTGAGCTAATACCCCGTGTTTTGGGATTGCAAATATACGACTTTTCGGTGAAAAACCATGCATCTGCGAGATTTTTTGTAAAAATAATTATTGAAAGCATTGCCACATGCGTCTTGGGGAGTGCCGATCCTCCAAACAGGATGGGCAAATTGTGCAGGGGAGCATCTGTGGCACGGGATATGCTTCGCTGCTTCCGGACAATAATTATATGGTATATGAAAAAAGCAATTTTGACATCAGCCCTGTTGGGTGTGGCCGCAGTCGGCTACGCCCAGGATATCAAACTCCCTGCTCCATCTCTGGACAATCCTATGACATTGATGACTGCGCTTTCCGAACGCCATTCTTCCAGAGAGTTCTCCGGGCGTCAGATAAGTGATAACGAACTCTCGACCCTCCTCTGGGCTGCATGCGGCGTCAATCGTCCTGAGTCGGGCGGCATTACGGCCCCTTCTGCTATAAATGCACAGGATGTCTGCCTGTATGTCATCCGTCAGGACGGCACCTATCTTTATAATGCCGCCAGGCATTCTCTCTCCAAAGTCAGCGATAAAGACCTGCGTGCCATGGTGGCCGGCCCTCAGGAATTCGCGGCGAAAGCACCGGTTTCAGTCCTTCTGGCGAGCAATCATGACAAATTTGGCGACCTGAAAAGGGCCGGCGACCGTATGGGCTTGATTGACAGTGGATATGTCTCCCAGAATATATGTCTTGCGTGCACGGCTCTCGGTTTGAACAATGTCCCGAGGATGACCATGAATGCGGACGGTCTGAGGAAAGAACTCTCCCTTGGGGACAATTTCGACCTGACTGCAAATCACATCATCGGCTATCCGGCCGAATAGAGAAACGATATTGTGGACCTTGATGGGCCTGGCTGATTTCTGCAGCCGGCCCATTTTTATAAATAATTATGCCTGTCCGGTGATAGCCCGTTGCGGAGATGCAGGCCTCATAATGCCACGGACTTGAAATCTTTGTATCAGTCCTATATGCAGCCTCCCCTTAATGCATTTGCCTTGAGGCCTTTGGCAGGCCCTAAAATTGTTTGTCGTCATATCGTCCTCGGCTGTTTAGTCCGCTGCGCAGACGGTTGAAAAAATTGTGAAAAAATACTCCCTTTGGCAGTATGCACCGCAGTGAGAATTTCTAACTTTACCGCGTTAGTTAGTTTCATTTAATCTATGATGCGTATGGCGTATTCCAGATTTTTCGCGGCGTCTTTCGCTGCGCTTTCACTGCTCTGTGCAGTGTCCTGTGAGGAAGAGAAGAAAAACCCTCTCGATGATATCCTCACCAAGGTAGATGTGACCGGTGGCCCTACAGCCAACTGCTACATTGTGCCGCCGCTTTCCGATTTTACATTCGATGCCCGTTACAAAGGCAATTCCACCGAGCCTGTGGGCAAGGCGACTGGTGCCGTACTCCTCTGGCAGGATGCAAAATCATTGGTGATGAGCCTGGATTACGATGCCAAGAAAGGCCGCGTCAGGGCAAAGACCTCCGGAGTCTCCGGAAATGCCGTCGTGGCTGTAGTTTCTGAGGACAATACCGTCCTCTGGAGCTGGCATCTGTGGGTGACTGACTATAAGCCGGAGGTCTCTTTGTTTACAAGCCCCGCAAATGCCATCGGCACCACCTGGACATTTATGGACAGGAATCTCGGTGCGCTCGGTATCGCCCATGAAGGCACAGCCAGCCATGGCAATTTCTATCAGTGGGGTCGCAAGGACCCGTTCCCCAAGGCTGCGGCAGAGGTGGAGCAGAAGGAAGACTATACATATATATTCGACGGAGAGCCGGAGGTGTATGACATAGACAACAAGGTTCTCCCTACAACATACGCCCTCGCGGAGGGCAACGGCTCTGTCGAAAAGTCCGTTGCTAATCCGCGTGTGTTCTATAAAGTGCTGAGCGTCAAGAGTGGAGAATTCGATGATTACGGAGAGGAGATCAAGGTGAATGTGCCCGAGAGCAAGGACTGGGCCGATACTTCGGACGATGACCGCTGGGGTGGGGTGTCTATGAAGAAGAGCGTCTACGATCCGTGTCCTGCCGGTTACAAGGTGCCGGTCTGCGATGCCGAAGGCAATTCTCCTTACGGCTGGATGACATACGCCGGCATGACCTGGGACAATGAGAACGGTGGTGCGGAAGATCACGGGCAGTGGTTCCCCGGAGAGTGCACGAGAGTCAACTATTCCGGAGGCCTTGACTATGACAGCATGCGTTATAGCGGCATGTGGACGGGTTCTGTGCGCCAGGTGGCAGGCACCAGCCCGGAAAAATACAGCTACTATTCGTTCGTGATAAGTGGCAAGCGGACTTATGCCAAATTCATGAGCGATTCCCGTGCGCAGGGACTTTCGCTGCGCTGTGTGACGGAATAGGAGGTTTTTGGCTTATTCTTTGTATATTTGCCGGATGTCGTACGGCTTGTCCGCACGCGCTTTAATACCATTATTATGTGGCGAAAGTTCTGTAAATTCCTATTGACGAAAGTCATGGGTTGGACGATAGACGATGATGTCGTACCAACCGGCAAATGTATAATACTCGGTGTCCCGCATACTTCCATGTGGGACTTCGTTGTATCATATCTGTATTACAAGGGGGTGGGCGGAGATCCCTACTGCATGGTCAAGAAAGAGCTCTTCTTTCCGCCTGTGGGGTGGATACTCCGTGCACTCGGCGCATTCCCCATTGACAGGGGGAGTTCCACCAAAGTGATGATGAGTACTATACACGAGATGGAGAGGGCGGAGACATTTCACCTCGCCATCGCTCCGGAGGGCACACGCAAACCGGTGAGGACCTGGAAGACAGGATTCCATCTCATCGCCAGGGAGGCCGGCGTGCCCGTATATCTCGGCTATTTCGATTGGGGGACCAAGCATATCGGGCACGGCAAGGAGTTCAAACTGACGGACGATCCCCGTGCGGACATGAAGGCTATCCAGGAGACATACGAACAGATGCATCTCACAGCGAAACATCCAGAAAAATATAAAACACGCTAATGAAACACGATTTTAAATCATTAGCCGCCTTGTACGAATATGCGACAACGGTCTACGCCAATAGGCCCGCGTCCGGATTTGTCGATGGGGGACAGGCTTATACCTACGCCTCTTTTGACGATACATGCCGCAGCCTTTCGAGGACATTGGCCAATTTCGGAGTGAGCACCTATGACAAGGTCGCCATCTTCTCTGAAAATATGCCCAACTGGAGCATTGCATTTTTCAGTGCGGCGGCATTCGGCCGTATCGCTATACCGATGCTGACCGGATTGACTCCCAATGAGATAGAGAATATACTTACGCATTCCGATGCGAAAGCGCTTTTTGTGTCATCCAAATTGCTGTCCAAGGTGCCTGAACACCTGCTCGCCAAGATGGCTATCGTGATATGCACGGATGACTTGAGCGTTGTCCGCTATGATGATACGGCATATACATGCGACGGACGCATTTCGGCTCCGCAGGCGGACGACATTGCTGCCATCATATATACCAGCGGTACTACAGGGGCGGCAAAGGGTGTGATGCTCAGTCACCGCAACCTCTGTTCCAATGTGTTTGCGTCATGGAAAGCGCACAAAGTTGATAAAAAGGACGTTTTTCTGTCGATTCTCCCTATGGCGCATGCCTATGAATTGAGCCTGGGAGTGCTGTACCCGTTTTCGGTCGGCGCCAAAGTCTGCTATATCAGCAAGCCGCCCACCGCGTCCGTGCTGATGCCGGTAATGAAAAAGATACGCCCTACGGTGATGCTTTCCGTCCCTCTCATCATGGAGAAAGTGTACAAATCGAGCGTCGTGCCTACAATCAAGTCGAGCCCGTTCTTGCGTTGGCTGCAGAGCACTACTCCAGGACTGCTTTATTGGTTGGTCGGTAAGAAACTCAAGAAGTCTTTCGGAGGGCGCATACACTTCTTCGGTGTCGGAGGTGCCAAACTGGATCCTATAGTGGAGGATTTTCTGAATCGTGCACATTTCCCTTATGCTGTCGGATATGGTCTGACAGAAACGGCCCCGCTGCTGGCCAATGCCTGTGTGGGCAAGACCCGTGTCGGCTCAATCGGAGTGCCGGCCTATGGGGTGCAGATGCGACTTGACAATGTCAATCCCCATACCGGTGAAGGAGAAATTGTCGCCAAGGGACCGCAGGTCATGCGCGGATATTACAAGGACTACAACCGCACTCTCGGAGTAATAGAGGACGGCTGGTTCCATACGGGCGACCTTGCCAGTGTGGACAGCAAGGGACGCTATTATATCAAAGGGCGCATCGGCAACATGATACTCGGCCCTTCGGGCGAGAACATCTATCCCGAAGAGATAGAAGATGTCATCAATAGTATCGACGGTGTCAACGAGTCCCTTGTCGTCCAGCGTGACGGCAAACTTGTCGCCCTGGTCAAGTTTGATGATAATATCCTCGACTGGAACCTGGAGGGGGAGGACAAGTTTATCAAGTCTTTGGAGGAGCGCCGCAAGGCGGTGATGGACTATGTCAATTCGCATGTCAACAAGAATTCCAAGATAGGGGAGGTCAATGTCAAGAAAGAGCCGTTTGTCAAGACGGCGACCTTGAAAATCAAGCGCTTCCTCTACAAGGACAGGAAACAGGACGAAAAATAGTACTGACTATGGAGACTGCGCCCGAATATGCCGGTCTGATGCGCAACAGGATCCGCAGGATTCTGCTGGTGTGCAACAATTATGACAGTTTCGCCCTCGAAGAGGACGGGCATATAGAGGCGCGGATCTCGGAAGAGTATTCGGATCTTAACTTGAGCAATCCGCCGGCGATAGTCCGTGTCGAGACTACGGCGGAGGCCCTGGAACTGGTGGAGGGCGGAGAGTCGTTTGATCTCGTCATCGCCATGTACAGTGTCGGGCAGGCTGACGTGTTCGAATTTTCGCGCCGTTTCAAGGCGCTCTCTCCGGCCACTCCGGCAGTGCTGCTCGGCACATTGTCCCGGGAGATTGCACGCCGGTTGGATGACAGTGACACGAGCTGTTTTGACCATGTGTTCTGCTGGAACAATTCCACGGATCTCATCATCGCCATCATCAAGCTGATGGAGGACAGGCTCAATGCGGACCATGATATAATAGAGGGCGGTGTGCGGGCCATACTGCTCGTTGAAGACTCGGTCAGGTACTATTCCATGTATCTGCCGATGCTCTATACATTGGTGCTGCAGCAGAATATCGCTTCTATCAAGGACGCTCTCAACGAGGAACAGCAGGTGCTGCGCAAGCGTTCCCGTCCCAAGGTGCTGATGGCTACCTGTTACGATGAGGCTGTGGAGCTATACGGACGCTACAAGTCCAATATCCTCGGCGTGATTTCAGATATAGGCTTTGTAGTGCACAGGGATGACGATCCTGCAGATGAGAAAACCGATGCCGGCATTGATCTGTGCAATCTGATACGCAGTGAAAACCCGCGCATGCCGTTCCTCTTGCAGTCTTCACAAGTAAGCATGCGTTCCGTGGCGGACGGACTCGGAGTCGGTTTTGTGGAAAAACGCTCCAAGACGCTTACGCACGATGTGTCGGATTTCATCGGCAGGGAGTTTGGATTCGGGGATTTCGTGGTGACAGACCAGGACAGCGGGGAGGAGGTCTACCGTGCTTCCGATCTGTATGGATTCGAAAAGATAATGAGGGTCATCACGCCGGGGCAGTTCAAGACTCTCGCATCGTCCAATACCATGTCAAAGTGGATGTACGCCCGTGGTCTCTTCGGCATAGGGGATGTGCTCAGCCCTATGCGCATTACCAGTGATGAGGAGATAGAGGAGCACAGGCGCATTGCGCTCGGACTCGTACATGACTATCGCATGAGGCAGGCTCTCGGAGTGGTCGCCGCGTTCAATAACGATACATATAATAGTGCGATATGGTTTTCGCGCATAGGCTCCGGCTCTATGGGCGGCAAGGCCCGCGGCCTTACATTCCTGTATCATCTGTTACAGAAATACAATCTGTATAACCGCTGGGAGGGGGTGCAGACCATAATACCCCGTACTGTGGTCATATCCATGGACTATTTTGACCGTTTCATATTGGACAACGGTCTGCAATATGTCATCAATTCGGACCTTTCCAACGAAGAGATACTCTCTGAATTTGTCGCGTCCACTCTGCCGTCGGATTTGACGGCATCCCTCAGGGCGTTGATACATCATATACGCAAGCCGCTTGCCGTACGGTCTTCGTCTAAACTCGAAGACTCTTATTATCAGCCGTTTGCTGGCGTGTATTCTACCTATATGATTCCGCATGTGGAGAATGAAGACCAGCAGTTGAGATTGCTGTCCAAGGCCATCAAGAGTGTATATGCCTCTGTATTCTTCTCGGAGTCAAGGGCTTATATCACAGCGAGCGGCAATATGGTCTCGGAGGAGAAGATGGCTGTCATCGTGCAGGAAGTCGTGGGCAGTGAGGATGGCGGATACTATTTCCCGACATTGTCCGGAGTGGCGCGTTCGCTCAATTTCTATCCTGTAGGCCGTGAGCGTCCCGAGGACGGTATCTGCAAACTGGCATTCGGCCTGGGAAAGGCGGTGGTGGACGGGGAGCAGGTGCTGCGTTTTTCTCCAAAATATCCCAGGCATGTGCTGCAGACATCGACGCCGGCCCTCGCTATGACAGAGGGGCAGCAGGTCATGTATGCGCTCAGCCTGCAGGCGGACAGATTCAAGACATCCGTGGATGATGGCGTCAATATGGAGCGAATACGCATTCCGGAGTGTACGCGGTTCCGCAAATTCCGGCAGGTGAGTTCGACTTTCGACCTCTCTGCGCAGAGGATGGTGGACTCTCCATATGCGGAGGGACCCAAGGCGGTGACATTCTCGCATGTCCTCAGGTATGACACATTCCCGCTTGCGGATATCGTGTCGGAGATGTTGAGGATTGCAAAGGCGGAAATGCGTTGCGATGTGGAGATTGAGTTCGCTGCGGACCTGGACAGGGGGGATGGCAAGCCGGACCGCTTCTCGGTCCTCCAGATACGGCCTATATCCGTGGATACGCGCAAGTCGGAGGTCAATTGGGATGATGTTGCCGAGGAAGGAGCGATACTGCGTTCCGGCAATGCGCTCGGTACGGGATGGATAGAGGGCGTGACCGATATAGTATATCTCCGCCGTGAGGCGTTCGATACGCTGCGCACCCGTGAGATGGCCCGTGAAATCTCTGCGCTCAATGTGCGTATGCGTGACGAGAGGCGCAGTTATATATTGATAGTATATGGCAGGCTCGGCACGAGCATAGACTCTCTCGGTGTCCCTGTCGTGTGGTCTGACATTTCAGAGGCTAAGGTCATTGTCGAGTGTTGCCTGGATGATTTCCGTGTAGACCCGAGCCAAGGCACTCATTTCTTCCAGAATCTGACCTCTTTCAATGTCGGATATGTCAATGTCAATCCGTATTCGCGCCCGGAAACGGATTCCATAGATTTTGAATCTCTTGATGCCGCGGAGGCCGTATTCGAGACGGATTATCTCAAGCAGTTACATTTTGTTAACCCCCTGCGGGTATGTGTCGACGGTAGGAAGAGTCGCGCATTGGTGACTTTTGCGCAATAGTCTTGGTTTATAGATTTTTAGTTTCGTTTTTTGACTGTTTGTGTTGTTTTCAGCCGCGATTGCAAAGTGTAAGCGCGTGACGAAAACGTATAGTTTCAGAACGCTTTTTCTTGGTGTAATGCCCTTTCTGTTACATTCTGTGAGGGGGTGTGGGAAAATCTTAAAATATTTTTCAAACTTGTATTGGAATTGTCAGCACTTCCTCGTAGATTAGTTGTCGTTAGGTTAGTTTAGATTATTGTTTAACTATTTGTTTCTATGAAATCCAGCGTGCTGAAAAACTGGGTAGTGGCCGGACTTGTGTTCCTCCTGCCATTACTTGCGAACGGACAGGCCCGGAAGAACACCGGTACAATTGTCGGTGTTGTCAGGGAGGCAGGAGCATCCTCATCCTTGGGCGTTCCCTATGCCGTTGTTTCCATTCCCGAGGCTGGTGTCAATGTCGTCACTGATGACAAGGGCAACTACCGTATCGAGGGACTTGCACCGGCAGAGTATACCATGTCGGTGAGTAGTCTTGGCTATGAGACTAAGACATTCAAGGCCGAGGTAGGACGGCGCGAGATCAGAGTAGATTTCGTCCTAAATGTGGCTGACTTTAAACTCGATCAGGTCGTCGTGTCCGCTACGGCGTCAAAGACGGGTGCCGCTACGGCGTCGAAAATCTCCCGTACTGCCATCGAGCACATGCAGGCCAACTCCCTCTCTGATATCATGACGCTTCTTCCCGGTGCGGATGTGGCTGCGTACAAGCCCGATCTCCAGGGCGTCAGCTCCCAGACCATACGAGGCGGTGTAGCCATGGGAACGGCTGTCATCATGGACGGCGCTCCGCTCTCCAACAATGCCAACCTCCAGTCTCTCGCCATTGCGACCGGCGAGACCGCTTCCGGAGCCGGTTCCGGTGCGGTAGGAGTCACCAGCGGTATCGATCTCCGTACCATTACGACTGACAATGTCGAATCAGTAGAGGTCATCCGCGGTGTGGCTTCCGTGAAATACGGAGATGCCGCTTCCGGAGCGATTATCGTCAATGCCAAGACCGGTCGTGAGCCTATGACCGTGCGTTTCCAGAGCAATCCGAATGTCTATTCTGTCGGCATGACCCAGGGTGTAGGGCTCGGCAACAACAAGGGCTTTATAAACTATGGTGCCGATTATGCCTATTCTGTGGCCGACCCTCGTGAGGGCTATGATAATTATCAGCGCGTTACCGCCCGTCTGAGCTATACCAATACATTCTTTGACAAATTGAACAGCACGACTTCCGCCAACTTTACATGGGCGAAGGACAAGGCTTATCCCAATCCGGACGATGAGAATGACTATCAGTATCAGAAGAGCCGTGACTGCGGTATCCGACTGACGACCAAGGGCACTTATACCATCAGTAAGTCTTGGCTCAAGAATCTGGAATACAATCTGTCATTCAACTACACGGACAGGCTGACCTATTTTGCAGACAAGGCAACCAACGGTGATGTTGCGTATTCGTTTATCAAAGAGGACGGTGCGGTGCTGTCAAGCATCCCCGGAGGACATTTTACCCTCATTGACAAAGACGGCAAGGACCTCGGCTCTGAGATAACGAACATTCCTGCTGGATACGAGTCTTATCGCTCTTGGGTGACGCCAGGCAGTTATGACTATTTCTACAATATCTATGGTAAGGAACTGAATACCTATGCCAAACTGCAGGCCAATTTCTCTGGCAATATCGGGCGAACCAACCATTATTTCATCGTGGGTGCTGATTTCAACAGTGACGGAAATGTGGGCAGGGGCAAGGTCTTTGACTATGACAATCCTCCTCTGCGTACTCCCGGTGCGGAGTTTGCGACCCAGCGTGAGCGTCCGTACAAAGATATTCCTTTCCTGAACAGGGGAGGTGCATATGCTGAAGAGACTTTCAGGGCAAGTGTCTTTAACCGCGATCTGGAGGTTGTTGCAGGAGCACGCTACGATCTGGTGTCCGGTATCGGCAAAGGTGCGCTGGCTCCTCGTGTCAACGCGTCATTCGAGATTATTCCCGAGGTGCTGAGCATCCGTGGCGCGTACGGAGTCAATGTCAAGACTCCGCCGCTGCTGTACGTCTATCCGGACAATGCGTATTTTGATATGCTCAACTTTGAGAACAGGTCATACGCATCGTATTACGACATCCCCGAGTCACAGCAGTTCGAGATTATCACGACACATGTGTATGATACCAAGAATTATGATCTGGAACTTGCCAAGGTCCGCAAGACAGAGATAGGAGTGGATCTCTCGCTCGGCAAGACCAGGCTCTCGCTGACTGCATACCGTGATGTCTGCGACAACGGCTATTCCATCACCCAGGGACTTGACAGCTGGAAACTGGTTGAGTATAAAGAGTATGATATAGAGGATTATCCCGAAGACGGCTCAATGCCTGGTTCTCTGTACCTCTATGACTCAAGCAATTATCTGCTCTCGTATTCCAGCCCGGGCAATACTGCGGCTTATGAGCAGAAGGGTATTGAGTTCGTATGGGACTTCGGCCGCATTGACGCTCTGCGTACCTCGTTCCTCTTCAACGGACAGTATTTCAGGAGAGAGTCCTGGAGCAACGGATATGTGTTCTACAACAAGGGCGACCGCGGCAACAAGGATATAGGTGTCTATGACGCCAAAGTTGCCAATGGCGTCGGTAAGGTAAACGACTTCATTACTAATCTGGTCGTCACACACAACATCCCGCAGCTCGGATTCGTCGTCTCGCTGACCGCGAATGTGGACTGGAATTACAGGTCATGGAGGACCTATGCCGAGAATGATGACATTCCTGTCAAATATATCAGCGTCGCTGACGGTAAGGTCTTTGATTTCGACCCGGCCAATGCCGATCCCAACTCGGCAGACTACAAAGCCTGGCTGCCAATCCTCCGCAATGAGGCCAACGGAGCCATTTCTCCTATCCGCAGGGAGATCGAGCCGGCATACAATCCCGCGCTCTGCATCAATGCCAATGTGACGAAGCAGTTTGACAAGTTCAATGTCTCGTTCTTTGCCAACAACCTGTTCCGTTCGACTCCTCTGCAAAAGAGCAAGAAGTATCCCGGGACTATCTACAGGCGCAACGGAGATGTGTTTTTCTTCGGATTGCAGTTGACTGCCAAAATATTCTAAAGTGTTATGAAAAGAATTTTTAGTATATCCATACTCCTTTCGGGACTGTTCTCCCTTTCATCCTGCATCGACATGATGAATGAGGTGAAAGATGTCGAAAGGGTAGAGTATGTGACTGTATCATACAAAGTGAATGCTGTGACGGGATTTGTGCCCAAGGGCGGCGATGTCGAGCCCGACCGCAGTTTCAATGTGTCCGGTCTGAATGCCGTGTTTACCAATCTCGCTAATGATGCCGTGGTGGCATCGCAGACGGATGAGGACGGTGTATGTTCCGTGACCCTCGATCCCGGAGTCTACAGCGTGTCGATCTATGGCGTCACGGAGCAGGGCGGCCAGTCCTATTACATCAATGGCAACATCTCGAGTGTCTCACTTTATGAAAATATCACAAAAGAAGAGGCTCTCAAGGACAAGTCCCATCAGATGAATGTCCGTCCCGCCAAAGTCGGCGGACTGATTTTCTCCGAGATATATTATTGCGGGGCGTCGAATTACTACTTCAGGGACCAGACCTACCAGGTCTATAATAACGGTGACGAGGTGGAGTATCTGGACGGTGTATGCTTCGCCCAGCTGTATCCCAATATCGCGACTGCGACTAAACCGGTCTGGCCGGATGAGGAGGGGGAGGACAATTATGTCTATGCCCTGTGGGTGTGGCAGTTCCCCGGTACCGGTCATGACTACCCTCTTGCTCCGGGCGAGTCCGTTGTCATTGTGCAGGAGGCGAGAAATCATGTGGAAAATAATCCTGATTCCTTTGATAACTCTATGGCGCAGTGGGAGTGCTCTGTTGGCAATGAGTTGAGAGACAATGCCAAAGTGCCCAATATGCCATATATTTTCTATACCAGTTTCAATAAGATGCAGTGGCTTACTTCCGTGTTCGGAGCGGCATTCGCGCTATATAAGCCGGAGGGGGACATTATCGGAGCGGACTATTATTCTGTAGAGGGCGAGCATGTCGTGAGCGAAGTCAGCCAATCCGTAAAATATGCGCGTATAGATGCCAATTCCGTATTGGACGGTCTCGAGTGCCTGCCCAATATGAATTCGATGCAGATGAAGCGTATTCCCGGTTTTGTGGATGCTGGAGGTACCTCTGTCGGTGCAACATATATCGGCAAGTCCGTATCCCGCAAGGTGATTTCGCATAGGGAGGACGGCACTCCTATATTCCAGGACACCAACAACTCTACCATTGACTTTGAGGTCATGGACCGTCCGGCCATACGCCGTTATGGAGAGAAAGAGCCGGCATGGGGCGTTTCCAAATAGTAGGGCATAAAACAGAATCAACTATGGATAAAAGATATATAATCGCGGGACTTTCCCTGATTGTGGCGCTCTCTGTGCCGGAAATGCTCTCTGCACAGGGCAAGCGTACATATCGTCCGAGGAATTTTTCTTGGGAAGCGAAAGCAGAACAGCCTGCCAAAGAAAAGAAGCAGTTGCGCTTGATTGATCCTACTTGGAAGGACAGGCAGGACATGGAGAGCATCTGGATTTCCAACACAGACAATGCCGGTGGCGGTATAATCGATGCGCCTAAGCGTCTTTCCTCTGCGGAGTTCAGTTACGATTTGGCAAAGGGTGACTACAAGTATGCCCAGATCGGTGACGACAACAAGAACCTCAATTTCTACACCCAGGGTGGAGGTATCTACAAGGATCTCGGCGGCTGGTACATCTGGGGCGAGTTCAGGTATACCAATGAAAGTATCTCCGGTGCGCGTTGGAATGCAACTCTCGTGGATCCCCTCCGCGACCAGCCTTTCTTCCTGGCCGATTCAGCATACAGCAAATGGAAGAACCAGAAGTATCATCTCGCATTCAAGGCGGCGGCCCCTATGCTGTGGAACAGGGTTGTGCTCGGATTGACAGGCTCTTACGATGTGGCGGCTGCGGCAAAGCAGATAGACCCTCGTCCTTATACCAGGATGTCGAGCCTCGATCTCAAGCCGTCAGTCCTGGTCAAACTGGACAGGTACAATACAGTGGGTGCCAATTTCCATTATGCCAGTTACAGAGAGGACGGTACCGCGGATGTGGTCAATTATCTGGTGAACTGTGACGCCTGGCAGATGGTGTCTCCCGGATTCTTCAACAGCGGTGTCATCAGTTCTTTCGGAGGCTCTATCCAGACTCTCCGTAATTACAATGCCAATACTCTTGGCGGAGGGCTCCAGTATTCTTACATCGGTGGCAAAGGCAAACTGCTGCTTGCAGCGAATTATGCCTACAAGGTAGAAGATGCAAAGAGTTCCTATTCCCAGCCGCGTATGGTGGGTACAGTGCGTGACAACCGTTTCGACATCACAGCTGCAGGGCAGTACAATCTGGATAGGGGCATACTCTTCGTCAATTACAGGCATGCGCACAAATCCTATGACGGCATAGAGTATTTCCAGACTTATGACAATACCTATGAGATCCAGACATGGATAACCGATGCCAAGTTTGTCCGTTCCAATTTCAAGAATACCACGGATGAACTCAAGGTCGACTATATGGTGACTTCCGGTCTCCGTGCCTATAAATGGAAGTTCGGTGTCTCTGCCAAACATGAGAAAGACGGTTTCATCTACTATGTGCCGAGGTCTACAAAGGACTATGCCAATACTGATTTCGGTGCATACGCCACACACAATCTCCGCTTGGGCGGTAGCTCGCTGCTCGCTACTCTGAGCATAGGACGCAAGTTCAACGACAGCCGCTCCCTCGATTACAACGGATACAAGGCTGACGATATCTGCTACAAGGAGTTCACGCTTCTTGACTACGAATATGTTACCGTAGACTGCTTCAATGTCGGAGCGGATGTGACATGGTCATTCCCTCTCAACAGGGATTACTCCATGTTCGTAGGCGGATCCTGCAAGTATTACAACCCTGACGGCGACACCTTCCACAACAGGAAGATTGCACTTGTCAAAGTCGGAATATCTTTCTAACTACCTTATGTTCAAAAAAACATTGATGTCATCCCTTGCGTTGCTGGCTGCGGTGGTCCTGCATGGAGCCTCGCAAGGGCATTCATTCGCAATCGTCATTGACCGTGACACTTACGACCATTGCCACGACGCGGTTGCACGTTACAAGGAGGCTGTCGAAAAAGACGGCCTCAAGGTGTTTATAGAGTCTGCGTACTGGAAGAGTCCGGAGGCTGTCAAGGAGGTCCTCATGCGCAGGCATTCTGACAATGCTCTGGAGGGTGCCGTGTTCATCGGGAAGATTCCTATCCCGATGGTGATGCATGCCCAGTACATGACCTCGGCGTACAAGATGGACGAGAGGGCGCATCCTCTTGCTGATGTCGCAGTGCCGTCAGATCGCTTCTATGATGATTTTGATCTGAAATTCAATGCACTGCCGGATGCTCCCCAGGGATTGCTGCATT
The DNA here is from genome assembly GCA_964616865.1 of uncultured Muribaculaceae bacterium. GTDB lineage: Bacteria > Bacteroidota > Bacteroidia > Bacteroidales > UBA932 > Cryptobacteroides. Next base: position 14,218 of record CAZTUQ010000018.1, read on the forward strand.
TCTATGAGTTGGCTCCGGATTCCCTGCCTTACATAGAGTGTGACATTTACACCGGCCGTATCATGGCCCAGGAGGGGAGCGGAAATCCTTATGAGCAGATTTCACGCTATCTGGACAAGGCTGCCGCTGCGCATTATGCCGACAACAAACTGGATGAGATGGTGTCCTTTACCGGTCATGGCTCCTATTCGGGCTGCGTCACGGCGTGGGAAGCTGAGCAGAAGATTATCGGCGAGCAGTTCGGTGATGTGTTTACGCACAACAACGCCCGCTACCTGCGTTTCTCCATGTCCGATTACATGAAGGACAACACCATCAAGGAACTCCGCCGCCCGGAACTCGACTTCATGGCATTCCATGAGCACGGAGACTGGTACAGGATGTATATCAGCACCAGGCCTCAGCCTGCCGGTCCGGAAGAGTCTCTCCGTTCGTATCTCGAGAGGACAGCCGGAAGGGATGTCGAAAAGGCGAGGAGCAGTGCCGAGAAATGGGGGCTTGACACCACATGGTTTGCCGGCTATGCCGACCCGGACAGGGCTGTCAAAGATTCGCTCGAGGACCTGCATACAGGTATCATACTTGAGGAGGTCAATGACATCGCCCCTAACGCCAAGTTCGTGATTTTCGATGCCTGCTATAATGCCGACTTCCGCAATCCGCAGTTTATCGCCGGCAAATTCATCATGTCACCCGGTGAGTGCGTGGTCTGCTTCGGCAACAGTGTCAATGTGTTGCAGGACAAGGCTGCATTTGAATTCATGGGTCTGCTCGGCCGCGGTGCCCGTGTCGGCCATTGGGCACAGCATACCAATATACTGGAGTCCCATATCATCGGTGACCCTACTTTCCATTTTGCTCCGTATGTCGCCGGAGACGAGGTCAATACCTTACTTGCGTCCGATGATGCGGCGCAGTGGCGTGAGCGTCTCGGTGATGCCGATCCAGAGATCTGCAATATGGCGATGACCCGTCTGTTCGAGGCCGGTGTCCCCGGCATTTCGGACATTCTCTTCGCACAGTTCAAGGATTCTCCTTACGCGATTGTACGCTATCGTGCACTTGCCTTGATGGAGAGGCTCGCTGATGACAATTATCGCGAGGCACTCAAACTCGGTGTGCACGACAGTTATGAATTCATCCGCCGTGTCAGCGTCACCCGTATGGGCCGCTGCGGTGATGAGGATTTTCTCCCGTACTTGATTGCAGCGTATGTGGAGGATCGCAATTCCGCCCGTGTGGTGTTCAATGCCACTCAGTCTCTTTGCTGCTTTGACCGCGAAAAGGCCGTGGCGGCAGTAGAGAAGTGGTTTGAGGGCAAGAAATTCTGGCATGCGGCCCAGTACAAGGGCGAATTGCTGGACATCATCAATGAAGATGATGCAGCCGAGTCTCTTGGACGCATTCTCAACAAGGACGGTTCCAAGAACTACAGGCTCCTGTATATAGATTTCCTGCGCAACCGCCCCTATCATCAGAATACGGAGAAACTGCTTGCAGTCCTGGCGGATGCTTCCGAGGATGTCGATGTGCGTACACGCCTGGCGGAGTCTTTTGCCTGGTATGAACTGGCATACAACAAGGGCGAGATTATTTCTGTGTGCAAGTCGCTGTTGGGCAATGATTCCACACCGAGAAGCATGAGGCCTGCACTCGTTTCGGCCGTTACACGTTTGGGTTCTGCAAAATAAGTATCAATGACCATGAGACATAGCATATTATCGAAAATTGCCGCTGCAGGTGCACTCCTGACGGCGGTGCAGGGAATGGCGGCGGCGCAGGATGTGCAGATCGTCAAGCCCACATCCAAGCATGGGAACGCGTTCGCCATAGTCATTGACGCGCTTACCTTTGAAAAGACCCGCGCGCAGGTCATGGATTACAGGGATGCATTGCAGGATGACGGCCTCCGTACTTATATCGTTTCCGGTGACTGGACGAGCCCTGACCAGATCAGAGATGAACTTGTGACGCTCAACAAGAAAGCCAAGAACCTCGAGGGAATAGTGCTTGTCGGAGACATTCCCGTGGTGATGGTGCGCAATGCGCAACACATGACGACGGCATTCAAGATGGATGAGGACAAATTCCCGAGAGAGGAGTCGTCCGTAGGCTCGGACCGTTTCTATGACGACCTGCACCTGCAGTTTGAGTATCTTGACAAGGATTCCACATTCTTCTATTACAAATTGAGCGAGGAGTCTCCGCAGACGCTTGCCCCGACATTCTATTCGGGCCGTATCAAATGTCCGCCGGCACTTGGCGTCGACAAATACGAGGCTATAGGCAAGTTCCTCGCGAAGGCAGTCGAGGCCAAGCGCAATCCCGATGCTCTGGACAATATCGTGACATTTGCAGGCAGTGGATACAACAGCGACTGTCTGATTACCTGGATGGACGAGAACAAGACTGTAAAGGAGAATTTCCCCGGCATCAAGGACGACAGCCGCAACTTCAAGAGGCTGCGCTTCACTATGGACAAGTTCATGAAGTATCGTCTCTTCGATGAGTTGGAGCGCCCCGAGGTGGATGCATTCTTCTTTAATGAGCATGGCTCGATACATCTGCAGCATATCAGCGAGATGCCTGCCAACACTACGCTGGATGAGACCCTTGCCGATATGAAGTGGAACTATGGCGGTGTCCATCACCAGTATAGGCGCATGTTGGCGAGCATGGACAGCACTGAGGCTGTGGCCCGTCTCAAGGCGGAGTATCACCTGACGGACAAGTTCTTTGAGGATTTCGGTGATGCCGAGGCTATTTCGGAGCGTCGCGAGGCAGTGCACGATTCCATTTATCAGGAGACTGTGATTACCCTCGATGACCTTCGCAAGATTGCTCCCCAGCCGAGATATGTCACATTCAATGCCTGCTACAACGGTTCTTTCCACCGTCCGGGCAGCATCAGCGGTTATTATATCTTCGGAGACGGCAGGACTGTGGCGACACAGGGCAACTCCGTGAATGTGCTTCAGGACAAATGGACCTATGAGGCTGTAGGCCTGCTCGCCCTCGGATGCAGGGTAGGAGAGTACAATCGCCTAGTAGCTACCCTGGAGGGACATATCATCGGAGACCCGACATTCCATTTCAAGCCTGCTCCGGACCTCGATTTCAAAGGGGAGATTGCCCGTCATGCCAATGACATCAAGTATTGGCGCAGGCATCTTGACAGTCCCTATGCTGCCGTGCAGACCGTGGCTGTCAGGCGTCTGACCGAACTCGGGGCGATGACAGCGGACGAAGTGCTCGGCATCATGCATGATTCTGCATTCGGTACGGTCAGAATGGAGTGCCTCAAACTCTTGAGCACCATGGACAACGAGTCCCGCGTGGCTGCAATCAATCTCGGCATGCAGGATGATTATGAGCCTGTACGCCGCCGTGCCGCCACTCTCGTGGGCAAATGCGGTGATCCCCGTCTCTTTGCCGGTCTGATGGCATTGCGCCTCGACCGTCCCGAGCAGATTCGCGTGAGCGACTATGCCGTGAGCACTTCGGTGAAGGCCTGTGACATAGCCAAGATGAAAAAGGCTGCCGAGGATCATCTGCCTCAGATGACATGGATGGACAACAGGGCCGTCCTGGACCGCACTCTCGCCGAACTTGACGAGCATGCTGAGATGAATGAATATAACCTGTCCAATATCTTGGACAAGTCCAAGAAATTCAATACCAGGAAGATGTCGATGCGTACCATACGCAACAACAACTGCCATGAGAACATTCCCGAGTTCCTCGCCCTCATCGGTGATCCTACGGAAGACACCGGTCTCCGTGTCGTCATGGCCGAGACTCTCGGATGGTTCACCATGTCGTATCGCAAGGATGAGATTGTCTCCGGTCTCGGGAAAATACTCGGAGAAGACAAGAATCTGCCCGATGAATTGAGGGCGGAGATTATCCAGTCAATCAACCGTTTGAAGTAAGAGATATGAAGAAGACGCTGTTATTGTTGTTCGCCGTCACGGCATGTGCCGTGCAGACGCTTTCCGCAGCTCCCAAGGTCATCAAGCCGGGAATCAAGTCAGCGACATCCTTTGCGATATTTATTGACACGGATACATATAATTCGCTTTCTTCCAAAGTCATCGCCTACAAGGATGCTGTCGAGGCCGACGGTCTCGCCACTTATGTGGTTGCAGACAAATGGGAGAGTCCCGAGCAGGTAAAGGCGCAGATTGCGGCTCTCTACAAGGGCAAGATGCCTCTTGAGGGAGTGGTCTTTGTCGGACACATTCCCATTGCCATGCTCCGTGACGCCCAGCACCTTACTTCCGCATTCAAGATGAATCAGAAGCATGACTGGAAAGATTCGTCCGTCCCGTCGGACCGTTTCTATGACGATTTCGACCTCAAGTTCGATTTTATCAAGAGGGATGCCGACAAGCCGGATTATTTCTATTATACCCTGCGTGCCGATTCTGAACATTATGTGTGCAGCGACATCTATTCGGCTCGTGTCCGTGCCGAGGGTGACGACGCTGTCGAGAAGATAGGCACTTTCCTTGACAAGGCGGTGGCGGCGCATGCGGTGGACAATATGCTCGACAATGCGTTCATGTTCCGCGGCCACGGTTACAATTCCGATGCTTTCGATGCGTGGTCCGGCGAACAGCTTACTCTGCGAGAGCAGATTCCTTCGCTATTCTATGGTGACGGCCGGGTGAGGTTCTATGAGTACCGTCAGGAGTTCCCTATGAAGAATTACCTGCTGGAGCAGCTCCGCGACCCTTCCATGGACTTTGCCATCATGCATCATCATGGCTCGGAGGATACGGAGTATATCAATGGAGCGGAGATGCTGGTAGGTGCCCAGAGCCTCTTAGATGAGGCCAAACGCGGTTTTCGTACCCGTCTCAGACGTTCCAAGGATGTCGAGGCTACAAAAAAGGATATAATGGAGACCTATGGTGTGCCGGAGTCCTGGCTGGAGACCAATGATTCACTTGCCAAGGCAGATGCGGCATATTCCGACTCCAAGGACATGTACACGAGTGATGTGTGGGCTGCCGCGCCGGCTTGCCGCTTCGTCATCTTCGACGCCTGCTACAACGGTTCGTTCCACACGCCCGACTATATCGCCGGTGCGTACATATTCTCTCCCGGAGGGACTGTCATCACCCAGGGCAATACCGTCAACTCACTGCAGGACAGACTGCCGGACAGGTATCTTGGCTTGCTCTCGTGCGGTGTCCGTGTGGGTACTTGGGCCCGTTATCAGCAGACTACTATAGAGACACATCTGGTAGGAGACCCCACTTACCGTTTCGGGAATACAACATTCCCCGAAGCGGATCTTAATGCGATGCTTGCCGGCTCCGGCCGCAGTCCCAAGGTCTGGCTCAAGCTCCTGAAGAATGCGGACACTCCTGCCGATGTGCAGTCAATAGCATTGCGCAAACTCAATGATTGCGGATATGAGGGCATAGTCCCTCTGCTCGTGGATAAGTTCTACAAGTCGCAGTATGGCGTGGTACGCAGTGAGGCGTTCAATCTCATGTCGTTCAAGCGCGATCCCGCGTTTGTGGGCATGGTCCAGGCCGGAGTAGGTGACAACTGTGAACTCGTACGCAGGATGTCCGCTGCCATTGCAGGCCGTTGCGGCAATCCGGAACTGGCGTCCTACGTGGTCCGTACTCTCATCGAGGACAAAATGTCGGAACGCACTTCTTATAGGGCGATGGATTCGTTCGTGCTCTTTGACAAGGAGACCGTCGAGAAGGCCGTAGAGAGTGAATTTGCCTCACATCCGTATCTCATGGAGGGCACGAGTTATGACAAGGCCGGCCTCCTGGCGCGTTATGACCGCAGCCACAATTATGTCAAGGGAGATATGGAGGTGATAATGGACAGAGAAGCGAAGGCCTCCAAGCGTGCAAACGAACTGACTTCGTATCGCAATTACAATTATCATTATATGCTTGGCGACCTCCTGGCGTTTGCGGAGGATCCCAGTCAGGACTGGAATCTGCGCGTGACTGCCATCGAGGCTCTCGGCTGGTTTACATATTCGTACCGCGCCGGTGAGATCGAGGATGCCTGCCGCCGCATAATTTCCGGAGACGCTCCGGAACCGGTCCGCAACGAAGCGGTCAAGACCCTCGCCCGACTGAAGACTCATTGAGTCCCGGATAGCAATTAATGGTTACAGGACAGTCCGCCTTTCGCCAATATTGGTGATTGGCGGATTTTCTTTTGGGATGTAATTTTGCGGACATAGATGATGATAAGTTCTTTTTGGACAGCGGGCCGGTATCTCGTGCGTTCTGCACCGCATGCCGTTCCGCTGTTTTGTCGTTGTTTTTGGCTATATTTGACAGTGTTATGAAAAATGGCATTACACCGGGCATGAAGCTCGCCGATCTGGTAGATCTGGATCATAATCTGCTGTCTGTGATGTCCCGTATGGGGGTCGGGCTCGGATTCGGAGAACATACAATCGAGGAGGCGTGCCGTCTGCACGGCGTCAATACGGACTCCTTCCTGCTCGTATGTGACATATATCATTACGATGACGGCAAATTGCCTGCAGAACTGATGTCCCGGGCGGATGTGGGCGACATAGTGCGCTATCTGCGCAATTCTCACCGTGACTATACGAATGTCTCTCTGAAAAATCTCTCGTCCTCGCTCTCCGTGCTGATGGAGTCCTACGATGACAAGACCCGCCGTATGATAGGGCGTTTCTTTGGAGACTACGAGAGGGAAGTGCAGAATCATTTTGCTTATGAGGAATTTACCGTCATTCCCTATGTGGAGTCGGTAATCGCCGGTACGCCGGAGGGTGGCTATTCCATCGGGCAGTTCCGGGAGAACCACAGCAATATCGATGAGAAACTCGGAGATCTCAAGAATCTGGTAATGAAATATTTGCCTGAAATGTCCGACCAGGATCTGCGCTATGATGTCCTCCATCAGATATATCATCTCGAGAAAGACCTGGCCAAGCATACCTCCGTTGAGGAGGATGTCCTGATACCACTGGTCAAAAAACTTGAATCGGGCGAATAATGGAAGAGGGGCGCAAAAGAATACTCGTTGTCACGCCGTCCTCCATGCTCTCCAAGGGCCTGGAGAGTGTGCTTGCTGAGCGTGGAGAGTTTGATGTGGCGGAGGTGCTCTCGGATCTCTCCCGGGTCTCAGGCACTTTGCTCCGCAATATGGATGTCGTAGTCCTGGATCCGCAGGTGCTGGATTATTCTGACAGGCAGAATGTCAGAGCATTGCTGCCAGAATGCGGTGGTGTCGTGGCATTGCGCACCGTGTTTGCCGATGATGAGCTGTATAGGCAGTTTGACGATTGCATTGGGCTCTATGACTCGCCGGTGACGATAATCCACAAACTGAGAAAGGCAGCAGGGGCACAGAAAGAGACACAGGCATCGGACAGCAGCGAACTATCTGCCCGTGAAAAGGAAATACTCGTCTGCGTCGCGCAGGGCATGCTCAACAAGGAGATTGCCGACAGGTTCAACCTCTCTGTCTATACGGTGATTTCCCACCGCAAGAACATTACTCGAAAGACCGGTATCAAGACAGTCGCCGGTCTCACCGTCTATGCACTTCTCAACAATCTCATAGAACCTAATATCTTGGAATAGAACGATATGTATTATATTGTAGGCATTCTCACGGGCTTGGCCGCCTTCCTGACAATCGGCGTATGCCATCCCATTGTAATCAAATGCGAATATCATTTCGGCAAGGGCTGCTGGCCTGTGTTTGCTGTAGTGGGTGTGCTGTTCTGCGTCCTCAGTGCATTGACAGGCCTGTGGATAGAAGATCCCACTCTCCACTATCTGCTCTCTACGGTGTTCGGAGTAATGGCGTTCTCGGCATTCTGGTCGATACGCGAACTCTTTGAGCAGGAAGAACGCGTACGCAAAGGCTGGTTTCCTGCCAATCCCAGACGCCGGGGTAAATAATAATCTGATAATTAATTTGGTATCCTCCCGAGACCTGCGGCGTGCCCCTAAAAGTCGTACATGAAACTTTTTAGGGCATTATGTAATGTCGGGATTGCAGTTTATGTGAGCATAGCGGCGAAGCCGACGAGGAGGGCGAGTGTGCTGTTTATGGCTTTCGCCAGAATGAAAGAGCGCGGACTCTCTGCAAGCAACGGCAGGCAGGCATGGCCGTTCTGGGATATGCAGCTTGCCAAAAGTACCGGCAGCGGCAAGACACCGCTGGCGTAGAGCGTGACGAATATCAGATGAGGCCCGGACTGAGGAATGATGCCGACCAGGGTGGCGAGTATCACCATCAGTGCGGTATTGTCGCCTATCCATCCGCTGATGTCCACGGCTTGTGTCAGTACGCCTATGATGATGAGCACTCCGAAGGTCCATACGAATGTCCTCGGGAAATGCCTGCACACTATATGGTGCCATAACTGCTCTTCGACGAATGCGTCCGAGGCCCTGACGAGTATTGCGAGCATGATGACAGCAAGCGCGGCAAACAATATGTTCATCCATTCTTCGCTGAGCAGATTCAGCCCGCCACCGTGCGTGTGGCCCTCCTCTCCGTGCCCGAGAGCGCCTGTCGCCAATGCGGCGATGAATGCGGCTATGCCTATGAACATGATTGCCCTCTGCCAGCCAAGATGTCTTTTGTGCCTGTCCTTACCGTTGTGACAGTGTTCTGCCGCATGTCCGTGCACTTCATCGCACTGCTCGTTAAGTTTAGGCAGTGCATGGGCGGGAACGAGCCTGTCAGTCAGCATGCCTGCCACGAGAGCGAGCACGGCTATACCTATAAGTATGACGGCTGCCTTGTCCGGAAACATTGCCAGCATGACGAAAGTCTCATCACCGCAGGTGGCTATCATCATGGCTATCAACGCTCCGAAACTCATTGCGCCGTGCGTGTACAGCGAAACGGCGGCGTATCCGCCCATGCAGCCTGGTATGGCACCGAGAAATGTAGCCAGCGCGACCTGTCCGCCTTTGTTGCGGGCAAGCCTGCGTAGCATGTCTCCGTGAGAACTGACATTCAGAGACTCTATCAGCATCATCATCACGGTGACCAGCCCCGAGATGAGAATGGCACCGTTCAATGATTCCGAAACAATTTCCCAAATCATAGATGGCGCAAATATAAGGATTTTGCAAGGAAATACATTCTGTCTTGGGCGGTCTGCCTGTCAGATGTGGTTTTCAGCGGCACCGGGCGCAATTTTTGTAGCGCGACTTATGCCCTGTTGTACCGGCAGATCCCGACGGCGTGTGCCTCCGGGCCTTAATGCCGGCGCAGTGGATTGGAAATGAAAGATATACCTGTACTTCTGCTGACCGGCTATCTCGGCAGCGGCAAGACCACATTGGTCAACAAGATCCTTTCAAACAGGAAAGGAATCAAATTCGCAGTCATTGTCAATGACATCGGAGAGGTGAATATCGATGCCGACCTCATACAGAAAGGCGGCGTTGTCGGCAAAAAGGACGAGAGTCTCGTCGCTCTCCAGAACGGCTGTATATGCTGTACCCTCAAGATGGACCTCGTCGAACAGCTCACTGAAATCACAGCAATGGGCCGTTTTGACTATATCGTCATAGAGGCGAGCGGCATTTGCGAACCGGAGCCCATTGCCCAGACTATCTGTTCCATTCCCGGAATGGGCCCCCAGTATGTCAAGGACGGGTATGTGCACCTTGACTGTATAGTGACAGTCGTGGATGCTCTCCGCATGAGAGACGAATTCTCCGGCGGAGGAGATCTGCTCAAGCGGAATCTCGCCGAAGATGATATAGAGAATCTGCTCATCCAGCAGATAGAGTTCTGCAATATTGTCCTGCTCAACAAAGCCTCCGAAGTCTCCTCCGAAGAACTTGGCAGGATCCGTGCGATAGTCCGCACACTCCAGCCCAAGGCAGAAATCATCGAATGCGACTGGGGTGACATCGAACTCGACAAGATACTGAATACGGGGATGTTCAACTTCGATGAAGTCGCCACCTCCGCCACCTGGATACAAGAAGTCGAAGGCCATCATGATGAAGATGAAGGGCACGGGGAACATGACCACGAGCACCATGACCACGAGGAGCATGAGCATCATCACGATCACGGGCATGATGACCACGACCATGAAGAGCACGGGCATCATCACCACCATCATCATGACCACGAAGGGGGGGAGGTCGAGGAATATGGCATAGGCACTTATGTCTATTACGCACGCAAACCGTTTGACCTCAATCGTTTCGATAATTTTGTGGCGAAGAAATGGCCCAAGGGCGTCATCCGCGCCAAAGGAATATGCTATTTCGAGACAGAGTCGGACCTGTGCTATCTTTTTGAGCAGGCAGGCAAGCAGGTGTCGCTGCGTAATATAGGGCAGTGGTTTGCCACGATGCCTCCTTACGAATTGCAGATGAGGCTTGCAGAGGATGAAGTGCTGCAGAGGGACTGGGATCCGCACTACGGAGACCGCATGCAGAAACTCGTGTTCATCGGACAGCATCTGGATAAGGATGCCATCAAGGAGGCTCTTGACGCATGTCTCGGGACATTCTGACAGACATTGACTGATAAGTGGTAACGATATGACGATCAGAGAGATTATAGGCGTGATTGAACGCCGGGCTCCGCTGGAGTATCAGGACGGGTTTGACAATTCCGGGCTGCAGGTCGGCACTGATCTGGGCCGAGAATGCCGCAAGGTGATGGTCTGCCTTGACATTACAGAAGAGGTGGTGGACGAGGCTGTGGCGCAGGGCTGCGACCTGCTGGTATCGCATCATCCGCTGCTTTTTCATCCTTTGAAGCAACTCACGCTCTCGACATACCAGGAGCGATGTGTCGTCAAGGCACTCGCTTCTTCTCTGGTCATCTACAGTGCCCATACGAGTCTCGACAATGCCCCCGGAGGCGTCAATTACAAGATAGCGGAGCTGATAGGCATGGAGAAATGCGAGTGGCTTGATCCCAAGCCCGGAATCAATGCCGGCAGCGGCCTGCTCGGCTATCTGGTAGTGGACGAAACCCCGGAGTCATTGATAGACAGGCTCAAAAGCATCTTCAAGGTGGACTGCCTCGTGCATTCTCCTATAGTCGGAGGAGACAAGATACGCAAAGTCGCGCTATGCGGCGGCGCAGGGGCTTTCCTGATGCCCAAGGCACGCGCCTGCGGAGCACAGTGCTTCATCACCGGCGAATTCCATTATCACGATTTCTTTGATCCGGGAATGCTGCTTGTGGAACTCGGACACTATCAGAGTGAGCAATATACCATGGACTTGCTCAGAGACATTCTGGCAGACGGGTGTCCCGATTTGGAGATACAATTTACATCAGTGCTCACAAATCCGCTGCGATACCGATAGGTATCGGGATTATTTTTATATATTTGCACAATTTTTCCGGAACGGATTATTGAGTGCTTGCAAATGTTCGACACCACGACTGACACAATCATCAGGATAAACCATCTCTCCAAGTCATTCGGAGACAAGAAAGTGTTGGATGACATCAACCTTGACATCCGTCGGGGCGAGTTTGTCACCCTGCTGGGGCCGAGCGGCTGCGGCAAAACTACCCTCTTGCGTATTTTGGCAGGATTCGCCGCCCCGGATTCGGGTATGGTGTATATGGGTGGTCAGGAACTGCTGGGCGTGCCTCCGCACAAGCGTGCGCTGAATACGGTATTCCAGCGTTATGCCCTCTTTCCGCATCTGGACGTCTATGACAATATCACATTCGGACTCAAGCTCAAGAATGTCCCCGAAAAGGAGATAGACGAGAGGGTGCGCCGTATACTCAAGCTTGTCTCCATGACCGGCTATGAGGACAGGGATGTCAATTCACTCTCCGGCGGCCAGCAGCAGCGCATCGCCATTGCCCGGGCCCTTGTCAACAGGCCTCAGGTGCTTTTGCTCGATGAGCCTCTTTCTGCATTGGATCTCAAGATGCGCAAGGACATGCAGATCGAACTCAAGGAGATGCACCAGCAGCTCGGCATCACATTCATCTATGTGACGCACGACCAGGAAGAGGCACTCACATTGAGTGACACGATCGTGGTTATGAATGACGGCCGTATCCAGCAGATAGGCACTCCCGTGGATATTTACAACGAGCCGCAGAACTGCTTTGTGGCGGATTTCATCGGAGACAGCAATATCTTTGACGGGGTGATGCTCCACGACAGGAAAGTGCATTTCCTCGGACATGATTTCGACTGTGTGGACGAAGGCTTCGGAGAGAACAGCCCCGTGGATGTGGTCATTCGTCCGGAGGACGTATATATCATGAATATGACGGATTCTGCCCAGTTTACGGGGGTGGTCAGAACATGTACGTTCAAGGGTGTGCATTATGAGATGTTCGTGGACACAGATTGCGGCTACGAACTCATGATACAGGATTACAATGCATTCGAGATAGGCAGTACGGTCGGACTCATCATCAAGCCGCAGGACATACAGGTCATGCGTGTCGAGCAGATATGCAATGTGTTTGAGGGGGAGATGCTTTCCGAGGATACGGTGTATATGCTCGGATCCGAATTTGATTGCATCGGCATGCCCGGCCTCGAGAAAGGTGACCATGTCAGGGTGGAGGTCGATTTCGACAAGGTCGATCTCATGGATTATGAGGAGGAAGGCGGCACTGCCGGAAATATCGATTTCCTCGTCTACAAGGGCGATCATTATCATCTCAGCGTCACTACGGATGACGGATTCAAGGTCTATGCCGACACCAATGATGTCTGGGACAAGAATGACCTTGTGGGTATCAAGATATTGCCGCAGGATATGCGCATAACCAAGATGGAGGCAGGGGTGTGAGATGAAAAGATCCAGGTGGGCTCTGCCGTATTTCATTTTCCTCGTACTGTTCGTAGTCGTCCCCCTTGTGCTTATTGCTGTCTATGCATTGCAGGATGCTGACGGCCATTTCACTCTTGAGAATCTGGCGGTATTTACCCGTCCCAAGATAATAAACGCGTTCCTTGTATCTATGGAGGTGGCTCTTGAGAATACCGCCATATGTATACTTGTAGGGTATCCTGTGGCGTATATACTTGCAGATAAATCACTTAACAGGTCCTCGGTGACGGTTGTGCTGTTTATCCTGCCGATGTGTATAAATGCGCTTATGAGGACCATGGCGACGGCGGAGATATTCAATGTCCTGGGAATAGGGCTCGGCAAAGGGACTCTGTTGTTCGGTATGGCGTACGATTATCTGCCGTTCATGATATACCCCATATATACGGTCCTGGACAAGATGGACAAGTCTTACGCCGAGGCGGCGCAGGATCTGGGTGCATCTCCCCTGACCGTGTTTACCAAGGTCACGCTGCCCCTCTCCATGCCGGGCGTGTTGAGCGGGGTGATGATGGTGTTCATGCCTACGGTGTCCACATTCGCCATTTCAGAGATATTGACAAACAATACGATACAGTTGTTCGGCTCTGTCATTCAGGAGCATTTCTACAATCTTATGTGGAATCAGGGGGCGGCGTTGTCCCTGCTGATGCTTATAATTATCGGTGTGACCATGCTGCTGACTCCTGACAAGGAAGAGGAGGCTGAAAGGAGGGTGATATGATGAAGGCGCGCAAGTTTGTATCGCAGTTTTATCTGTGGGTGGTGCTGGTAGTGATGTATGCACCGCTGCTCTTCATATTTGTGTTTTCATTCACCGAAGCGAGGTCTCTTGGCAACTGGACGGGCTTTACCCTGGACCTGTACCGTTCCTTGTTTACCGGGGCGACCGAGGGGGCGCGTTCTCTGCTGGATGCCTTGCGCAATACATTGCTCATAGCATTCGCCTCGTCATTGTGCGCGACTGTGTTGGGTACGCTCGCTGCCGTCGGAATGCACAACATGCGCGGACGCAACCGCCGGGCATTGCAGTTCCTGAACAATATCCCCATGGTCAATCCGGACATCATTACCGGCGTCGCACTCTTCCTGCTCTTCGTCGCTCTGAATGTCTCGCGCGGCTTTGTGACTGTGGTCATCTCGCATATCGTGTTCTGTACACCTTATGTGCTCTTGAATGTGCTGCCCAAACTCTCGCAGATGAATCCGAATGTCTATGAAGCGGCCCTCGATCTCGGTGCTACTCCAGGATATGCCCTGCGCAAGGTGCTCATACCGCAGTTGCGCCCCGGCATGATCTCGGGATTCCTGCTGTCGTTCGTGATGAGTTTGGATGATTTTGCAGTGACTTATTTTACGGCAGGCAATGCCGGATTGCAGACTCTGTCTACATATATATATGCAGATGCGCGCAAGGGCGGTCTCACTTTGGAGTTGAAGCCCATGATGTCGCTGATATTCCTATTGATACTGGTGATACTCATCATTTACAATTTACGTTCACTCAAAAACCAAAAACAATCAGGACAATGACAAAGTCGTTCAAAGCAGCATTGCTCTCCTTGTCCATCCTGCCTGCGCTGACCGTTTCGGCCGCCGACAGGAATGAGGTGCTCAAGGTCTATAACTGGTCTACCTATATTGCGGAGGGGGTCGTTGAGGATTTTGAACAATGGTACAAGGAGCAGACCGGAGAGACGGTCAAGGTCACTTACATGACATTTGACGTCAACGAGGCTATGCTCTCCAAGATTGAGAAGGGGCACGAGGACTATGATGTCGTGTGCCCTTCTGACTATATTATAGAGCGTATGCTCAATAGCGGTCTTCTGCTGCCGCTCGATTTTGATGCCCTGGCGGCTACAGGGACACCGGACTACATCAGTGCCAATGTCTCTCCGTATATCCGTTCGGTATTCTCCACGATCAATCCGAATGTCGATGCCGGCAAATATGCTGTCCCGTATATGTGGGGCACTACCGGTATTATATACAATACGGCTTATGTGACACGAGAGGAGGCTTCTACCTGGGATATTATACGCAATCCCAAGTTTGCAGGCAGGATATTGCTCAAGGACGCTCCCCGTGATGTGTATTGCCCGGTCCTCATTTATCTCAAACAGGCGGAACTCAAGGCTGGAAAGGTCACTCTTGAGGATCTGATGCACGATTCTTCGGCTGAATCCCTTGCCGCGGTGCAGGCTTATCTGATGCAGTGCAGGGACGGTGTCGCAGGTTTTGAGGCTGACCTCGGAAAGGAGCAGATGACCAAAGGCCGTGTCTGTGTCTCTCTCAACTGGAGTGGAGATGCAGTATGGGCTATAGAGGAGGCTGCGTCAGTAGGTGTCGATCTGGACTATGTCGTGCCGGAAGAGGGTTCTACAGTGTGGTTTGACGGCTGGGTGATACCCAAATACGCCCGCAATACCAAGGCCGCGACATATTGGATCAACTTCATGAGCCGGCCGGACATCGCTATCCGCAATATGGAGGAGACCGGCTATATAGCCTCGTGCGGTGCACCGGAGGTGCTTGAGTCGCAGATAGACGAGTCCTTCGAGCCTATAGACTTGAGTTATTTCTTCGGCGAAGCGGCATCTTCCGTACGGGTCAATCCCGTCCTCTATCCCGACAAGTCAGTCATTGAGCGTTGCGCTCTGGAGCATGACTGGGGCGAGGAGACGGAAAAACTCCTTGACATGTGGCAGAATGTCAAGGGTAGCCGTGTGAGTGCCTCCACTATAATAGTGATTGCATTGGTGGCTGTCGTTGTCGTCGCGTCTCTGTTTGCCCGCAGGTCGGCAGGCAAGTCGCGTGCCCGCAGGCGTAAAAGAAGATAAAGTATATATGCCCTATGCCTGCGCATGCAGGATTGTATATGTTAGAAATGTTTTTTTAAACAAATATTGCCATGTCATTCATAAGCGACAGAGTCCGTCAGGAAGGGCTCACATTCGATGATGTGCTGCTGGTGCCGGCTTACTCGGAAGTGCTCCCGAGGGAGGTAAGCCTCAAGTGCAGGTTCAGCCGTCACATATCCCTGAATATCCCGGTCGTCTCGGCGGCTATGGATACAGTCACCGAATCCGAAATGGCTATCGCCATTGCCCGTGAGGGCGGAATCGGTGTCATCCACAAGAATATGAGCATCGAAGAGCAGGCTGCCCAGGTGCGCAGGACCAAGAGGGCCGAGAACGGTCTCATCTATGACCCCGTCACCATCTCTCCGGACAAGACTGTAGGCGACGCTCTGCAACTCATGCATGACAACCACATCGGGGGCATTCCTGTAATCGATGCCGATAGGGTGTTGGTAGGCATTGTCACCAACAGGGACCTGCGTTTCCAGACCGATATGTCCAAGCCGGTTTCCGAAGTGATGACATGCAAGGACATCATCACCATCAGTGATACGTCTCATGACAATGTAATATCAGTATTGGAGAAACACCGCATCGAGAAACTTCCGATTGTGGACAAGGACGGAAAACTCGTCGGACTGGTCACATACAAGGATATTACCAAAGAGAGGGATTACCCCAATGCCTGCAAGGATGGCAAGGGGCGCCTCCGTGTCGCGGCGGGAGTGGGCATCACTGCCAATCTCATGGAGAGGGTGGATGCTCTCGTGGCAGAGGATGTGGACGCTATTGTCTTGGATTCGGCGCATGGGCATTCTCTAAATGTCATCAGGCATCTCAAGATGATTAAGGACAAATATCCTGCTCTAGATGTCATTGTGGGCAATGTAGCGACTTATGAGGCAGCGCGTGACCTTGTCGAGGCAGGCGCGGACGGTATCAAGGTGGGTATCGGTCCCGGCTCTATATGTACGACGCGTGTGGTAGCCGGTGTCGGTGTACCCCAGCTTACGGCTATATATGACTGCTCGAGCGCGGTGAAAGGTACGGATGTGCCTATAATTGCGGACGGCGGACTCCGTTATTCCGGCGATATAGTCAAGGCTCTTGCTGCCGGAGGGGACTGCGTGATGTGTGGCAGCATGTTTGCGGGTACGGAAGAGTCACCCGGCGAGACTATTATCTATAACGGCCGTAAGTTCAAGTCATATCGCGGAATGGGCTCCATTGACGCGATGAAGGCCGGCTCGGCAGACCGTTATTTCCAGGACAAGGTGGCTGCCCGCAAACTCGTTCCGGAGGGTGTTGTCGGCCGCGTACCTTACAAGGGCTCCATCTCCGAGACGGTGTTCCAGATAGTAGGCGGTATCCGTTCGGGTATGGGCTATTGCGGAGCACACAATCTCGAAGAACTCAAGAATGCATCGTTTGTCCGTATCACCTCGGCAGGCGTCACGGAAAACCATCCCCATGACATCACGCTGACTTCCGAGGCTCCCAACTATTCAAGACACGACTGATAATATGGAGAGAATATTGATATTGGATTTCGGTTCGCAGTATACTCAGCTCATCGCCAGGCGAGTGCGGGAAATGGATGTATATTGCGAGATCCATCCTTTCGACAAGATTCCCGCTCTCGACAGCGAGGTGAAAGGTGTCATATTGTCGGGCAGCCCTGCATCTGTGAGGGATGCAGAGGCTCCCAACCCCGATTTGTCCGCAATCAGAGGCAGCCTGCCTCTGCTCGGCATATGCTATGGCGCGCAGTTCCTTGCGTATTCTCTCGGCGGCAAGGTGGAGTCCGCCCCCAGCCGCGAGTACGGGCGTGCGCACATAAGCGTGCAGGCCGCGTCAGACCCCCTCTTCGAGGGAATGAGCCATTCCTCCCAGGTGTGGATGTCACATGGCGATACCATTACCAATCTGCCGGAGGGCTTTGAGGTCATCGCTTCGACAGAGGATGTCGTCAATGCCGCTTTCCGTATAGGAGGAGAGCAGACATGGGGCATACAGTTCCATCCCGAGGTGCAGCATAGTGTAGAGGGGACTGCATTGCTCCGCAATTTTGTCGTGGGCATCTGCGGATGCTCCTGCACATGGACTCCCGCCGGATTTGTGGAGAGCACGGTCGAGGCGATACGCGCCCAGGTGGGGGAGGACAAGGTGGTGCTCGGGCTTTCCGGTGGTGTCGACTCGACCGTTGCTGCCGTGCTCCTGCATCAGGCGATAGGAGACAGGCTGCACTGCATATTCGTGGATTCCGGTCTGCTGCGCAAGGACGAGTTCTCCGATGTCCTGGAGTCTTACAAAGGTATGGGACTCAATGTCAAGGGCGTGGACGCAGCTGAGAGGTTCTACAAGGATCTCGCCGGCGTTACCGATCCGGAGACCAAGCGCAAGATTATAGGCCGCGACTTCGTGGAGGTGTTCAATGAGGAGGCACAGCAGATACGCGATGTCAAATGGCTTGCCCAGGGTACTATATATCCTGATGTGATAGAGTCCTCGGCATTCAAGGGGGCATCCCAGACCATCAAGTCGCATCACAATGTCGGAGGTCTGCCCGAACACATGCATCTCGGCCTTGTAGAGCCTTTGAGACTGCTCTTCAAGGATGAGGTGCGCCGTGTCGGCCGTGCTCTCGGCATTGACCCCAAGTTTATAGGCAGGCATCCTTTCCCCGGACCGGGACTGGCAATCCGTATCATCGGAGAGATCACTCCCGAAAAGATCGAGGTGGTCCGAAATGCAGACAAGATATTCATCGACGGGCTGCGTGCTGCCGGTCTGTATGACAAGGTATGGCAGGCTGGTGTCATCTTGCTGCCGGTCCAGTCTGTTGGTGTCATGGGAGACGAGCGCAGTTATGAGAGCTGCGTCGCTCTCCGTGCGGTATCGTCTGTGGATGGCATGACCGCTGATTGGGTGCATCTGCCGTATGAATTCCTGGCAGATGTCTCCAATGAGATCATCAACAAGGTGCGCGGAGTCAACCGCGTAGTCTATGACATCTCTTCCAAACCGCCGGCAACTATAGAATGGGAATAGTCTCTTGAATGTAACATGATCGGCCGCTCCGTAACGGGGCGGCTTTTTCATTCTCTTCTGCACTGGCAGCATCCCCTCTACAGGTGAGTCTGACAATGTTTTTAAAAAATTTATGAAAAAATTTTATAAAATATTTGCAGATTAAAATTCTTTTCGTACCTTTGTATCCGGGTTGAGCAAGTGATGCGTTCTGCACCCGTCAGCCCGATTGGTTATTAGTTTTAGTGTTATTAATTATGTGGTTAGTGTGTGAGTGTTGCTCGTGAGAGTCACACTCATTTCTTTTTTATACAGGTTTCATAAAGGTGGTAAAATTGCTTACCTTTGCCGCCATTATGATAAAACTGTTTACACAAGGAGGAACCGCCGGGGCTATTCTTATCCTGGCGTTGGTGATCGGGTCCGGCCTCTGGCTTGGACGTTTTAAGGTAAAAGGCATATCCATCGGTACGACATGGATTCTGTTTGTTGGTATCCTTTTGAGTCACTTCGGTCTCAAGGTGGATCCTACGATGCTGTCGTTCGTCAAGGACTTTGGACTGATACTGTTCGTATTCGCGATAGGACTGCAGGTGGGTCCCGGATTTTTCCATTCTTTCCGCAAGGACGGCCTGTCTATGAATCTCTTGGCATTCAGCCTCGTCCTGCTCGCAGTCATTACTACATTCGTCATTCATCTTGTGACAGGGGAGTCTCTTGCCACGATGACCGGTGTCATGTCCGGAGCGGTGACCAACACTCCCGGGCTTGGAGCGGCGCAACAGACACTCTCGGATGCCACTATCGCGGCCGGCGGCAGTGCTTCTGCAGCGGCATCTGCATCTGCAGGTCTGGCTTCGGCGTATGCTGTGGCGTATCCTCTCGGTGTTCTCGGTGCCATTTTCCTGATGATGATTCTCAAAGGGGCGTTTAGGGTAGACCTCAAGAAAGAGAGTGAGCGTGTCGCCAAAGAGTCTGACGATGAGTCCAATGTACTCCGTATAGCCTGCAAGGTTGAGAATCCCGCCGTTTTTGGCAGGAGGCTTGAGGATGTGGCGATGGAGAGGACTGCCGACCATTTCGTCGTATCCCGCGTAATGCGTGGCGGAGAGGTGTCGATACCTTCCCCCGACTGGGTTCTGGAAGAAGGAGACCTACTGCTGATTGTTACTGATGTCAGACACGAGACTCCCGTCACTATAATATTCGGAGAGGAGGTATCCTGCGATATGCAGCAGTGGATGAAGGCCAGCAGTAAACTGATGTCCCGCCGTCTTTCCATCACCCGTTCGGTGATTACCGGACAGAACCTGCGCAAACTGGATATACGCCGCAAATACGGAGTCACCGTGACCCGTATCCTGCGTTCTGGTATTGAACTTCAGGCTGATCCCGAACTGATTCTGCAGGTTGGCGACAGTATCCAGGTCGTGGGTACGGAAGAGGGCATCAACAGCCTCGCCAAACTGATTGGCAACCATCCCGAGACCCTTTCCAAGCCTAATTTGGTGCCTATTTTCTTCGGTATCGCCATCGGTGTGTTGGTGGGTATGATTCCCCTGCGCTTCCCGTCCATGCCCCAGCCTCTCAAACTGGGTCTTGCCGGAGGTTCGCTGATTGTGGCTATTCTGCTCGGACATTTCGGACCCAAACTGAAAATCACTACATATACCACGCTTGGAGCCAACCTGATGATACGTGAGATAGGCATTTCGCTGTTTATGGCGGCAGTGGGTCTCGGTGCCGGAGAGAATTTTGTGAGCAGCCTTGCCGGAGGAGGATATGTGTGGGTGCTTTACGGCCTCATCATCACGGTTGTCCCCATGTCGATAATCGCGCTGATAGCCAAGTTTTGTTTCAAGATGGATTTCTTCCGCATCTGCGGACTTCTTGCAGGCGGTACGACAGATCCTGCATTGCTTGCATTCTCGGAGCAGATGTACAGCAGCAGCCGTATCTCGGTCAACTATGCTACAGTATATCCTCTGACTATGTTCCTCCGTGTTGTGGCGGCGCAGGTGCTGATTATGATATGTATCTGATATTAACGCTCTAAAATACGATAGTTACTAATTGACATTATTATGAAAAGGCTTATTTGCGGCGGCTGGCAGTATATGTGATGCTCATCTCGGCATGCAAGAATGAGACTTCGTCTTTTGACAGGCGTATGCGTGATTATGCCGTAGTTACAATCCCGGCTCCGGACCTCTCCGGAATCAGCGACAACGGCAAGGAAGTGCTCAATCTTTACCGATTTGCAGCGGACGAGATCGATGCGATGTACTGGGAGCAGTATTTCGGTGACAAGTCCCTGATGGATACCATTGCCGATCCGGTGCAGAGGGAGTATGCGCATATCAACTATGGGCCGTGGGACCGTTTTGACGGCAAGTCCTTTGTCAGCGGCTATGCGGACCGTCTGCCAGGTGCCGGGTTTTACCCTGCGGACATGACGCGCGAGGAGTTCGAGGCGCTTGACGATACGGCCAAATACAGTCCGTATACCTTGATTCGCCGCGGTGCGGACGGCAGCCTCAAGGCTGTCTGATATCATGACGAGTATTCGGCTCATATAGAGAAGATTGTAAATTATCTCAAGGCGGCTGCCGATATTACCATCAAGCCGAGTGTCAAGAAGTATCTCCTCAGTAAAGCGGAGGCTCTCTCTACGGATGACTATTATGCCTGCGACATCGACTGGCTCGATATGGCGGACAGCAAGATGGATCTCGTCATCGGCCCGGATGAGACGGTGGACGACCAACTGCTGGGCATCAAGCGTTCCTATGAGGCGTTCGTCCTATTGAAGAATGAGCAGCGCAGCGCTATGCTGGCGGACTTTACCTCCCGTATTCCTGAGTTCCAGAAAGAGTTGCCGTGCGCGGACGAATACAAGGTGTTCGAGCCCGGTATCGGCTCCAATATCTTCTCCTGCGATGCCGTCTATTATGCCGGTCAGGCAAATGCCGGAGTCAAGGTGATTGCCCTTAATCTGCCGTTTGACGAGAATGTGCAGCGTGACAAGGGTACGCGTACCATTCTCCTGGAGAATATAATCAATGCCAAGTTCAATCACATCGTCCATCCTACCGGAAATGTGATTCTGGACAGGGACTATCGCGGCAATCTGTCATCGGAGGCGTTCTTCTGGAATGTAGTGTTCCGTGAAGTGGCGCATGGTCTCGGTGTCAAGGAGACTGTCAATGGCAAGGGTATGGTTGAGCAGGCTCTCGGCAAAGAGGCTTTGGTGTTTGAGGAGATGAAGGCGAATGTACTCGGTGCATTCTTTGTCTGCCGTCTGCAGGATCATTTCGGTATCCCCGGACTCTTTACCAGACAGGATGCGCTCACGACATTCTTTACATCTCTGATGCGTTCGGAGCGTTTTGGTGACGGGTCTGCGTTGGGTCGTGCCAACATCATGATCTATAACTACTTGATGGAGAAAGGTGCGTTCTCGCGCAGCAAAGCCGGATTGTATTCTCTGGATTTTGCCAGGATGGAATCTGCAATCTCCGAACTTTCCGCTCTAGTGCTTCGTACCCAGGCGTTGGGTGATGTGGAGTTTGCCGGGGAGTTTGAGACCAAGTATTCCGTGCGTACTGCCGGATATGATGAGGATGTCATGAATCTCGGTCTGGAGAATGTGCCGGTGGATATCCGTTTTACATTCGGCAAATAAGGGAATTGTG
This sequence comes from uncultured Muribaculaceae bacterium, assembly GCA_964616865.1. Classification (GTDB taxonomy): domain Bacteria; phylum Bacteroidota; class Bacteroidia; order Bacteroidales; family UBA932; genus Cryptobacteroides. The sequence goes on from CAZTUQ010000018.1 coordinate 36,646, forward strand.
CTGGCTGGCACTACAAGTTGTCACCTTGCACAATGGTAAAAAACAAAGGACTGGCTGGTTGGCCGGTCCTTTGCCGTATCTGTATATTTTCCTGGCCGGAATTACAGGAATGCCTGCAGGTGCTCGTAGACTTTGTGGGTGGGGAAGCCCATTACATTGTAGAACGAGCCTTGTATTCCGGTGATGCCCACATAGCCTATCCATTCTTGTACACCGTAGGAACCTGCTTTGTCGAAAGGCTGGTAATTGTCTATGTAGTAGTTGATTTCCTCATCGGTAAGTGGCTTGAATGTCACTATGGTGCTGTCGCTGAAACTGTCTTTGCGGCCGTTGCTGCGGATGGTGACGGAAGTTATGACCTCGTGTGTGCGTCCGGACAGTTCGTGCAGCATGGCTACGGCCTCGTCGCGGCTGTGTGGCTTGCCGAGGATAGGGGACTTGTCTCCGCGGTCGTGTAGCAATACCATTGTATCCGCAGTGATGAGGATTTCGTCGTCCTCCAATGGCCTGTGGAAACCTTGTGACTTGCCCTCCGACATCAGGGTGGGGATGAGGGCGTGCGGTGTCTCGGGCGAGAACTTCTCCTCAAATGTATTCCCGGTGTCTACAGTGAACGGTATCCCTATGCCGGTCATCAGTTCGCGCCTGCGCGGGGAGTTGCTGCCGAGTATTATGCGCTTTGCCGCCATCAGAATTTCGCCTTGTACCCGTGCACATCGAAGTCCCAGCGGCCCTGGGCTCTCAGCACGGTCTCGATTATCTCTCTGACGGCTCCGCTGCCTCCGCCTTTGCTCGTGACCACATCGGCTGTCTCGAGAGCCTCGGGAATGGCGTCTGCAGGTGCTGCTCCTATTCCGGCGGCCTTCATGACTGCGAGGTCGGGAATGTCGTCACCCATGTACAGGACATTCTCTGGAACGATGTCGTGTCTCGCACAGAAACTCTCCAGGTCCTCCATCTTGTTGCGGGAATGCAGGTGACAGTCCTCTTCGGGTACTCCGAATGATGCGGCGCGTGCTACAATGGTCCTGGAGCGCCCTCCGGTGATGATGCCCACGGGGTAGCCGTTCATTACAGCCATTCTGATGCCAAATCCGTCCTTGGCGTCGAATGTCCTGTATAATTCTCCATTGAGGTCGCAGAGCAGTCCGCCGTCTGTCATCACGCCGTCCACATCGAATGCGAATGCCTTTATCTTGCTGTAATCCATCTGCCTATGATTTGGATCCGCCTGGCAGGCTGCCGAGGTCTGCGAGGTTGAAAGTGCCTTTGGGCTCGCCCTCGACGCCTATGCGCCCGAACTGTGCCTCATATTTGCTGATATTCTCCTGCAGCGTGAGCAGTACGCTCTTGGCGTTGGAAGGTGTCAGCACGATGCGGCTCTGTACCTCGGGGGCTGGCATTCCGGGCAGCATTGATGCGAAGTCGAATGTAAATTCGTTGGCTGTGTGGCTGATGACGGCGAGGTTGGAATAGTGTCCGCGTGCCGTCTCTGGGCTGATGTTCAGCCCGTTTACAGGTTTTTTCTCGTTGTTGTCCATATTCGCTTTATCAATAATTGTCTTTTGTCGCTCTCTGGACGAGACTTGATATAAGCCTCGTCGGGCTCGAAGCCATATCCTACAAATATAATGAACTTCGTCCTCATCTCCTTGGATAGGGCCGGCGATATATTGCAAAATCGTTATATTTGCAAGCTCATTCTTAGTTATCCATATGAAAGCATTGTATACGGTATTGCTGCTTGTCGCGTCTAATGTCTTCATGACATTTGCGTGGTACGGGCATCTCAAACTGCAGGAAATGAAGATTTCTTCCTCTTGGCCGCTGATTCTGGTGATTCTGGTCTCATGGGGGACCGCATTCTTTGAATACTGCTGCCAGGTGCCGGCAAACAGGATAGGATTCAATGGCAACGGAGGACCTTTCAATCTTATACAACTGAAAGTGATACAGGAAGTTGTGTCTTTGGTTGTCTTTACTCTCGTCGTGAGCCTTCTTTTCAAGGGGCAGCCTCTGCATTGGAATCATGCCGTGTCATTTTGCCTGCTCGTCCTCGCTGTATTTTTCGCGTTTCTCAAATAAAATGAAGATTTGTGTGAAATATTTTTGGAGGTAAAAATATTTTGCGTATCTTTGCAATCCCAAAACGAGACACGCTGGGTTCGTATAACGGTTAGTACTCAAGATTCTCAATCTTGCAATAGGAGTTC
>CAZTUQ010000019.1:0-37369 GCA_964616865.1 uncultured Muribaculaceae bacterium
CAGAAATCATTATCTTTACCAGAATGTTATACATTATAATAATATGTACAGCCGCATTGTCGGCTCTTGTAGCATGGGCACTGACACGCGCTTACGGCAAAGCCGCAAGCACCAGGAAAATAGCAGAAAAAGACAACGCTCTGGCAGCCCTCAAGGCGGAACTCGATGCAGAGAAACGGCTGAGGGAAAGTGAACGGGAGCACGCGGCGGCGCGCTGTGAGGAACTCAAACAGACATTCGACAAGACCGCCAGGGAACTCAAGGAGAATCAGGAGCAGATCATTGCCGCGGCACGCAACGAACTCGTTATAGAGAATGAAAAGCGGCTCAAAGAGCGCGAGGAGTCCCTGCGCAAAGAGGCCGAAGAGACCATGAAGCATCTCACAGGAGGTCTCGACCAGAACATCAAGGCCATGAAGGACGCATTCGAGGCACAGAAGAAGAGCCACAGCGAAGAGTCCAGCGCAATCAAGGCCAAATTCGACGAGGCGGTCAACCAGTTGCGCAGAGAGACCACGGCCATCGGAAACCAGGCGGCGGATCTCGCCAGTGCACTCAAGGGGCAGAACAAGATGCAGGGAATGTTCGGAGAAACGATATTGGAGAACATTCTCTGCAAGGAGGGATTCGCCAAGGGCAGGGACTACGACTCTGAATATTGGCTGCGCAGTCGCACGGGAGAGACTATAAAGAACGAAGAGACAGGCAAGAAGATGCGTCCCGATTTCGCCCTGCATTTTCCCGACGGCACGGACATTCTCATAGACGCAAAGGTCTCTTTGTCAGCGCTGTCGGACTATTTCGCCGCAGAGACTGACGAGGCGCGCGCGGATGCGTCCAGGCGCAATCTCGAGTCGGTGACATCCCATGTCAAGGAACTCGCAGGCAAGGAATATGAGAAATATGTGGAGGGACACAAGACGCTGGACTATGTCATCATGTTCATCCCCAACTATGGGGCATACCAGCTCGCAAAGCAGGAGGATCCGGAGATATTCTCAAAAGCATTCAAACAGAATGTACTGATAACGACCGAAGAGACGCTCATCCCGTTCTTGAGGCTGATAAGGTCTGCATGGGTACAGAAAGGCCAGCAGGACAACATGAAAGCCGTCATAGAAGCCGCTCAGAAAATGGTGGAGAAGGTTGCCATTTTTGCGGAAAAGAATGCGGAAGTGGAGAAGGAATTCAGGAAAGTCAGCCAACTGCTGGAAGACAACACACGACGCCTCAACGGCCGGGACAGCATATTCGGGGCAGCGAAGAAGGTAATCAGCTGCGGAATCACATCCAAACGGACGGAAAAGTTCCTGCAGATTACCGAGGCTATCGGTGACAACGACACAACTGATAATGAGACCATAGACATCCAAAAATGAAAGCATCCAAAGACATAAGCATCGAAGAGTGCGCGCAGATCCTGGAGGAACACGGCATCAAGCCTACCGCCAACCGCACCATGATAGTCAAACTGCTGCACAATGCGCCAAACCCCATGTCCATGTCGGACCTGGAAAGCGAGTTGATGACCGTGGACAAGTCAGTCATATCGCGCAGTCTCGCACTGTTTGGCAATGCGCATCTGATACACCGCATAGACGGAGGTGGAGACGGCACCCTGTTTGAACTGTGCCGGTGCACCTGGGAGGACGGAGAGGACTCCGACACGCATGTCCATTTCCACTGCGACTCCTGCCACCGCACTTTATGCCTGGACAATATACCTATCCCCCACACCGAGTTGCCGGAGGGCTACAAGGTAAGGTTTGCAAACTACATAGCCTGCGGACTATGTCCGGAATGCGCCGCCAAAGAGGCCCGCAGATCATTCTGAACATATTATAAACCATATCTATATGAACAAAGGAATTTGCTTTATGCTGCCGATGATGATGCTCGCCGCATGCAATGGCGGCAGCAGGCAGGACGCAGTACCTGCCATCGACCTCGCTGACTTGGACACAAGCGTGTCTCCGGGCGAGGACTTTTACCAGTACGCCAACGGAGGCTGGATGAAAGCCAACCCTCTCGGAGCGGAATACGCCCGTTACGGCACTTTTGATGTACTGCGCGAAAACAATGTCGAGCGACTCAATGACCTGTTCGCCTCAATGACCACAATGAAGACCAAGGAGGGCTCGTCAGACCGCAAGATAGTAGACCTGTACAAGCAGGGACTCGACTCGACAAGGCTCAATGCCGAGGGCGCAAAGCCCATACTCGGCTATGTCAAGGATATTTACGCAATCTCTGACAAGCAGGCTCTCGCCGCCAAACTCGCAGAGCTGCACCTCTCCGGAGAGAACGGATTTTTCGGTGCCGGCGTCGATGCCGACCTTATGAACAGCGACACCCAGGTGCTGTACATGGGACAGGGCGGTCTCGGCATAGGCGACCGCGACTATTACATCGAGGCTGACAATGCCGACATCAAGGCCGGATATGTACACTTCCTCACCACTATCTTCACGCTCGCCGGAGTGGAGCAGCCCGAAGCAGCGGCAGCGTCTGCGATGCGCGTCGAGGACAAACTCGCAGAGTATTCATGGACAAGCGTCGAGAACCGCGACTACACCAAGATCTACAACCCTATGAGCGGAGCGGAAATCAAATCCGCATTCCCCGGATTTGATTTTGCAAAGTACTTTGAGACAGCAGGCAGGGCTGTATTCGGTGCCAGTCTGCCGAGCCTCGACAAGGTCATCGTACAGCAGCCGTCTTACTTCAAGTCATTTGCGGCATATTTCGCCCAGGCCCCTATCGAGGACCTCAAGAACTATCTCGCAGCGCAGTTCATCAGCGGTGCCTGCGGTGCTCTGAGCGATGATTTCTACGATGCGTCATTCGAGTTCTACTCGCACAAGATGAGCGGCATCACAGAGCAGAAACCCCGTTGGAAGAGGGCTATGTCCGTGCCCAACAGCATTCTCGGAGAGGCAGTCGGCAAGATGTATGTGGAGCGCTACTTCCCCGAGAGCAGCAAACAGAAGGTCTCCAAACTCGTGAGCGACCTGCAGGTATCCCTCGGCGAGCACATCGACGCCCTCGAATGGATGAGTGCAGAGACCAAGAAATACGCCCGCGAGAAACTCGCCGGATTCTCCGTCAAGATCGGCTACCCCGACAAATGGAAGGACTACAGCACCCTCACCATCGATCCTGCCCTCAGTTATTATGAGAATCTGCGTGCCGCCAGCAAATGGTACACCATTGACAACCTCTCCAAACTCGGTAAGGCGACAGACAAGAGCGAATGGGGCATGACACCTCAGACGGTAAACGCCTACTACAATCCCACCACCAACGAAATCTGCTTCCCTGCAGCCATTCTCCAGCCGCCGTTCTTCAACCCCGACGCGGATGACGCTGTCAACTACGGAGCAATCGGTGTGGTCATAGGCCATGAAATGACGCACGGATTTGACGACCAGGGCCGCATGTTCGACAAGAACGGCAACATGACAGACTGGTGGACTGCCGCCGACGCGGAGGCATTCAAGGCCAAGGCAGAAGTGCTCGCAGCACAGTTTGACGCCGTGGAGATACTGCCCGGCGTCCATGCCAACGGGCATCTCGAACTCGGTGAGAATATTGCAGACCACGGTGGCGTAAGCATAGCATACACCGCCCTGCACAATGCCCTCGGCGGCAAGGAGCCTGCTGACATAGACGGACTCAGCGCAGACCAGAGGTTCTTCCTCGGTTATGCACATGTCTGGGCACAGAACATCACTGACGAAGAGAGGGCACGCCTCAACAAACTCGATGTGCACGCCCTCGGAGACAACAGGGTCAATGTGACACTGCGCAACTTCGGGCAGTTCTTCAAGGCGTTCGGCATCAAGGAAGGCGACAAGATGTTCCGCCCCGAAAGCGAGCGCGTACACATCTGGTAAAATCGGAAACCGTAATATTAAACAGAAAAGCCCGGCCGCTGCATGCGGCCGGGCTTTTGCTTATGCAATCAGGAGTACCGGACTCTTATATATTATCTTTCTCGATATCTTTGAAGTAACGGTATGTATCTACCTTGAGTTCACCGCAGGCTGCCTCATCGCAGACGATGACAGCATGAGGATGAAGCTGCAGCGCGGAAATGGTCCACATCTGGCTAACTCCGCCCTCGATGCCGTGCTTGAGGGCGCGTGCCTTGCCGTGTCCATTGCAGACAATCAGCACCTCGCGGGCATCCATAACGGTGCCTACACCTACAGTCAGTGCCGTCTTGGGCACCTGGTTCACATCTCCGCCGAAGAAGCGGCAGTTGGCTATGATTGTATCTGTAGTAAGCGATTTCACACGGGTGCGGCTGGTCAGGGAGGAGCCGGGCTCATTGAAAGCGATATGTCCGTCAGGACCGATACCGCCCATGAACAGGTCGATACCTCCGGCCGCCTTGATAGCCTCTTCATAAGCGGCGCACTCCGCCTCGAGGTCCGCAGCATTGCCGTTCAGGATATGGACATTCTCCTTGCGTATATCGATGTGGCTGAAGAAGTTGTTCCACATGAACGAATGATAGGACTCGGAGTGGTCCTCGGGCAGCCCCACATATTCATCCATATTGAAAGTCACGACATTGGCAAAGGAGACCTTGCCAGCCTTATATAACTCTATCAGACGGCGGTAAAGTCCCAGAGGGGATGAACCGGTCGGACATCCCAACACGAAAGGATGCTCCGGAGTAGGTGCCGCTGCATTGATTCTTGCCGCCACATAATCTGCCGCCCATATCGAAAGCGACTCATAGTCTTTGTTGATAATAAGTCTCATATTCTCTTTTACAAAATCATTTCAGCAATTGTCTCCGGCATTGTTCAAGGCCGGTCGTATATCTCGAATGCCGAATTCTTGGACTTGTATTCGGGGACAATCTTCTTCATCAGCTTGACCATATCGGGGATTTCCACACTTCTGGAGAGCCTTGTCAGTTCGTCCACGCCATTCAAGGCGCAATTATAGTCATATTCTCGCACATTTGCTATACGTATGCGCTCATGATTTGTCGGAAGTGTGTTTTCCGTATTGCCGAGGACCTCTTCATAGAGTTTTTCTCCCGGACGCAATCCGGTGTATTCCACCATAATGTCCTTGTCGGGAACAAACCCGGCGAGGGAAATCATCTTGCGTGCGAGATCGTCTATCTTGACGGCGCGTCCCATGTCGAACACGAATATCTGGTTGCCGGTGGTCATCGTAGCCGCTTCCATTACGAGGCGGCAGGCCTCGGGGATGGTCATGAAGAAGCGGACAATGTCCTTGTGCGTCACCGTGACAGGACCACCGTTCTCTATCTGCTCACGGAAACGGGGTATGACGGAGCCGTTGGAGCCGAGCACATTGCCGAACCGGGTGGTCACAAATTTGGTGACCGGCTTGTCAACGAGAGAGCCTGCCGGCATTACATAGCTGCCATTCTCGATGGCGAGACCGAGACTCTGTACATATATCTCCGCCAGACGCTTGGTGCAGCCCATAATATTGGTGGGATTGACAGCCTTGTCGGTAGAAATCATGACCATGCGCTCCACGCCATATTGTATGCACTTGTCAGCGACATTGCGCGAGCCGTTGACATTGACCAGTACAGCCTCGCAAGGGTTTTCCTCCATCAGAGGGACATGTTTGTAGGCGGCTGCGTGGAATACAACCTGTGGACGCCAGCGGCGGAATGCATAGTCGAGACGCGACTCCATACGGACATCTCCGATTATAGGGACGAATTCCAGTGTGGGGAATCTGTCTTCAAGTTCCAGACGCAGATTGTGCATCGGTGTCTCCGCATTGTCAAACAATACGAGTCTCTCAACTCCGAATGTGGCAAGCTGGCGGACAAGTTCCGAGCCTATAGAACCGGCAGCACCTGTCACCATTATGGTCTTGCCGCCGAATTCCGACTTGATGACATCCAGGTTGATATTGATCTCGGAACGCCCGAGAAGGTCTTCTATCTTGATTTCGCGCACGCGGCCACGCATCACCTTGCCGTCCACGACTTCCTCCACAGAAGGGGCAATCAGCACCTTGATACTATTGGAGATGCAATAGTTCACCAGTCCGTCCTGCTCCCGCTGCGCGTCTTTTTCATGCGCAAACAAGATTGCAGTCACGCCATGGGAACGGACGAACGCCTTGAGTTCCTCGTATGTCGGGAAATAATAGACCTTCTTGTCCACTATCTTGGTCCCCCGGGATTCGGGATAACGGGAAATCAGTCCGACGACATAGTATTCCTGCGAATTGACGAGACGCGTAACAAGCGAACTTGCCTTGTTGAGCGTGCCATAGATGAGCACACGCTGACGCTTGCTGTCAGACATAGCCTTGGAGCGAAGGGTGTCGTAAGCGAAAACCATCAGTGCCCTCGTTATCATCAGACAAGTGAATGTCAGAAGGAAATCGCAGAATGCCAGCAGCAATATGTCATTGTCAAAGCCGTTCATCACAGTGAACAGCACATACAGCAGCGCATCCTTGCACAGGGAAGCGAGCGCATAACGGCCGACATCCGTAAATGTCATATGTCTGATGACCGCCCGGTAGCACCTGAACATCACGAAGAAAAGTGCCGAGAACACGAGCGAGAAAAATAGCCAGAGCACTGCAACGGTCCTGCCGTGCGGCGGCTCTCCGCCCGTAACTATGAGCACGAGGCAGAGGCTGAATACTGACGCTACGAATGATATTGCGATATCCATTGCCAGTACAAGCTTGGCACTCATGTATCGCGAATAAAACCTGCTGATTAACTTCTGCAAAGTCGCCATAAAAAATTGGTTAGACGAAAGCAAAGATAAGGAAAAAATCACTGAAGTATCCCTATATCGAGAAGTGAACCCGAAATGAACCGCGTCAGATCGATGACGGCTTAATCAGATGAGCCCACACAGAGACGAAGAATGCAGACAGGAGATTTTCAGAATAACATAGGCGGTGCTTCCAGATATTGCCTTTCCAACGGCGCAATTTCCACAAAATGCGTTCGAGCAGGCGGCGCGGCTGCACCCTGTCATACTCCGGACAGAGCGTATCGGCGAGAACCCTGCGGACAATGTCCGCATCGGCATTCCCACAGGGGAAAAGTGCCGCATCGAAGCCGAGGCTGTATGCGCAGACGGCATTGAGACAGTCTCTGAATGCCTTCATCCCGAAGCGTTCGAGTTCTCCCTCGAACCATTCCTCATCTATCTCGGCAGAATGCGCCTTGATGAAGAAGCCCCAGTCGAGTATCTGGCGGAGATTGACGCCCTCCGCCGCAAAGTGCAAGAGCGTATGCCGCAGCAGGAACAACGCTCCGAGATTGGCAGATGGGAGGACAACCCTCTCGCCGTCAATGTCACAACTGCGCGAATCGTCCATTCCAAGGCGTTTGAACACATTCTCCATATCCCTGCTCGAGCGATGGGAGTAGACATTGACAAAGTCGTAATGGTTCTCCACCATATAACCCTCGAAATCAAAGACCGTATGATGGTGATGGCTGTTGTCGATATCTATGCCCTTTTCCCGGGACAATGCCGCGTCCGCCTCTTTCCACTGTCCGAACAGCCATATATCCATATCTCCGCACGGACGGTGATGAGGCTCGGGCCAGTCGAGACTCAGTCCGTAGCCTTTGAGTATCATCATGCGGTAGCCATGACTGTTGTAGAAATGTGCCAGACGCCCCAATGCCGCACGATATTCGGCATAGCGGCGGTCATAACTGCTTATGACATAAGAGAACCATCTGCTCTTGAGTCCAGACATACCGTTCAGCGCAGACAATGCCGGCGGCAGCGCATTCTCATCGGGCCAGGCATCAAAGAGACGCTGGACACCGTCCAGGACGACTCCGGCGAGAGCCTGCTTCCTGGACAACTTATATATGGCCGGCCAGTCGACACGCTCCGGCAGGGCAAGATCGTCTTCCTGACCAAGCCCGATACGGACCAGTTTGAGCAGGACATCGTATGTGCCGCATGTGTCACCGCCAGGCTGCAAAGCGCGGATAATGTCAGAGTGGCCGAGCCCGGAGAATCCGTCTATATGGTAATCGTACGGGCATTCTCCTGTTTCGGCATTGCCCACGCATATTGTAAATATCCCTGCCGCCGTGCCTGCCCTCAGGCCATTGGGCGCATCCTCAAACACAATGCATTCTTGAAGAGGGCTGCCAAGACACTCCGCAGCAATGCGATAGCACGCAGGATCCGGCTTGGAGGCCGGGAAATCCTCGGAGGTGAGAACCGCATCAAAGGATTCGAGAAAGCCTGGAAGCCTCCGCCTGACATTCTCCATCTTGGCCTTGTTGGAACTCGTCACCACCGCAGTCCGGACGCCATGAGAACGGATATCCGCAAGAAACTCCATTACTCCGGGCATCAACGGATATTCCATCTCGGACTCGAACTTGTCGAGAGCCGCGGTCACTTCGGTGCGTAAGGCCGGCTCGGGGAAATATCTGTCAAATATATCTGTCAGAGTAGTACCTTTTATGCTCATGGCAAATCCCCCGGGGAAACCGTAACGTTCCCCTATCCCCCTCCAGAACATACTATACTGACTCTCAGTATCTATCAATGTGCCATCCAGGTCAAATAACGCTGAGCGGAATGTGCGCGTATATGATGAATCTTTCTGCATAGGAAAACAAAGTTCCGAAAAAAATCCGATATTTTTTCATTCTACGCTTGCAAGTTGAGATTTTATCACTATCTTTGCATCCGCGTTCGGCGCAAAACCAGAACTGGTGCGGTAGTTCAGCTGGTTAGAATGCCGGCCTGTCACGCCGGAGGTCGAGGGTTCGAGTCCCTTCCGCACCGCAAAATCCTCTCACTTCAGTGAGAGGATTTTGTTGTATATATCGATATGGTAACGAATGTTTTTAATCAATACTTTCTACCCTTCGGTATCTAGACACTTCGGGTGACACCTTTGAGTATCCGCAGAGGCGATTCGAACTTCGTAAACAGCATTTTACGATTTTCGAATCGCCTGCAAAAAAATGCTTTCCTTCGGAATTCCGACCAGACACAGTAGCAACACCCCCGGAGCGGTCTGAATATGGCAGACTGCCCCGGGGTATCCTCTATATATCAAGCGACTTAGCCGATGAGTTCGAGACGGCGGAATATGCCGGTAAGGATGTCCACCGCCTTCCGCACCTGTTCCTGCGTATGCGTAGCCATCAGGGCGAAGCGTATGATGACCGAATCCTGCGGTACGGCAGGAGGGATGACGGGCGTGATGAACAAGCCTTCTTCGAGAGCCATCCTCACGGCGGTCAGACATTTGACCGTATCCCTGACGAATATCGGGATAATCGGCGACTGCGTGCGACCGATGTCAAATCCCCTGTCTCGGAACGCCTTGTGCGCAAAGCGGGTCAAATCCCACAGGTGTTCGATGCGCTGCGGCTCTTCCAGCATAATGTCGATAGCCTTGCTCGCGGCAGCTATATTCGCCGGAGGCATGGAGGCACTGAATATCAGGCTGCGCGAATGATGCTTGATGAAATTGATCAGGGCATGGTCTCCGGCAACGAATCCCCCAAGCGAGCCGAAAGACTTGGAGAATGTACCCATTATGAGATCCACCTTGTCAGTAAGGCCGAAATAGTCGGCAGTACCCCGGCCGCAATTGCCCAGTACTCCGAGCGAATGCGCATCGTCCACCATGACCGCCGCATCGTATTTCTCCGCGAGAGCCACGATTTCGGGCAGTGGCGCAATATCCCCTTCCATGGAATAGATACCGTCTATTACTATCAGTTTGGGAGCATCGGCAGGGACTTTGGCAAGCCTGCGCTCCAGATCAGACACATCATTGTGCGAGAATTTCTCCACTTTGCTGAAAGACAGGCGGCTGCCGTCAATGATACAGGCATGGTCGAGCGCATCGAGGAATATGTATCCCCCACGGAATCCGAGACATGCGACCGTTCCGAGATTTACCTGGAATCCGGTGCTGTAGGTAATGGCCTCTTCCTTGCCGACGAGACGCGCCAACTTCTCTTCGAGCTCCACATGCAGGTCAAGCGTTCCGTTCAGAAAGCGCGAACCGGAACAACTCGTGCCATAGCGGCGTATCGCATCTATTGCAGCCTCCTTGATACGGGCGTCATCAGAAAGCCCGAGATATGAATTGGAGCCGAACATCATCACATCCTCGCCACCCATCTTGACCACCGGGTCCTGACCGGACTCAATAGGGCGGTAGTACGGGTACAACTCCCTCTCCATCATCTCCTGGGGAAGCGTGTACTTGGAACATAGTTCAGTCAGTGTATTCTTCATTTTATTAGGTTTAGTACGACCCCAAAATTACTACAATTTCCGTTTTCTCCAAAACATCCCGACTCGCTCACACAGCGGATGCTTCTTGTACTTCTTTGAAGCACAAACCCCGGAAGTCAGACAAAAGACTTTCGGGGCATATATCTCCGTCCGGAGGCCGGAAAACCATAGACGCACTCAGGCCTTATAGTTCTTCGCGAGGCCTCCCTCGCTCGTCTCTTTGTACAGCGACGGCAGATCCTTGCCGGTCTGCTTCATCACGCGGACGACATGGTCAAACGAAACTCTGTGATTGCCGTCGGAGAATGACGCATACAGATTGCAGTCCAGTGCACGGGCTGCGGCAAAGGCATTGCGTTCGATACATGGTATCTGCACAAGGCCGCATATAGGGTCGCAAGTCATGCCGAGATGATGTTCGAGTCCCATTTCTGCAGCATATTCTATCTGGGCAGGGCTACCGCCGAAGAGTTGGCATGCGGCCGCTGCGGCCATGGCGCAGGCGACTCCCACTTCGCCCTGGCATCCGACCTCGGCACCGGAGATGGAGGCATTCTGTTTCACGACATTGCCGACAAGTCCTGCGGTCGCCAGCGCATGCAGGATCTTGGCATCCTTGAATCCGTGTCCCTTGGCAAGGTGATACAGCACCGCAGGCACAACCCCACAGGCACCGCATGTAGGCGCGGTCACTATAGTGCCTCCGGACGCATTCTCCTCACTGACTGCAAGGGCATAGGCGTAGACGAGCCCGCGTGTCTGGAGGGTCTGTTTGTATCCGAGCGCCTTGATGTAATAGACAGGAGCCTTGCGCGAAAGGTGTAGAGGACCCGGCAGCACTCCTTCGTGGTCAAGCCCGTTCTCCACAGACACTTTCATCGCATCCCAGACCTCCTGGAGGTATTCCCATATCGCAGGTCCCTCGCAACGGTCCACATATTCCCAATAATTGCAGCCCTCGTCATAGCACCATTTCATGATTTCAGAAAGGGTGTTTTTGTCATAGACATCCGCCGTAGAGGAAAGGTCCTTGCCGGCACCTTCGGAGAGAGCGCCTCCGCCGACACTGTACACGGTCCAGTCATCCATCTGGTTACCTTCGTCATCGAAGGCCTTGAAATTCATTCCATTGGGATGAAAAGGCAGGAATTTGTCCGCACGCCACACTATAGAGACAGGAGCGACTCTCTCGAGTGCTTCCCTGACCGCCACATCTGTCATGTGTCCCCTGCCCGTAGCGGCAAGACTGCCGTAGAGAGTCACTTCAAACGAAGCGACATCCGGGTGACGGCGTGCAAAATCGCAAGCCGCTTTCTGCGGGCCCATGGTATGACTGCTCGACGGACCCTTTCCTATCCTATATAATTCTGTCAACGACTTCATTCTGTTGTCTGTTTTTTTATTTCTATCAATAAAGCCAATAGCGGCGGGAGAGCGTCTTCCAGTCCTCTATATCGGATTTCCAATAGTCGAGGAATGACTCGACGCGGAAAGTCTCGCTGAAACGCTTGCGCACATAATCGCTTCCGCACACCTTGTCAAACATGGCGAATGTCCCTTTAGAGAACGGATTGACATCCGGATACAATTCATGGACCGCCTGCATGACATAGAACTGTATCAGCGTCAGGTCCGCGGCTTCGTAGTCCGTAAAGTCATATTGCACTCCGTGCAGGAGCACTCCGCGCTTGCTGCCGAAGAAAGGCTTGTAATGTATCTCGCGGAAAGCCACTCCGGGGAGGTTGTAGCAGTCGAGGCGGTATTTGAGTTGTGTCGCATCTATCCAGTCCGCCGCGAAAGTGCCGAACGGCAGGGTATATCCTATACCTATATTGAGATAGCCGTAGCATTCGCCTACGAGACCTGCACAGGGATAATTGATGGCTGTCTGCGGATAAGGGATGTTGGGGGACGGCAATATCCACGGCAGCCCCGTATCCACATATTTCATATCGCGCTGCCATCCCTCCATGGGAATGACGGTCAATTTGCATTTGAGCGGTGCCAAATCGCCTTTCTGCCCGCAGTTGAGTCCCTCTTCGTTGATTAGGATAGCGAGTTCGCCCACCGTAAGTCCGTAGATATATGGTATCTTGTACTGCCCCACGAACGAGAAGAATCCCGGCTGCACATAAGCCCCCTCGACCTTGAAACCTCCGAGCGGATTGGGACGGTCCAGCACCATCACTTCGATACCGGCCTCTGCGCAACTGCGCATCATCAGGCCAAGCGAACTGATAAATGTATAGGAACGCGAGCCTACATCCTGTATGTCATAGACCACCACATCCAGCCCTTTGAGCATTTCCCGGGTCGCCTGCCTGTATTTGCCATAAAGGGAATAGACCTTGAGCCCTGTAGACTCGTCCATGCTGTCCTCTGACGCGTCTCCGGCATAAGCGTCTCCGCGGACACCATGCTCCGGACCGAACAGACGGACGAGTTCCACATCAGGTGCCTCAAACAGAATGTCAATGGTAGAACGCAGATTGCGGTCCACACCGCTCGGATTGGTAAGCAGCCCGACCTTGCGCCCTTTGAGCCCTTCGAACCCCCTGTCTCGCAACACCTCTATCCCTGTCTTGACCTGCGCCGCGGCAGTGCCCGTCACGACAAACAATGCTGCCGCGACAGCGGATAATATCTTGCTTTTCATATTATTCATTATCAACCCTTTATTGTTTAAGCCCGTATTCCGGCTCGACCTTACGCGCAGCGGAGATTGTCACAAGGACTGTCGCCACGCAACACGCCATGACCATCCAGAAGAAGCCCACATAGCCCAGGCTCTCCTGCAGGAATCCGGCGACCATGCCGGGGAGCATCATTGACAATGCCATGAAGGCAGTACAGATGGCATAGTGCGAGGTCTCGAACTCCCCCCTCGAGAACCATATCATATAGAGCATATAAGCCGTAAATCCAAAGCCGTAGCCGAACTGGTCGAATGCTATGCACGCTCCGACAAACCACAGAGACGCAGGCTGGGCAAGCGCCATCACCAAGTATACGGCGCAGGGCAAAGCGAGGCTCAACGCCATAGGCATCAGCATTTTGCGAAGCCCCCAACGCCCCGCAGCGAGGCCGCCGAGAATGCCACCGACGGTCAGCGCAATCACTCCGACTGTGCCATATACCAGACCGACCGCCGCAGTATCCATGCCGAGACCGCCGCCCTGCACGGAATCCAGCATAAACGGGCTGAGCATCTTGACTGAGAATGCCTCCGGCAGACGGAAGAGCAGCATGAAGAGTATCGCGAGCCAGACGCCCTTGTGGCGGAAGAATGTCACAAAGCTCGACGCCAACTCCTTGAGCAGGCCTTTTCCACTGCGGAGCGTATCGCGGCGCCCGTCCAGGGACGGGGCCGGCAGCGACCATGTGTGCCACATGGTCATCAGCGCGAACACAATCGCGCTGATGAGGAGCGTCACGCTCCACGCTGCCGGCACGCTCTCCATGCTCCTCTCCAATACGCCTGCCACCATCACGAGCACCCCCTGCCCGAACACGGTGGCTATACGATAGAAAGTACTGCGTATTCCCACGAATTGCGCCTGCCTGTGGGAGTCCAGAGCCAGCATATAAAAGCCGTCAGCAGCTATGTCGTGCGTCGCCGACGCCAGCGCCGTGATATAGAAGAGTATCAATGACGCCACAAAGACTCCTCCCATACCGGAGGCATTCCCCCCGAAGCAGGCAAGAGACAGCGCGACCAAGGCGAAACATACCGTCATGACCACCTGCATGGATAGTATCCACCAGCGTTTGGTCTTCAGCACATCCACAAAAGGGCTCCACAGAGGCTTGATCACCCACGGCAGATACAGCAGCGAGGTGTACAGCGCCAGTTCTCCATTGGGCACCCCGAGGTTTTTGAACATCACCAGAGAGACATTGTTGACCAGCACATAGGGTATGCCCTCAGCAAAATACAGTGTCGGCACCCACAGCCATGGATTCCTGAATATTGCGCGTTTCATATAAGTTCCACCTCCGCTCCCGGATAATAATGCAGCAATATCTGCCTATAGTCATAGCCCCGGGTCGCCATGACTGCGGCACCTATCTGGCAAAGCCCGACTCCGTGCCCCCAGCCCTTGCCTTTCAGCACGAAATCATCACCGTCGCGTTCTACATCAAATGCGGAACTCTTGAGATGCGTTTCACTGAGATAACGCCTTATGAGCAGTTCCTTGCCAACATCCGCAGTACAGGCTGTCCCCACAACGCGCAGCATCTTGATACGGCCGCCGTCGCCTCTTTCCAAGGGCACAAGCTCTTGTATTTCACCGAAATTGATACCGGAGCGCCGTGACACCATTTCAGACAGTTCCGCCCGAGTGTAGCGTTGTTCCCAACGATAGAAATCATCGGTCTCGAGGTCATAATCATTGAGCACTTGCGAGAGTATTCCCCGATCCGCAGTGCCACAGAAGTCCTCTCCCCCATCGTTGTCCGCAACTACATCCAGATACGGATAGTCCACATCCGCCCAGCATGTGCTAAAACGCTCCGTCACACCACCGCAGCATTTGGAGAAACGCGCATCGCATATCTCCCCATGCCATGTAAGCACTTCGCCCCAAGTCGAATCCACAGCCTCCCTTGCTGTCGCCCCTATCGCGGATGTCAAGCCCTGATAACGCTGGCAATGGTCGTCGGCACACACATCAAATGCCTGATGCCCGTCATGATCAAACCATTTGACTACCGTCAGAGCATTCCCGTCACGGGATGCCATACCCGTCTCGCCACCACCGGTGAGACTGTCCCCTCTGCCGCGCTCCGCCATACGGGCCAGCACCCACGAACGCGATATTACGGCATGGGCCTTGAGGAACTCCAATGACGCACTCGGCCTCATCTCGGACGAAATCACACTGAGCAGATAATCCTCCATTCCTACGCTGTTGACAGCCCTGACTTTATCACCCTCCACCACAAACTTCAGCGACCCTGCAAACCTCTGATTCTGACGCCGCTCCCAATGAAACCCTATACCGATGCTGACATTGTGCAAGATAAATGTCGCCTCCGCAAACAGCGAAGACGGCGTCACCGCATCAAAGTACAATTCATCGTACAGCGTCCCGTTATAGTCTATCTTCCCGTCCCGCCACGACACTTTCTGCGGGCCCGCGCCGTCGGAAATAATCTCGAACTCAATCTCCCGCGCCGCGAGAATGCCTACTTCCACACTCTGCTGGCTACGCGTCAGACGCCATATCACCTCCTTTTCCACTTCGCGGCTGATACATACATCATCCAGCATTTCAGTGAGCATACGGGCATCCACCTTGTGGAAATCCTCCGCCACAGGACAGATAAAGACGCCTGCCATGTCCACACATCCGGGACTGACTGTCAGATGACCTTCTCCCTCGGCATAATAATGCCTGGAGCGCAATGCTCCGCGCAGAATCACCATCACTCGTATCTCTCCGGATTCACTCCACGCATACAGGTTGAAGCGCGGTTCGTTCTCTCCCTCTTCGACAGGCACGCAGTCCAGGAGCCTATAAAACAGTTTCGCGGCTGACTTGACCGTACTCGCTCTCAAGGCAAAGACTCCCCGCGCATAGCCGGGATAATGGAAGAGTTCCGCATCCTGTACACTGTCAAGGTATTCCAGCCTATCCCTACCGACATCCATAGCGTCGTCCACAGCGTTTTCGACAGGCATAGAGCCACGCGGGACCGCCTGGAAGTGCATGTGGTCCGGAGCGGACGCCCCGCTATGCGGTCCATTATAAAAGAATGTATAACCGGGATACCTGCGCACGAGATCCAGCATATCCACGAAGCAATGCCAGATGGACTGCGGAGTATGCCTGTCTCTCGCGATTACCAGATGCCCCGGAAATATAGGATAAGGATTGACCTGTATATTATAGCGACGCCCTTTCCTGCCGCTGAACTTGATCTCTGTCTGCTCCTGCGGACGATTGTCCATACATAGGAAGCACGGACGGGCAGCAATGACTGCAGGGTCTATATCCGCAGTAGATGATGCGATACGCGCAGGATTGTGCTGCGCCACGACCTCCAGCCCTCCCAATTGTATATATTTGACATCCACGGACTTGAGAGCCCTGAAATTAGTTGCGGCCATAGGCCACACAGACAGCTGGTCCGTTATGAATTTGTGGATTGCATCCATGTCTCTCTATAGCAACGCGTACAACGCATTCCCGAAACGGGCGTATTCGCTTTCGAACTGGGGCGTGAGAATGTCTTTGCCGGCCGCAGCGCGCAATTCCTCGGGCGACCACCAGCGTCCCTCCTCCACCTCGTCATCCGGAGGGCAAATGCTGAAATTGCCCACTGCCGCCCATATATTCACGAGCTCTTTTTCAATGTCCGACTCGAATACATACGAATCGAGGTATATGGGATTGAAATCATACAGCGCAAGTTCCTCTTCCGCCTCTCTGAACAGAGCCTCCGACAGAGTCTCTCCGTATGTCACATGTCCTCCGACTGCCGTATCCCAATGACCGGGCAACAGTTTCTTGGACACGGCACGCTTCTGCAGATATATCTCTCCGTTGCGGTTGATGATGTGCAGATGTACCACAGGATGCAGAGGTTTGGCACCGCCATGTGCGTAAGAACGGGCGCAACGCCCTATGACCAGCCCCGAAGCGGCTACCACCGGCAACAATTCCTCGGCCACCTGCGGTTTGCCTATATCGGCAGCCGTGTACGGAGGTATCAGCGGAGCCGTAGTGTGTTCGTATATCAGTTCCATATCAACGCCCTCTCTTCTGCCGTATAAAGTATTGTATCCACGAGTTTCGGAGCGACCCGCCCCGTAACCGCCAACGCTGCCAGCAACAATACGGCCGTAACAATGACGCCAAGAAGGAAACTTAATACCGGATGCTTCCGTACACGCCGCTCAGCATCACCGGATACCGGAATCTGCTCCCCGGGAGTGCTTTCCTGCCTCGCTGCGCCTCCATTGCCGCCCGACACCGCCTCCGCACTTTCCAGCACCGCCTCCTTCGCAACTACATTCTCCAGCACCGGCGACTCTGTAACAGCATTCTCCCGTACCGGAATGGAAGTGCTGTCCACCTCTACGGCAGACCCACCATATACTGAAGTCAAAACATCATCTGCGCCTTGTCCTTTCTGCCCCGCGCCGGCACTCCCTGCATTCTGCACAGCCGCATTTCCGTTCAACGACTGTGCCCCATCCCTGCCGTCAGCATTCCTCGCACCTACAGTCGAAGCGAGTTCCGCCACGACGGCCGCCGTATGAGCGGCATCTTCTTCCGGATTGCGGAATTTCAGCGACAGCGGCTGCAGCCCGAATCCCTCGGGATAGATATTGAGGCTCTCGTCGGGCACAAAGAAGAAATGATTCTCCCTCGTCGCCCTAAGTCTGCCGAGCCCGGGGAATATTATAGTCTTACGGCTCGTCAGGACTGATTTCAATTCATCAAGGAAATCAAGCAGCAGGCGCTCCGCATCCGGCATGCCGATGCTGTTGGTACGCGCATACAGATCTATAAGCGAGCGGTCGCTCCCCTCCCTCTGACGGAATGAAAGCCTGCGATACGGAGGGTTGATAGTATATCCCCTATCCGAAAACGAAGCCGGAACGATTTCGGCAACAAAGACACCGACACCCGGCAAAGCCACCTCATCTCTCTCAAGGATGAGGTCCGCTACCATTTTTGACAGAAGATCAATATCCATAAGCATTAAGGGAAAATACATCCGTAAATCATTCATCCTGCAAGGATTAGCTGGAAATAACACCTCTTGACACAGCCCTTGCGCCTGTTGCATTCCCGGACGCCCGTTGCGAAGATAGCAAAAAAAACACGATTTTTTTTGCACTTTCAATTTTCTGTTGTATATTTGCAATCCCGTTCAACGAGAACGGCGACAACATTCCTCTTTAGCTCAGTTGGTTAGAGCACCTGACTGTTAATCAGGGGGTCCTAGGTTCAAGTCCTAGAAGGGGAGCTCCTCAAAAAATCCGGCTTTTGTAGCCGGATTTTTTCGTTAGCCCCTCACGGGGTATAATTGACACTCCTGGTTGGCAAAACCTCCATAATTGACTATTCTTCAACGGTTTACATAATTAGATGAAAAGTCTTTCATCTAATGAGTGATAATATAAAAAGGTCACACGAAATGTAGGTGACCCAATTATACCCATATTGCCACAAAAAAGTGCAGGGACATCTGGTATCAGACGTCCCTGCACTGTATTCTGCACGCGCGAAGTTATCTGCCCTTGATTACATCCGCTGGAATGATGTCGAATGTGATAGCCTCACGATAGTCCACCATGCCGGACTCATAGACGATTGCCACAGAACCGTCTTTCATGACAGCCATGTCAGAATATCCGCCGAGCACACGAGGCTCCTGATACACAGTCTTCCAACTTGCTCCCAAGTCACGGCTGAGTTTCACCTTCAGATTGTAACGCCCAGTAAACGAATCCGGACCCGAATATAGCAGCCAGTCTGCATTGCGGCCGCGCGGACTGTAACGGAGCACCGCCCCCTCACACGCCGGCTCCGTCAGATTCTCGTCAAACTGCCCGGCCTCGAGAGTCTCACCACCGTCACGGCTCCACGAGAAAATCCTCTTGCAGCGGATCTTCTCCGTCCCTTCATAATCGAGCACCTCACGGCAGTTGACATAAATGTCGCCATTGCTGAGTTCCGCCGCCGTACTTTCATTTCCATTCTCGATAAAATCAGCACTCCTGTGCCAGGTAGCGCCCTCATCATCCGACCAGATCAGATATGCCGCACCTCTCACCTCGGGAGACTTTATCTTGTAATAAGACGGCACCACGATACGCCCCTTGTGCTTGCCATGCTTCAACTGGATTGCGTGACCGGGACCGACAGCCCCATGAGTCCATTCGGGATTCCACAGATCGTGCTCTACAACACGAGGCTCGCTCCATGTAAGTCCGTCATCATCCGAATGCTGTATGAATATATGCCTGACTTTCGGATTACTGCCTATATCCGTCCCCTGGGACACAAGCAGGATCCTGCCGCTCTCCAGCACCACCGGACAAGGATTGCCTACATGATCCGTCCCCCGATCCATAACCGTAATGACATCGCTCCAGGTCTGCCCTCCGTCTTCGGAACGGCGCAGGACAAGGTCAATGTCTCCCACATCCTTGCGGCTGGCAATCCTTGCCTCCGCGAATGCAAGCAAAGTCCCCTTCTGCGTATACACCAGCGCAGGTATGCGATAGGAGAACACCCCTGCATCCCCAGCCTTATATATTTCCTGCGTCCGTGAATAATCAAACGGATTGCAATCACGCCTGCACGACACCAACGCAGCACATAGCAGTGCCGTTGTCATAATAATGGGAAACGATTTCATGGATTCTACAAAATGTATATTTGCGCAAAAATATCTAAAATCGCGCAGAATACCAAGCCTGCCACATGGCTGCACCCGAGCATCTCAAAGAAATAGTGGCATTTGTTTTCAATATCCCTACAAAAGCATTACTTTAGCCCCCACAACACATTATAAATACCACTAAAACACGACGCCCAAAATGAAACCACTAAAGGCAATTACCCTCTTCATCCTGCTGACATTCTGCTCTTTGGAGGCCAACAGCCAGATAATATGGCATGATGCTGCAGGCCTGCCTCTGCTCGGCAAGGCATGCGACTCCACATACGCACACTACACGCGCCTGCCGGCAAGCATGAAAGCGACATCCCGCCCGGCTGTATGGGAGCTCGGACAAAATGCCGCAGGACTGGCGGTCAGATTCAGGACAAACGCCCCGGAAATCTATGTACGCTGGACCTCGACATTTGTCAATGCCATGAACCACATGGCACCCACAGGAGAGCGGGGAATCGACATGTACATGCAGACGCCCGAGGGGTGGCACTATGCCGGGACCGGCAGGCCTGTAATCGGGCAGGCGACAACAGAATCCCGCATCGTCACAAACATGACTCCGGAAATGCGCGAATGCATGATATATCTGTCACTGTATGACGGCATCTCCGACCTGCATATAGGAGTGCCCGACGGATATGTGCTGGAAAGCCCTGTATCCACAAGCCCGTCAAGGACACGGCCCGTGGTGATGTACGGCACCAGTATCTTGCAGGGCGGCTGCGCGACCCGTCCCGGAATGGCATCGACCAACATCCTCTCGCGCATGCTCGACAGAGAGGTCATCAACCTCGGATTCAGCGGAAACGCATTCCTCGATGAAGACATGGCACACTATATGGCATCCGTCCCCGACCCGGGAGCGTATGTCCTGGACGAGTGCCCCAATTCCAGCGTGGAAATGATAGAGACAAGAGGCGAACGCTTCTTCCGCATCCTGCGGGACGCACATCCGGACACGCCCGTCATCTTTGTGGAAATGCCGACATTCGCCCATTCCCGCTTCAACAATGTCATGGCCGAGACCATCAAGAAAAAGAATGCCGCGCAGAGGGCTCTATACGAAAAACTGCGCAAGGCAGGAGAAAAGCATCTGTACTACATAAAGGGAGACATGCTCAACGGCAATGACGGAGAGGCCACCGTAGACGGCATACACGCCACAGATCTCGGCATGCAGCGCTACGCGGGCGAAGTCCTGCCGACACTGCGCAAGGCACTCAAAGGCAGATAACCCCCATAGGGCATATACACAAGAAAGGCGGGACATCAGAGTGCCTCGCCTTTCTTATTACGATATTCAACCTGCAGTACGCTGAATGCTGAAGACTCCTCCAGAACCAGGTTACAGGGCTTGAATTTCTTTCGCCATTTTCGGAGATATGAATTAAATACTCCCCGTGTCAGATAAGCCCCTAACAGGGGGCCGACTGTAATGGTGATGTCAGTTTCTCCCTTTTCCACAAGATCCTCCAACTTGCGCTCTATCTCCTGGTCGATTACCACACTTGATGTAATCTTACCGGTACCATGGCAAAGCGGGCAGGTCTCCGTGGTGTCTATCTGGGTAACAGGACGTATGCGCTGGCGTGTTATCTGCATCAGACCAAACTTGGTGAGCGGCAGCACATTATGCTTAGCTCTGTCTTCGGCCATCAGTTCTGCCATGTACTTAAAGAGCGCATTGCGATGCTCCTGACTGTCCATATCGATGAAGTCCACTATGATAATGCCGCCCATATCCCTCAGACGCAGTTGCCGGGCTATTTCTTCAGCGGCTATCTTATTGACTTCAAATGTATTCTCCTCATGATCGGCGGACTTTGCACGGATACCACTATTGACATCAATGACATTCAGAGCCTCGGTGGTCTCGATAACCAGATATGTGCCCTGTTTCATAGACACTATCTTGCCGAATGAAGACTTGATCTGGCGCGTCACTTCGAAATGGTCGAATATAGGTTCGCGCCCATCGTAGAGTTTGACTATCTTCTCCTGTTCCGGAGAAATAAGGGAGACATACTTGCGCGTCTCCTCATAGACATTACGATCATTTACATAGACATTGGTAAATGACTCGTTCAGCAGGTCCCGCAGTATCGTAGTGGTCTTGGAATATTCGCTGAACAAGAGTTTTACACTTTTGTTGCTCGCGACCTTTTTCCATGAACTCTCCCATTTTTCTATCAGGGACTTGAGTTCCGCCACCAGGACAGCGGCATTGGTGCCTTCCGCTGCAGTGCGGATTATGGCGCCATAGTTTTTGGGAAGAATGCTACTGACAAGCGCCTCCAGACGGCGCTTTTCCTCTCGCGAGGAAATCTTCTGCGACACGTTGATCTTCTGGGCGAAAGGAAGCAGGACTATATTGCGTCCCGCCAGGGAAATCTCGGCTGTCAGTCGGGATCCTTTCGTGGAGATCGGCTCCTTTACGATCTGTCCTATCAGCATCTGACCGACTTTCAGCACATCTTCGATATGGCCGTCCTTGGACAGTGTCGGACCTATCTCGATGCTGCTGAATAGTTCGGACAAATTGACATTCGGGTTGCTCTGCTTGACGAAACTGTCAAACGACTTGAAATAGAGCCCCAGATCAAGATAATGGACAAAAGCCTGCTTGGAGTCCCCGATGTCCACAAATGCAGCGTTGAGTGCAGGCATAATCTTTTTGACTCTACCGAGGAATACATCCCCAACGCTGAAACTGTGACCCTGACTTGACTCCCGATTGAGTTCGATAAGCCGATGATTCTGCATCAAGGCTATCTGAACTTCCGTTGCCGAAACATCGACAATCAGATCTTTTTCGGAAATCTCAGTCTCCATCGTGTCAGGCCTGTGTCAGTCTATTTCTTCTTGTGACGGTTGAGACGCAAACGTTTTTTACGTTTGTGGGTAGCCATCTTATGTCTCTTGTGCTTCTTACCGTTAGGCATGGTGAAAAATTATTTAAAACGTATTACTTTGAAATCTCGGCAACGAATGACTTGGAAGGCTTGAAAGCCGGAATGTCATGTGCAGGGATGGTGATAGTAGTCTTCTTGGTGATGTTGCGGGCTGCTTTCTGTGCCCTGTGCTTGATAATAAAGCTGCCGAAACCACGAAGATACACAGGCTCCTGCTTGATAAGGCTGCCCTTTACGGACTCCATAAAGGACTCAACGACAGTCTGAACTGTCACTTTCTCCACGCCTGTGGATTTCGCGATTTCGCTTACAATTTCTGCTTTGGTCATAACTGTATGATATTTAAGTTATTGTATGCTAACAAATAAGGCTTGCAAAATTATATCATTTTTCAGAATATTCAAAATGATTTTCAACAATTTGTGGCACTCCAGAGGCAAAAATACTGGTCTCCGATAATGCTGATGTTCTTGGCACGATGATTGACCAATATGTACATCCGGTAAAATACGCCTGCCCGGCATGTCAAAATGGCAGGCCCAACTGAAAGAGCATTATGAATACAAAGAATACAGAACTCATGTTCCCCGCCCAGTCGGCGGTCAGCATCATCCCTGTGGCACCCGGAGACTCCTCGTCCCACATCGAGGCGGCGGACCTGCCGGACACGCTCCCCATCCTCGCACTGCGCAATGCAGTGATATTCCCGGGAGCGATATTCCCTGTCACTATCGGCAGAGAAAAGTCTGTCAGACTCATACAGGAAGCCGAAAAGAACAATTCTTATATAGGTGCCGTCCCCCAGAATGATGTCACCGTAGAAGACCCTGCCGAGAAAGACCTCTATCCCTATGGCTCAGTAGCCCGCGTCATACGCACTCTGGAAATGCCCGATGGCAGCATGACTGCCATTCTGCAGGCATACAAAAGACTGTCACTCGATGCCGTGCTGTCATACGAGCCTTATATTATAGGTCAGGTACATTATCTCGAGGATCTCATGCCGGAGGAGCATTCTCTGGATATGAAGATGATAGAGGACGACCTCAAGGACAAGGCCGCGCAGATTATCAAGTCCTCCAACATGATGTCCAAAGAGGCCGTAGGCGCGCTGAAGAGCATAGACGACTTTGCATTCCTTGTCAATTTCATAGCCACGACCGTAGAAGTGGACAACTTCAAGGACAAGATGGAACTCCTGCAGTTTGACGATGTCAAGGTCCGCGCCATGCACCTGCTGACCATCATGGACGTACAGCTGCAGTTGCTCAAGATCAAACAGGAACTCAACAGCAAGGTCAAGGCCGAAATCGACCAGCAGCAGAGGGAATACTACCTCAACAACCAGCTCCGCACCATCCAGGAAGAGCTCGGAATGGACGACATGGAGGAGTTCGACAGGATGAGGGAAAGGGCAGCTCACAAGAACTGGCCCGACAATGTAGCCGAGGCTTTCGAGAAAGAACTCGCCAAGCTCGAACGCTACAACCCTTCGTCTCCGGACTACAGCGTCCAGTACAATTATATAGAATTCATGCTCGACCTGCCCTGGAATGACATGTCCAAGGACAATCTCGACCTCAAGCACGCCCAGAAAGTACTCGACCACGACCACTTCGGTCTGGAGACAGTCAAGGAGCGCATCATCGAGTACCTCGCAGTACTCAAGCTCAAGGGCAACATGAAATCACCTATCCTCTGCCTCTACGGCCCTCCGGGAGTCGGCAAGACCTCTCTCGGAAAATCTATCGCCAAGGCACTCGGCAGGAAATATGTCAGAATCGCCCTCGGCGGAATGCATGACGAGGCCGAGATCAGAGGCCACCGCAAGACCTATGTCGGAGCCCTGCCCGGACGTATCCTCAACGGCATCGCCAAGGCCGGCACTTCCAATCCCGTGATTGTCCTCGACGAGATTGACAAACTGTCATCCGACTTCAAGGGCGACCCGAGTTCAGCACTGCTGGAAGCATTGGATCCCGAACAGAACGGCACTTTCCATGACAACTACCTGGATCTCGACTACGATCTCTCGAATGTCATGTTCATCACCACCGCGAACTCCATTTCCACCATACAGCCGGCATTGCTGGACAGGATGGAGATGATCAATGTCTCCGGATACCTCGCAGAGGAGAAACTGGAAATCGCCACACATTTCCTGCTGCCTAAGCAGCTCAAGGAGCACGGACTCGCCAAGAAAGACCTCAAGGCCGACGATGAGGCAATCCGCACCATCATAGACGAATACACACGCGAGAGCGGCGTGCGCGGACTGGAAAAGCAGATAGCCAAACTCGCCCGCGTCACTGCCAAGAAGATTGCCCTCAAGGAGAAGCATCCGCGCACCATCAAGAAAGAGCATCTCAAGGAGTACCTCGGGCTGCCCACCAACACACACGACATGCAGGAAGGCAACGAACTCCCCGGCGTAGTCACAGGCCTCGCATGGACTTCGATGGGTGGCGAGATACTGTTTATCGAGAGCCAGGCATCTGACGGCAAGGGAGTGCTCTCCATGACCGGAAACCTCGGAGATGTCATGAAAGAATCCGCCACCATAGCGCACCAGTATATCAAGGCGCACCCCGAACTGGCAAAGATGACATCCGAAGACTTCGCCAAGAGGGATATCCATGTACATGTCCCCGAAGGCGCAACCCCCAAGGACGGTCCCAGCGCTGGTATCACCATGGTCAGTTCCATGGTATCCGCTCTGCGCGGCGAGGCTGTCAAGCCGCACATCGCCATGACGGGCGAGATGACGCTCAGAGGCAGGGTATTGCCGGTAGGCGGCATCAAGGAGAAGATTCTCGCGGCCAAACGCGCCGGTGTCAAGACCATCCTGCTGTCCGAAGAGAACCGCAAGGACATCGAGGACATCAAGGAAATCTATGTCAAGGGACTCGATTTCATCTATGTCCGCAACATAGACGATGTTATCGGCAATATTTTCTGACAGCCGTGGAAGTCAAGATAGAACAGACTTGGAAACAAGCCCTGCAGGAGGAATTCGACAAGCCCTACTTTGCAGGGCTTGTACGCTTTCTGCATGAAGAGAAGGCACAGGGCAAAGTGGTTTTCCCTCCCGGTGGCAAGATTTTCCGGGCATTCGAACTCACACCGCTCGACCGGGTCAAGGTCGTCATTCTCGGACAGGACCCATACCACGGCGACGGGCAGGCGATGGGATTGTCATTCTCCGTCCCTGACGGAGTGCCTGCTCCCCCGTCACTCAAGAACATATTTCGCGAGATAGAGACAGACCTCGGCATACAGATGTCCGGCAGTCCCAATCTCGAACCCTGGGCGCGGCAGGGAGTACTCCTGCTCAACGCAATACTGACAGTACGGCGTGCAGAAGCGGCATCTCACAGCGGCATAGGCTGGCAGGAGTTCACGGATGCCGTAATCCGTACCATCAGCGAGCAGCGCGAGGGTGTGGTATTCCTCCTGTGGGGTAATTATGCCCGCTCAAAGCGAGACCTGATAGACCACAGCCGCCATTATGTACTCGAAGCCGCCCACCCTTCACCGCTCGCACGCGGGGCATTCTTCGGATGCAGGCATTTCTCCAGGACCAACGCCCTATTGGCAGAAAGGGGCGAAACGCCGATACAATGGCAGTTGTAGCGTTTTTTGATCCTTATCCATTATATTTGCTTCTGTTTTACATATATTAAGAATGAAAACGACAGCTCTTTTTCCCGGGTCCTTTGACCCGTTCACAGCAGGGCATCTGAATATACTCAAGCGCGCGCTCACGATGTTTGACGAGGTCGTGGTGGCCGTTGGCGTCAATCAGGACAAACGCGGACTGTTCTCCACGGAACAGCGGCTCGCCATCATACATGACACCATAGGCCAGTTGCAAGGTGTCACGGTCACAAATTATGACGGTCTCACCATAGATATCTGCAGGAAACTCGGTATCAGGCACATAGTCAGGGGCGTGCGCAACATGATAGACTTCGAGACCGAGAGGAGCACCGCCGACGCCAACCGCCGGCTGGCCCCAGAGATCGAGACCATCATAATACCTACGGCGCAGGAATTCGCACATATCAGTTCCAGCGCTGTCAGGGACATACTCCGCCACGGAGGTGACATTTCCATGTTTGTTCCCGAGGGGGTCACACTGCCGTCCGTAGATGAGTAGACGGGCATCAGTATTGGCGCTGACATTCACGCTGCTGGCACTATTGTCAGGGAGCGCCTGCCGCTGTGCCCACGCACAAGCCACCACCGCCATAGACAGCAGCGCATTTGCAAGAATGGACGGAATGCTGTCAGAATATGTCCAGGCCATAGAGGACCTCGCCCGAGAGGAAAAATCCGCTGAATGCGGTTTCATCATCTCCGCCTGCACTGACAGTTCGCTCAGAGCCCATGTGACAGGCTGGCTGTTCCGACATTATTCTGACAGCAGACTCATGGGAGAGGAGGGCGTCGCTGTGGACATATACGACCATTGGATATCCACGGACATGGCAGTGCTGCCAGCGCAGGAGAAGCGGGAGGCAGAAGTATTCGTCATGTTCAACCGCGAATCCCTCATCGGCGCACAGGCTCCGCCGCTAGCTCTTGAAAGTCATGACGGGCAGACTGTTGAAATACCCGGCAGGCACGACAGGCAGACTGTGCTCTTTTTCTATGATACAGACTGCGCCAAGTGCAAGGTGGAGAGCATATTGCTCGACGCATGGCTGTCTGAGACATCCACGCCGCTTACCGTCTTTGCAATATACACCGGCAGAGACAGGGGCGCGTGGGACAAATACATCGGGGAGAGGTTTTCCTGCACCAATGACAAGGTCGAAATCATCCATTGCTGGGATCCCGGAATGGAAAGCGACTTCGTCAGGCACTACGGCGTTTTGGGTACTCCGAGGATATTCGCGATAGACGAGCAGGGCATCATACGCGGCCGCAGACTCACGGTAGAAGCACTCAAGCAGGTAGTGGCTCTCGGTGAGATACGCAGCGAGCTGTATGCGCGCTCCCCTATCGGAAGCCGCATCGCGGACATCGCAGTACACGGGACACTAACCGGCAGAAAGGGCAACACCGAGGGCATTCACAGGATAGACAGGCTCGGAGGCAAGCGCAATTATATTGTATTCTACACGCCCTCCTGCAACAACTGTAAGGCGCAACTCGCGGCGGTCAGGAATGCCCTTGGCAAGCGCGAGCGCGCCCTGTTCATCAATATGGACGACATCGTGGCGGCAGACGGCGCGCTCGCGGCCGAACTGTTCGATACATTCGACCTCAGCGTCATGCCGCACATCATCCTCACTGACCGCCACGGACGCATTCTCGACAAATACCTGTCCCTTTGAGCAGTCTTCAGTGGCCGCGTGTCGTACGGCAGGCATTGTACTTAGACAAATTATCCGTAAATTTGAACGACAATGTCTTCAAAAGGCCGCAAAAAACTACGGAAAGGCCCGCAAGTGGACCCGGAATACATGGCGAAGCAAAAAGAATCGCTCCGCCGTGTACATAGACATGTCATCTGTTTCAACGAAAAGGAAATCTCTGCCATCGAAGAATACTGCCGGAGATTCAAGGTATCAAACAAATCCACTCTCATACGCGAGGCGACCATGGAACATATCCTGAACGCCCTGGATGAGAATCACCCTACTCTTTTCTAAACTATGCGCAAACCCAAAATCCTGATGTTAGTGCTGATGCTCACATCTGCAGCGATGATGAGCATTCCATTCCTCGTCCCAGGCAGCGGATGGGTAGCCCTGTTCGGACTGGTCCCCCTGCTGTTCGCGGATGTCATTGCCGAAAATGAAAGAATACGCGGATTCTGGTGGTGGTGCTATCTGACATTCCTGTTATGGAATGCGGCCACTACATTCTGGGTATGTAACGCCACAGTAGGCGGAGGCATATTCGCCTCGGCAGCCAACGCCCTGCAGATGACACTCATATACTGCATCGCGAGAGCCAGCCGCAAGAAACTGGGCAATTCCCTGTCCATCATATTCCTGATGCTGATGTGGATAGCCTGGGAGAGAGCATATTTCAATGTAGACATCTCCTGGCCTTGGCTGACGCTCGGAAATGCATTCGCCGGCACGACCGGGCTGGTACAATGGTATGAGTATACCGGCACATTGGGAGGCTCGCTGTGGATATGGTTAGCCAATATCTGGCTGTTCTGGCTCATAATGGGCATAGGTACGGGCACATTTGCACGCATTTCGGGGATGGGGAAAGCCATCTCGCTCCTGGGATATGCGGCGATAATAGCCGGCCCCATGCTGCTGTCGGGGCACATCTACCGTCATTACGACATAGACAGGTCCGACTCGCTCGCCGTAGTGATAGGACAGCCCAATTTCGACCCCTACGAGAAATTCGGCGGGATTTCACGCGCAGAACAGGACAGTATATTCACAGATCTCGTAAGTACGGCACTTGGCCGGTCCAACCCGGACGAGCATATCCTCGTGCTGGCTCCGGAGACTTTTACAAACGACATCGTCAATAAAGTCTGCACCCCCGGCTCATCTATAGAGAGTATCAGCGACAGCCCGTCATGGCAGAGATACCACGATTTCCTGCAGGCTTATCCCAACGCCACGCTGCTGTTCGGCGCCTCATCGAGAGACTACCACTACGGAAACGCCGCTCCTAACGCAACGGCACGGCATATACGCGAAAACCTGTGGATACAGCCGCACAACTCCGCAATCACGCTGAATGCCGGCGGCAAGACAGAGGTCTACCACAAAAACAAGCTCGTCGTAGGCGTAGAGAGCACACCTTACCCGGAGTTATTCACCAAGATAGATGACCGGCTCGGAGGCGTAATGGGACGCGACATCGGAGACGGCGAGGCCGAAGTGCTGCATGTAGGAGACATACCCATAGGCACAGCCATCTGCTATGAGTCCGTCTACGGGGAATTCTGCACGGAATATGTGCGCAAGGGAGCCAAGGCAATGACCGTCATCACCAACGATGCATGGTGGGGCGACACTCCAGGCTACAGGCAGCATCTGAGATACAGTGCCTTGAGAGCGATAGAACTCAGAAGAGACATCGCAAGATGCGCAAACACAGGCATTTCCGCCATCATAGACCAGCGCGGTGACATAGTGGAGCAGACCGAATGGTGGCGCAGAGAGACCATCTCCGGCCGCATCTATCTCAACGGCAAACTGACATTCTTCGCAAAATACGGAGACGCGACCGGGCGTATCTGCACCTTCGCATTCCTGTTGCTGCTGCTCGCTCTGTTTGTTAGGCTGATTACTCCGAAACATTAAACGCCGACACATAGGTCCTCCAGCGCATGAGGAGTTTCTCCATGTCTCCTGGCATTGGAGAGTCGAACTGCATCCATTTCTTTGTAGTGGGGTGCTCAAATCCGAGCGTCTTGGCATGCAGAGCCTGACGCGGACACACCTCAAAGCAATTGCGGATAAAATGCTGGTACTTGGCGTAGATGGTGCCTTTGCGTATCTGCATTCCACCGTAGCGTTCATCCGCAAACAATGGATGGCCTATATGTGACATGTGCACGCGTATCTGATGCGTGCGGCCCGTCTCCAGTTTGCATTCGACCAGAGTGACGAATCCGAAACGCTCCAGCACACGATAATGAGTCACCGCCCTCTTGCCCATATCCGGATTGTCACAGACGGAAAAACGCAGACGGTCATTGGGGTCTCTTGCAATAGGGGCATCTATAGTGCCCTCATCCTCCGCGACATTGCCCCACACGACTGCATTGTAACGGCGC
This sequence comes from uncultured Muribaculaceae bacterium, assembly GCA_964616865.1. Classification (GTDB taxonomy): domain Bacteria; phylum Bacteroidota; class Bacteroidia; order Bacteroidales; family UBA932; genus Cryptobacteroides. Next base: position 30,378 of record CAZTUQ010000019.1, read on the forward strand.
TCTATAGTATGGTGGAAGAACTGTCCGGCGAGATGCATCTGCGCCTCCTCCGTCTTGGTAATGACCAGCAGACCGCTGGTATCCTTGTCAATCCTGTGGACAAGCATGCCCATGCGCTCATCTCCGTCGGCACGGGCCTCCCTCATGCCTAAATGGTAGGCGACAGCATTGACCAGAGTACCGTCAAAATGCCCGTGCCCGGGGTGCACGACCATGCCCGGCCTCTTGTTCACGACCAGCAGATCGCCATCCTCATACACAATATCCAGTGGAATGTCCTGGGGAATAATCTCCACACCTCTACGCCTGTAAGGCATTACAAAGCGTATAATATCACCCGGGCGCACCAGGAGATTGGCTTTGGCGACCTTGCCGTCCACCCTGACATAACCCGCCTTGATAGCGAGCTGTACACGATGACGGGAAGTATCCTCCATGTGGGAGGACATGAATTTATCTATGCGTATAGGAGCCTGACCGTCATCTACAATCAGGCGGAAATGCTCGAACATCTCCTGTTCGCCATCTTCGCCGATACGTTCGTCGTCTATAACAATGTTGTCTTCGCGGAGCACTGTCAGTCTTTGTAAGAAGATATTTTGGAGGGATCGAGAGAGAGACTGAGCGAGACCTCCTCTCCCATACGGAAGAGTTCTTCGGACCCCTCAGGGGATTGGGCGTACACGACCGCATTGAGCGAATCGCTGTATGTCCTGACCGAATTGTCAAAACGCACCCTGCCGACATTGAGGTAATAGTCCTTGACCACATCCATGGCCCGCATATACTTCATGCCGCGCACATCCGGGACCATAGTCATGAAATCCGAATCATTCAGACCCACAACCAGATCTATCGAGGATCCGCTCACCACAGCCGTCCCGGGCTCGACCTCGGAGCCATGATACAGCTGCTTGAGGACATTGTTCGTCGCCATGTCACTGACATACATCAGTCTGCCGAGATACAGTCCGCGGGAGGTCAGTTCCGACTTGGCCTGACGGAAAGATAGCCCCACCACATCAGGCATGGTCACTTTCTTGGGCTGGAGCGCGTTTATGGTCAGACGGATCTTGCGCCCGTCCTTGACAGCAGCACCCGCCTTGGGTATCTGGCTGAATACAGCCCCCCTATCCATTCTCGGGACAAATACAGAGTCAGTCACTACTGTCGTCAGACCGACGGAGGCAGCCTTTCTTGCAGCGTCTGCCGGCTGCATATTGGTAAAGTCAGGCACCGCCACCGACTTTCCATGCCGCGTGACGGTGTCCAATAATGCCTGTGTACCAAAAATCAGAGCGGCGATGAACACGACCGCTCCGATCAGGTTTACCATTATCCAGTGTTTAGCCATAGCAGCACAAAGATAACAATTATTTCACTATCTGCGTGGAGGGCCTCCCGGGCCTCCGGGACCTCTACGCATCTTGCTGCGGTCGAATGTGCCGAACCTATATGTCAGAGAAACGATTACATAACGGCCCAGCGTGTTGTTCCATGTCTCCTGGTGCACATTGTTGCTGTCGCTGACCGTGAGGTTCTTGGCCTGGTCAAGAATGTCATAGCCCTTTACCGCGAGAGTCACCTTGTTCTTGAACAGGAGTTTCTGAATCTCGGCATTGAGCACAAACTCGTCCGGCTGCTTTGTTGAATATCCGTTATACCAGTTATAGTCAAAATCAGACTTGAGCGTCAGCCCGGGACCGGACATTGTCCAGTTGACAGAGAATCTCGCATTGTTGTTGAAGGTCCTGATATCCGAGTCGGAGATCGTATACCATGACTGGTTTATCCTTGTGCGTCCGGAAGCGGAGAGTTCCAGGTCATCCAGCCTGTATGTGAGCCTCAGGCGTTCTGTCAGGCTGAATGTCTGTGTGGTATTCTTGAAGAACTTGTCGGAAGACTCCAGCGCATTCCTGTCAGGATATGTCTCGAACCATTTGTCATAGTCCATCTCTCCGTCATGATAATACGGCGCCATGTCGATATTGCGTCCGACATAAGAAGAAGACTGTGAATATCCTGCGCGGAACATATTAGCTATCGTGAAGTTCGTGCCCGAGACAGGGATGTTGGCAAAACTGTTGAAATCAGCATTGAAGTTGTCCGGACCATTGTAAGGCATGGAGTACTGCACACCGTCATTGCCATACATGATTGCACTCGTTATGGCATTCTGCACAAGAGTGCCGCCGAAACGCCCGTTCAACGAGAGGAATGACTTCTTGTTGTTGTAGCGGAAACCTCCCCTCATCCCATGAGAGAAATAGGGCTTCAATTGAGGGTTACCGAACGAGATGTTGAGAGGATTGGTATTGTCGGGAACAGGCATCAATTGTGATGTGCTCGGCTGACCGCTGTTGCCGAAATAGAAGAGACGCAGGTTGGCATTGTCATTGAGATCATACCACAGCATCGCCTGCGGAGACCAGTTGTGCACCGTACTGCTGTAAGTCTGCACCTCTCCGTTGCGGAGGGTCTCGTTGTCCGTCTTGGTAGGCCTGTATGAGAATCCAGCCTGTGCGCGCAGGCTACCGCTCTGATACATAAGGTTGGCACCAAGTGCCTGATTTACATACCTGTTGGTAATTTCGTTGGTATAGGTGGTATTGAGCAGTTCCCCTGTGTAATTGTATTGGGGGCCGGAAGGGTCCACGAATGCCGAACCGCTGTCGTAGGTATTCTTGTTGGAGTAGGACCTGTTCCAACTGTACTCATAGTTAGCCTCCACATACAGATGGTGGCCGAGAGGCTCTGTATAAGTAAAGCGTGTGGAGACGGACTTGCTGTTCCGATTTTGGTCAAAACGCTGGTTGACACTGGAATCACGCGCCTCTTCCACAGTATATGTATTGGACTGGTTGAAGCCCTTGAGGTCATTGTTGGAGAAGTTGTAATGGACATGCGCCGTGAATGTCCTGCCGGGGATGCCCAAACGCTGGCGGAAGAGGAAGAATCCTGATGTAGACCAGTTTTTGTTGTCTCCCATATTGCGGTTGAACGAACGGTTCAGTTCGCTGTCCGCACCGCCGGAACGCCTGTAGGTGGTGTCCCTGCTGACTTCCGTATAATCTCCTTGTCCGAAATTCAACTGCGGCTCAAAGAGTATGGATGTATTCTCCGAGAATTTATGCTCGAGACGGACTCCGAGACGGTGTCCATAAGTATTGGTGTTGGAGAAACCGCCGTTGTTGTACAGGAGGCTGTAGTCATCGTCTATATAGGTAGTCTTGGAAGACCTTTCCTCGACATCCTTCTCCGTACCGGTGAACACATAGTTGCCGCCGAGATTCATCTTCTTGTCAAAGAGGTCCCAGGCGCCGTTAAGACCTGTCATATAGGATGTGGAGATACCGTTGCCGCCTCCCCAGCCGCCCTGTCCGCGGCCCATGCCGCCTCCGCCGCCGCGCATTCCGCCCATCATGGAGCCGGAAAGGTCGTTGAAACCTCTGTTGTTGGTATTGTTGGCATTGAGAACGAGGCTCAACTGCGTATCTTCGGTAAACTTCCCGACAAACGCAGCACCCTGATAACGCCAATCATCCAGACCGGCATCGGACGAGGGCAGATCATGTCCGGCACCTCCCATCACATTGCCAAATGAGCCGTTCATCATACCCTTGCGCACGCTCAAGTCAATGACAGTCTCCTCCTTTCCGTCGTCAATGCCTGTAAATTCAGCCTGCTCTGACTTTTTCTCCACGACCTTGACTTTGTTGATAATCTTGGCCGGAAGGTTTTTGCTCGCGAGCTGAGGATCATCGAGGAAGAATGTCTTGCCGTCGATAGTTATCTTGGATATGGTCTGGCCGTTCACTGTAATGCCGCCATCCTCAGCGACTTCCACACCGGGCAGTTTCTTGAGGAGGTCTTCCAGCATATCGTTGTCCGTAGTCTTGAACGAAGACGCGTTGTACTCGACAGTGTCCTTTTTGATGATGATCGGGTTGCCGACAGCCGACACCTCAGCTGCCTGGAGCACCTCCGCGTCATCCGCCATCTTGATGTCTCCCAGAGCCATATCGCCCTTGACAGCAAGAGTGCGAGTATAAGTCTTATAACCAAGCAGTTCGGCCTTGAGAGTATAGTTGCCGGACCTGACACCTTCGAGTCTGACCTCTCCCTTATCCGTGCTCATGGCATATCTGTAAGCCTTGTCCGAATTTTCCCTCGTAAGGGAAACTGTAGCGAAGCCGACAGGAGCTCCGCTCTGCTCTTCGATGAGCCTCGCGGTTATGACGCTGCCGCTCTGCGCAAATGCGGACACCGTCAGAATACCTACTGTCAGAACCGCAATAATCCTTTTGAAAAAATACATTTGTCTACCAACAATAAAAAACCGAAACTATAGACAAACTCGGAGAGCGGAAGTTTAAGGCCCTGCCGAAATATTTGACTATTATTTCTGGCGCACCCGGTCCGGATTGGACGCCACGAATTTTTCCCATGACGAGGAGGATGCTCCGGCAGCCGCAAGCGGCGAGGTCATCTGATAAAAATGACACATCGCAATGGCAAGGGCATCAGTGGCATCCAGCCAGTTAGAGACTATATCAATGCCGAGAGTGCGTTCCACAATGAGCGCAACCTGCTCCTTTGAGGCTGCCCCATTGCCACAAATCGCCATTTTGGCTTTACGGGGAGCGTATTCATACACCGAGATGCCGTGCCGCAACGCAGCCGACATCGCCGCTCCCTGTGCACGGCCAAGTTTGAGTATCACCTGGGCATTCTTGCCATAAAACGGAGACTCTATCGCGAGATCGTCCGGTTTGTGCAATTCACACAGGGCATCGACCTTGTCATATATCCTGTGCAACTTGGAATACGCATCCGACTCGCGCCGCAGGTCGAGGACTCCCATATCAACGAACGAAGGTCTCCCAAGCGCATCAACACGAACAATCCCGAAACCAAGGATATTGGTTCCGGGATCTATACCCAATATTGTACGTTTCTTGTCCAATTACTTGATGACGTCGAATCCTGTATAGGGGCGGAGCACCTCGGGAATCACGATGCCATCAGGAGTCTGGTTATCCTCAAGGAGAGCCGCAACGACCCTCGGGAGAGCCAGCGAACTGCCGTTGAGCGTATGGCAGAGCTGAGGCTTGCCGTCCTCGTCACGATAGCGCAGATGCAAGCGGTTGGCCTGATAACTCTCGAAATTGGACACGGAGGAAATCTCCAGCCAACGTCCCTGAGCAGCACTCCACAACTCGAAATCGTATGTAATCGCCGAAGTGAAAGACATATCGCCTCCACACAGGCGCAGGATACGATATTTGAGTCCCAGTTTGTTTACAAGTCCCTCCACATGAGCGACCATCTCGTCAAGAGCGGCATAACTGTTCTCCGGTTTCTCGACGCGGACAATCTCGACCTTGTCAAACTGATGCAGGCGGTTGAGACCGCGGACATCCTTGCCGTACGAGCCTGCCTCACGACGGAAACAGGGTGTATACGCCGTCAATTTCTGGGGAACATTGTCGCCATCGAGGATGACATCGCGGAATATATTGGTGACAGGCACCTCTGCCGTAGGGACGAGATAAAAATCATCCTGTCCGCACCAATACATCTGCCCCTCCTTGTCGGGAAGCTGGCCTGTGCCGAAGCCGGAGGCGGAATTGACGACCACCGGGGGCTCCACTTCCTTGTATCCCGCCGCAGTATTGCAGTCGAGGAAGAAGTTTATGAGAGCCCTCTGGAGTTTTGCGCCCTTGTCCTTGTACACGGGAAATCCAGCACCTGTAATCTTGACACCGAGATCAAAATCGATGATGTCGTATTTCTTTGCCAAATCCCAGTGAGGAAGCGCCCCCTCGGGCAATTCAGCCTCCGGACCTCCCATTTTGACGACGAGATTGTCCGCAGCCCCGTTTCCTTCCGGAACAATGTCGCAAGGAATATTGGGGAGCAGGACCAGCTGGTCCGTCATCTCCTTTTCCGCGCTGTCGCGCTGGGCGAGGAGTTCGGACGAACGGGCCTTGAGCTCCGCCACTTCTGACTTGGCGGCCTCCGCCTCTTCCTTACGGCCCTGCTTCATCAGAGCACCGATTTCAGCGGATTTCTGTTTCTGCTGTGCAAGCAATGCGTCACTCTCCGCCTGGAGAGCACGACGGCGCGAGTCCAGTTCGAGAACTTTCTCAACTACTGGACTCGCGTCGAAATGTTTCTTTGAAAGCTTCGCGATGACCGCTTGCGGATCATCGCGGAGCATCTTGAGCGTAAGCATGTACCGGACCTCCGGATTAGTTCTCGAACGGTACTACCGAAACGTAGGACTTATCGTCCTTCTTCTTGCGGAATATAACCGTGCCGTCAATGAGGGCATAGAGAGTGTGGTCCTTGCCGATACCGACATTCTTGTCGGGATTGTGGACAGTACCCCTCTGACGGACGATGATGTTGCCGGCCTTTACAGCCTCACCACCGAACTTCTTCAGACCAAGTCGTTTGCTATGTGATTCACGACCGTTCTTGGAACTTGATTGACCTTTCTTGTGTGCCATAATTCTTCCTCCTGATGATTAAGCGATTTCGTTGATCTGGATCTTGGTGAGTTTCTGACGATGACCATTGAGCTTCTGGAAGCCCTTGCGACGGATCTTCTTGAATACAAGCACCTTGTCAGCCTTTACCTCGTCATCGAGGACAGTAGCCTTGACAACAGCGCCCTCCACATAGGGAGCACCCACTTTGAAAGCGCCCTCGTTCTCGACCAGCAGCACTTTGCTGAACTCCACGACCTCGCCTTTGGCCTGGGGAAGTCTCTGAACGAAAATCTCGTTGCCAGCCTCAACTTTGAACTGCTGGCCTGCAATATCTACAATTGCGTACATAAAAATAAAACTAACATTTAGTTTTCCGACCGTAAGCGGCCACCCCTCTCGGGCAACTCTTAAACAGAGCTCATCGGTCATAACAGACTGCAAATTTAGTCATTTCTCCGGATTACGCAAAACAATTCTCCTCCAAATGATGCAAAT
>CAZTUQ010000020.1:0-36766 GCA_964616865.1 uncultured Muribaculaceae bacterium
CATCCCAGACGGTCACTGGGGATGGGATACCGGTCAATGTTGCATTATATCCTTACGACAATGATGTGACATTGGACCCTGAAAACGGTGATTTTATAAATGTGACATTCCCTAAAGTCCAGGATTATATGGCGGATTCATGGGATAAAGTAGTGATGCCTATGGCTGCCATGTCGGTTGATACGGATGATCATGACTTTCAATTTATGAATCTTGCCGGCGTGCTTCGTCTCACATTGACTGGTACGGCGACGATAGACAGCATAAGGGTCTCATCGCTTGATAAGGAAGTTATAAGCCAAGCCGTCAACAGCGACCCCTCTACACTTGGTTATAAGAGGATAAGTGGCACGGCACGAGTGACTATCTCATATCCGGAACATGAAGGCGGTGAGAATACGGTGACTGTAGATTTTGATAGTGAATCAAGTAGCAATACTGTGACCCTTGATTGCGGCGAAACGGGAGTAGACCTTTCTAAGACTGACAGCACTGTATTCAACATCGTGATTCCTCGACTCGATGGAGGCTTCAAGGTGGCTGTATTCGACAGCGAGCACGGAGTGATGATACTTCAGTCGAAGTCTAGAATCAAGCGCAACACCATTCTGAATATGCCGACAATCGAGTATGCTCCCAACGCCATAGACCTCGGCTTGAGCGTGTACTGGGCGACCTGCAATGTCGGTGCGGACACTCCCGAAGGCTACGGCGACTACTTCGCATGGGGCGAGACCGAGACTAAAGACACTTATAGCTGGTCTACTTATAAATGGTGTGAAGGAACAGAGACAACTCTTACCAAGTATAACACTAATTCAGACTATGGTAAAGTGGATAACAAGGCCATTCTTGAGCCTGGTGACGATGCGGCTACTGCGAATTGGGGAACGGCGTGGAGAATGCCCACGAATGCCGAGCTTGACGAGTTGCGCACTAACTGCGGTTGGACAAGGACTACCACAGCCGATGGTGTGAATGGGTATAAGGTCATCAGTAAGGTAAAGGGTTATACTGATGTCGCCATCTTCCTCCCTATCGCTGGGTATCGCACTAGTTCCACTCTTTACCAAGTCGGCCGCGAAGGGGGCTATTGGTATTCTTCGCTGTCCGGCACGAATCATCATGCGAGTTACCTCAGCTTATTAGGTGGTAACGTCAGTATGGACGACTATGGTAGCCGCTGCTCTGGTTTCTCTGTTCGTCCCGTCGCAGAATAAGGTCTCGCGCGGTAGCCTCGTTCCCGATGTTGCCTCATAAACAAGGGGAGGGTGACTAAAAAGTCTTATTGACTGATTAGTCACCCTCCTTTATATCCGGCATGCTCAGTTATATCGTGAAAGCAATGTTATATTCTATCCTCTGCTATTTCATCCACTGGTCGAGCCAGTCGTAGAAGGTCCTGTGCCAGAAGAGCGAGTTCTGCGGGCGTGTGACCCAGTGGTTCTCTTCTGGGAAGATGACCAGTTTGGACGGGACTCCCATCATCTGGGCAGCGGCAAATGCCGCCAGGCCCTGCTCGTAGGGGATGCGGTAGTCCTTCTCTCCATGGATGCAGAGTATAGGGGTATGCCATCTGGTCACGCGCGACTCGGGATCGTTGGCGTAGTGATAACGGGTCTTGGCCACATCAGCATAAGGCGCACCAGCCTGCTGCATGCCGCCGAATGTGACACCGTCACCTGCAGGACCGACCTCTCCGGAGCGATAGGCGTACTCGCGGAGGCCACCGTTGTCCCAGTTTGCAAACCAGGACTCTTCCGTGGTGTACCACATGGCTTTCTCATCGAATATTCCGGCATGGGAGATAAAGCAGGAGAACAGGTCTCCGTGCAGGCCCATCATATTGTACACCGAGAATCCTCCGTAGGATGCTCCTACACCGGCTACACCCGTGCACCATGGCTGCTCCTTGGCCCATTTGCCGGCGAGGATATAGTCCTGCATGTTGAGTCCCTGGTAGTCTCCGCTGATTTGCTCCTTCCATTCCTGTCCGAATCCGCTGTCGCCGTGACGGTTGGGCAGCACGACCACATAGCCCTGCTGTGCCATCAGGCGGAAATTCCAGCGATAACTCCAGGTCTGGTCGAGACTGGTCTGAGGGCCTCCGTTGAACATCTCCACCGCAGGGTATTTGCCGTTGGCGTCAAACTTGGGAGGGTAGAGCACCCAGCAGTGGAGGTCTTCGCCCTGCGGAGTTCTGATGACAATGCGCTCTTCCCTGATGTCCGCGAGACGGGAGAGAATATCGTCATTCTCATGGCTTACCGCAGTGTAAGAAGCCTCTCCTGCTGCGGAAATGTCCACGCGCACCATTTCGGTTGGGAACTTCATGCTCTGCCATGTGGTCAGCATGTGCAGTCCCTCTGCGTCGGACCTGACATCAAAAGGAGCCTGGAATCCGTACCACCAGTCTGCAGGCGTGAGCCTTTTTACGGGGGCGGAACCGTCGGCCGCCACCATGCAGAGCGCTCCTACGGCGTCAATTGTGCTCGGGAAAATGATGCTCCTGCTGTCTGCGGTCCATACGATGCCTGCCACATCATATACAAACCCGTCCGTCAGTTCTACGGCTCTGTCAGCAGCCTTACCGCCGGCCATCTTCACGACCATCAGCCTCTGCCTGTCAGCCTCATAGCCGTCCCTCTCCATGGAAATCCATGCGAGGCTCTGCCCGTCAGGACTCCATGCCGGATCGGTGTCATAGCCGCCGTCCGTCTTGATATCGAATGTCTCACCGGTCTGTATGTCATAGACATAGATGCCGCTGTTAGTTGAGAATGCATACTCGATGCCTGTCTTCTTGCGACAGGAGTATGCGATATACCTGCCGTCGGGACTCCAGGAGAGCTGCTCCGTGCCACCGAACGGCTCTGTCGGCAGTTCGTATGGAGAATCCGCACCGAGGATGTCCTTGCCCTCTCCGACCTTGCGTCCGTCGAATGACGCCACGAATGTGTGGGGGATTTCCGTGACCCAGTGGTCCCAGTGCCTCGCCATCAGCGACTCTGCCACATAGGCATTCGCCTTTTCCAGTCCGGCGTCCTTGGCCGTCTTGACAGGACCGGGGACGGTGCTGATATACATTATCATGCTCTCGTCGGGGCTCAATGCGAATTCGGCGATGCCGTTCTCGACCTCGCTCAGTTTGCTGCGTTTGCCGAGAGACTTGCCCTTGAACTGGGCCTTCCACATCTGCCCGTCCTGGATGAAATAGATGTGCGAGCCGTCCGCCGACCAGCGGGCGTTGCTCACGCTCGACGCATATTGGCTGATCTGCCTGCGATTGCTGCCGTCCGCATTGCAGACGAAGAGGTTGCGGCAGCTCCTGTTCTCCTCGACAGAGGTGTAGGTCATGCCGTAGAGGATAGTCTTGCCGTCGGGGGAGAGTTGCGGGTCGCTCAGACGCCCGAATGCGAGCAGTGTTTCCGGAGTCATCTCTCCGTCGCGGATCTCCGCGGCAGGCTTGCCCACATAGCCTTTCTCATTGCCTTTTTTCATCATAGTACCGATGCATCTTCCGATGCCGTAGCCCGCCGCCGCGCATATAGCGAGTATGGCGAAAATTGTAAGAAAACGTCTCATCAACTGATTTTGCTATAATCTTTGATATTGTATTGTTCTTTTCTGAGTTCTCTCTGCAGGCATGCGTTCTCCGGCCGCTCCAGCGTCGGGTCGTCCTGCAGTATCTTGCGTGCATAGTCTCTGGCGAGCGACAGCAGCTGCCCGTCGCGTGCGAGAGAGGCTATATTGAGGCTTATCGGCAGTCCGCTCTGCTGCGTGCCCTCGAGATTGCCCGGCCCTCTCATCTTCATATCCTCCTCCGCGAGCCGGAATCCGTCCTCCGTGGAGCATAGCAGGTCGATGCGCTTCTGCGACTCCCGTGAGATCTTCATGTCCTTGACAAGTATGCACCATGACTTCTCCGAGCCTCGCCCCACCCGTCCTCTCAACTGGTGCAACTGGCTCAAGCCGAATCTCTCCGCGCTCTCGATCACCATCACCGACGCATTCGGGACATCCACACCTACCTCTATAACGGTCGTGGATACCAGTATATCCGCCCTGCCTGCGGCGAATGCCGACATGTTGAAATCCTTCTCCTCCGTACTCTGCTGTCCGTGTACTATCGCCACCCTGTACGGGGGGAACGGGAAATTGGCGACAATGTCCTCATAGCCCTGTTCGAGATTCTTCAAGTCGAGCTTCTCGCTCTCGAATATCAGAGGGTACACGACGAATACCTGCCGTCCGCGCTCTATCTCCTTCTTCATGAAATTGTAGAGCTGCAACCTCTTGTTCTGCCCTATCTGCAGGGTTTCCACAGGCTTGCGCCCCGGAGGCATTTCGTCTATCACTGACACATCCAGGTCTCCGTACAATGTCATTGCAAGAGTCCTCGGTATCGGTGTGGCGGTCATCACCAGCACATGCGGCGGAATGACATTCTTTGCCCACAGTCTGGAACGCTGGTCCACTCCGAAGCGGTGCTGCTCGTCTATGATGGCTATGCCGAGGGACTTGAACACCACATCGTCTTCGATCAGCGCGTGCGTCCCTATGATGATGCCTATGCTCCCGTCCTGCAGCCCGGCGTGTATTTCACGCCTCTCCCTGACCCCGGTATTGCCCGTGAGCAGTGCGCATCTGACAGAGGTCGGCTCGAGGTATTTCTGTACATTGCGGTAGTGCTGCCGGGCAAGCACCTCCGTAGGCGCCATTATACAGGCCTGATAGCCGTTGCCGATGGCGAGCAGGGCAGACAGCACAGCCACCATGGTCTTGCCCGAGCCTACATCCCCCTGCAGCAGCCTGTTCATCTGCCGTCCGCTCGTCAGGTCCGCCCGTATTTCCTTGATAACGCGTTTCTGCGCGCCCGTCAGCTCGTAGGGGAGGGCGTTGTAGCAGGCGTTGAAGTCAGCTCCGACCTTGGGCATGGGGATGCCGTTGTCTTCGCGCGAGCGTATGTATTTCTGTTTGAGGAGGGACAGCTGGAGCAGAAACAGTTCCTCGAACTTGAGCCTGTGCTCCGCTGCGGCGAGCGCGTCCTGCCCCTGTGGGAAATGTATGTTCTGCAAGGCATAACGCAGAGGACACAGCCTCTGCTCCTTCAGCACATAGTCAGGCAGGGTCTCCTCGATATGCGGCATCGCTGCCGCCAGAGCCTCTGCCTGCAGCCTGTTCATCACCTTGCCGGTGACTCCTGCATTCTTGAGTTTCTCCGTGCTGGTATAGACCCCTGTGAGCGTGCCGGACGCGGCATTGGCACCTCCTTGCGGTGCAGGGTCCACCTCCGGATGTACCATGTTGATGCGCCTGCCGAAGACCTGCGGCTTGCCGAAAAAGGTGAATGCCGTTCCGGGCACCATCCTCTCATAGTTCCACTTGATACCCTTGAAGAATACCGCCTCCATCTCTCCGCTTCCGTCCGTAATCATTACGCTCAGTCTCTTGGCGGTGTTGAACCGGACCGGGGACGCGCCTCCAGTCTCTACAGGGCTCCCTTTCGCCCCTACCAATGTGCGTCTGGTGACTGTTGCAACCACTTGAATGTATGCGAGATCCGGACGGATGTCGCAGATGCGCACGAATGTGCTCCTGTCCATGTATCTGAACGGGTATAGATGTATCAGGTCATCCACGGTGCGGACGCCCAATTCCCGCTCTATGAGTTCGGCGCGTTTCGGGCCGACCCCTTTGAGATACTTTATTTCCGTATGGAGAGAATCCATGCTGCAATAGTCGGTGGAGCAGTCACAAATATACAAAAAAAGAGCGGCTCTTTAAGGCCGCTCCTATATCCAATCCCGGAGGGGATTATTGCTCGTCCATAAGCTGCATGCGCTGTACATAGACAGCTTTCTCATGTGCCATGCGCTTCCTGACAGAAGGTTTCTCGAAGTTCTTGCGCGCCCTGAGCTCGCGGATGACTCCGGTCTTCTCGAATTTCCTTTTGAATTTCTTGAGCGAGCGCTCGATGTTTTCGCCTTCTTTGACGGGTACTATGATCATTGCTAAATCACCTCCTTTTCTGTACTCTTTTTTGCGGGTGCAAAGGTAGACTTAATTTTTCTAAATACCAACGCTTTGGCCGAAAAATTCTTTCCTGACCCAGTATTCAAACAGAGGGTCTATCACATAGGGCTCGTCCTTGTCGTCAAATGATATTATTTCCTTCTTGACGAGGGCGTCCTTGAGCCGTTTGACATTGGCGGACGAATTGAGCCTGTATCCGTCTATGACCTCAGACGCGCTGAATTTCGTATGTCCGTCGAGTATGGCCTTGAGCAGACTGACCTGGAATGTCGTCAGTCCGTACATCTCAGCGATGAACCTCGGGCGGTGTATCGCCATTATGCACTCCAACGCCTCTATCAGCACCGGCTCCATGATATAGCCCTTGGACAGGTGGTCGCATATCGCCATGAAATGGTTGATATAGTAGATGTCGCAGCGGAACAGCCTGCACACACCGCGTATAAGTTCGTTGTCCACCACCTTGCCAGATGTCAGCAGGCTCCTTGTAATGTGTTCGATTATATCCTTTTCCGTGATGGGGGAGGGGGAATAGCATTCGCAGAGCCTCCAGAAATACTTTTTGCCCTCGAACAGATATTTCATCGCATTGAGCGTCGAGCCTGAGAATACGAAGTTGCAGTTCTCCGAGCCTTTCATCTCCCTGGCCACGCCCTCGAAAGTCTTAAGGAGCCTGTCGAAGTCCTCGACGAATGTGATATTCTGGAAATCATTGAATACAATGCAAATGCGCATGCCCATGTCCTGGGCGAGCATGTACGGCAGCCTGAATACGGCGAGCGCGTCCTCCATGTCCGTGTCTCCATCAGCTGTCAGTATATGTCCGAATGTGCCGAACTGTTCCGGGTCAAAGGTGAATCTGCTGCCGGTCAGATAATTGGCGATGATATCCTCGTATTCTCCCGGGGTGGCGGCGACGGCTCTGATGACGGCATCGCCCGTTGCGCGCAGAAAGTCGTTGAGGTTTCTGACGCCTGTCATGGACAGTTCTGCCACGGTAATGTCACGGCCTGTGGTCTTCAATTGGAGAAACACCTGCTGCAGCAGCGAGGTGATGCCGCATTTCGGAGCACCGTAGAGGGCGACATTCTCACCCAGCCACAGCATGTTGCCTATACTGGATATATCGTTTTTGCGTCCTATGAAATTCTTGCCGCTGACACTGTGGGCGTAGACGAAAGCTGTTTCCATTTCCGGTCGTTACATTTTGGTACAAAGATAATAAAATACTATTGTTCCATAAGCATGACCGCTGTATGACTGCATCCGCGCGGCTCTATTTCACAGTGGCGGAGACATCTTTTGGCTCGGCTGTCAAGTTTCCGTCCGTCTGATAGTACGGGCTGTATATGCCGCGCGGTATATCCCTGAATATGTAATAGTTGGCGTTGCGGGCAGCGGTGATATGTTCGGTTGCCGCAGTGTTGATTGCGGACGCAGCCAGTTCCAGAAGTGCCGCCAATGCGGAATTGCTGCCGGAGTCTACGGACAGGTCCAGATACAGGTTGCAGCTCCTGTCGAAAAGCGTCTCTCCGGTATGGGCGGACCTGATGAAATAACGGATGTCCGTGCGTATGCCGAAGCCGCTCTTGGTCCAGGAATTTATCTCCGAGAACACGACGGCGTCCGCACCGAAATACTCTTTGAACGCATTCAGAGAGCCCTCCGTAAACAGTTCGGCGTCATAGGCACTCTCTTCTTTGAGAATGTCCATGGCGAGCATGGGCGAGATGACATAATACCCTGCCTCGGCGAGCGGCCGGCTGATAGATGTGTATAGATACTCTTTGGCTTTTACATTGGCGGTGTTGTTGATCGGAGGCATGATCAGCAGCGTGACCGGTTTCTCCTCGTACATCAGGGCATACTGTTCCGCCCTCGTTGTCTGTGGGAGCGTGGCTGCCGGGCCGCACGCCGTCAGTATTGCTGCCGCGGCACAGGCGATGATGATTGCTGTATTTCTCATTTCCGGGCTAATCTTTTGAGGAGAGGTGCGATGAACGCTTCCGATTCGGGATAGTATTCCATTTCCTTGCGGAGCATTTCCGCGCCGAGTTCGGCAAACATCATTTCGTAGTCATTGGCCTTGCCGAAAAGCCTTTTCTGTGAGAATGAGGCATTCTTGGTGAAAGTCTCGGCAATGCCCGGCTGGAGCAGCAGATAGCCATACTCCGCGCATATGCCCGGAGGCGGCATCTTGCGTGTGCCTACAGGGTTTGTCACGATGTCCTGATACACGCAGATCAGCTTGCATACGGCTGCAGGGGTCTTCGTCTTGTAGTCCTGGTATGCGAGATTCTCGTAGGCGGTAGTGCCGTTCTGCGTGCCTCCCCAATAATACAATGTCCTGGTCGGGGAGCATGCGCTCAGCAGAAGCGTTGCCGCGGCTGCCGCTATTGCCGCCCTCTTCATAGACCTACAATCTTGTGCTCCGATGCGGAAATATACACTTTCTGTGAATAAATCTGTATGCCGTCGGCTACTACCGTAACCTCGTGTGTGCCGGGTTTCACTCTGACAGAGTTGCGGGCGGTCTGCTTGATGTTCCTGTCGGACTTGTATGCCTTCTCCTTTACGCTGTTTACCTTGTAGGTGGTGCCGTCTATCGTGACGGTCAGTCTGCTGCCCTTATCCGATGTGAACGAGATTGCACCTTCGTCGGCCCTGCCGGAAGAGACAGTATATGAGCCTACTCCGCATCCCGTCAGGAGCAGCAGTGAGGATATTGTCGCGATTAAGATCTTTTTCATGGCTATTTGTCGGAAATGTAATAGTTGGACAATTGTTCTGCATCAATACTCTCACCCTCATAGGAGCAGAATGAGATTTCGTTCTCTGCAGTGTCTCCGATTGACTGCAGGACGGTGACGGAACCGATTTTCTTGCCGGGGAGTTCTATGTCGATGCCGGTCTGTGGATTTCTGACGCTCTTGCCTTTGCGGTAGACATGGAATACATCATTGGCGACGAGGCCCTGTGAGACTCCTCCGGCTATGATATATGAGCCGTCTTCGACTGCGAGGATGTAGGATCTCCAGGGCTTGTCTGTGCATTTGTTGATGATGTTGTCCACGAGCTGGCTCAAAGCCGCGGATATGGCCTTGTCGCTGAGGGTGGCGTCGAATCCGGCCGCGCCTCCCAGCCCCATTGTCTGTTTCGATGTGGTCTCGGCATAGCCTTTGGCCTCATCCGAATACACCGTGAGTCCTGTTGCCGTCTCGACCATCCTGATGCTGACGCCGGCCTCCACCGTCTGTGTCAGGGTCGAGGAAAAGACTTTCTGCTCTCCTTCGGCCTTGCGTCCGTATTCGGTGATTGACCCCAATATGATGTAGTCAGCGCCTATCTTGTTCATCCGTTCTCCGGCCTCTGCGACTATAATGTCGAGGTCCTCCCTCTCGAGAAGAATGAATTTGCCGCTTGCGGCGAGTTTTGCGGACAGTATGTCGAGAGCCTGCTTGCGCATGGGGTCATTGTCTTTGTCATAGAAAAGGCCTTTGGCGTATTTGGTCTCGTTGGAGAACCTTCCTATCGCGACTTTTCTCTTGATTGTCTTCTCTTCCTGAGCGAACGACGGGCACACTGTCAGTGCCGCAAGCATCGCTGCGATGAGAATTTTGATACTCTTTGTCATGACGCTTATTTTATGTCTTAATTTGGGTGCTAATATATAAAATTGTACAGACAAAGAGTTAAATTTACGACTGAATGTTTGCCAGGTTCGGGCGTCCGCGTTGTGCGGACATTGTCTGGCGGTATCTGACTTACTTATTATGGACATAAACGAGAAATACATGGCCGAGGCGTTGAAAGAGGCGCAGGCAGCGGGAGACGAGGGCGAAGTGCCCATCGGGGCGGTGATTGTCAGCCACGGGCGTGTGATAGCACGCGGGCACAATATGACAGAGAGGCTTAATGACCCGACAGCACATGCGGAGATGATATGCCTGACAGCGGCGACAGACGCCTTGGGAGGCAAATATCTCACCGGCTGCACACTGTATGTGACTATGGAGCCCTGTCCCATGTGCGCCGCCGCGCTGGCCTGGGCGCAGCTGCCCCGTCTTGTATATGGGGCGGCGGATCCAAAACGGGGATACTCCATCTACAGTCCGTCTCTCCTGCATCCGCGTACAGAGGTCTCTTCCGGAGTCCTTTCCGAAGAATGCTCCTCCCTCGTGCTGGATTTCTTCAAGAGCAAACGCTGACAATAACGACAATATATGAGAATAGACAAATACATCTGGGCGATACGCTGTTTCAAGAGCCGTTCCGAGGCCGGTGAAGCCTGCAACGGCGGCAAAGTAAAACTCAACGGCGTGTCTGTAAAGCCGTCACGGGAAATCAAGCCCGGTGACGAGATATGTATCCGTAAGGGTGCTGTCCAGTACACATTCAGGGTGCTGGAACTCCTCGAACACAGAGTGGGTGCCGCATTGGTGCCGCGCTATGCCGAAAACCTCACGCCACAGGCCGAACTGGACAAACTCCATGCTCCGGTAGAGACATTCTTTGTGAAACGGGACCGTGGGGCGGGGCGTCCGACCAAAAAAGAGCGCCGAGAACTGGATGCGCTGTGGGATGACTTTGACATAGAATGAGATGGATACCATGAGACCCTTTCTCCGTCAGGTGGCGGAGCATTATTACAATGCCGACGGAGGACGCCTGGCGGACCGCTGTTTCATATTCCCCAACCGCCGGTCGCTGGTGTTCTTCCAGAGATACTTGGGCGAATGTGTCAGGAACTCGGAGACCCCGGTCATCGCGCCTGCGATGTACACCATCAATGACTTTTTCTATGCCGTGTCACGGCAAAAGGCCACGCCCAAAGTGCGGCTGCTGCTCGATTTGTACAGTTGCTATGACTCGCTTCGCCGCTCCGCCGGCATGTTGTCCGAGCCTTTGGACGAATTCGTCTTCTGGGGGGATGTCATATTGTCGGATTTCAACGAGATAGACAAGTACCTCATAGATCCGGCAGCCCTGTTGCGCAATGTGGCGGACCTGAAATCCATGCAGGACGATTTTTCCTATCTCTCCGAGGAGCAGATACGGGCGATGGAGCAATTTATCAGCCATTTCCGCAAGGATGACGGTGCCGGGCAGGGGGGAGTCAAGGATTCATTCCTGCAGATCTGGCAGATGTTGCTGCCTCTGTACGGGGAGTTCAACAGATGCCTGGATGACAAGGGGCGTTCTTACGAGGGCATGGTGTACCGCCGCATGGCAGGGCGGCTCAGGGACGGGGCGAGTGTCATAGACCTGCTCACGGGGGCGTTCGCTCCGCAGACCCGATATGTATTCGTGGGGCTGAATGCCTTGAACGAATGCGAAAAGACCCTTATGCGCAGGATGCGTGACGCGCATCTCGCCGAATTCTGCTGGGATTATGTGTCCGCGGAGATACGCGACCGTCAGAATATGTCGTCATTCTTTATGGCGTCCAATGTCGTGGAATTTCCGCAGGCATTCGACCTGGATCCGGTGGATACGGGCTCCCGGGAGGTCAATGTCCTCAGCGTGCCGTCGGCGGTGGGGCAGGCGAAGCAGCTGCCGGAGATATTGTCTCGTGTGTCAGGCACCGCGGCCGCCGATATAGAGACTGCGGTGGTACTGCCTGACGAGGGCATGCTCGTCCCGGTGCTCAACTCCATTCCGGAGAATGTGGGGCATGTCAATGTCACTATGGGTTATCCGATGACGGGGAGCGCATTCTTCTCCATGATGGACGCGGTAGAGTCCATGCAGCTGCACATGCGCTACAAGAACGGAGAATGGATGTTTTATCACAAGGATGTCCGTGCGGTGCTGGGCAGCAGCGTGCTCAAGGCCCTGCTGGATGACAGCGACAGGGAAATCATATCCTCCATCTCGAGGAAGTCGCTTTATTATCTGTCCCAAGAGGAATTTGCCGCTTCTCCGCTGCTGAATGCCGTATTTGTGCCGGTCGTGACCGATGTCACCTCTACATCTGAGGAGAATATTTCGCGTCTGGCCCAATATCAGATGGATATAATCAGCGTGCTCGGGCGCAGGATGGCGGAGTTGCCGGCACTCTCGCTCGAACTGGAATTTGCCCGCTCCTACTGGCAGTGCGTCGTCTCGCTCAAGGAGGAATGCCTGCCCGTCCTCGCCTCCACATATCTGAGCCTCTTGCACAAGATGGCAGCCGTCGACTCCGTCCATTTCAAGGGAGAGCCGCTGCGCGGAATGCAGGTGATGGGGCCTCTGGAGACCCGGGCGCTGGATTTCCGCAATCTCATCATACTGTCCTGCAACGAGGGCGTGTTTCCTCGCCACAGAGTCAGCGCGTCATTCATTCCGCATGAATTGCGCAAAGCCTTCGCATTGCCGACCTACGAGTATCAGGATGCGGTGTGGGCGTACTATTTCTATCGCATGATACAGAGGGCGGAGCGCGTGTGGCTGGTATATGACTCGCGTTTCGAGGGCGTCCGTTCGGGGGAGGAAAGCCGCTATGTCAAGCAGCTGGAAATGCATTTCGGGCTGCCGTTGAAGCGTTTTGTCGCGAGTGCCACTCTGGACAAGCCGCTTGTCGAGGAGGATATTCCCAAGACAGAGGAAGATGTGGCTGCGATACGGAAACTGGTGTTGTCGGCGAGTTCGCTGAAAGACTACATAGCCTGTCCGGCAAAATTCTATTACAACCGCGTGCGCGGCCTCAAGCCTCTCGACGAATTGTCCGAGTCCCTGGACGCAGGCATGATAGGAAATGTTTTCCATGCGGCGATGCAGGCCTTGTACACCGTGGACAGGGGCATCCTGACCAGGCCTTATCTGGAGTCGCTGTACAAGGACAGGACCAGGGTCCGGAATCGTGTCCGGGAACTCATCTGCAAGGAACTCAAGACGGACGAGGTGGTCGGGCGCAATCTCGTGCTGGAGGATATTATCTGCCGCTATGTGCATCAGGTGGTGCACAGGGACATTGAGATGATGAATGCGGAGGGCATAGACCATATAGAGATTCTCGGACTGGAGTTGAGGGTCAATGATTATGACCTGGACGGATTCAAGTTTGTATGCGTGGTGGACCGTCTTGACAGGCTGCGCCCTGGAGAGGTGCGCGTTGTGGACTACAAGACGGGCAAGGTCCTGGATGCCGACATCAATGTGTGCGACGGCAATGCGTCGGATACGGCGTCGGCCCTCTTCTCTTCGGAGACGCCCTCGGATAAACGCCCTGTGATCGCACTTCAGATGTATCTGTACGATGAGGCGGTGAAGCAGTCCCCGTCGGTGCGCGGACTTGTGCGCGGATCAGGTATATCCAATTCTGTCTACAGCGTGACTCGCCTCTTCAAGCAGCCGGTAGAGACCGTTCCATGCAGCGAGGTGTTCTCCGGAGAACTCCGGACGCATATTTCGGCACTGCTCAAGGAGATGACGGATACGGAGGTGCCGTTTCGCAGGACGGATGACGACAAGACCTGCTCTTATTGTGACTTCAAAATGATTTGCGGACGATGATAAATGTGCTCGGTGCTTCCGCGGGGTCTGGCAAGACCTACAACCTCGCGAGGAAATACATATCAATAGTGCTCGGCAGCCGTGACAGGTATGCCTACAGGCATGTGCTTGCCGTGACATTCACCAACAAGGCGACGGCCGAGATGAAGGCGCGTATCCTTAAGGAACTGCATGTCCTTGCCACAGATACGGTGCATTCTCCTTATTACAAGGATTTCGTGCCCGGAATGTTTCCGGATGCGGCGGCTCTCGGAGCGGTGGCGGAACGCGTGCTGCACGATATATTGCACGACTATAGCGCATTCTCCATCAGTACGATAGACAAGTTTTTCCAGCAGGCTCTGCGTGCCTTTGCCAAGGAAATAGGCTATTTCGCGTCATATCAGGTGCAGATTGACAAGGACGCATTGATACAGGAGACCGTGGACAGGATACTCGACGGGCTCACTGAGAAGAATGCAGATGTCCTCGAATGGATAAGCGATACTGCTGCGGAGGAACTGGAGCAGGGGCATCGCTTCGATATGGACAAGAGCTTTGCCGAGATGGGCAAGCTCCTCAAGTCTACCGAGCATGCCTCCCTTGCCGGCCGCATAGGGATGGATGACAAGGAGGCCTACTCCAAGGAGAATGTCCGCAATATACGCCGGGTGTGCACGGATATCATGCGCTCATTCGTGCTGGATGTTAAAGAGAGAGCCACCGCGGTAATGGATGTGCTGAATGCCAACGGGCTTTCTCCGGAGGATACATTCAAGAAATGGCTTGGTGCGATTCGCAAATATGTCGCTCTCTCCGAGAAAGACCCCCTCCCCGAGCCGACAGACACATTTCTTAGAAACTGCAACGACTCGGACAAATGGTTTACCAAGGCCATGGCGAAGCTGCATCTCTCACGGGTGGAGTCCTCGCTTGCGCCTGTGCTTGAGCATTTTGCGGCTCTGTTTGTGGATGGGGACGGGGGAGCCTCCGCGCGTTACCGTGAGTACTCCAGTGCGGCTCTTATCAACGGGACCGTGCAGCAGCTTGGGTTGGCGAGGGAGTTCTACAGTGGCTTTGACGCTCTTGTCAAGGAAAAGAATATCATGAACCTGGACGATGCCAACACCATACTCAAGCGCATCATCGACGGCAGTGACATTCCTTTTGTATATGAGAAACTGGGCGTCCGGTACGAACATTTCCTGTTGGACGAGTTTCAGGATACCTCCGAGGTGCAGTGGGACAATTTCAAGCCGCTGCTGCGGGAGAGCGTGTCGCATGGCAGGGAGAATCTTGTCGTCGGGGATGTGAAACAGAGCATCTACCGCTGGCGCGGGTCTGACTGGCATCTGCTCGCGGACCTGCCCTCCGAGTTCGAGGGCGATGTAGCACACTCTACGCTGGCTGACAACTATCGCAGTCTCAAGACTATAGTCGGTTTCAACAATGGATTCTTCCTGTTCTATGCGAGGGCGTTGGATTCTTCCCTCGGATTGTCCGGCAGCGGGAGCGTCAGCGACATCTATTCGGATGTTGTGCAGACTCCCAGGACCGGTGACGGTCAGGAGGGCTATGTGGGCATCAGTTTTTGCAGCGGTGATGATGAGAATGATTCTGCTGTGCTGGACGCGGTGGTGGATTCGGTCCATAAGGCGAGGGAGGCCGGAGCACAATGGCGTGACATTGCCATACTTGTCCGCGGTCACAAGGACGGTGCGTCAGTCGCGGACGCTCTGGTGGCTGCGGAGATACCTATCATCTCTGATGACTCGCTCCATATCAAGTCCTCTTTCTTTGTCAGGCAGATAGTCTCTCTCATGTCTTGTGTGGACAATCCGGAGGATACGGTGAGCAGTTATCTGGCGCAGGAGCGCGGACTCGAATACACGGCCGGATATCATTCTCTTGTCGATTTGTGCGAGTCTCTGATACGCTGTCTGGTCGCGGACGGCCGTGGCATGTCAGGCGGTGAGGAACTCTATCTGCAGGCATTCATGGACATAGTGCAGGAGTGGTCGGCTGTCAATGGCAACAATCTCTCCGGATTCCTGCGTCATTGGGCGCAGCTCGATTCCAAGATTGTCTCTCCGGAAGATGCGGATGCGGTCACTATCATGACCATACACAAGTCCAAGGGACTCCAGTTCCCGTATGTGATATTCCCGTTTGCAGAGCGCGTGGGGACTCCCCGGCCCGGGGCGGATGTGCATTGGTGTATCCCTGAAATAGAGGGGGGCAAACTGGCTGCCGCAGGCGGCGTCATATATCCGATAAGCATCAGTGCCAAATTGGAAAACAGTTGTTTTTCCGAGAGTTACAGGCAGGAGGGCATAATGAAGGCTGTGGATGACATCAATATGGCTTATGTGGCGTTTACGAGGGCGGAGAAGTGCCTGCATGTGATAGCGACAAGGCCCAAAGATACTGTTATCAATGCCATACAAGGAGGTGGCCTGCCCAAGCGTTTCAACCTTGCTGCCGCCCTATATAAATATGTGTCGGATAATGGGATCTATGTACCGGACAAAGGCAGTGCCTGTTTCGGTGAAATGTATTCTTTTGGCCGCGATGGCGTGGACGAGGGAAAATCTGCCACGGAGCAGTCGTTCCCGGTGGCATATCGGTCGGTGTCAATAGGCGACAGGCTCTCGTTCGGAGAGGATAATGCTGATTTCTTCGGTGCTTCGGAGGGTGCCGATCCCGGGCGCAGTCCGCGTCTGCGCGGTATAGTCATGCACGACATTCTCTCGATGATAGATTCGCCTGCGCAATTGCGTGCGGCTGTGGATGCTGCCGTCCTCAATGGGGAACTGACAGCAGCGGACGGTGAGGAAGCCTTTGCGGAATTGTACGCCAAGGTCAGTGCCAAGGTCGCCAGCGGCTGGTTTGCCCCCGAGGCTGCATCTGTGCCTGGAGTGGATACATCGGCAGGCATGGGCAATGAGGTGTCGGTATTCGATACGGACGGAGCGCTCTATCGGCCGGACAGGGTCGTTACTGCAGCGGACGGCTCTGTGACGGTCATTGATTACAAATTTGGAGAGGAGCGTCCGAAATATATGTCGCAGGTGCGCAAATACATGAGCCTTTATCGCCGCATGGGCTGCGAAAATGTTCGTGGCTATCTCTGGTATGTGGATCAGGACCTCGTCCGCGAAGTGGCGGCTTAACTGCTGTCCGTGAATAAGAGATAGGGGTCTGGCCGCTGCCAGTAAATAAAAGAAGCCGGCTGTTTCCAGTCGGCTTCTTCATTTTATATTTCCGCGTAAGCGGGGAGACTACAGCTTCGGTCCTGCTGCTACGAGAGCCTTGCCGGCCTCGTTGGTCTCGTACTTGGCGAAGTTCTTGATGAAACGTCCTGCCAGGTCTTTGGCCTTCTCCTCCCACTGCTTGGGATCTGCGTAGGTGTCGCGAGGGTCGAGGATGTTGGGATCCACACCATTCAGCTGTGTAGGCACCACGAAGTCGAAGTAAGGGATGGTCTTGGTAGGGGCGGAGTCGATCGAGTGATCGAGGATGGCATCGATGATACCGCGTGTGTCGCGGATGGAGATGCGCTTGCCTGTACCGTTCCAGCCGGTGTTCACGAGGTATGCCTTGGCACCGCTCTGCTCCATCTTCTTGACCAGCTCCTCGGCGTATTTCGTCGGGTGGAGCTCCAGGAATGCCTGGCCGAAGCAAGCGGAGAATGTAGGTGTAGGCTCGGTGATACCGCGCTCTGTACCTGCGAGTTTGGCGGTGAAGCCGGAGAGGAAGTAGTACTTGGTCTGCTCGGGATTCAGGATGGAAACCGGAGGCAGTACTCCGAATGCGTCAGCGGAGAGGAAGATGACCTGCTTCGCTGCAGGACCCTGGGAGTAGGGGCGTACAATCTTGTTGATGTGATAGATAGGGTAGGAGACACGGGTGTTCTCGGTAACGCTCTTGTCAGCGAAGTCGATCTTGCCGTTCTCGTCTACGGTAACATTCTCGAGGAGAGCGTCGCGGCGGATAGCGTTGTAGATATCCGGCTCGGACTCCTTGTCGAGGTTGATGACCTTTGCGTAGCAGCCGCCCTCGAGGTTGAACACGCCCTCGTCATCCCAGCCGTGCTCGTCATCACCGATGAGCAGACGCTTGGGGTCTGTGGAAAGGGTGGTCTTGCCTGTTCCGGAGAGACCGAAGAAGATAGCGGTGTTCTCGCCGTTCATGTCGGTGTTTGCGGAGCAGTGCATGGAAGCGATGCCCTTGAGAGGGAGGAAGTAGTTCTGCATGGAGAACATACCCTTCTTCATCTCACCGCCGTACCATGTGTTGAGGATGACCTGCTCTTTGCTGGTGACATTGAATGCGACGCAGGTGCTGCTGCGGAGACCGAGTTCCTCGTAGTTCTCTACTTTTGCCTTGGCTGCGCAGTATACCACGAAGTCAGGCTCCTGGTCGAACTCCTCCTGGTTCTGGGGACGGATGAACATGTTGGTGACAAAGTGTGCCTGCCATGCGACCTCCATGATGAAGCGGATCTTCATGCGGGTGTCCTTGTGTGTGCCGCAGAAGCCGTCCACGACGAAGAGCCTCTTGCCGCTGAGCTCGTTCTGGGCGAGTTTCTTGACCTCGTCCCAAGCGTGCTCTGTCATCTCGTGGTTATCATTGGGGTATTCGGGCGTGTTCCACCAGACAGTGTCCTTGGAGTTGGCGTCCATGACGATGTATTTGTCCTTGGGGGAGCGGCCGGTGAATTCGCCGGTCATGACATTGACAGCACCGAGCTCTGTGACCTGTCCTTTTTCAAAACCCGTGAGGCCGGGTTTGGTCTCCTCGTTGTACAGCACCTCATAGGTAGGGTTGTAAAGAACCTCTTTAACGTCCTTGATGCCGTACTTTTCAAGATTGATGTGTGACATGTTTAGTATTGAATTAAAAGAGTTTAACCGAAAAAACATTCTTTATGGCAAAGTTACTCAAAAAACGACACAAGACAATAGAATAATCGTTATTTTTGTAAAATATGACTGCGGAAGAAATCCTCAAGACATACTGGGGACACGACTCTTTCCGCCCCATGCAGAAAGAGATAATAGAGGCTGCGATGCAGGGGCGCGATGTGCTGGCGCTGCTCCCCACGGGCGGCGGCAAATCGGTGTGCTTCCAGGTGCCGGGGCTGATGTCGGACGGGCTCTCTCTGGTCGTGACGCCTCTCGTCGCCCTGATGAAAGACCAGGTGCAGAATCTCACCGAGCGGGGGATACGGGCGCTCGCCATACATGCCGGGATGTCGCGCCGCGAAGCCGACCTCGCGCTCAATAATGCCGCGTATGGAGACTGCCGTTTCCTGTATGTCTCGCCCGAGCGTCTCGGCACGGAACTGTTCCGCTCCTATCTCGATGTCCTTCCTATAAGCCGCATAGTCGTGGACGAGGCGCACTGCATTTCCCAGTGGGGGTATGATTTCAGGCCGGACTATCTCAAGATAGGAGAGTTGCGCAAGGTCGTGGACGCGCCTGTCATCGCACTTACCGCCACAGCCACCCCTGCCGTCGCACAGGACATAATGGAACGGCTCGGTTTTAAAGAGAAACTCCTGATACAGGGGAGTTTCGCCCGCAAGAACCTCTCGTATATAGTCCGTAATACCGATGACAAACTCGGCCAGCTGCTGTCTGTGTGCCGGGGGATGGATGGCAGCGGTATCGTATATATGCGCAACCGTCGCAAATGCGAGGAAATAGCTGCCTTTCTGCGTACCAACGGCATAGAAGCCTCGTTCTATCATGCCGGGCTTCCGTATATGGACCGCAACGACAGGCAGGCGGCATGGAAGCGCGGTGACATCCGTGTGATGGTCTGTACCAATGCGTTCGGCATGGGCATCGACAAGCCCGATGTCCGTTTTGTCGCGCATGCCGATCTCCCGGACAGCCCGGAGGCCTATTTCCAGGAAGCCGGGCGTGCAGGCCGTGACGGGCTCCGCTCGTATGCCGTGCTGCTGTGGAATGCGACGGACCTGAACCGCATGCAGCAGATTGAAAAGACTTCATTCCCGACGCTGGAGTATATAGAGGACATATACCAGAAGTTACATATATATTATGAGGTCCCTTATGACCAGGGCAGATTCCGCCAGATCAAGTTTGACCTCGAAGGATTCTGCAAGCATTTCCGCTTCCAGCGGGCCTCGGTCCATTATGCGCTGAAATATCTGGAGCGTACCGATCATCTGACATATACGGAAGATGCGGACATCGATACCCGTGTGCGCATTGTCGTGGACCGTTCTGCCCTGTACGATGTGGAGTTGCCCGATCCGCTCATGGTCTCTGTCCTGGATGCCCTCATGCGTGGCTATGCAGGTATTTTCTCGTTTGTCCTGCCGATAGACGAGGAGCGTGTCGCGCGTCAGTGCGGTGTCGCAGTGCCCAGGTTGCGCCAACTGCTCTACGGACTGTCTTTGGAACATATAATCAGATATGTGCCTGCGGACCATTCTACCGTAGTGTATCTGCATCACGACCGCCTGCGCCCCGGCAATGTGAATCTCTCTCCGGAGACCTACAATCGCCTGCGCTCCAGTTTCCATGACAGGTCCCAAGCGATGATGGATTATGCGTCCGGGACGGACGAATGCCGCTCGGCGTGGCTGCTGGCATATTTCGGAGAAGAGGGGGCGGAAGAATGCGGTGGCTGTGATGTGTGTCGTTCGCAAGATCCGCAGATACTTGCGGAGCGGCGGCTGGCTGCGTGGGTGGCGTCCCGTGACGGGGTATATGAGATAGGGGAGCTGACGGAGCATTTCGGCAACCCCATGGAGCACATGCCGCCGGGCTATCTGTCTGTCCTGCGGCAGATGATAGACCGTGGCGAACTGCCACCGCCCGTGTCGGATGCTTCGCTGTAGAATTGCATCCCCAAAGAGCCGTCGCATTTGAGGATTTCAAAGTGATGCCTCCATGTCAAATGCGTGGCGCTGTCCCGCTGTTTTGAGGGAGACTCTCTGATATAAACAGCTTGATGCGGCTCTATTCTATTACCAGTCCGTCGTATGCTGGATGTACATGCGGAGGCAGTTCCGCTGCGAAATCGCTGTATTTGGGCAGCTGGTGCGACATGTGGGTGATGTAAGACTCCTTCGCACCGACTTTCTCAAAGAATGCAAGGGCTTCCGGCAGTGAGAAATGCGCGTAATGCCCGTCTTTCTTGACGCAGTTGATGGTCACGGCGTCCAGTCCGCGCAGTTTCTCTATCTCGCTGTCATCTATGAGGTTCATGTCTGTGAGGTAGGCGATGTTGCCGAAGCGGAATCCGAGCACTGACAGGTCCTTTTCCTTGTGGTGCCAGCCCTGTATCGGGATGACTTCGACGGGAGGGACGGTCTCTGCGGCAGAGGGCTCTTCGTAACCGTATCCGATACCGGATTTCCAGACGAGCGTGCGCTCTCCTGAGTTGGAATGCACGAGGAACGGCTTGTCTCCCTCGATTGTGTGCATGTGCCATTCCGGGGCTCCGGGATACCTTGGCTCTGCGAAGGCGTAGCTGTACTCCTTGCGCAGGGAATGCTCCACATATTCCTGGCAGTAGATATTGACAGGCTTGCGCTCTATGTAATTGAACGAGCGGGTGTCATCAATGCCTCCGGTGTGGTCCTTGTGGTTGTGTGTGAGCAATATGGCGTCGAGATGGTCCACTCCGGCGCGCAGCATCTGTGTCCTGAAGTCCGGGCCGGCATCCACTACTATTGTGAGCCCTCCGTATTCGATGAGGGCGGAAGAGCGCAGTCGTTTGTCGCGCGGATCGGAGGAGGCGCATACTCCGCAGTGGCATCCGATGATGGGGACGCCCTGGGAGGTGCCTGTCCCGAGAAATGTAAGTCTTGCGTGTGGCATATAAATAGGCAATTTACAAAATAATCCCTAATTTTATACCCTATTATTGTCATTCCATTATGAGTCCAAGATTCAAACTATCTCTTGCCGCCATCGTCATGTTGTCGGCTGTCGCGCCTTTGTCAGCGCAGACTACACGAGAGGAGATCTATGCGGATATTGCCAAGGCGGGCGGCCTGTATTATGCCTACCCCGGCCCGCAGTCCGTACAGACTCCCGCGCCTAAGGGCTACAAGCCGTTTTACATCAGCCATTTCGGCCGTCACGGGTCGCGTTGGTGCAGCGAAAAGCATGTTTACAAGGACATTGTAGACATGCTGGATAGTGCCAGGACACTTGGAGTGCTGACCCCATGGGGTGAGGATGTGCTGCGCAGGTACACTCTTGCCTATGATGATGCCCATTCGAGGTATGGCGAACTGACAGCGAGGGGATACGCCCAACATCAGGGCATAGCCACCCGTATGTACGAGTCCTTCCCCGAAGTTTTCAAAGGAAAAGCCCATGTGGTGGCCAATGCCACGAGGACGCCGCGTGTGACGGTGAGCATGATGGCATTCTGTGACCAACTCAAGCAGTTCAATCCCTCGCTCCGCATCGATGAAGATGCCAGCGTACGCGATATGCGCTTCCTGTCGCTCCTCTCGAGAGAGTCGGCCCAGTATGAACTTTCGGATTCGCTGGTCAGGGAGACGGAGAAGTTCCGCCTCGCACATCTGCATCCCGAGAGGCTTATGCACAAACTCTTCAACAGCGACGAGTTCATCGCTTCCATCGACACGATACAGCTCTTCGACAATATGGCGGAGATTGCCCTGATCATACAGAACAGCAATCTGGATTTCGACCTCTACGATGTGTTCACCAAAGAGGAACTCTTCGACAAATGGCAGATCCGCAACTATCACTACTATACGACCAAGAACTGCGATCCTGCCGGCGGACACATGCTGGCCTCCAGTGCTATCCAGCTGCTCCGTCATGTCATCGACCAGGCGGACTATGCCGTAGGCGGCGGAGATCTGGCGGCTACGCTGCGCTTTTCGCACGATGCGTATCTGGTGCCTCTCGCCACAATCCTGAGAGTGGACGGCTGCCGCGGCATATCGTATGATCCGGACAGATATTATGAGGTGTTCTCGGACTTCAAGGTCTCTCCTATGGGCGGAAATCTCCAGATGATATTCTTCCGCAACAAGGCCGGTGAGGTCATCGTCAAGTTCCTGCTTAACGAGAACGAAGTGGGCATTCCTCTCGAGACGGATATGTACCCGTATTATCGTTGGGAAGAGGTGAGGTCGTATTATGTGTCCTATTACAACATGTTCTGGAGGTCGGATTATGAATAAATCAGTCATCGCGGCCATAGCCGCCGTTTTTGTCGTGGGCACGCTCGATGCCCAGATTACCCGTGAGGAAATGTATGCGGATCTCAGCAAGTCCGCCGGCCTGCTGACTCCGTATCCCGGTCCCCAGCAGGAGGAACTTACCAAGGCTCCAAGGGGATACGAGCCTTTTTATATCAGCCATTTCGGTCGTCACGGCTCGCGCTGGCACACGAGCATCGGACCTTACCAGCGCGCGATGGAGCAGCTGGAAACGGCCCATAAACTGGGCAAACTTACCCCTCTGGGCGAGGATGTGCTCGGCCGTGTCTATGTGCTCTACGGAGATGCGCACAAGCGTATCGGCGAACTTACCCCTCTCGGAATCGAGCAGCATAGGGATATAGCCGACCGTATGTATCATCGACACAAGGGCGTGTTCAAGAAAGGCCGCGTCGTGCACGCCGGTGCTACGAGCGTGCCCCGTGTCATGATGAGCATGCGCTCGTTCTGCAACCGCCTCCGCGAATGCGAACCGGCTCTGGATATGGATCTCAATGCCTCCGGACATTGCCACAGATATACCAACAGGCTTACTCCCGAGAGCAAGAAACTCTATAAGGCAGCTCCCTGGAAATCCGACCTTACCGCATTCCGCGACAGCCTGACACAGCCTGACCGCCTGATGTCCGTGCTGTTCAACGATCCTGCCTATGTCGAGAGCAATGTCGATAAGATTGAACTCATCAATAACCTCTACCAGCTGGCGAGCATCAGCCCCAATATGCCTGTGGATGTCCGGCTGCAGGATATTTTCACTCCCGAAGAACTTTATAACCTCTGGCAGAGGGGGAATGCGTCATACTATGTGACCAAAGGCTCCTGCCCTATCGGAGGCGAGATAATGCACCAGGCGGCGACACCTCTGCTTAAAGATTTCATCGACAAGGCGGATGCGGCCATCGCTGACGGCAATATTGCCGCAGACCTGCGTTTTTCGCACGATGCGTATCTCACACCGCTTGCTACCATCATGCAGCTCGCCCCGTCCCGCGGAGTCGCGGAGTCATACGATGATTTCGCATCCGTGTGGTGTGACTTCATCGTCTCGCCTATGGCAGGCAATATCCAGTGGATATTCTACAAGAACCGCGCAGGCGATGTGATAGTCAAGTTCCTCCTGCAGGAGGCGGAAGTGGACATCCCCGTAGAGACAGATATCTATCCCTATTACCATTGGGAGGATGTCAAGGCATTCTACTCAAACCAGTACAATATCTGAGACAGCAGGGCCGTCAGCGATTCAGTATCGCGGACGGTCTCGACAGGAAAGCCCAGCGACACTGATTTGTAGTTGCGGGCCTCGTATGCGACAGCGGCGGAAACGCCGCTGTCTGTGTATCTGTACAGCGACACTGCGCGTGGGGATACAGGGGCGATGCCGTCCGCGCTCTCCACGCAGTAGACAGGCGCAGGCTCCCATACATTGTTGTAATGCAGCGGCCCTACGGAGTTGCGGAGGCTGAGTTTGAGATTGCGTATCGGTCTCACCGCGCCGGACCTCTCGCGTCCGGACACCCATTTCCAGCCGAGTGTCTCTCGGGCAAATCCTGCGCAGGAGGCGGTGTAGGCACTGTCGCTCTCAAACGGATACACGCTGTCGTGAATATCAGAGCCGATATATGCCCCGGACACTATGAGATTGCCCCCGTCCATGGCGTAGTCTCTGACGCGCCTGCGCAGTGCCGAGGGCCAGACCCTGTATTTCACAGGGGCGTCCCTGCGCCCGGTCACCGTGCCTGTCTGCTTGCCGCAGAGCAGGTCTACAGCGAAAGAGCCCTTTACAATGCTGCTGTCGCGCAGCCATGCATCCCTGCTGGTGGAGATGACGGAATATCCTGCGTCCATCAATGCCTTGGCGTGTATGGATACCAGGTCAAAATCATTTCCGGGGATGACCGCTCCGGCCATATTGCCGTGCGAGGCCCCGAAACCGGCGTTGTCGTTGCTTATATAGGGCTTGTGACGGTCGAATTCGTATTGCGCCCCGATGTAGGATATTTCCTCCCCGAGGGGTACACCATTGTCCTGCAGGCCGTTGAATCCTGCATGATCTGGGGAGTCGAACCATGACGGTGCCGCGATGCGGTCAAAATTGTTCACTACAGCCACTTGCCTTGCTTCTGCGGCCGGGCGTCCTATGCAGAGGGTCTCAGAGGGGAAACTCCGTCCTCCGTCATTGACCGCGATGACCCTGAAACTATACAGGTGTCCGTCCTCTATGGGGACTTCCACCGAGCAGCGTTTTACCGGAATGCCCCGGTCGAATGCCCCGTCATCCACCCTTGTCTGCAACAGATAGGTCTTGGGGGACGCAGTCGGTTCCAACGGGTCTTCCACCGGCACCCATGAGATGCGCGCACCCTTGGCGGTCCTGGTGACGGACATTTCGCTGACAGGCAGCGGCTGCACGATATAGGGCACCACATACGCCTGGCTCAGATACTTGAGAATGCCTTTGTAGACGGCTCTGCTGACGGTAAAGCGGAATGCCGGATCGAGTCCGTACTTCATGTCGGCAAAATTCTGGTGAGAGAGCAGTTCCAACAGCATTGCCGGTACTCCTGTCGTCCTGGATTCGCTGTACGAGCGGTCCCATAGACCGCGCCTGTTCCACGAACTGTCGTACGACGCTCTGATGTCGTCCACGACCTGCGTCTGCACATAATCGGCATAGGTCCTGGAGGTCCACCTGCTCCTGCCGTTGGCAAATTTGTCCTTGCCGTCACATTTGAGCGTGTATATGGACAGCGTGCCTACGGTGGAGTCGCACGAGGTCTGTCCTGCATCCGAATGGAATCCCAGCGAGAGGTCTATGGGGGCGTGCCTGTCGTCTGACAGATGCCTGACCCATGCTCCGCGCGATGCAAATTCCC
The DNA here is from genome assembly GCA_964616865.1 of uncultured Muribaculaceae bacterium. Classification (GTDB taxonomy): domain Bacteria; phylum Bacteroidota; class Bacteroidia; order Bacteroidales; family UBA932; genus Cryptobacteroides. Next base: position 25,633 of record CAZTUQ010000020.1, read on the forward strand.
TGGTGTACTCGTCGTCCCACTGCTTGGTCACAGTCGTATCTATTCCAGCCCATTGCATGGAATACAATGCGCCTTCGGCGAATGCCGGCAGACCGGAAAGTTCCACCTCGTCCGGTTCCGGACCTCTGGCTACCTTGCCCATGCCTCCGCCGAATCGGACCGCGTCGGCAGTGACCACGCTGCCGGCGATGTGCTCATACCCCTTTGGCGTGATGTTGTCGAGGCTTACCTTGCCCTCTCCGGCAAAGTCGAATGTCCCGAGATATACCCATGTGCCGCCGCCAATCTTCTGATTTACCGCAAATTCGGTACTGCCGGCAGCATGGTGCACCGTATAATGTGCGCAGGTGCTGCTCTGCGGCAGGGTCTTGTAGGATATGTAGACGGCGCGTCTCTCCCTGCCGGGTATGGCCGCCGTCCATACTGCCTCCGACGCCGCTGCCGCATCCTGTCCGAGGCACTGTGCACGCCGTGCGCTGCCCATGGTGAAAGGATTTTCGTCGAGCAGATAATACTCCCTGGCATCGGCAAATCCCACACCTGCGTCTTCCCACTTTCCGCTCTCGCTGTAGCGGCCGTTCTGCCTCAAAGGGAACGGGCGGCACGGGGCCTCTTCGTCCGGGGATGCCGGGCTGTCAAAAGCCGGGTCATTGTCCGCGACGGTCTCGTTGGCATTGGTGTCCCGCTCTCGCGGAGTGATGACATACGCACCTGCATTCTCGAGCATAGGTATCAGTCCCTGAAGCACATAACTCTGGGTGTACATGTCCTCGACAGTCCTGAACACAGGCGGCCTCTGCCAGTTCCAGCGGTCCGCGTACTCGTTGTAGTACATTCCGTGGCTCTGCCACAATGCGATCACGCGTCCGCTCAATCCCTTGGGATAATCGCGCGCACCTATCTCCCTGACCCATTCCGCGGTATTCTTGTCATCGCCCTTGTAACGGAATTCGCCGGGTTGTCCGTCGTATGTGAGTTCCGGGGTGATATACATGTTGAGTGCCGTGCCGTTGACATATATCGCGCCGAGCGAACAACTCCTGTAAGACTCCGGCCATGTCTCCCTGACAGTATTGCGGAACCAGGCTATGTCTTCGCGCTTCCATGCGTAGTCGCCCATAGTGCCGGCAAAATACAGGTCAATCGTGTTGCCCCGCCGGAGTATCTTCTTGACAGAAGTATTGTTGTCGGAACGGAAATGCGTGTCGAGTATTGTCTTGAGACTGTCCGTCAGAGGTGAGAATGCGGAGCGCAGGGACTCCGCCCCGAGGCTCAGAGGCAGCGATGCGAGCAGCAGGCACAGTATATGTCGTCTCATCATTTGCGCACTCTCCTCCGTATGTCGATGAACAATGTGATGACCGATCCTATCATGAGAGACAATGTATCTGCCCGGAAATCAGCCGGATCCATGCTGCGGTATCCCACCAGCCCCTGCCCGATTTCCGTGGCTGCCGCTATCACGGCCCCGAGGATGAACAGCGCTGCAATCAGCAATATGGCCAGCCATATTGATTTCAACTTCATCCCTGCTGCGAAATAAGACAAGGTGACGAAAGGGAAAAACATGCAGAAATGCACCACCTTGTCGGTGGGAATGCCGAAGATGTCATCCCTGACACTCGGTATATTGTCGAAGTGCCCGAAACACAGATAAATGACAGCCGCAAGGTAGAGTACGAATACCACCCTGGCGGCAATCATGCTTTTATTATGGACCATATCAGAGTTGTTGCATGTCGTTGAGGCGTTTGTAATAGCCCCCAAGTGCTATGAGTTCGTCATGACGGCCGTGCTCCACGATGCGTCCTTCGTCCATGACTATTATTTCATCCGAATTCTTGATTGTGGAAAGCCTGTGCGCGATGGCGATGGTCGTCCTGTTGGACATCAACTTCTCGATGGCCTCCTGTACAGCCCTCTCCGACTCGGTGTCGAGCGCGGCGGTCGCCTCGTCGAGGATGAGAATGGGAGGATTTTTGAGAATGGCGCGTGCGATACTGATACGCTGTCTCTGTCCTCCGGAGAGCTTGGCTCCGCGGTCTCCGACTATCGTATTGTACCCCTCTTCCTTTTCCATGATGAACTCGTGTGCGTTGGCAATCTTGGCGGCCTCTATGACGCTCTCCATATCGGCATTCTCTACGCCGAATGCTATGTTGTTGAAAATGGTGTCGTTAAACAGGATGGGGTCCTGGTTGACATTGCCGATCAGACCGCGCAGGTCCTTGATGGCCATGTTCCGTATATCCACGCCGTCCAGGGTGATGTTGCCGCCTGTGACATCATAGAATCGCGGTATGAGATCCACTAAAGTGGACTTGCCTGCGCCCGAAGAGCCGACAATCGCGATGGCCTTGCCTTTGGGGATGGTCATATTGATGCCGTTGAGCACCTTGCGCCCGTTTTCGTATTCAAAATCGACATTATTGAACCGTATTCCCTCTTTGAATTCGCTGATGCGTGCAGGCGAGGGGAGTTCCTTGATGTTGCTTTCGGCATCGAGTATGGTGTTGATGCGGTCCATGGATGCCATTCCCTTGGGAATGCCGTAGGCGGCCTTGGACAGATCCTTGATAGGCTGTATGACGCTGTAGAGTATAGCCATGTAGGAAATGAAAGTAGGTGCGTCTATGACAGGGGTGTCGCTGAGTATCAGCGAGCCGCCGAACCAGAGCACTATGGCTATCATCATGCTGCCGAGGAACTCGCTCACCGGATGTGCGCTTGCCTGCCTCGTGGCGACCTTGATGAGCTTGGAACGCATCGTGCCCGTCGTCTTGTCGAAACGCTCGGTCATCTTGTCCTCTGCGAGGAATGCCTTGATGATCCTCAGCCCTCCGAGAGTCTCCTCGACCTGGCTCATGGTGTCGCTCCAATACTTCTGCGCATCGCGGGATTTGGCTCTCAACTTGCGTCCTATCGCGCTCATCACGAATATCATCACCGGTGCGAACACTATCGTGAACAGGGTCAGCTCCCACGACATGATGAACAGCACTCCGATATAGATGATGATGAGAATGGGATTCTTGATGAGCATGTCCATGGTGCTCGTGATAGAGGTCTCCACCTCGTTCACATCGCCGCTGATACGCGCCTGTATGTCACCTTTGCGGGACTCGGAGAAGAATCCGATTGGCAGGGAGAGGATCTTGCGGTATATCTCCATCCTCATGTCCTTGACAATGCCTGTGCGTATGGGGATGATGATGCCTGCCGCGGCGAAATAGCACGCCGTCTTGACCAGGACTATGACGCAGAATACTCCGCACATCACCAGCAGCACATGGCTGGCACCGTTCTGCTCGACCATTCCCGACATGTACCAGTAGATGTTGTTTACGATATCGTTGAATCCGTTGGCCTGGTCCCAGGGAATGAATTCGTAGGTCTTGGCCTCTCCTGTCTGGAAGACTATCTGCATGATGGGTATCAGCAGGGAGAACGAGAATACATTGAGTATTGCCGACAGGATATTGAAGAATACCGAACCTGTGAGGTATTTCATGTATGGTGACATGTACTTCACCATCACTTTCCAAAATTGCTTCATCTGTATGTATGTGTCTTGTCTGTCCTATAATAAATATGTCATGCGGTCTATCCAGTGGTACACCAGCAGGGTGCGCCTCTTGAGAATGGACCAGTCTATATGTTCCGGGGTGTCGGTCTCTTTGTTGGTGTCCATGGTGATGCCGGAAGTAAACATGACGCTCCGCACGCCTCCGTGCAGGAACGGCCTCTGGTCCGACACCCTATTCAGGAACAGGTCAGTGAATGACTTGCTGCCATAGTAGTTGAGACCTATGTCCAGCCTGGTATCCGAATAGTTGTTTACTCCGCTCAACTGCTGCTTCATGAAATCCGAGCCTCCGAGCATTATGAGGTAGTCGCGCCTTCCCGACTTGAGCGGAGATGCGGAACTGCCGAGAATGTCGAGATTCACGACGACGGAGAGGTTTGACGGCCTGATCGGCTTGCCGGTGAACGGGTCCTTGACCAGACCGGACCTGAACATGTCCCACAACGCCTTGGAGCCGGCCATGTTGAGCTGTTTGGCGTCTATTCCCACGAAAATGATGCTCTTCTCTATATATCCTCCGCGTGCGGCTGTCGCTGCACTGAACATCTTGGCGAGACTCAGCATCGCCGCCACTCCGGAAGCGTTGCTGTCGGCTCCGGGGTAGAGTTTGTCCCCTATGCGCCCGAGCCCGTCATAATGTGCCATTACGAGAATGTACTTGTCCCTGCCCCTGTCCGTCGAGCCCTGCACCATGCCCATGATATTGCGGCAGATCCTGCCGTCATGCACGAATGTGTTTGAATATGAGCCCTCCGGAGACAGGGGAGAGAGCCCGTAAGTGTTGAAAAGGTGACAGATGTGCATTGCGGTCTCGGTGCCGCCCCTGCTTGCGCTCGCCCTGCCCTCGCAGAGACTTCCGCTGAGATATTCCACCTCCTGCCGCAGCCCCTCCTCGGTCGTGAGGGTTTTGGCTGCATTGATGCATTTCATCCTGTTGAATACGGACTGTCCGGAGATGTCCGGGATACAGAATGCGGCCATCAGGACAGATAGCAGGAATATTTTTTTGTGCCGTTTCACCTTTTCGGCTTGATTTATGTTTATCTTTGTACGAAATCTGACAAAATTAGCAATTTAGGAGCACATTCGGAAATGAAAGGACGACGCCTTGCTGCCATTATGCTGACATTGTTCGCCGCGATGTGGACAGTGTCGGCGCAGTATGACAAGGATGTGTTCTATTTCCGCGGACGCAATGCCCTCGCTGACGGCAAATATGCTTCTGCGATAGAGAATTTCAACATCCTCGCCCGTCTGGATACGACAGATTACTGGACATTCTTTTTCAGGGGGATAGCGAAGTACAATCTCGGGGACATCAGGGGGGCGCAGCAGGATTTCGACACTTCGGTCAGGCTTGATCCCGTGTTTACCAACGGGTATCATTACCGCGCCATTACCAAGAGCCGTTTCGGGCATTATGATGATGCGCTCGCGGACCTGGAGACTGCGATAAGCCTCAGACCGGGGACTATAGGACTGTATTTCAGCCGGGGAGTCACATATTTCCTTGCGCAGCGTTTTGAGGAGGCGGTGTCTGATTTTGACCGCTATATACGCAAAGAGCCCAAAGACCCCTCCGCATATCTCAACAGAGGTGCCTGCTATCTCTATCTCGGGGATACTCTCAAGGCGGTCAGCGACTATGACAGGGCTATCAGGCTGGACAGGCATGAGCCGGAAGGCTATATCAGGCGCGGACGGCTGCGTGCGTCCCAAGGGGACTATACCAATGCCATTGCGGACATGGATATGGCGACGAGCCTCGATTCTACCAATACATTCGCCTATTTCAACAGGGCTCTGATGTATTACGAGACCCACGACTACAACTCCGCCATGGCGGATCTCAACAGGGTGCTGGCAGAGGAGCCCGGCAATGCGCTCACTCTCTACAACCGCAGTCTCATCAGTGCGCAGGTGGGTGACTATGAGTCTGCTCTGTCCGATATGGACCGTGTCATAAACATCAATCCCGGCAATGTGCTGGCGTATTTCAACCGCGCTGCGATATTTATGGAAATGCAGCGTTATAGGGACGCGCTGGAGGATTATGATAAGGCGATAGAACTCTATCCGGATTTCGCCAAGGCATATATGAACCGCTCCTATGTCAAGAATCTGCTCGGTATGCGTCGTGAGTCCAAGGCTGATTATGATGCGGCGCAGCGCAAGGTGGCGGAGTACAAGACGGCGAGTGCTGCGGACAGTCTCGCGTTCGCGGATACCACGCGTAAATACAGTGCCCTGCTCGCGCTCGATGCTGATTTCGCTAAAAAGAATTTTGACAACGAACTGTTGCAGAATAGGGATATAGATGTGCGTCTGAGACCTCTGTACAAGTTCCTTCTGGCTGCGGAAGACGCTACGCGCAGTGTCGCGTTGCGCAACCGTTACGAGAATCCCTTGCTGGACAGGTTTGTCAGGGAAATGCCGGTGCCGGTCATGGTGGCTAATGCCGATACCCTGCCGGAGGCTTTGCCCGTCTCTGCGCTTGACGCTTCGGGATTGTCTGTTGCGGAGAATGCTTTTGTCAAAGGACTTTACAATGTGCGCAACCGCCAGTATAGTGCCGCATTGTCGGATTTCGACCGGGCCGTGGCTGCTGCTGACAATGGAGATGACAGATATTCTGCATATTACAAGGCATGCTATCTGATGAATCGTGCCGCGCTCAAGGCGGAGATGATAGATTTCATCAATTCCATACAGAGCAATGTGCAGACACTCACCATGGACGACAGAGGAGCGACACGCGCCCGTGTCGGAGGAGATGTAAACAATGCTTATGACTATTCTGACGCTATAAGCGACCTGCAGCAGGCCATATCTCTCGTGCCTGACATGGCATATCTGCATTATGACCTCGGCAATCTGTATTGCCTGTCTTCCGGTATGCTCAATGCCATAGGCAGCTATGACGAGGCTATCAGGCTCTATCCTTATATGGGAGATGCCTATTTCAACAGGGGACTTGTGCTTATCTATCTCAAGGACAAGGAAAAAGGATGTATCGACCTTTCTCGCGCGGGCGAGTTGGGAGTCGCGGACGCCTACAGTGTCATTTCCAAATATTGCGAGGAGGGCAACAATCTGTGACGGCTGTGGAGGAAAGGATATTCTTCAAGAGTTTTTCGAGCGGGAGTTGTGGCAATTGCTGTGTCCTTGGCGTCATGCGTGACGGCCAGGTGGCGGCTTCCATACTTATAGATGCCGGGGTCAGCCGGCGCAGGGTGCGCAAGGAACTGGAGGCGGAGCACCTTGCCCTCGAGGACCTGTCGGGCATTCTGCTGACCCATGACCATCTGGACCATGTCCGCTCCCTGGGCTCGTTCTGCAAATATGACCATATCCCCGTATATGCCTCTCCTGAATTGCACAAGGCATTGGCCCGCAGGAGCCATACTCTCGGGCATCTGGCGGAGGTCAGGCGTGTCCTTGCGCGTGGAGAGTGGAATGAAATCGTCCCCGGGCTTGTGCAGGCCCGTTATTTTGTGGTGCCGCATGACGCCTCACATACAGTGGGGTATGACATCCGTATGGCAGGGCATGCATTTGTGCTCATTACAGACTGTGGCAGACTGACCGATGAGGCTCTGGACTGCGCCGCGGCTGCACACACGCTTGTGATAGAGTCTAACTATGACCGCGAAATGCTCGCAAACGGACCATATACGCCCGAACTGCAGGAGAGGATACGCGGAGGTCACGGGCATACGAGCAATGACGAATGCGCGTATGCGATAGGCAAGGTCTGGCATGAGGGGCTTCGACATATCTATCTGTGCCATATCAGCGAAAACAACAATACCCCCGAGAAAGCGTATCGGGCCTCTGCATCCGTGCTGGAAGGCATGGGGTTCCATGCTTCTTACGAGCGTTCCTCCCTGTTTATAAAAAACGGCACCAGCCTTACGCTGATGCCGTTGCCGAGGCGAAGTCATTCGCCGTTGTTTACTCTGTAGCAGTGATTACTTGCCGGGTTTGAGTTCTTTCTCACCGAGGACGCCGCGCAGAATGAGAGGCTCGTTGGTGGTGATGAACTGTACGCCCTGCTCCACGAATTTCATCATGGTGCTGTCCTTGTTGACAGTGAATACATTGGTGGACATGCCGAGATTATGGGCCTCCTCGATGTATTCAGGGTGCTTTTTGAGCACTTTCATGGAGTAGTCGATGCCGTTGATGCCGTCCTTGTGGAGTTCGGCGGGAGTCTTATTGCCGGTGAGATACTGGTTTACAAACTCAGGGGCAATCTGTGCAATGTAGCAGCTGATCTGGTGGCTGAATGTGATGAACATCACGCGGGAAGGGTCATACAGTTTGTGAGCCTTGAGGGCTGCGATGGATTTGTCCACGAGTATGATATTGCGTGCGCTGTCCACCTGGTCCTTGAACTCGAATACCAGCATGGTGTTGCTCTTCTCACCCTGGGTCAGATACTCGTCGAGGGTAGAGGGATGCTCTCCGTTGGCGAGGAATAGGGTCTTGAGAGTGTCGAGAGTATGCTCCTTGATGACCATGCCGTGAATGTCGGCGTCGTGGTTGATGATGACCTGTTCGTCAAGGGTGAGCTGGGCATCGAACTCGCTGCCCCAGAAACCTTCGTCCTGGGCTGCCTTGAGGGCTGCGATACTGTTCTGTGCATTGCCGGCCTGCTCGCACTTCCAGAATCCTCTGTGCGCTACGATTCCCACCTTCTGGGGTTTCTCAGCGCATGCTGTGACTGCAAGCGTGGCTGCGAGGGCCATAAATACATTCTTGATCTTGGATGTCATGATATTAGATACGTTTAAGGATTGATTCTGTTTCTGCCTCGTATCCGGGCTTGCGGAGGAGTGCGAACATGTTCTTTTTGTAAGCCTCGACTCCGGGCTGGTTGAAGGGGTTGATGCCGAGCACATAGGCGGAGATGCCGCAGGCGAACTCGAAGAAATAGAACAGCGAGCCGAGGTTGTACTCGTCAATGCACTCGACGCTGACCTCCATCTGGGGTACGCCGCCGTCGATGTGGGCGACCTTGACTCCGAGCTGTGCCATTGCGTTGCAATGCTCCACATGCTGTCCGGCGAGATAGTTGAGCTGGTCGAGATTCTGGCTGTCGCTGCCGATGGTCACGCTGCGTTTTGCCTTCTCTATGTTGATGACTGTCTCAAACATGATCCTGCTACCCTCCTGGATAAACTGTCCCATGGAATGGAGGTCTGCGGTGTTGGTGACCGACGCAGGATAGATTCCCTTGCCCTCTTTGCCCTCGGACTCGCCGTAGAGCTGCTTCCACCATTCTGCGAAATAGACGAGTTTGGGATTGTAGGCGACGAGGATTTCGACAGCCTTGTCCAGTTTCCCGTAGAGGAGGTTGCGCATGGCGGCGTATATCACGGCCGCATTGTCCGCGCTGCGCTCGGACAGGGCCTTGCGCTCGTCATCAGCTCCTTTGAGCATGGCGCGGATGTCAAATCCTGCAACGACGATGGGCAGTATGCCTACCGGGGTGAGCACGGAATAGCGTCCTCCGACATTGTCGGGAACGATGAATGTGCGGTAGCCCTCCTGTGTGGCGAGAGTCTTGAGCGCGCCCTTGTGCTCGTCGGTGATCGCTACGATACGCTCGGCAGCCTCCTGCGCTCCGTAAGTGTTCTCAAGATACTCCTTGAATATGCGGAATGCCACGGCCGGCTCGGTGGTGGTGCCGGACTTCGAGATGACGATTACTGCCACATTGCGGCATTTTGCGAGGTCGAGCAGTTCGGCGAGATAGTCCTCGGAGAGGTTGTTGCCTGCAAACACCACCTGGGGAGTGTCCTCGGGGCGTATAAAACTATGAGAGAGAGCCTCGATGGCGCATTTGGCACCGAGATAAGAACCGCCGATGCCTATCGCGATGACGAGATTGACGCCTTTTGCCTTCCAGGCATCGCGTACGGCCTCGCAGTCCAGGATGAGTGTCTCCGGTGTATCTGACGGCAGGGTTTTCCAACCGAGGAAGTCATTGCCTGCACCGTTCTCTGCCTGCAGGGTGTCAAAAGCGGAGAGCGCCTTCTCTACATAGGCGTCATAATCCGCCTTGCTGACGAATGAGCCGCATCCGTCGACTTTAATCTTAACCATGATATGAAATATGTTTTATCACTAACAGTTCTTGCTTAAGTCCTTGCCGGACAAGCGGTCCTGGCGGATTGCCAAAACCATGCAAATATAGTCATTTCCAATGACTGTGCCGCTATATCAGGCTCGAAAGTTCCGGATATATCCTGCGTGATACGGGGATGCTTACGCCCGGCATGTCCAACTCTGCCATGATCTGGTCATTCTTGTCCTTGCGCAGTGCCTTTATGTGCCTGGGGTTGATGTAATAGGATCTGTGGCAGCGGAACAGGCCGTGCTCCGAGGCGACCTTCTCGAGTGCCTTCATGGATGAGCGCAGCTGGTAGTCCTTCATCCCGTCCACATCCTGATAATGGATGCGTATATAATTCTCCTCAGCGTTGATATATAGGATGGCTGCTCCGCTGACGACCAGCTTGAGCTGCCTGTGGTTGTCATGGAATCTGACCAGGTCCTTGTCCTCCACGGTGATGCCCCTTCTGGACATGTCGATTATGTCCATCGCTATGGTGAGTATTATATATGGGAATACCAGTATCCCGAATGAATACTTGGCGCATTCCGTCAGCACTGCGAAATATGGTGTCGTGCCACGCATCAGGGTGACATACAGCGCAAGGAAAAATGTCGCCACGAGTATTTCGAGCATGCAATATACTATATACCCCCACCAGCTGTAGGTGGTCATGCGGCCTCCTATGTACAGCGTGAGCCTGCATAGGGCTATGCTGCCCATAAGTATGCAGGTCATGATAGTGACATTGAAATGGAAAATGCCGCGCCCCATGTCCAGATTTTCCGCCATGCCGAGGGGGGTGTACAGGAGGGCGAAGAGCAGAAAGAACAGGCCGGAGAAGAGGACATACCAGACTTGCGTCCACGGCTTGATCAATATGTCAGGTATCTTGTCCATTTTTAAACGCTGCAAATATAGTGACAAAATTCTAAAATGCGATTTTTCGTCCCATATATTGCATTTTCGTCCCAAAATGCCGCATTTCGTGGCAAATCCGTCATTATTGTCACAACTGTTTCCATGGTCGATTGCACGACGCTATCTTTGCATCCGTAAAAACGAAAGCAACGGCTCGCCGCTCAAATGGCACGACCCGTATGCTAGGCGGCGCTCCGTGAAAGTCCTGAATTGGCGTGAGGGATTTTCGATAAAGGCGGAGTTTTTCGGGAAGCCTTGCGAGCCATTGTTTTTTCCATTACTTTAGGAGAAAGGGACTGACATAAGTCGGTCTCTTTTTTATTTGGCGCGGTTCCTATTCGGGCTATAGACCGGAAACGGCTTCCTCCTGTATAGGTACAGACATTGGAACCGCGCGGTACAAAACCGGGACTTAGCCACCATTGAGAACTCGCGGTACAGAAACAGCCGCTTCCTTGTACGGAGGCGGCTGTTGTTTATGAGATAGCATCGGGAGCGAGGCTCCC